>JBKECN010000007.1:0-21912 GCA_047974565.1 Actinomycetales bacterium
CAGCCCTTGTAGAACACCTTCCCCGGCTCGGAATGCACCTCGTACAAACCCAGCGTCGAGGCATAGTGATTCTTCGCCTCGGTCATATCCGTCACCCTGGCGTGGACGTATCCCATCCGCAGAATGCCCATGTGTTTCTCACTCCCTTGTGTCATGGGGCTGACCTGCCCATGGTCACCCTGCTGGCCCCTTGCGCCAGTGGGGGTTCCGGCAGGCGGAACCAGGGCTGGACAGGACGGTGCATAGTGCGCTTAACGACTCGGCCGATAGTGCATTGTGGTGCACGCACCCATATCGTTGGCAGGGCGACGACTGGAGGTAGGCCATGAGTGAGCCGTTGCGGATCGGAGTGCTGGGCGCCTCGCGGATCGGTTCGCTGAGCATCGCCTCACCGGCGCGCGCCACCGGTGCCCGCCTGGTGGCGATCGCGGCGCGGCGCCGCGAGCGAGCCGAGGAATGGGCGGCCGAGAACGGGGTCGAGCGGGTGGTCGACTCCTACCAGGCCCTGCTGGAGGATCCCGAGGTCGAGGCCGTCTACAACCCGCTGCCCAACGGGTTGCACGGCGAGTGGAATCTGCGGGCCATCCTGGCGGGCAAGCACGTCCTGTCGGAGAAGCCGTTCGCCTCCAATGCCGAGCAGGCCGCCGCTGTGGTGGCGGCGGGGCGGGCCGCCGGCCTGGTCGTCCTGGAGGCCTTTCACTACCCCTTCCATCCGAACTTCCACCGGGTCTGCGAACTGCTCGAGGGCGGTGCGATCGGCAATCTCGTCCAGGTCGAGGCGCCGATGCGGATGCCCCCGCCCGGGCCGGACGATCCCCGCTGGCAGTTCGAGCTGGCCGGGGGTGCCCTGATGGACGTCGGCTGTTATGCGGTGCACTGCGTCCGCCAACTGGGCAGATTCGCCGGCGGGGAACCCGAGGTGGTTCAGGCGCGGGCGGTGGTGCACCCCGATCACCCGGACGTCGATCAGCGGATCTCGGCCGACTTGCGGTACCCGGGCGGGGCCACCGCGATCGCGGGCGGTTCGATGGACGCCGCCTCCTTCGATTTCCACCTCACGATCACCGGGACCGCCGGGCGCATCCACCTACCCGACTTTCCCCGTCCGCATGAGGATTCCACCCTGGTATGGACCGACGCCCAGGGCACCGAGCATCGCGAGGACGGTGGCTCGCGATCCTCGTACACGTATCAGCTGGAAGGCTTCACCGACGCTGTCCGCACCGGGGCGGCACTGCCCTACGACGACGCCGCCGAGCAGATGGCGATGATCGATGCGATCTACCGAGCGGCAGGCCTGCCGGTGCGTCCGGTGACCGCCGCGCAGGCGTGAGCAGTGACGCTGTGTCTTGGCCGGTTGCCCCGGGGCCTGGTACGTCCACGTGCACAACTCGATTGGCCCGTTGAAAGGATGCCCCAATGACCGCGATCGACACTCTGCTGGCCGCGCTCGGTTCGGATGAGGTTCGCATTCTCGACCTGACGGCTCCGTTGTCACCCGACACCCCGATCCTGACCCTGCCCCCACCCTTTGCCAACACCATCCCGCTGTCGGTGGAGCGAGTCAGCGATTTCGACGACGACGGCCCCTTCTGGGGATGGCGCAACATCCACCTCGGTGAACACACCGGTACCCACCTCGACGCGCCCACGCACTGGATCTCCGGCCGCGCCGGGACGTCCGTGGACCGGATCCCGCCTTCTCGGCTGATCGGTCCTGCCGTCGTTCTGGACGTCACGTCCGAGGTCGAGGCGGATCCGGACTTCGTCCTCGAGCCCGCCCACCTCGAGGCCTTCGTCGCCGAGCACGGCCCGCTGGCACCGGGGTGCTGGCTGCTGCTGCGCACCGGATGGAGCCGGTTCAACCGGGACGCACGGGCTTTCGCCAACGCCGACGAGAACGGCCCGCACACCCCCGGGGTGTCCGTGGCGGGAGCGCAATGGCTTGCGGCCAGCCCGATCACGGGTTTCGGGGTGGAGACCGTGGGCATCGATGCCGGGCAGGCCGGGGCGATGGATCCGCCGTTCCCGGTGCACTACCACCTGCTCGGGGCCGACAAGTACGGCCTCACCCAGCTGCAGCATCTCGACCAGTTGCCAGTCACCGGCGCCATGCTGGTGGTCTCCCCGTTGCCGTTGGTAGGTGGCACCGGGTCACCGGCCCGGGCATACGCGATCACCCCGGCCTAGGCGGGCCGGGATGGCCGAGACGGTCGCCGGCCTGGTGGGCCGGATGCTGGCAGAGCTGGGCGCCGGGCACGCCTTCGGGGTGGTCGGCAGCGGCAACTTCGAGGTAACCAATTCCCTTGTCTCACATGGAGTTCCCTACCTGGCGGCGCGGCACGAGGGTGGTGCGGCGGCGATGGCGGACGGTTACAGCCGGCTCAGCGGTGGCCGTCGCGGCCTTCCCGGGCCGGGTGTGCTCAGTGTCCACCAGGGCTGCGGACTGACCAATGCCATGACCGGGATCGCCGAGGCCGCCAAGAGTCGTTCCCCGATGATCGTGTTGGCTGGCGAGGCCGCGTCCGCGGCGGTGAACTCCAACTTCCGGGTCGACCAGGACGCGCTTGCCGGCAGCGTCGGTGCGGTATCCGAGCGGGTGCACGGGCCCGCCTCGGCGGGCGAGGACGTGCTGCGTGCCTGGCGCACCGCCGTGCACGGACGCCGCACCGTGGTGCTGAACCTGCCCTTGGACGTGCAGGCGTGCGACGCCGGGGCCAGGGTCGTCACCACGAACCCGCTGGCGCCTTTGCCACCACGACCCGCCGCGACGGCAGTGCAGGAACTGTGCGAGTTCATCGACTCCGCCCGTCGTCCGGTCTTCGTCGCCGGCCGCGGGGCGCGGGGGGCGCGCGCCGAACTCCTGGCCCTGAGCCGGCGGGCCGGAGCCTTGCTGGCGACCTCCGCAGTCGCCAACGGACTGTTCGCCGGTGAGGACGCCGATCTCGGGATCTCCGGAGGCTTCGCCTCCCCGCTCACCGCGGAACTGATCCGCGGCGCGGACCTCATCGTCGGCTGGGGATGCGCACTCAACATGTGGACGATGCGGCACGGAGCCCTGATCGGCCCGGATGCGCGGGTCGTTCAGGTGGACGTGGAAGCGGCAGCCCTTGGCGCGCACCGGCACATCGACCTGGGTGTGCTCGGCGACTGCGCGTCGACCGCCGCAGACGCGCTGGCCCTGCTGGACGGACCGGACCGGCAGGGGTACCGGACCGCGGACGTGTTGTCCCGTCTCGAGCTGACCCGATGGTGGAACGACACCCCGACGCAGAACCTGTCCACCGCCGACCGGATCGACCCGCGTGAGTTGAGCCGACTCCTGGACGGGATGCTCCCGGCGGAGCGGGTTGTCAGCGTCGACTCCGGCAACTTCATGGGCTACCCCAGCGCCTACCTGCGGGTGCCGGACGAGTTCGGCTTCTGCTTCACCCAGGCCTTCCAGTCGATCGGGCTCGGCTTGGGCTCGGGGATCGGGGCGGGGCTGGCGCAGCCGGACCGGCTCGCCGTGGTGGCCACCGGTGACGGTGGCTTCCTGATGGCGATCAGCGAGCTGGAGACCGCGGTACGGCTCGGCCGTCCGATGCTCATCGTGGTGTACAACGACGAGGCGTACGGCGCCGAGGTGCATCACTTCACCGGCGCGGACACCTCGACGGTGACCTTCCCCGAGCGGGACCTGGCGGCGATCGCCCGTGGCTACGGCGCTGGCGGGGTCAGCGTGCGGCGGGCGGCGGATCTGTCCCCCGTGGCCCGTTGGGCGGATGATCCGCGCGGGGTGCTGCTGGTGGACGCCAAGATCGCCTCGGACGCCGGATCGTGGTGGTTGGCCGAGGCCTTCGCGGGCCATTGACCTGGCCGGCAGATTGACAGCCTGGCTCCGGCCTGCTCCCAGTGTGCATTCAGATTCGCGACCGAATCTCGTATCCAAGGCGGGAATCCCCGCCCACCACGAGATTGTGAGCGAGAAACGATGAACTCTGCAAAGCGCAACATTTTGACCGCGTCCGCTGCTGCCGCCGCCGGGCTGCTGATCGCCGGTGGGGCCGTGGTGGCGTCCGCCTCCTCCAACGGGTCGATCATCCCCAGCATCAGCAGTTCGACGGCCTCCGAGGCCTCCGGCAGCACGTCCGATCAGGGGCAGGTGCCCTCGGGTCAGGACGGCACGCAGCCCGGCGGTCCTGGGATGGATGGTCAGGGCCCGGGCGGCATGGGCGGCGGCGGTGAGCACACCGAGGTGACCGGCGACGAACTCACCCAGGTGAGCGAGGCGGTCACCGCCCAGAACGCCGACTACACGGTCGAGCGGGTGATGAAGGACGCCGACGGCTCCTACGACGTCTTCGCCACCACCGCCGACGGCAGCCCGGTGATGCTCGAGGTGAGCGCCGACCTGGCCACCATCACCGAGCGCACCGGTGGCCCCGGAATGGGCGGCGGCCGGGGTGGCATGGGCGGCGGGCCGATGGGTGATCAGGGCACCCAGGGCCAGTCCGGCCAGGACGACTCCCAGAGCCAGCAGCTCCCGGCCGTGCCCAGCGCGCCCCAGGCCGAGACCTCGGGTACCAGCGCCTGACCCTCACGCCCAGGGGGCCGGCCCGCCGGGCAGGTCGGCGTCTGGGTGATACGGGGTACGGGTGAGCCGGAAGGACGCCAGGTCGAGGTGGTGGGGGTGCCCGTCGCGGCGCACCACGTGCAGTGCCTCGCCGAGGAAGTAGTCGTCCAGGCCTTCCCAGATGTCCGGCCCGACGGGGCGAAAGCGAGAGCCCCGTCCACGACCGACCGGACGCAACTCCAGGTGTTCGCCGGGCAGCAGCGCCAGGTCGTACTGGGCCGGGCCCCAATACCAGGTGCCGGTGAGGTCGAGCAGGTCGATCGGGTGATCGTGCGCCCGCCAGGCCGCAAGAACCTGCGAACGCTCTTCGCCGGCCAGCGAGAACAACTCCTCGACCAGCGGATCCACCTGTGCTGCAGTCGAGTTGGTCAGCACCACGACGGCAGCTCCGGCCTGATTGGCATCGTCGAGCTCGAACCACCAGCGGGCCTGGAAGCCGGGCATGGAGCCGCCGTGCCCGTACCGGCGACGACCCTCGATGTTGGAGACCATCAGGCCGTATCCGTACCCGAGGGTCCACGGTTGGCCGGGGACGTCCGAGAAGGTGCGTGGCCTGCGCATCGCGGCCACGGTCTCGGGTTCGAGCACCCTGGGCACCCCGTCCACGCCCTGCAGGCTGGCCGTCCACCGCAGCAGATCCTGCGTGGTCGACCACAACTGCCCGGCCGGGGCCATCGCGTCGGCGTCGTGCTCGGGCTCGACGAGCAGGCTGTCGGCGTGCGGGTGGACCGCCAGGCCGGTGGCGTGCGCGGGTTCGGGACGCAGCGTCGTCCGGCTCAGGCCCAGGGGCTGGAGTATCTCCTCGGTGAGCACCTCGTGCCAGGGCCGGCCGACGATCTCGGACACCACCTGCCCGAGGATCGCGAATCCCACGTTGGAGTAGTGGAAGGCGCCGCGCGCGACCGGCCAGGAGCGCAGCTGGAACTCCAGGTCGGCCCAGGCGATCCCGGGCGTCCGCTCCCACCACGGACCCTGGGTCTCGGCGCGCATTCCGCTGCCCATGGAGATCACCTGCTCGATCCGCAGGTCGCCCACCTCCGCGCCGAGCCGGGCGTCGGGCAGCACCTCCTGAAGCGGTTCGTCGAGGTCGAGCAGGCGGCTCTGCACGAGCCGCAGGACGAGGACCGCCACGAAGGTCTTGGTGATGGAGCCGATCCGGAACTGTGCCTGCGGTGTGGCGGGGACCTGTCTGCCGTCGAGGTGACCCGCAGCGCCCTGCCACAGGGGGTGCCCGTCGACGCTCACCGCCGCGGCCACCGCGGGCAGCCGGCTGTGTCGTTGGTGGCGGGCGATCGCCCGGTCGAAGGCTGCCAGATCGATGGACATGTGGTTCATGATGCCGCTCGGGAGAAACCCCGGGCCGTTCTGGCCTTCACAGGCACCGCCCGGCCCGTGATGGACCGCGCACTTGGAACAATGCCCCCGTGACGGTGGCTGCCACGTACCTCCTGGTGACGTTCGCCTTCGGGCTGCTCGCGGTTCGGCTGAAGCTGCCCCCGCTGGTGGGGTTCCTGGCGGCGGGCTTCGCGTTGAACGCCCTCGACGTGCCGAAGGTGGCCGCCCTCGACGTGCTCGCCGACCTCGGCGTCACGCTGCTGCTCTTCGGCATCGGCCTCAAGCTCGACATCCGGATGCTGCTGCGTAAGGAGGTGTGGGCAACCGCCACGGCGCACATGGTGCTCAGCACTGCTCTGGCGACCGGCGTGCTGTGGCTGCTCGTGCTGGCCGGGGCCCCGCTGCTGGCCGGGCAGGACCTGACCACCGTGCTACTGATCGGCTTCGCCCTGTCGTTCTCGTCCACGGTCTTCGCGGTCAAGGTGCTGGAGGAACGCGGAGAGTCGCACTCGCTCTACGGCCGGATCGCGGTCGGCATCCTCGTCATGCAGGACATCGCCGCGGTCATCTTCCTCACCGCCACCAGTGGACACCTGCCCAGCGTCTGGGCCTTCGGACTGGTCTTGCTGTGGCCGTTGTCGCGGCTGCTGCGCCAGGTGTGGAAGCGGATCGGGCACGGGGAGATGCACTCGTTGTTCGGCATCGTGGTGGCCCTCGTCCCGGGATATGCGCTGTTCGACGCGGTGGGGCTCAAGGGTGACCTCGGCGCGTTGGTGATGGGCATGTTGCTGGCCTCGCACAAGAACTCCTCCGAGTTGTCCCGTTCGCTGTTCCACCTCAAGGAGTTGCTGCTCGTCGGCTTCTTCGTCTCGATCGGATTCACCGGTCTGCCGGACGTGCCGATCCTGGCCCTGGCCGGGCTCACACTGCTCATGCTGCCGCTGCAGGGGGCGGCATATGTGGCGCTGCTCTGGTACGCGGGTCTGCGGCATCGCACGTCCCTGCTCACCGGTCTGGCATTGATGAACTACTCCGAGTTCGGGCTGATCGTGGTGTCCATCGGCGTCACCGCGGGGATGCTGCCGGAGGTGTGGCTGGTGGAGATCTCCATCGCGGTGGCGCTGAGCTTCGTCTTCGCCTCACTGGTGAACCGGCGCGGTCACCTCATGGTGGAACGGATCGCGGCCCGGCTGCCCGAGCAGGATTCGGCCAAGCTGCACCCCGAGGAGCGTCCGGCCGACGCCGGTGACGCGGAGGTCGTGGTGATCGGGATGGGTCGGGTGGGCCGGGCCGCCTACGACCGGCTCCGTGAGCTCTACGGGTTGCGGGTGCTCGGCGTGGACTACGACGGGGCCCGGGTGCAGTGGTTGTGCGACGAGGGACGGCGGGTGGTCGAGGGGGACGCCACCGACCTGGACTTCTGGAACCGGCTCAAGCGCAGCGACTCGGTACGCATCGCGGTGCTGGCGATGCCCCGGCACGGGTCGAACATCACGGCCCTGGAGTGCCTTCGCGAGTCGGGTTTCACCGGGCAGGTTGCCTCGGTTGCCCGGTACGAGGACGAGGTCGAATGGGCCCGCCGGCACGGGGTCACCACCGCTTTCAACGTGTATGCCGGTGCCGGCCTGGAGCTGGCTGACCAGGTGGCCCGGGACGCGGGGGAGGCCCCGACGAAGGAGGGCACCGTCTAGTCTTCCGTGGAACCTGGGCGAGATACTGGGTCGGTGGAGTCTGATCTGGTGGTGACCTCGGCGCTGCTGATCCCTGCCAGTGAGTTGAGCTGGCGGTTCTCCCGATCATCGGGGCCGGGAGGCCAAGGTGTGAACACCACTGACTCGCGGGTCGAGTTGTCCTGGGACGCTGAGGTCTCACCGACCTTGCGCCGTCTGCCGCAGGAGACCCGCAGCCGGATCCTCACCCGCCTGGACGGCCGGCTGGTCGGCGGCGCCGTCACCGTGGTGGCCTCCGAATTCCGTTCTCAGCGGCGCAATCGTGACGCGGCGCGCGCGCGAATGGCGGCCCTGCTGCGAGAGGCGGTGGCCCCACCGGCGACACCGCGCCGTCCGACCCGACCGACGCGCGCCTCGAAGCAGCGCCGGTTGGATGCCAAGAAGCACCGGTCTCAGATCAAGCGATTCCGTCGGGTGGACGAATGACGCTGACGTCCCTGGTCGGTGACGATGGCGGGCCTCGTGACGACAGCGAGTACCGGGTGGCCATTGCCGCAGACGTGGTCGCGATCCTTGTCGAACGAGCCTTCTCCCTCGAACCCATGATGTCCTTGTCAATGGCGCAGCGAAACGTCAATGGCGCAGCGAAACCCTGAGGTACGGGGACGACGAGGTCGGGAGTGGACGTGGGACTGTTGCAGGACAAGGTGGTTCTGGTCAGTGGGGCGACTCAGGGCCTCGGTGAGGGGATCGCGGTGGCCGCTGCGCGGGCGGGCGCCAGTGTCGCGGTGAGTGGGCGTCGACGCGAGGCGGGCGAGCAGGTGGTGGCCCGGATTCGTGCCGAGGGCGGCACCGCCGAGTTCGTGCAGACCGATCTGGCTGAGGCGTCCCAGGCGGTGCAGTCGGTGCGGGACACGGTGCAGGTGTTCGGGCGGATCGATTCCCTGGTCAACTCGGCGGGTCTGACCTCGCGTGGCACGTTGTTGGACACCACACCTGAGATGTTCGACCAGCAGATCGCGGTCAACCTCCGGGCGGCGTTCTTCACCATGCAGGCGGCCGTTCGGGACATGCTCGAGCGGGGGGCGCCGGGCACCATCGTCAACATCATCTCGATGGCCTCGCACGGTGGGCAGCCCTACCTGGCTCCGTATGTGGCCGCCAAAGCGGGTCTGGCCGGCGTCACCCGCAATGCTGCCTTCGCGCACCGGTTCGATCGGATCCGGATCAACGGCGTGAACATCGGCTGGACGCAGACCGAGGGCGAGGATGCCGTCCAGCGTCGGTTCCATGCGGCGGACGATGGCTGGCTGGACGAGGCGGCCACCCGTCTGCCGATGGGGCGGCTCGGCCAGGTGGACGAGATCGCCGACTTCGTGGTCTTTCTGGCCTCCGATCGCAGCGGGGTGGTCACCGGTTCGGTGATCGACTGGGATCAGTACGTGCCGGGCGCCCACGAGTGATCCGCTGTACCCGGGCTGAGCTGGGACTGGGCTGCGACGGGCCGGTCAGCCTCAGTCCAGCCCGCTGGCTCGCTTGAGCTCCACCAGATCGACCAAGGCCGCATCTCGCCGGCGCAGCAGGTCGTCCTCGTCCTGGCCCTGGATCTCCTCGTCAGTGCCCGCGACGATCGCGGCGACCAGGTCCGGGCTCAGTTCGGGATCGCCCAGATCCGCCCACCAGTCGAGCATGGGTGGGCCGAGGTGGTCCAGCACGTGCGCGATGCCTTTGCCGCCGCCGGACAGGTGCTGGGTGGCGAATGGCCCCAGCAGCGCCCAGCGGAGTCCGGGGCCGCTGGCGATCGCGGTGTCGATGTCCGAGACCGACGCGGCTCCGATGGCGACCAGATGGTAGGCCTCCCGCCACAGGGCAGCCTGAAGGCGATTCACCACGTGGCCGGGGAGTTCCTTGCGCACCCTGATCGTGCGCTTTCCGGTTGCGGCGAAGACCTTCTCGGCTGCGGCCATCGCCTGCTGCGAGGTGCTCGGCGCCGCCACCAACTCGACGAGCGCCACCAGGTGCGGCGGGTTGAACGGGTGCGCGATCAGCACGCGTTCGGGGTGCCGCAGGCAGGCGTCGCTGAACTGACTGGGCATCAGACCGGACGAACTCGAGGTCAGCAGCACCCGCGCCGGAGCGGCCTCGTCCAGGGCCGCGAAGAGTTCGCGTTTGAGGTCGAGGCGCTCGGGGCCGGCTTCGACGACCAGATCGGTGTCCGTCGCCGCCGCGACGGCGTCGCCGGTCAGGCTCAGATTCGCCAGGAGTTCCTCAGCCTGATCCGGGCGGATCTGAGTCAGGTAGCTGAGGACTCGCCGCTCGGCAGGTCCGTGGGTGTCGGTCACCGGGTCCGCAAGCGTCACTTCCAGTCCGAACGCCAGGAAATGGGCTGCCCAGCTGGTACCGATCGCGCCGGCACCCACGACGAGAACCCGATCGAGCTCGGTCGGCGAGTCGGTGCCGGTCACGACGGTCCTGCCGCGTCGGTGCGGGCGAAGGCTACGTACGGGTCGAGCGCGTCCGGCCGGGCGAGTGCGTCCCGGCTCGCAACGCTGTCCAGGTCCGCTCCCTGGAGAATGCGCTTCACTGGCAACTCGAGCTTCTTGCCGGTGAGATTGCGCGGGACGAAGGGCATCTGGAGGATCTCGTCCGGCACGTGTCGGGGCGACAGGTTGCTGCGCAAGCCCCCAACCAGCTGAGATCTCAAGTCCTCGTCCAGGTCGCGTCCGGCCTCAGGCACGACGAAGAGCAGTAGCCGCCCATTGCCGCCCGCCCGGTCCAGGTGCACCACGAGACTGTCCGCGATCCCGTCGATCTCCTCCACGACCCGGTAGAACTCGGCGGTGCCCAGGCGTACCCCGCCGCGATTGAGCGTGGCGTCGCTTCGGCCGGCCACGTGGCAGGAGCCGTTGGTTTCGAAGACGATCCAGTCACCATGCCGCCAGATGCCGGGGTAGGTGGAGAAGTAGGTCTCGCGCAGAAGGGTTCCGTCGTCATCTCCCCACAGCCGCAGCGGCATGGAGGGCATCGGCTCGGTGATCACCAACTCGCCGAGCGCGCCGATCGTCTCGTTGCCGTTCTCGTCGAAGGCCCGGGCCGCCACGCCCAACGCCGGCCCGGAGATCTGGCCGGCCCAGACCGGCAGCAGCGGATCACCCTGCACGATGCCCGAGCACACGTCGGTCCCGCCGCTGCCGACATTGAGCAGAACGCCGGGGAACTGCTCATAGACCCAGGCATACCCCTCCGGTGGCAGCGGTGCTCCGGCAGCGGCGAGTACCCGCACCTTGAGGGCGTGGTCCCGCCCAGGCTGCAGACCGGCCTTGCGACAGGCCATCAGCCATCCTGGACTGGCGCCCAGCACGGTGGCCCCGGTCTCCTCGGCCAGCCTCCATTGCCAATCGAGATCGGGATGCACCGGGGAGCCGTCGATGGTGACGATGGAGGCACCTACCAACAGCGTGCTGATGAGCGCGTTCCACATCATCCACGCGGTAGTCGAATACCACAGCAGTCGATCGCCTTCTCCGACGTCCCAGGAGAGCGCGTGGTTCTTCAGATGCTCCAGCAGCACCCCTCCATGGCCGTGCACGATCGCCTTGGGCAGCCCGGTGGTTCCGGAGGAGAAGAGCACCATCAGCGGGTGTGCGAACTCCACCGGTTCCAAAGCAATCTCGTCGTTGTCGACGACCTCGAGGGCGGAGAGCGGGGTGGCCCCCGACACCCTCCACGGGCCGTACTCCAGGTCGATGACAGCGCGCACCGTGGGCAGGCCGGTACTTATCTGGGCGACCTCCTCGGTGCGGTCGATCTGCTTGGTGCCGTAGCCGTATCCGCCCGCGACGATCAGTACCGCGGGCTCGATCTGGGTGAACCTGTCGGTCACCGCCCGAGCGCCGAACTCGATTGCGCAACTGGCCCAGACCGCGCCGATACTCGCGGTGGCCAGGAAACAGGCCACTGCCTCGGGGATGTTGGGCAGATAGCCGGCCACCCGGTCACCCGGGCGCACGCCCATCGCCCGGAGCCCGGCGGCGATCCGGGCGACGTCGCAGCGCAACTGTCCCCAGGTCATGGTGACGGGTTCGCGTGTCTGGGAGTAGCCGAGGATGGCCGGCTCGTCCGCACGGGAGTCGACCCAACGCAGGACGTGCTCGGCATAGTTGAGTCGGCTGCCGGGGAACCACTCGGTGAAGGGCATGGTCCGATCGACGATCGCCGCCGTCGGCGAGGTGTGGGCGATCACCTCGAAGTACTCCCAGATACTCGACCAGAACCCGTCAAGATCCTCGACGGACCACTGCCACAGGTCGTTTCGCGTGGGGAAGTCCAGGCCACGTCGCTCGCCGAGCCAACGCAGATACTGCCCCAGCCGACATTGGCTGCGGGTCTGTTCGGTGGGTGCCCAGAGCAGGTCACCCTGGTTGACAGTCAGCTCGCCGTCGGTGACGCTCATGTACGCGCCTTCGAGCTGGACTGCTTACGGGTGAGGAAGGACTGCATCCGTGCCTTGGCGTCGTCGGTGCCTTGGGCGATGCCGGCGATGAGTGACTCCAGCAGATAGCCTTCCGCGGGGTTCGCGGCATTGATGTGCGGAAGTACCTGCAAGACAGCGTAGTTGGTCACCTCGCTGATCCCGGCGGCGGACTCGGCCAACTTGCTCGCGGTCTCCATCCCAGTCCCGTCGTCAACCACATACTGGGACAGCCCGATCCGTTCGCCTTCGACCCCGTCATAGCGGCGGCCTGTCAGCATCATGTCCATCATCCGCGCGGTTCCGATCAGCCGGGGTACTCGAACGGAGGCGCCGCCACCGACGAACAGGCCGTGCTGGCCTTCCGGCAGCGCGTACTGCGTCGACTTCTCGGCCACCCGGACGTGAGCGGCGCTGGCGAGTTCGAGGCCACCGCCGATGACCGCACCCTTGAGGACGGCGAAGACGGGTACCCGGCAGTTCTCGATGGATCCCAGCGCACGGTGCCACATCCGGGAGTGCTCGACTCCCTCGAACACCGACCGTTCGCTCAACTGGCTCAGGTCGAGTCCGGCGCAGAAGTGATCGCCTTGCCCGCCCAGCACGACGGCACGAACGCCGTCCGGGACGTCGGTGAAGAATCGCTCCAATCCCAGGACGGTGGGGTCGTCCAGGGCATTGCGCTTGGCCGGCCGGCGCACCTCGACGACAGCCACGCTGCCATCGATCCGGACGGCGACGGTGTCTGGCAGTTGTAGGTCGTTCATCGGTTCTCCTCGGTCAGGATGAGGGCGTCCAATGCGACTGCCCCCGAGGGGTGGAGCACTACCGGATTGAGATCTATCTCGCGCACGTGAGGGTTCAGGCGGATGAACGTACCTACCTTCTGGATGATCTGGGCGGCAGCCGCCACGTCCACCGGCACCGAGCCGCGGTACCCCCGGAGCAGCGGAGCCCCGGTGAGTTGGTCGAGTTCGGCCTCGATCTCGTCCAACGTCAGATCGGCGGTCATCAAGCGAACGTCCTTGGCGATCTCGGCGGTGACCCCGCCCAGCCCGGCGAGTAGCACCGGGCCCCAATCGGGATCCTGGCGAGCGCCGATGATCAACTCGATTCCGCCATCGCCCATCGTCTCGACCAGGGCCCCCTCGAGCAGCACCTCCGGGTCATAGGCCCGCACGTTGGCGTAGAGGCGGTCCCAGGCCGCGCGCAGCTCAACGGCATCGCCGATTCCGAGCAGCACACCACCGGCGTCGCTTTTGTGGGAGAGCCGCGCAGACTGGGCCTTGAGGACCACCGGGTATCCGACTCGGTCGGCGATGTCCACCGCCTCGTCGGCGTTCCCGGCCAGGCCGCCGTCCGGGAATGGCAGGCCGACTGCCGCCAAGGCAGCCTTGGCCTGGTACTCGGGAACCGTGCCCCGTGGCAGATCGGTTGCAGGTCCGGTCGTCGTGGGCGGTTCCTCGGTGGCTGGGTGGGCGGCATGCGTGGTGAGCCGGGCGATCGCGCGCAGCGCGCGTTCGGTGCTGGGCAGGTAGGTCACGCCGAGCTCCCGCAGGTCCGCCAGTTGGGAGGCGGGTACCTCGGCGCCCTCGTCCAGACCGGCGAAGATCACCGGCTTGTCGGGCGCGCTCTCCCGGACCGCACGCAGGATGGGCGGCAGCTTGATCCCCATGGTGACCGGATCGGTTTGAATGATCCCCATCACCACGCTGTTGAAGCGGTCGTCCGCGAAGACTGCTTGCAGAGTGTGCAGGTAGAGGTCGGGGTCGACCAGGCCCTGGGCGGTCAGATCCACCGGATTGCTCACCTGAACGATCGGCGGCAGGGCCGCCCGCAAAGCGGGGGCGTCGGTGTCGGTGGCCACCGGGAGCGGAAGAGACAGTTGTTCGGCCAGGTCGAGGGTCAAGGCCTTGAAGGCGCCGGATTCACCGAGGACCGCCGGTCCACCTCGATTGATCTTCGTTGACCTGATGGCGATCTCGGTGACGTCGCCGAGCTCCTCCAGGGTTTCCACCAAGATCACGCCGGCTCGCTGAACCTGCACCCGCATGACGTCGTAGTCACCGGCCATCGCCCCGGTGTGGGTGGCCGCGGATGCTCGGGCTGCCGCGCTTCTGCCCGGGTGCAGCAGCACGATGGTCTTGCCCGCCTGGGCCGCCCTCCGTGCCGCGGCCAGGAAGCGTCGCGGCTGGCGGAACTGCTCGACGATCATGGCGATAACCGAGGTGTGCGGGTCGGCCAGGAAGTGCTCCACGTAGTCCTCGACTCCGGTGGAGGCCTCATTGCCTGTGGAGACCGAGTAGGCCAGCGCCAGTTCGCGACTCGACAAGATGACCGCCAGGACGCATGCCATGGCACCGGACTGGGAGACGATCGCGATACCCGGGCGAATGCCTGGGGGTCGGGTGTGAGTCTCCACGAAGGTCAAGGGGATTCGGTCGACGTAGTTGACCGCGCCGAGGCAGTTCGGCCCCTCGATGATCATGCCGGACTCGTTGGCTATCCGTGACAGCTCACGCTGCTCGGCCAGGCCCTGCTCGCCACCTTCGGCGAAGCCCGCCGCGAAGATGATCGACGCTGCGACGCCGCGGCGGGCCAGCGCGCGGACCGCGTCCAGAACCGCTGCTCTGGGAATGGCCAGGACGGCCACGTCGATGCCGTCCGGAAGGTCGTCGATGGACGCCAGGCAGGCCCGGCCCGCGATCTCTGCGCGCTTGGGGTTGATGAGGAAGATCTCGCCTTGGTAGCCGTTGCGATCGAGATTCGCCAGCACGGATGCGCCCAGTGCCCCGGGAGTTGCCGAGGCGCCGATGATGGCGATGGACTCCGGTCGCAGCAAGCGGGCAATTGACTTCTGCCTTGGATCAGCGTGTCGGCTCGGCAGGCCGTCGATCGGTGGATGCTGGGCGTCCATCGTGCCGGCGGGCACTGCTCCGGTCTGATTCATGGATCGGCTCCTCAAGGCGTCGTCGGCAGAGGCGAGTGAGACGATCCGACCACGCTGACAAGAACGTCTCCCACGAGGATTCCGCCCCACGGAAGACTTCCACACCTGTGGATCTGGCAGTCCCAGGCACGGGCGTAACTGATGAGGAACCGGACCGTCCTGAGTGGGTTGGCATTTGGCGGCACCGGTGCTCTCGGAACCTGGCGCCGAACCCCCGGAGGTACTGCCGACCGGCCGGCCGTGGCATTACCGTTCCACCCGGCGGAAGAAGACGTCCCACGGCACCCCGGACTTTGTGAAGGTCGTAGGGCTGTCGACCAGATCGTCGGCCCGCCCCCGCCTCAGTGGTGGGACGTACCCTCACCAGGAGGCGCAGATGACCCGCTATGAAAGCGCCGTCGACTTCGACCGGATCGAAGGGATCGACGTTCATGTCCATGTGGAACGGGATGCCCACGGGCATCTGAGTCTCGACTCCGAGCTGATGGCAGCCTCCGCCGCCTACTTCAGCGCCGACGACAACCGAACTCCGAGCATCGACGAGGTCGCCGACCACTATCGTCAGCGTCGGCTGGCCTGCGTGGTGTTCACCGTGGACGCTCAGACCGCAACCGGGCACCGCCCGATCAGCAGCGTGGAGGTGGCCGAGGGTGCGGCCCGCCATCCCGACGTGCTGATCCCCTTCGGTTCGGTCGACCCGTGGGCAGACGATGCCGTCGCCCAGGCCCGCCGGCTGGTGCAGGAGTGCGGCGTCCGCGGATTCAAATTCCACCCCAGTCTGCAGGGGTTCGCGCCCAACGATCCCCGCTTCGCCGAGCTCTTCGCCGAACTCGAACGACTCGGAACGATAGTCCTTGTCCATACCGGTCAGACAGGAATTGGGGCCGGGCTGCCCGGCGGACGAGGCATCAAGCTGCGCTACTCCGAACCGATGTTGCTGGATGACCTGGCCGCGGACTTCCCGGGGCTGACGTTCATCCTCGCCCACCCGGCGGTGCCCTGGGTGGATCAATCCATCTCGATGGCCACCCATAAGGCCAACGTCTTTCTGGACCTATCGGGATGGTCGCCGAAGTACTTTCCGCCGCAACTGGTCCGGGCCGCGAACTCCTATCTGCGGCACAAGGTGCTGTTCGGTTCGGACTATCCGGTGATCACGCCTGACCGCTGGCTGCGCGACTTCGCCGAACTCGATCTCAAGCCGGAGGTCCGTGAGCTGATCCTCAAACGGAACGCGGCTGGCCTGCTCGCGCCACGGCCGGGCGCGGTCACATGACCCGACCGGCGCCGGGCCATCGCCGCGCCGATGAACAGCGGGAACGCACTGCAGCGGGCCGATTGTTGGCGCTCCTGGAGACCTTCGATGAACGCCATCCGCGGCTGAGCCTGACCGACATCAGTCGACGCAGCGGATTGTCTTTGACGACGACGCACCGGTTGGTGGGGGAGTTGGTGGCCTGGGGCGGGCTGGCCCGGCACGAAGGTGGCTCCTACACCCTCGGCCTGCGGATATTCGAACTCGGGTCGCTCGTGCCGCAGGGGCTGCACCTGCGGGAGATCGCGACGCCATTCCTGGGTGATCTGCGGATCGCCACTCGGGCGAACGTCCATCTCGGGGTGCGTGACGGGCACGACGTCCTGTACTTGGAGTCGCTGCGTGCCAGTGACGGGGCCCCGGTGCTCTCCCGGGTGGGCGGGAGGTGGCCACTGCAGAGCACCGGAACTGGGCTGATCCTGCTGGCCAACGCGGACAGCGATCTGCAGGAAGAGGTGCTGGCAGGCCCCCTGCGCAGGATCGGGACCGGCGGGGTACGTGATCCGGACACGCTGCGTCGCATGCTGGGGGAGATCCGGGTGACTGGCCAGGCGGTGATAGACAGCGCGATCAATGATGGCGTCGTGGCGGTGGCCGTCCCCATCCGGGGAGAAAAGGACGCCGTCGTCGCGTCCGTCGCCGTGACAGTGCCCAGTGGCACGCCGGTGCACACCCTGGTGCCGGCGCTGCTCACCACGGCCCGCGCCATCTCGCGCGCTCTCGGCGCCCCGTCAGCCCGGGCCCCGGGACGTGCGGTCCAGTCCACCCCGCACATTCGACCGCACGCCCCTGCTCCCAGACTTGGCAACCGCCCAGGCCGTCGGCCCGGCCAAGCAGACTCCGCCCCCGATGCCGATGCCCCATCGGAGTCGGAGAAGTAGTCTGCGGACCTCAGGGCAGCTCGACGGTGATTGCTCCGATTGCGGCACCGCTGGAGCCCGCACGGCTGGCCAGATCCTCATCGCGATCGACCGGCCCGAGATCTGGCACGCCAGCCACTACTCGCGATACGCAGGCGCATAGACCCTCGCTCGCGTCCTTCTGAGCTTGGCTGAAGAACACGTCCCGATGGTCGATGCGCCCGGACAGATCCAGGACCTTGACCTGACACAGTCCGCACTCCCCTTTGCGGCAATCACTCATGATGTCGACACCTGCCCGCTCCAGGGCATCGAGCATGGATTCGTTGGCCTCCACCCGCACTTGGCGCGACTGGGCAGGGATGGAGACCACGAAGGGCTCGGGATCCCACGATCCAGAGTTGCCGAAGGTCTCGAAGCGAAGGTTGGTTTCGGGAAGCCCGCGATCGGCCCACCCGCGTCGAATGGCGTCCATCAACCGGATGGGTCCGCACATGTACATCTCAGTGGTTGCCTCGGCGACGCTGTCCAGCAGGCGGTCGACCTCCAGGGGCGTCCCTTCGGAGTCGACGTACACCCGCAACTCGTCCGGGTGCTCTTGCGCGAGCTCGTCCAGGTACGCCATCACAGACCGATCGCGACCCACATAGTGCATTTCGTAGTGGGCCTTTCGGGACCGTAAAGCGGCCGCCATTCCGATGAGTGCGGTGATGCCGATGCCACCGGCGACCAGGATATAACGCTCGGCTCCCACCCCCAGCGGGAAGTTCTGCAGAGGTTGGGTGATGGTGAGCCGCGTCCCGGGGGTGAGGGTGTGCATGAATGCCGATCCACCGCGTGATGCGGGTGCGAGTTGGACACTGATGGCTACTTCGTGTCCGTCCTCGGTGCCGGATACGACTGAGTAGGAGCGGACCAGTGGCCTTGACTTCTCATGCTTGTCGTCGACGATCTGGACGTCGATGTGGGAACCGGGTGGAGCCCGATGGGCATCCTCGGTTCGAAAGACGATACGTGAGACGTCGGCGGCGACCGGATTGACTGCGGTAACGACGCCTTCTTGCCAACGTGGCTGTTGACTGACCGCCATCGCCGATCAGCCCCCTGCCGGGGTGTCGGCTTCTTCGGCGATCATTCGCTCGATGATCCGCCGGGTCCACATGCCGCCCATGTCGATGTTGAGGCTGTAGAACTCGTGATGGGGATTGAGGTCGATGGCCTCCTGCTGCGCCTTGAGCATTGCCTCGTCCTCGCCGAAGACTCCATGGACGCCCTCGCGCAATTGGGTCGTGATGAGCTGGCTGTCCAGCCTGTAGTTGCGCATGAAAGCCCAGAAGTAGTGACTGGTACGGTCACTGTTCGGGGTCATCGTGTTCATGACGAACCCATTGACACCCTGACTACGGTCGCCCTCCTCGGCCCCGGTTCCAGCCTTGGCAACCCCCACATCGATGCAGATGGTCGATGGGGCGGTGAAATGGATGATCTGCCAACGGTCGACCTTTCCCTCGAAGTCGGGGAACTTGTCGCGCATGTTCTTTCGCCAGAACGGTGGTGGATCGATGTTGTGCATCCACCGGCTCACGGTGACCGTGCGTTCGTCATGAGTGACGTCGAAGCCGGCCTCGCTCAACTCGTCCTGGCCGATGCTGGAGGAATGGACGAACTCCTCGTGGGTGAGGTCCATGAGATTGTCGACGATCAACTGGTAGTTGCAGGCGGCGTCGATGAGCTTTCCGTCGCCCGCCCACTCGGGGCTGTCCATCTGGTGCATGTCGGGGATGAGATCCGGGTCTGCCTTATCCGGGTCGCCGAGCCACACCCATACGAAGCGATGTCGCTCCACCATCGGATAACTCGGCACGCTCGCACTCGGGTTGATGGTCTCCTGAGCCGGCATGAAGGTGCAGCGGCCCGCCGAGTTGTAGCGCAAGCCGTGGTACGGGCATTGCACCTCTTCGCCCAGCAGCTTGCCCTGCGAAAGCGGAGCCAGGCGGTGCCAGCAGGCGTCCGCGAGCGCGATCGGGCGTCCCTGGGCCGTGCGGTACATGGCCAGCGGGGTATTGCACACGGTTCGGGCCAAGAGCTCCTTCGAGGTGAGCTCGTGATCCCAGGCCGCCACGTACCAGGCATTGAGTGGATGACCCAGGATCTTGGCAGTCGAGGTGAGGCGCCTATCTGTCGGCATGTGGACCTCTCAGAATCTAGAAGAAGGGGAGGATGGCTGAAGGGGATGTCTCTACAGGTGCTGCTGCGAAGCTGATGGCTTCAGTTGGAGAAGAACGAAGGCGGCGACGAGTGAACCCAGTGCCATGACGATGGAGACTCCCTGCAGGCCCAGGTTTGCGGAGAAGAGCACCCCTGCGATGATCGGGCCAAGAGCGGCCCCACCTCGGCCGGTTCCGATGACGAAACCGGTTCCGCCGGCACGGACCGACGAGGGGTAGCACATCGCGATGATCGCGTAGATGCCGACGACGGCCGCGTTGGTGAAGAATCCGGCGGCTGCCGCAACCACGCTGAGCTGGCTCAAACTGGTCTGGCCCTGGCCGAACACGATGATCATCGCCGTGGAGGCCACCATGGCCACGATCACCATCGTGCGAGCGGAGAAGCGCAGGCTCAGGATGCTGAAGACGATTGAACCGAGCAGGCCCCCGACATTGGCCCACACCAGTACGCCGCCGGCCGTCGACGGCTCGAATCCCATGTCCACCACGATCTTCGGAATCCATTTGAGGATGTAGTAGAAGGTCATGATGTGGCAGAAGTAGGCGGCGGTCAGGAGTATGGTGACCCGGCGCAGATCTCCGGTGAAGAGCTGCTTGATGGACGTCTTCGGCGCCTGGTGGAGGTGCTCCGGAAGCGCCGTGATGGTTTGCTGGCCGAGCTTTCGCATCACCTTGTTCACGCGCTCCACAACATTTGCGGGGCGCTTTTGAACCAGGAATCCGACCGACTCGGGGAGCAGAAAGAACACGATGGGGATGAGTGCCGCGGTGACCGCGGCGCCGAAGAGGAAGACTCCCCGCCAGTTGCCGGTGTTCGCCAGGATGGACGAGGCGATAGAGCCACCCACGATGGCGCCGAGCGGGTAGCCGCCGGCCATCAGGGCCACCGCCAGGGCCTTGTTCCGTCGGTTTGAGAACTCCGCGACCACCGCGTTGGTGGCGGCGAGCATGCCGCCGATCCCGATGCCGGTGAAGAGCCGGTAGATCGACAGGGTGCCGACGCTGCCTGCGGTGGAGGCCAGGTACATGCCGATCGCCATCACCACCAGACAGACCAGGAGCAGCGGCTTGCGGCCGATGCGGTCCGCAACGTTCCCGAGCACGATCGAGCCCACGGCCATGCCGATCAGCTCCATCGACAGCACGACGCCCAGGGCGGCCCGGTCGATCCCCCACTCCGCGGCGATGCCAGGCGATGCGAAGCTGATCGACAGGACATCGAATCCGTCAAGAGCCAACAACACGATGCATAGCCCAACTGCGGCGTACTGCCTCATACGCATGGGTGCCTCAGCGAGAATCTCGCGTGGATCGGCCACGCCGGTGGACACGTCCGGCGTCGACACGTGGTCTGAGCTCATGGGTGCTGCCTTCCTCCATTGGTTGCAGTGCCATGAGGATGAGGGCCGGCCTCCCGGGTTGAACCCTGGACTTCCGTCACGCAGAAGGGTTTCTCGTCGTGGAGCGCTGGTGACGCCTGGGACTGTTGCAGTGCGCGGTGGTGCTGGTCAGCGGGAGACGCAGGGGGGTGGGCGAGGCGATCGAAATGGCCGCCGCGCGGGCGGGTGCGGGTATCCCGTGCAGGTGTCCCGGTGAGTCGGCGTCGACGCTAGGTGGGGGTGCGCGTGCTGAGTGGGACCCGCGCGGAGGGTACGTGTCTACTGCTCACGACTGATCCTTGGCCACCCCGGTCCTGTCGCCCGTGCGTCTGACGCGCAAGGGCTGAGCCCAGGCGTCATCCGTGATGCGCCATGGTTGAACAATCATGAAGACGGTCAATCTCTGCTCTTGCATCGTACAGATGATCGATATAAACTCAAACTATGTCCAGTCCATCCGATGGCCGCCGCAGCGACGAGGTCGGCCTGCTCCGCACTCCGCTTGCTGCCGGTCTACCCCAGGGCGGTGACATCGGGGCTGGCATGGCGCGTGCCGACGGACAGCCCGAATCCGGAGTGGAGGTGAGCGCTCTGCCTGGGCGCGGTACGGGTAAGTCCACAGACGTGACGGATGGCGCGGGTCAGCAAGCGGACCTGGAGAGTGCGGCCGCGCCGTGCAGCGAACCCTTGGCCAGCGCTGATTCCAGCGTCCGGCGGGTCGACGCCGTTGAGCCGGACGCAGCCCAGCAATCGAGCGGTGAAGACCCCGAGCTCGATGCCACGGGGGCGCCCGACCCCGACGGCGTGGCCGACTCGGCGGGTTCGGGTGAAGAGTCCGACCACCCCGCGGGGGAACTGCCAGATGAGGTGTTGTTGTCGACGGTGCGGGCTACGTATCGGGCGGTGGGGTTGGCGCAGGCGGTGCAGGCGGTGGCGGTGGCGCGGTTGGCGGATGCTCGGTTTGGGCGGGCGTGTGAGTTGGCGGAGTCGATGGTGGGGGCGAGTGCGGCGGAGGTGGCGGGGATCGATTGGGATGGGTCGGCTGAGGTGGGGTTCGTCGTTCATACGAGTAAGGGGGCGACGCAG
>JBKECN010000087.1:0-35385 GCA_047974565.1 Actinomycetales bacterium
TCGGGAGAATCGTTGGTCGGCTCGTGGTGGAAGGTGACGATCACCGGCTTGGTGTACCCGGCGTAGCGACGAGCCCGGACCCGCAGGTCGGCGTCGTAGGTGCCGGCCCCGACTGCGGACCACGAGGAGGTGCCACCCGGAGGCTTGAAGCTCACCCACGGCAACCGGCCGTTGGCGTGCGCCTCGCGGATCCGTGCGTCCTCCCTGTCGCCACCATCCCACTGGTAGAACGTGCGGTGCACGCCGAACCGACCACCCGCCTGGGCTTCGGCGTCGGCGATGTCACCCGGGTACGACTGACCCAGGTACAACCGGCCAGGCTGATGCCCGACAAAGCGGGGCGCGGATGGAACGGACGAGGTGCCTCGCGCCAGAGCGGTTGCAACACCGGTCTTGAGCTTGCGCTCAGCGGCCAAGGCGGAGGTTGGGGCAGCGACTGCGGCAGTGCCGACGAGGGCTGCGGTCAGGAATGATCGGCGGGCGACGGTGCCCGTCTGTGCTGGGGTCGTGTTCTGGGGGGTCATACCCAGAAGATCGGGACTTCCACGCCAACCGCTGACCCACAGTCACTCGCTCGGAATGGGTCTGTACACATTCAGTTAGGTGGTGCGCCCGTTTTACACCATCTTAGGCTATTTCCGACTACTTAGCGTCGTCTCATTTCATCGCGTTTTCAACTATTTACACGCTTAGTAATCAACTATAACTGAACGTGAGTTCCGGAGATACGGGCTCTCAGGAGACGACCATTGTCCACATGACCGCCTTGGATGACGCTGCATCAGCTACTGCGGTCAAGCCCGCTTGAGCCCCCACCTCGGCCTGCGCCCCGTCGCTGAGCAAGGTGGTTACCCGCCCCCCGCCGATGCCGATGTTCTGCGTCCGCTGAACCTGGCCAGTGGGTACCGTCCACCCGGTGGTGCTGCTCGTCTTGTCGGCCCAGAAGGACAGCACCCAGCCCCCCGCCGCATCCGTAGCTCCCGGCGTGGCGTGAGCGGCGGTGGCCACGTCTTCGCTGCGTCCCGTCCAGGACAGGACCGGCGTGCCGGCGGCGCCTGAGTAGGCCACCAAGTCCAGGGCGAGCTTGGAGGTTTCACCAACGTCCAGGGAGAGGGCCTGCCCCGCCTGGGCCCCGTCGGCGATCCGGTACCACGTGGTCACCTTGAGGTCGTTACTCTGGGCGACCTGAGTACCAGCCTCGGTCCAGCCGACACCTGGGCCGGAGACGACAGGCGCCGCAGTGTTCTGAGTGAGATTCAGGACGAGAAGGTCGCCCGCCACCACCTCGGAAGGCACCGTCACGGCGATGGAAGGGAAGTTCACCTGGGCGGATGCTGCTGCCCGGAAAGCAATCGGGCTGTCGGCTTCCACGATGGCCACGTTTGCGGTAGCCGTCGCCGTCGCCGTCGCTCCGGTGTCGTCGGTGACCGTCACCGATACCGGATAAGTGCCGCTCTGGCCGAAGGAATGCTGCACGGTTGCCGACTCGGTGATGCTGGTAGTCGCACCGGCCCCGAAGTTCCAGCTGTAGCCGGTGATCGAGCCGTCGGGATCCGAGGACTCAGAGGCATCCAGGGTGCACCCACCGGCACTGTCGCACGTCACGCTCAGCGCCGCGCGCGGGGCCTGGTTCGGGGCCGGCGGCCCATCGGGGTCGACGAACATCGCGCGGTAGGTCCAGGTACCGTCCGAGCTGACCACGCTGGGCGCCCCGGAGACCTTGCCGCCGGTGAAGGTCACCGCGCGCAGCGAGCCGTCGGTGGAGCCGTACAACAACTTGCCACCGGCGATGGTCAAACCGCGGGCGGTGGAGAAGTTGATCCCGGTTGCCTGCGAGTACGTGAGCGAGCCGACCTTCTCGCTCTCCAGCGTGAAACCGCGGTAGTAGAGGTTCGCGTCGCCGGCCACCGTGTAGTACAGGCGGTGCGTGTCCGCGTCATAGGCAAGCCCGGTCAGCGAGGCGATCGCGAACGGGATCGGGGTTCCGTCGTCGGGATCGTTGTGCAGATCGACCTGACGCTCCGGTCCGAAAGTGACGCCGTCGGCGTCGAAGGTGCGGGTGTAGAAGCGACCGTCGGAGCGGCCGTAGTAGATCGCATTCCCGATAGTCGTGGCACCACGCACGTCAGCCCAGTCGATGCTTGAGTCGGCGGTCGCCGCTGCGGTGGTCGGGGCCCCGGTGGCGTCAAGGTCGCGACGCACCAGATCGCTGGGCCCCGCGGCGACCACCTCGATGCCATTGAGTATCGGACTGTTTCCCCAGTTGCCGGTCAACGACACGTTGACGGTGCCGTCACTGGTGACCGGGATGTCGAGCATGACTGCTCGCCGCGTGCCGCCGGCCTGGGCATACACGTCGTAGCTGTCGTACTTGGTCACGCCGTCCACGGCGATCCTGAACGTACGCGAGCCGGGCCAGGCGAAGGTGGACTGCTCGGCGAAGTACAGCCGTAGCCGCACCTGGGTTCCTGCGGCGGCGGGAATGTTCCAACTCTGGTTGCCGAGGTGCTCCGTGGCGAACAACGCCTGCGGCGTGCCTGCGGGCACCGAGGAGGTGTAGCTGACATTGCCGCGACGCGAGGCTGTGGTACCACCCGAGACGTATCCGGTCTCACTGAGCCAGTTACCGGCAGGATCGCCCACCGCTCCTCCGCCGGCGTTCAACCGGGTGGCGCTACCCGCCATCACCTGCGAGCCGAAGACGGTGTTGCCCAGCGGCGCGGAAGACACCTGTGGCATGGACGCGCCGGCCAAGGGGAGGAAGGCGATCCGGGGACGCAACTCGTCGTTGATCCGGTCCGTGTCGCTGCCCACCCACAGACCCTGCGGGGTGGCATACATCGCCTGGGCGCCCACACCGCGCTGACGACCGGGGTTCCATGAGATCGGCAGACCGTTGCGGGCGTCGACAGCCACCAGTCCCTCCCGAGCCACGGAGCCGGGGCCGGCAGAGTTGTTGCTGTAGGGATTGTCGGACCAGCGGAAGTGCCCACCGAGATAGACCACGTCGCCGGTGATGGCAACACCCCAGGTGGTGTCACCACCGGTGTAGTTGATCCACTCCGGCTGTTGGCCGGCCCCGCCGGTGAGGGACCACCGCTGCACGGTGTCGCACAGGGTCCCGGCGGCTGCGCCACCGGCGAAGGCGCCGGTCGCGGTGACCACGAAGTAGCTGCCGGTGGGGTCGATGTCCACATCGCGGACGAAGGTGTCGAAGACGCTCGCGCAACTATTGCGGCTTCGGTCGAAGCGGTCGGTCGACCAAGAATCGACTGTGGTCGCCGTCGCGGTGGTGTCGAGCACCGCCACCTGCTGACGCGGGGAGCCGTTGACGCTGGTGAAGTTGCCGACCACGACGAGCTTGGAGCCGTCGGGAGACAGGTCCATCCGCAGGATGGAGGTGTTGCCGCCGTTGTACTGCCCGGAGAAGGAGGCTCCCAGACCCGGGATGACGGTGCCGTCGACGGTATTGATGGCCACGAAGACACTGCTGTTGTCCCCGCCGACGGAGCTGAACCGGCCCCCGACGTACAAGGTGGTGCCTCGCACCACAACCTCGTTGACGGCCGAGTTGGGCGACACCAGCTTGCGCACCGGCCGGCCTGTCACCGGGTCGAGCATGGCGACCTTGCGATGCCGGGTGTTGTCGTTGACCGCGTTGAAGTCGCCACCGACATACAGCGACGTTCCATCGGTGACGATGGAGTTGGCGCCACCCGACAGGTTCGGATCGAAGTCCGCGGCAATCTGGCCGGTAGTCGCATCGAAGGCGAAGATGCCATTGCGAGTCAGGTCCGGGGCGCCGTCAGACTGCCGCACCGTGGTGAACGTCCCGACGGCGTAGATCATCCCGTTGAGCTCGACGAGGTCGTTCACCGAACCGTCCACCACGTGGGGCGTCCAGTTCGCCGGATTGTCAGAGACGATCTGCGCGCCGAGATCGGCGTTGACCGCCATTGCGGGGGTCGGTGCGAGCAGCCCCAGAACCAGGACCGAAGCCACGGCCATCCATCGCGACCGCCGGATCCACGCGCGCATCAGCAACCTGCCCCCTCCTCGCGTCCCGCCCGGGCGCGATGTGAGTACGTTCGACCACCTCGGGTGGCCCTTTCACGATGCGCAGGCGGGACCCGCCCAGTCCCACCTGCATTACGCAGAGTAGCCCAGCCTGACCGTTCGGGACGATGTATTGGTCCGTTCGGGGCAGCATTCCTCACGGTGAGCCACCCATTAACCCCTTATAACCTCAATACGATGAATCGTCCCTTCGGACAGTTCGTCAAAGCGGGGAATTCAGCCCGGGATTACGGTGATCTGACAAGCCCGAGATGTTCGTTCGGCGTGTCTTAACAATTCGCGGCGCGTCGTCGGGTGCGTCCTCTTATTGTTGAATAGTCAAAAATGGCAGCTCCCGCCGCCGAGACCCTGTGGAGACTCGCGGAGATCGGGGCGTGGCGCCGGTTCCTGCTGCCAATGCGCACTTCTCGGCGACGCCAGCCGAGCCGAGAACCGCCTCGCAGGGGATTCCTGCGATCGGAACTCGCCCGACAGAGAGCGGCCGGCGCCGACCATGCGGTGCAGCATCGGCCCGGACGGCGCCTCGGCGCGCGGCCGTCGTGCCCCGAGCCCACCTCGTGCCGAGCGGGCGCGCACGACCGCGGCCCACGTGGAGCCACGATGCTGCCGCCCGATCGATATGCCCGCTTTGCGCGGGCCGAACGCGGCAACCCCTTCCCGCCGGACACGCGTGGCCAATCCGGCCCGGGCCCGCCGGCCACTCACAGGCTGTAACTGCCGACCAGCGGCCTGTGATCGGGTCATTGCGACCGCAACGTGTGAGGCCGCGGCTTGCCCGCGAGGAGACCGGACGCTGCTCAGCGCAGTCGGGCTACCTCTGCTGCCACGTGGCCCCCCGCCCGTAGCGTCCATCCCGGCTCGTCCGCGCGCAGGGTGGTCGCGGGTCCAGGACCGAAGACCTCGGCAATGTCCGCGTCCACCCAGATGTCGTGCGAGGTGGGCGAGATCGGGATCTCCAGACCGGCACCTACCAGCGTGCTCGGGCCGGTGAATCGGACCCGGCCCGCCCAGGGCAGTTCCAGTTCGTCGCCTGCCCCCAGCACATGTGTCTGCGGATCGGCCAAAGCCGAGTCCAGGGCGCCGTCGGGCCAGACCACCAGCACGTCGTCGGCCAGGTACAGCCGCGTGGGCAGGCTCAGACACCCGGCCACTGCGTCCGGCCCACCGTCGGGGTGGCCGGGGTGCTTGATCCAGGCCAGCATCAGCGGACGGTCCTGCGCGTCACGCTGGTCGGCGGGCAGGATCTGCGCCGCGTAGGCATGAGCGGCCAGGTCCGCGTAGCCGCCGGCCCGGGCGGTGGGCGAGGGGTGCTCACCGCTGGTGTCCAGATCCAGGACGACGTAGCCGAGCGCCCCCAGGGTGTGGTCGTTCCACACCGACACCAGCAGGACCCATTCCCCGTCGAGGAGCACCAACTGCGGGCACTCCCAGATCTCGGCCGGCCCGAGCCACTCGGTACCCGGGTCGTTGCCGGTCAGCCACGGGCCGAGGTAGCGCCAGTGCAGCAGGTCCTGGCAGTCGAAGAGCAGCACCGCCGGCACTTTTCCTTCCAGACCCGCGCCCACGATGGCGTAGCGATGGCCCTCGACCGTGAACAGATAGGGGTCGCGCATCTGCCACACCCCCTCGGGCGTGTAGGCCACGACCTCAGGTTCGGACCAGGTCAGCAGGTCCGCATCGAGCGCCCGACGCAGGCACACGGTGGTGTTCTCAGCCCCATCGTGCACACCGGTGTAGATGGCGCTGCCGTGCTCGCCGGCCGCCGCGAGGGCATCGGGATCATCAGCCGGCGGGTCGAAGTAGACCCCACTCCAGCAGCCCTGGCTGTCCGGGCCGCCCGGGGTAGGCGCGAAGGCAACCGGGTGTTCGGTCCAGGTCACCAGGTCGGCGCTGGAGGTGTGTCCCCAATGGATGTTCGCGTGCACGGCAGCCGCGGGATTGTGCTGGTAGAAGACGTGCCATCTGCCATGGTGATAGGCCAACCCGTTGGGGTCGTTGATCCAGCCTCTGGACGGCGCGATATGCAAAGTCATCCCCTCCAGTGTGCCGTGTTTGCCGCCCCGGCGCCTGACGACCTGCACTTTCGGCAGATCCGCGACGAACCCCGCGCCGCGTCAAGGGGGCGGTGGGCGAGGATGTGGCGAGACGCTGGCACTCGACGCCCGAGCAGGCCGGTGCGCACACGAGACGAGGTGGGGAACCGATGACGATCGTGCTGGACGGTGGCTTGGCGACCACCTTGCAGGCCCGCGGGGA
Organism: Actinomycetales bacterium; assembly: GCA_047974565.1. Taxonomy (GTDB): domain Bacteria; phylum Actinomycetota; class Actinomycetes; order Actinomycetales; family CAWJMD01; genus JBDIAG01. The sequence continues at coordinate 6,334 of JBKECN010000087.1, forward strand.
GGATATCTCCGGGGCCTTGTGGTCGGCTCGCCTCCTGCTGGAGAACCCGGCGGCCATCGAGGCCGCCCATGCCGAGTTCTTTCGTGCCGGTGCCACGGTGTGCACCACTGCCAGCTACCAGGCCGGCTCGCTGAGTCTGGAACGTGCCGGCCTGGACCCGGGGCAGGCTGCGGACCTCATCTCCTTGAGCGTGCGACTCGGTCGGCGCGCTCGGGACGAGGTGTGTCCGGACGGGCTGGTGGCCGGCTCGCTCGGGGCCTACGGGGCCAGTCTGGCGGACGGGTCCGAGTACACCGGGGACTACCGACTGCCGGCCGGACGGGAGGTGGCCACCCTGGCCGACTTCCATCGACCACGGGTGGCCGCACTGGCCGCCGCCGGCGCCGACCTGATCGCCGTCGAGACCATCCCGACCGCCGTCGAGGCCGAGGCGGTCGCCCGGGTGCTGGCCGAGTTCGCCCTGCCCGCCTGGGTGAGTTTCACTCCCGCTGCGGGCGGTACCAGCACCCGGGACGGTGTGCCGCTGGACGAAGCCTGCCGGCCGCTGCTTGAGGTACCGGGGATGCGGGCCGTGGGGGTGAACTGCTGCCCACCGGCGCAGGCGTCCGCAGCGCTGGGATGTCTGGCAGGTCTGGATCGCCCCGCCTCGGTGGGGCTCATCGCGTACCCGAACAGCGGCGAGCAGTGGGACAGCCCCAAGGCACGGTGGGTGGGGGAACCCGGATGGGACGCCGGGGAGGTGGCGAGTTGGCTCACCCGGGTCGACCTCATCGGTGGCTGCTGCCGCGTGGGTCCGGCGCAGATCCATGAATTGGCTCGTCGCGTGAAAGTGGCGCTCGGCGCCGAGTGAACAATTCCGGTCGGGTCACCGCACCCAGGGCCCCCGGCGTGAGGCCCGTCACGTCCGGCGACGTCGACTCGGCCGTGGTGACATTGGGGCAGGCTTGTAGAGTTCGCCCATGCTCCAGGGCGTCATTATCGTCATATGTCTCGTCGTCACCGTGGTGGCGTGGTCGCTGTTTGCTCGGATGATCGGTCAGATCGTTCGTACGGTGCGGATTGGGCAGCCGGTTGATCGTCGGGGTGATCCGGGTGCGCGGACCCGGACGTTGTTGCGGGAGTTTGTGGGCCATACCCGGATGGCTCGGTTGCCGGTGGTGGCGGTGGCGCACTGGTTGACGATGGTCGGGTTCATCGTCTTGTTCTTGACGTTGGTGACCGCGCATGGGCAGGTGTTCAACCCGGACTTCGCGTTGCCGCTGATCGGGCACTTCGTGGTGTTCGAGTGGGTGGTGGAGTTCCTGGCGTTCTTCGGGTTGATCGCGATCGTGGTGTTGATGGTGATCCGGCAGAAGAACCTGCCGTCCCGGTTGGGTCGACGGTCCCGGTTCTTCGGGTCCACGTTCTGGCAGGCCTACTACGTGGAGTTCACCATCTTGGGCGTGATGGTGTGTATCAACCTGCTGCGCGGGTTGGAGTACGCGCGCCTGGCCGCCGAGGGCAGCGGCCAGGCCTCGCCGGTGCATTTCCCGTTCACCTGGTGGCTGGGAGAACTGTTCTCCGGGATCTCGTTCGCCGGCCTGGGCTGGGCGATCATCATCATCGCCGCGATCAAGATCGCCATCTCGTACGCGTGGATGATCACCGTCTCGACCCAGCCCACCATGGGGGTGGCCTGGCACCGGTTCCTGGCCTTCTTCAACATCTGGTTCAAACGCCACCCCGACGGGGCCACCTCCCTGGGCCCCCTGCAACCGATCATGATCGACGGTCAGCCCCTGGACTTCGAACAGATCGAGGACCTCGACGAGGACGCCGCCCTGGGAGTGGGCACGGTCCAGGACTTCACCTGGAAGGGCCTGCTGGACTTCACCACCTGCACCGAGTGCGGACGCTGCCAGTCCCAATGCCCGGCCTGGAACACCGACAAACCCCTCTCACCCAAACTGCTGATGATGGGCCTACGCGAACACGCCCACCACAAGGCCCCCTGGGTCCAAGCCGCCCCCGACGCCCGCCACGACCTACCCCCCGCAGTCCAGGCCGAGGCCGACAAAGCACTGGTCGGTGACACCGACTGGGCCCAGACCGGGGACCCCCTGGCCGCATACAACACCGCCACCGCCGTGATCGACCCCGACGTGCTGTGGTCCTGCACCACCTGCGGGGCATGCGTGGAGCAATGCCCCGTCGACATCGAACACGTCGACCACATCGTCGACATGCGCCGCAACCAGGTCCTGATGGAATCGGCCTTCCCCACCGAACTGGGCGGACTGTTCAAGAACCTGGAAAAGAACGCCAACCCCTGGGGCATGTCCCCCCGCATGCGGATGGACTGGGCCAAGAAACTCCCCTTCGACGTCAAACAGGTCGGCGCCGACATCGACGACCTCTCCCAGGTCGAGTACCTGTTCTGGGTCGGCTGCGCCGGCGCCTTCGAAGACCGCGCCAAAGCCACCACCGCCGCCGTCGCCGAACTCCTGCACACCGCCGGCGTCGACTTCGCCGTCCTGGGCGACGGCGAATCCTGCACCGGCGACCCCGCCCGCCGCTCCGGCAACGAGTTCCTCTTCCAAATGCTCGCCATGGCCAACGTCGAAATGCTCACCGAACTCCACGCCACCAAAATCGTGGTCACCTGCGCCCACTGCTTCAACACCCTGGCCAACGAATACCCCCAACTCGGCGGCACCTACGAAGTCGTCCACCACACCCAACTCCTGAACCGCCTCGTGCGAGACCGCAAACTCGTCCCCGTCGCCCCACCCCCCGGCCAGACCCTCGACATCACCTACCACGACCCCTGCTACCTCGGCCGCCACAACCAGATCTACACCCCACCCCGCGACCTGATCACCGCCCTACCCGGCACCACCTTCACCGAAATGCCCCGCAACACCGACAAATCCTTCTGCTGCGGCGCTGGCGGCGCCCGCATGTGGATGGAAGAAAACCTCGGCACCCGCATCAACGCCAACCGCACCGCCGAAGCCGTCGCCACCGGCGCCACCCAGATCGCCGTCGCCTGCCCCTTCTGCCGCGTCATGCTCTCCGACGGCCTCACCGCCCAACAAGCCCAAGGCACCGCCCCCGACACCACCACCGTCACCGACATCGCCCAACTCCTCCTCCAAGCCGTCCACCGCGGCCAAGAACAGAGCGCATCCGAATAGCGGCCAACTCCAAGTAGCGGCCAACTCCGAATAGCGGCCAACTCCGAATAGCGGCCAACAGGGTGGGACCCTGGCGCTGCTCGCGCTACTCGCGCTCGAAAGGTGTCGAGATCTGCCGGGGCTGCCAGGTGGCCAGCATGACCTGCTCGACGAGGTCCGGCCGCTTGCGGACCGCCGCGACCACGTCGGGGTCGTCGTCCACCAGCAGTCTCAGCTGGTGGCGAGCAGCCAGGCCGGTCAGGGCACGTAGTTTGAATGCCGTGGACGAGGACCGATCCCGGTCCGAGCGCAGGATGAGTTCACCGGCCGGGCAGTCGTGCCGGTCCAGCCAGTCCTGGCTGAGTTCGCGGTTACGTTCAGGTCGGCCGGACAGATAGACGATGACGAGTCCGGAGTCGACCGCGGTGGCCAGCGCCGCCAGTCCCTCGGGGTGCGCGGCATCGCCGGCGCCGGCGGCGAAGAACTCGTCCCAGCGTTTGGGGCGCGACTCGATGAACCGGTTGCGATGCCGGGTGTCGGTGAGCGTGCCGTCGAGATCGAAGACCGCAGCCGCCGGTCGGGTGAAGGAAGTCATCGCATCCCAGTGTGCCCGGTCACAGACCTTGCCCAGCATGGGATTCGACTAGTCCGCCCGGGGGGCCTGGCGCGGCATCGCAACGCTCGGGCGCCACGGCGTGAGTACGATCACCTCACCAAGGCCAGCGTGCTGGCCTGGCCGGGCCAAGGTGCCCACCCGACTGAACCCGCCGATGCACGATGCCGACGAAACCGCCTCGTGGGCAAGCAAGGTCGGTTCCCGGGCTTCGACTACCCGCCGCGCCTGGACCACCAGGTCTGCCAGCCAAGCGCGGATCGGTGCAGGCCCGGTCGGCTGCTCACAAAGGGGTGGAGACAGACCATGAGAGACATCTGGTCGTGGCTATCGTCGGCCGAGGTCGATCTCGGCATCCCGATCGACTCCCAGCTCGCCCCCCGGATCTTCGACGCCGGCCGTCGGCACGACACCGAGGGGGTGCGCACCGCGACCCGTGAGTTGTCCGACATCGCCCGCGATCACCACGCCCCCTGGCTCCAGGTGGTGGCCCAGCACTGGGCACTGCAGTACCGGCTGCGAACCCTGGAGGAGGGTTCGTCGGCGATGCCGGACGCAACTGGCGCGTACGAGTTCGCGCATCGTCCGGAGAATCTGCAATGCCCGCAGAGTATCTGCGCCACGCAGGATCTGGCCCTGTGCTACCGGCGCACCGACGCACCCGGCTACGCGCAGCAGGTGATCGACGCATGCTGCGAGGCATTGGACCGGATCGACCCCAGCTGGCCGTGCTTCGACTGCGTCTCGGTGGAACTGGCCAGCGCGCTGCTGGCCGCCGGCCGGTACGAGGACGCGATCGCCGTGGCCGAGGACGCCGCGGTGGCGCTGCGCAGCACCGGCTCCGCCCCGAATCTGGACCTGGAGACGGTGCGGATCGACGCGCTGCTGGCCCTGGACCGGGTGAGCGAGGCCGCGCAGATCGTGTCCCGGGTGGATGTGCGGCGCTTCAGCCTGCCCTCGACCAACGAGGAGCCCTCGTTCCGGCGAGCCGCTGCCCGGGTCCTGCTGCGCCAGGACGACGCCGCCGCAGCCTGCCGGATCTGGCGCGGGTTGCCCTCTGCGCACGAGCATCCGGATTCGTCGGCGGCCTACGTCGCGCTCGCCGACGAGCTGCTTGAGGCGGGTGTCCTGGCCAATGACGACACCTTGTCGACGATGAAGGTGCGGCTGGCATTCCAGGCCCGCGACCGAGGCGCCGTGCGTGATGCCTTCCAGCTGTTCTGTTCGGCGGCGGTGTGGGCAGCCCGGCGCGGGGCACGGCGGTCGGCGCTGCGCGCGGCGGCCTTGGCCGGCGAGCTCAGGCACGAACTCACCCAGCCGATGGATGCCGATCTGTGCCTGTCCCGGGTGCGCGCCGAGATCGATGAGGCGCCCGGCCAGGTCTGTGCGGACGCACCACTGGATGCGCTGGTGGAGCGGTGGTGCGCCCTACTGGAGCGCGGTGAGCTCGATCCACGAGACAGCGCCGAGCTCGCCTCCGCGCTGCTGGCGCAGGGGTGGCAGGACGCGGCCCGCGAGGTGACGCGAGCCCAAGCGCTGGCCCGTCCCGATGATCTGGAAGTGGCGTCCACGGCCTTCTTCACCACGTTGAGTTCGGGTGACCTCGCTGAGGCCGCCCGGTACCAGGCTCAGGTGGCCGGTCTCGACCCTCGACGCGGACGCTGGTGCGCCGCGAATCTTGCCGCCGCCCGGCTCGACTGGCGGCGCTGCGCGAGCCTGTGTGCCGACCTCGTCTCCCACGAGGACACCGCCGTCATCGCCCGACGGCTCTGGTCGATCGCGGCGATCGAGACGGGCGACCTGCTCACCGGCGCCCAGCTCAGTGCCGAGGTGCTGGAGCTGGCCGATGCACCAGAGCCGGACGACGCCTGGCGGGCAGCGGTGAACGGCTCGCTGGCGCAGGACTGGGACCTGGTGCGTCGTGCCTGCGCCCTGCTGGGAATGCCCCTGCAGAGCCGGGGGCCAGGCCCGGTGGAGGAGTCCTGGGGCGAGTGCCTGGTGATGCTGCGCACCGACGATGGACGCCAGACGACGCTGTCGGCCACTCGAACCGGGCCGGCGACAGCCCGGATCTGTCAGGTGGCCCCGCCTGGTGCTGTGCAGCACTGCGCGGATCTCGTCGTCATCGACCCGCGAGCCACCGAGCCGCCGGAGGCCGCAACTGGCGAGCCCGGCCTGGACCGCTACCGGGCGCTGGCCACCCTGCAGCCGGGCGGGATGCGGTCCTTCGAGGTGGTCGGGGTGTACCCGGGCGAGGACGCCTGGCTGGACTTGCGCGAGGCGCTGAGGGGGGCGGGCTTTCCGGTGTGGAGATACGCCAGCGACCGGCTCCGCCTGGCCACCGGCGAGGTGGTGGATGACCTCTACCTGGCGGTCGCCGCGCCACGCGGCAGCGACCTGGCGCCGCTGGTCGCCTTGCTCACCAGACACACCAGCGGCTGGTCCCCTCCCCCGGCCTGGCGTTCTCTGGCTCATGCGTGTGGCATCGGAATTGACGAGCAGGAGTCCCGCGCAGGCGCGCTCGTCGGTGAGCCCGCCTGAGGCGGCCCGGGACTCCTGCCCTGGTCCGGGGGCCCACACCCCCGGACGGTCAGTGATTGCCCGCCGACAGTGTCGTCGCCGGTGCGTTCGCCGCCACTGGTGCGCCGAGGCGCTGGCGCAGGAAATCCAGTTGATCGGCGAGCAGGCGTTCCTGCCAGGCTCCGGCATAAACGTCGAAGTGATCCACGGGATACTCCGAGGCGGTGGCGTGGGGTCCGGCCAGGGCTGCCACCCGCCGGGCGGCGGAGGCAGGCACGGTCTGGTCCCGAGTGCCGATCTGGACGAAAAGCGGGAAGCGAACCCGGCGGGCGTGGGCCACCGGACGGTTGAAGGCCGACTCCAGCGCGGCTCGAGCGGCCACCTCGTTGCGCCACGTGGGCCCGGCGATGGCTGTGTAGCCCGCGAGCGCCCCCGGGGCGGTGAGGAAGCCCAGTTCTCCGGGCTCGGCGGCCACCGGCACCAGGTGCGGTACTCGCCCGCGCAGGCGGCGGGAGATGTCGATGAGACCGTGCCGGGCCAGGTTCAGCAGCGGCCGGACGCCGGCCCGGGTGGCGATCATCCCCATCGCGGCGGCCCCATCCATCGCCGGGGTCATCGAGATCGCTGCGGCGATCCGTCCGTCGCGGACCCCGACGGGTACCACGTGGCCACCGGAGTAGGAGGTGCCCCACAGGACGATCCGGTCCGGATCGACCCCGGGCAACCGCCGGGCCTCGGCGATCGCGGCGTGATAGTCCTCGCGCTGAGCGGTATGGCTGACCACCTGACGGGGCGTGCCGCTGGAGGCGGCGAAACCGCGGTAGTCGAAGAGCAGCACGTCCAGGCCTGCGGCGGCGAACCCATGTGCGTAGCCGCTCAGCCCGGTGTCGCGGGTGCCCCCGAAACCGTGCGCCATCACCACGCAGGGACGGCCGGTCTCACTGCGGAAGTCGTCGCCGGTTCCGGTGAGGTGAGTGGCGCTGCACGCTGCTCCCACGCTGGGGAAGGTGATCTGCCGACCGCTTCTCATGCCGCCACCCGGGTACCCGGCCGCGCCATGGCGGACGCCTGTGAGCCACGGGAACCGGTGGTGCCGCTGGACTCCCCGGACTCAACCGAGTCGGCTGTCCGGCTGAAGACGAGGTGTCCGTCGTCGACCCGGTCCGACAGCAGCATCTTGGAGTCCTGGCCCAGGTGCATCCGCACCTGCCACGGCCCGGACGTGCCCTGGCGGGGCATGGTGCCCTTGCCGCGCTGCACGTAGCCCGAGGCCAGGGAGTCCAGCATCCCGGAGTCCAGAGCCATGCCCTGGGTGTCGCGGGGCTCGACCACGTCGTAGCCGTTCTCGTCCATGTGCTGGAACAACCGGCACAGGTACTCACCGGCCAGGTCGGACTTCAGCGTCCAGGGGGCGTTGGTGTACCCGAACATCCACGCCATGTTGGGCACGCTCTCGATCAGGGTGGCCTTGTAGGTGAGCTGGTCCGCGAACTCGCGGGCCTGGCCGTCGACGCTGAGGGTCATCCCACCGAGCATCTGCAGGTTGAGGCCGGTGGCGGTGATGACGATGTCCGCCTCCAGTTCCTGACCCGATTCCAGCCGGATGCCGTTCTCGGTGAAGGTGTCGATCCGGTCGGTGACCACCGACGCCTTGCCCTCGCGCAGCACCCGGAACAGGTCACCGTCCGGGACGGCGCAGAGTCGTTCGTCCCACGGCATGTAGTTCGGCGTGAAGTGCGCCATGTCGACGTTCGGGCCGACCTGACGCTGCACCTGGGAGAGCAGGTACCGGCGCATCGCCTTCGGCCACCGACGACACGCCAGGTACAGCGCGCGCTGGATGGCGATGTTGCGGCGGCGTCCGAGCTGGTAGACGGTGTCCTTGGGCAGCACCCGGCGCAACGTCTGGGAGATCTTGTCGAAGGACGGCAGCGAGAAGACGTAGGACGGGGAGCGCTGCAGCATGGTGATGTGCTCGGTCGAGTCGGCCATCGCCGGGATCAGGGTGACGGCGGTGGCGCCACTGCCGATGACCACGACCTTCTTACCGGCGTAGTCGAGGTCCTCCGGCCAGTGCTGGGGGTGCACGACCTGACCGCCGAACTCCTCAATGCCCGGGAACTGCGGCAGGTAGCCCTCGTCGTGGTTGTAGTAGCCGGTGCAGCTGATGAAGAAGGTGCAGGTGAAGGTGCGCACCTGGCCGGTGGCCTCGTGCACCGCGGTCACCGTCCAGCGGCCCTGGCTGCTGGACCAGTCGGCCGAGATCGTCCGCAGTCCGTGGTGGATCTTGTCCAGGACGCCGTCCTCGCGGGCGGTGTCCTCGATGTACTGGCGGATCGAGTCGCCGTCGGCGAGCGTCTTGAGGTCATCCCAGGGACGGAAGTTGTAGCCGAAGGAGAACATGTCCGAGTCGGAGCGGATGCCCGGGTAACGGAACAGGTCCCAGGTGCCGCCGACCCGCTCGCGCCGCTCGATGAGGGCGATGCTGCGCTCGGGGAATGCCTGGGTGATGTGGTGAGCGGTGCCGATGCCGGACAGTCCGGCGCCGACGATGAGCACGTCGACGTGCAGTGGCCCACCCTGTGCGTCCTCGGTCGAGGCGGGGGTGGCGGTGTCCGTGACCGGGGTGGCGATGGACTGGTCGTTGAGGTCGGTTTGGCGGGGAATGGCTGTTGTCGTCATGGAAAAAGTGTGCGGCGCGAGACCCCCCTGGGTCTTGACCTCCCGCGACACAGTTTTAACAATTGACGACATACCGTGGGCGGCCCGGCGTCCGAAGTGCCGCCCACGAGCTGAACCGCCGGCGTGAGGCGCGGCGGCCAGCGATTGCCGCGAGGAGGCGACGATGCCGATCCTGATCCGATCCACCAACCTCGCGGGTTTCCCCGAGGTGGTGCGCGGCCTGGGCGCGGATCCGAGACCCCTGATGCGACGCTTCGGCCTGACCCCCGGAGTGGAGGCCGCGGACGACGAGTTCGTCCCGTGGCCCGCCCTGACCGGGCTGCTGGAGAGCACCGCGCAGGACCTGGACTGCCCGGACCTGGGCTTGCGGATGGGTGAGTTCCAGGGTCTGGCCATCCTCGGGCCGCTCGCGGTGGTGGTGCGCAATGCCGACACCCTCGGCGTGGGTCTGGAGGCCATCCGCCGCTACCTGCACGTGCATTCACCGGCGCTGCGGCTGTCCGCGCCGGTCGAGGGCGCCGACGACGAGTTGCGTTACGTCTATCGGGCGGACGACTCCGGGGGCCCCTCCCGGGGCGACCCCGGGCCGAAGGCCACCACGGGCCCAGGTGGCAGCATGCGACAGGCCTATGAACTGGCCATGGCGAATGCCTCCCACATCGTCCGGCTACTGAGTGGCGATGACACCCCGCCGCGCCGGATCTATTTCCTGCACCCCCGCGGCGCAGCTGCGCAGGCCTACGCAGCAGCGCTGCGCTGCCCCACGACCTTCACCAATCCCTGGTGCGGCTTCACGCTGCCCCGCAGCCTGGCCGGGCGGCGACTGGACCACTCGGACCCGCAGACCCGCAAGATCGCCACCGCCTACCTCGAGACGGCCTACCCGACAGCGTCGGCCAGGCTCAGCGATCAGGTCGGCGACCTGGTCCGTCGGCTGCTGCCAACCGGACAGTGCTCCCAGGAGACCGTCGCCGACGCACTGCACCTGCATCCGCGCACCCTGCAGCGCCGCTTGGCCGAGGAGGGCACCACGTTCGCGCAGGTGCTCGACGGTGAGCGGCGCGAGCAGGCCGTCCGGTATCTGGGTGAACCGGAACTCGCGATCAGCCGGATCGCGGGGCTGCTGGGGTACACCGAGCAGAGCGCCTTCACCCGGGCGTTCCGGCGCTGGTTCGGCACAACCCCATTGCGGTACCGCACCGCAGGCCGTTGAGCCGATGACGCCGAAACTCTTTGTGAGTCCCGGGGCACACCCGCGGGGACGACGCGGATCCCGGCCTGCCCGCGGTTCCCTCGCACCGCCACAGCCACCGCAGGCTTGGCTATGGTGGCGGTCATGTCCACCTCCGGGCCGCCGACCATCCAGATCATCGACGGTGCCGACAGCGCCGACTTCAGTTCGCTGCGACGCACCGGCACCTCCCGGCGCGACCGCTACAAGCTGGGAAAGTCGTTGCGGGCGAACGTCCCTCGTCGACGAATGGGGGAATGGGCGGCCCATGACAGGCGACCGGACCCGATTGACCTGATCCGTTTCTCCCATCTGGGGCGACTGGACGATCTCATCCCGGTTCGGGTGGCGCGGATGATCGGATCGCCCTACGGCTTCCTGCGGGGGACCGCCATCGTCATGGCGGACGATGTAGCCTACCTGCCCTCCACCGGCATCACCCCGGTGGTCTGTGGCGACTCGCATCTGGGCAATTTCGGCTTCTACGCCTCCCCCGAGGGCGAGTTGGTCATCGATCTCAACGACTTCGACGAGGCCCACCCGGGCGGTTGGGAATGGGATCTGCGCCGCCTCACCGCAGCCATCTGGGTGGCCGGCCGGGAGAACAGTGCCACCGAGGAGCAGTGCGCGACGGCCGTGCGGGCCTGCACGGCGGCGTACCGCACCCAGGTGCGCCATCTGGCCCGCCAGCCGCTGCTGCTGCGCTCCTATGACCGGCTCGACGCGGACGCGCTCGGCGAGGTCGCCGCCGACACGCACCTGAAGGAGACCATCGCCCGCGCCGCGCGGAAGGCCCGCGGACGCACCAGCGACCGCGCGCTGCCCCGATTCACCCACGAGCACCAGGGCCGGCGCCGGATCATCGAGGACCCGCCCCTGATCACCCGCCTGGATGAGGAGGAGTACGAGGCGGTGGCGGCTGGGCTGGATGAGTACCTCACCACGTTGGCCCCGCACTGGCGACGGGCCATCGGCGGCTATCACCTCGTCGACATCGCCCATAAGGTCGTCGGGGTCGGCAGCGTCGGGCTGCGCGCCTACGTCGCCCTGCTGGAGGGATCCAGCCCCTCCGATGTCGTCTTCCTGCAGCTCAAGCAGGCACGGCGGTCGGTGCTGGCACCGTACGTGCACGGTGAGAAGGCCTGGCACGCGCACCAGGGCCAGCGGGTGGTGGAGTACCAGCAGGCGCTGCAGACCGTCAGCGACCCCCTGCTCGGCTGGACCACGGTGCAGGGCCGGCAGTACTACGTCCGCCAGTTCCGTAACTCCAAGGGCACCGTCCCCCTCGATGCGATCGACGCGGCGGCGCTGAGCGACTACGCGGGCATCGTCGGGCACCTGCTCGGCAAGGGACATGCCCGCACCAGCGGGGCCTCGATGATCGCCGGTTACGTCGGCAAGGGCGAGAACCTCGACGACGCCATGGTCTCCTTCGCCCGCAAGTACGCGGACCAGACCGAAGCCGATCATGCCCTGCTCGTCGCGGCCGTACGCAAGGGCGATCTGCCGTGCGACCCGGCCGCTCTGGAGAACCGGTCGTCCGCCTTCCGCCCGGGTGCCTAGCGCCACGGAAGTGGGCGCGGCCGGGGTGGCCCGCTAGCCTCACCCTCGTGCTCCTCTCCGACCGAGACATCAGCGCCGAGATCGAGGCCGACCGGGTCCGGCTGGACCCGTTCGACCCCGAGATGATCCAGCCGTCCAGCGTCGACGTACGCCTCGACCGGTTGTTCCGGCTGTTCGACAACCACCGGTACCAGGTGATCGACCCGTCCCTGGATCAGCCCGACCTGACCCGCCTGGTGGACGTGCCCGCCGGGGAACCACTGGTGCTGCACCCCGGTGAGTTCGTGCTCGGCTCCACCTACGAGGTGGTCACCCTGCCGGACGACATCGCGGCCCGGCTGGAGGGCAAGTCCAGCCTGGGCCGGTTGGGGCTGCTCACCCACTCCACGGCCGGGTTCATCGATCCCGGTTTCTCGGGGCACGTGACGCTGGAGTTGTCCAATGTCGCCACCCTGCCGATCCTGCTCTGGCCGGGCATGAAGATCGGCCAGCTGTGCTTCTTCCGGCTCTCCAGCCCGGCCGAGCACCCCTACGGCAGCGAGAAGTACGGCTCGCGGTACCTGGGTCAGCGCGGTCCCACCGCCTCCCGCTCGGCCCTGCGCTTCCACCGCAGCAACGTGTACGACGGCTGAACCTGTACCCCGGATAGCCGGCAGTCCGGGCGCGACCACGGATGCCAGTCGAGGCAACCGGACGCGGTGCGTTATGCTCATCCGGCGTCGCGAGAGCACGCGTCGCGGGTGTAGTTCAATGGCAGAACAGCAGCTTCCCAAGCTGCCAGTGCGAGTTCGATTCTCGTCACCCGCTCCACCTCGTCACCCGCTCCACAGAGGGCCCGCGGTATCGGCAGGCCCGTCGAGATCCGTCCTGCCTCTCGGCGCCCGGCGCTGGGACCGCCCCTGAGATCACCACCGAGCGGCGAGTCACCGGTGGCCGCCCGGACACCAACCGCTTGATGGACCACGCGCCACACGGCCGTTCCAGACCTGCGACGGGCGCAACCCCGCAACGCATCACGCGTGCTACCGGGGGCCTCCACCAGCGCTGCGAAGCCGCAGCGACGGCGAATCGTGGCCATTCGGAGGCAATCGGGAGCAACTGGGCGTACCCGCGGGTAAGTCAAGAGTGACTCTCAGCACATCTGGGCCAAATGTGGGGTGTATCGCAGCGCTTGAGGTCCCAAACGTCGTATCCCGGTAGATGGCTCGGTCCCCCGAGTCACCTGGCCGGCTCCGACCGGCCAGATTTTGCTGTCTACCCGATGTCTAGGAGCTCACGATGACCAGTGGCACAACTCAGGCCCCCCTGCAGGACAAGGTTGCGATCGTCACCGGAGGCGGCGGCGGGATCGGGTCTGCCACGGTCGACCGGCTCGCCGGCAGCGGTGCGGCAGTCGCCGTCTTCGACATCTCCCAGGAGAGCGCCGAGCGGGCCGCCGAGGCAGCGCTGACCACCACTCCCCAGGCGCGGGTTCTTCCAGTGGCCTGCGACATCACCGACCCGCAGGCCGTGGAGGACGCCGTGGGCAAGGTCGTCGCCGAGTTCGGCGGGGTGCACGTGCTGGTGAACAACGCCGGCGTCACCCGGGACAACCTGCTGTTCAAGATGAGCGTCGAGGACTGGGACACGGTGCTCGGCATCCACCTGCGCGGGGCCTTCCTGATGTCCAAGGCGGTGCAGGCCACCATGGTCGAGCAGCGCTGGGGCCGGATCGTCAACCTGTCCTCGATCAACGCGCTCGGGGCCAAGGGCCAGGCGAACTACTCGGCGGCCAAGATGGGCATGCGCGGCTTCACCGGCACCCTGGCACTCGAACTCGGCCCCTTCGGCATCACGGTCAACGCCGTCGCGCCGGGCTTCATCGCCACCCCGATGACCGACGCCACCGCGCGCCGGCTCAAGCTCGAGCCGGCCGAGTACCAGCAGATGGTCGCCGACCAGACCCCGGTGCGCCGGGTCGGCCACCCGTCGGACATCGCCGCCACCATCGGCTTCCTGGTGAGCGAGGAAGCCTCCTTCATCACCGGCCAGACCATCACCGTGGACGGTGGCATGCGCCTGGCCGGCTGATCACCGGTAGATGGCTCCCTCGTCCCGGGCCGGCAGCTCGTCGCGGCTGCCGACCCGGGGCCACCGGGCCGCGACCCCGATCACCCCCGCCAGAAACACCAACTCCACGGCGCTGCCCGCCAGGTAGTACACCCAGCTCTCCCCGATCATCGACACGACGATGGACACCGCGTACACCACGGCCACCACCAGGTTCGCGGGACGGGCGGCCCGGGCCGGCAGGATCAGCGAGGCCACCACCATCAGGATGGGCACCACGATGTAGCCGGTGGTCAAGGTCAGGAAGGTCTGATCGATGGTGAACCCGGGGCCCGAGACAGTGCCGGCCAGCGCACCCTCGAGCACGTCCGCCCGGAAGAATCCGAAGATGTCCACGTAGGCGAAGACGAAGAGCATCGCCACCCACAAGGCGCTCAGCATCAGCTTGGGGTCGGTGGGGTTGTCCACCAACGGGGCAGCCGGGGTGGCTCGCATACTGACCTACTCTCCGCCGGCCGACCGGCACGATTGTGATGATGTCCCCTCACCATCGGTGCCCAGCCCGCCGATGCGCACCGGTCCCACGGCCAGAACCGCCCTGGCCGAAGGAACAGTTCATCGAGACCGCGGCGGACGGGGCAGCCCCCGGCCGTACCCTTTCGACCATGTGGAGGCCGGCCCGGACGTTCTGGCGGGAGCCTCGGCCCGCACCCATTCCGCGGCCGTCCGTCACCGACACGACCCTGGCCGGACTCGTACTCGCCGCGGGAGGCATCGAGCTGACGGCGCGCCTGGCAACGGCCCCTGCCGACCCGGGAGCCGTCACTGCGATGGGGCCAGCGCTCCTCGTGATCGCGGCGATGAGCGCCGCGGTGCTGATGCGCCGGACGCAGCCGGCGCTGGCGGCTGGCGGCGCATTGTTGGCGATCGCCGCCGCCGACGCCCTCAGTGTGGCTTCCGGACGGGATCCACTGACCCTGAGCGTGGGCCTGCTCGTCCTCGTGCTGACCTACTCACTGGGCCGCTGGGCGGGTGGCCGGGAACTCATCCTCACCCTGCCCTTCACCGCTGGCGGATTCGCGGTGATCGTGCTGCTCGACGGGTCATCGGCCGCGGAGACGGTGGCAGGCGCGGCCGTGCTCACCGTCACGGTGACCGCGGGGCTGGCGGTGCGCTACTGGCGGGCGGCCCAGCTTCAACTGGTCGAACGCGCCAAGGCGGCCGAGCGCGAGCAGCTCGCGCGCGAATTGCACGACACCGTGGCCCATCACGTCTCGGCCATCGCCATCCAGGCCCAAGCGGGGCTGATCCACGCCGATACCGACCCGGCCGCAGCCCGGCAGGCGCTGGCTGTGATCGACGATGAGGCCGCCACCACGCTGGCCCAGATGCGTTCCATCGTCCGGTCGCTACGCACCAGTGAGGTGGGGTCCACTGGACACCAGGACCTCTCGTCCCTGCATCGCCTCACCCAGGGCCCCGGCCCACGGGTTCGGCTGAGCGTGGCCCCCGACCTCGAATCGTTGCCGGACACCGTGCAGACCACCATCTTCCGCGTGGTGCAGGAAGCGCTCACCAACGCCCGCCGGCACGCCCGGCAGGCCGAGGTGGTCCAGGTGAAGGTCGACCAGTGCACCGACGGGTCCTTGCTCGTCACCGTCACCGATGACGGCCGGCCTGGCCCGGCGCAGGCGCGGGGCTACGGCCTCATCGGGATGGCCGAGCGGGTGTCGTTGCTCGGCGGCACCCTCGAGGCGGGGCCGCTGCCCTCGGGTGGCTGGCAGGTGCGCGCCAGGCTGGCGGACCACAGCGCGACGTCGGCGAAGCAGCGATGACCGTGCGGGTGCTCATCGCCGACGACCAGCCGATCATCCTGACCGGGCTTGCCACCATCCTCGACGCCCAGCCGGACATCGACGTGGTGGCGCGGGCCGCGAACGGCCACGACGCCGTCGCCCAGGCCCGCCGACTACGCCCCGACGTGTGCCTGCTGGACATCGCGATGCCGGGCCTGGACGGGATCGAGGCGACGCGGCTGCTCGCCGGTCCCGAGGTCGTCGAACCCCTTGCGGTCGTGGTGATCACCACGTTCGACACCGATGAGAACGTCCATGCCGCGCTGCGGGCCGGCGCCCGTGGGTTTCTGCTCAAGGGCGCCCCCGTAGGCCAACTGGTTCAGGCTGTGCACGCGGCAGCGGCTGGAGACGCCCTGATCGACCCAGGAGTGACCGCGCGCCTGCTCACCCGCTTCGCCGACGCCGCCCCACGCCCCACCGACCCGGTCGAACCGCTCACCGAGCGCGAGGAGCAGGTCCTCGCCGCACTGGCCCGCGGGCACACCAACGCCGAGATCGCCGAGCAGCTCTTCATCAGCCTGAGCACCGTGAAGTTCCATGTCGCCGCGCTGATGAGCAAACTCGGCGTCCGGAACAGGGTCGAGCTAGCCATCTGGGCCTTCGAGACCCGGCGCGCACCCTGAGTGCGGTGCCCCGTGGTTGAGGGGCGTGCCCGTGGTTGAGGGTCGTGCCCGTGGTTGATCGTCGTGCCCGTGGTTGCGGGGCCATCGGTTTCAACGTCGGGTGAACAACTCCTGATGGCCGATACTGGCGCGCACCTCTTCGAGTTCGACGGCGTGCCGGTCCAAGGCGACGTCCTCCTCGGTCTCGGGAACCCAGGTACGCACCGCGGTGACCCGTCCCTCGTCGTCCAGGCTGTCCAGCACCATCAGGCAATGCGTGGTCAGCCGCAGGTCACGGGTCTTGGGGCTACCCGAGCGCACGTGCACCGAGACGTGCATCCGGGTGCCCTCGGTGTGCAGCAGCCGGGCCTCGACCTCGACCAGATCGCCGATGAACATCGGCTGGTAGAAGCGCACCCCGCCGGCGTACACGGCGATCGCGTTCCGGCCGGACCAGCGCGCCGCGCAGGCCTCGGCGGCCTCGTCGATCCAGAACATCACCGTGCCGCCGTGCACCTTGCCGCCGTAGTTGACGTCCGTAGGACGGGCGAGGAACCGCAGGGTCAGCCGCTCGCCCCGGCCGCCGTCGGTATACACGGCCTCGGCCATCTTCTCGTCGATCGCACGACGGGTACCGGCCAAGGCCAGGGCGTCGTCCGCGAGCCGCACGTCCTCCTCGGTCTGGGGCTGCCAGGACGGCACCTGCACGGTCCGCCCCTTGCCGTCCGTGCCGACGAAGACCATCGCGCACCGGGCCACCTCCCAGCGGCTGCCGGACCGCGGATTGCCGGCATGAACCTCGGCAAGGACGGTCATCGACGACCGCCCGGTGCGCACCACCCGGGCGCGCACCTCGACGAGGTCCCCGGCGGCCAGGGTGGCGATGAAGTGAATGTTCCCGACGTAGGCGGTCACGCAGTACTGACCGCTCCAGGCAGCGGCCACCGCGTACCCGGCCTTGTCGATCCACTCCAGCACCACCCCGCCAGGGACGCTGCCGTGCACGTTCACGTCGAAGGGGGCGGCGAGGAACCGCAGCGTCAGGTCGCGATCACGCATGGATCACACCCTGGCAGAACGGTCCCCGCGACGGCGCCCAGGCGCCCGGCCCCGGGAAACTTCGCGCTCAGCGGGAAACGGTCACCGCCCGGGGAGCGGTGGCGGCGGCCGCCGCCGCGTCCTCGGCCGCACGCAGCGCCTCCCGGCGGGAGTCGGGAACCATCATCCGTCGCTGGGACCCGGCCTGGACGACGACGCCCGGCATGCTCAGGTCGCGCTGCACGTACCGATAAGGAGGAATCAGCGGATGGCGTGGCGAAACCCGCGTGCCCGAACTGGTACACCGCGTCTTCGACGAACCCGCCGGGTGCACTGTCGCGCATCGGCTCGCCCTGGCAGTAAAGATCACGACGCGGGAACACCCCGTCCGACAGGTACTCCAGCATCACCGATTGGGCGCACGGGGACGCACCCAGGGCGACGGCATGGCCTGGCCCGTTGTCCACCGACACCATCCGTACCGAGCCCCGCGCCCGGAACCTGGCCTGCAAAGCGCCGGGATAGGGCGTCGCGGGGTCCACCTCGTTGTCGAGCATCAGCACGTTCTGCACGGGCCGGTTGACCACGGCCCGGGTGAGGGTGGGCTGGTAGGGCCATCCCAGGCACGGGTTGACCAGGCTCCCGGGGCCGGCCAGGGGGAGGGTGCGCGCCTGCCTGACCCGGGTGCGGTACCACCGGGCCGGGTCCTGGTCGCTGGGGGTGTCGTTGCAGATCACCGCGAGCTGCGTGGCGTTGAACTCCCCGACGATCGTCTCCCCGGCGAGGGCGCGCAACTGGGAGCCCAAGCCGACGACCGTCTCGTCCTCGACCGGAACGGCCTGCAAGCGTGCCACGTTCAACTGCGACAGGAGATCGGCTGCAAGCGGGTACATCTCAGCGTCGTAGAGCGCGACCATCATCGCCTCGTCAAGCAGGCTGGGTGTGATCCCCCGGCCGGGGTCCGAGGCGAACCAGGCCCGGATCTGTTCGTACGACTCGTTCACCTGCTCCGATGTGGTGCCCAGGTGGTACCGATCGTCGTGTCGAGCGATGAACGGCAGCAAGGTCCGGTCGAAGCTGGCCTGAAAACCACTGGGCCACAGATCGAAGAGAGTAGTGAACGAGCCGCTCATCCAGGCGGTGTTGGCATCGAGAACCACTCGGTCCACTCGGGACGGGAACAACTTCTCCAGCGTCGAGCCAAGCCAGGTGCCGTACGAGACGCCGTAGAAGTCGGTCGTCTGGTAGCCCAGCACCGCGCGGATCAGATTGAAGTCCCGCGCGGTCTGCACGGTGGAGATGGACGGCAGGACGCTGCCCGCGGACTCGACACACAGCTCGTTCCTGCGGCGGGTCTCCTGCGCGGTGGCCAGCACGGAGGCGCGATCGAAGGTGCGCGAATCTCCGTCGCTGGTGTAGCCGGCCGGGTCGGGCATCGGGAGGGGACACATCACGGGGGAACTCTCCCCGACTCCGCGCGGGTCGATCCCGATCACCGAGTGGGTCGCGTCCAGGCCGGTGCCCAGACCCACGCCCACGCCGAACTCCAGGCCCGATCCCCCCGGACCCCCCGGGTTGGTGAGCAGTAGCCGGGCAGCACCGGCCGTGCTCGCCTCCCGGCTGATCGACAGTTCGATGTCACCCTTGGCCGGGTCCTGCCAGTCCAGTGGGGCGACTACCCGCGCACACTCCCAGACGCCCGGCAGGTACGGTTCGCTCGTCTCGGGGCAGGTGGCCTCGGACCATTGCAGCGACTGGCCGTAGTACCGGCCGTAGCGGGCATCGCCGGAGTGGTCATCGACATCGCCCCGATGCCAGCCGTGGTGGCGTCCGTGCCCCCGGTCGCCGGAACCGGTGGCTGCCTCGCCGGGCGTGCCCGTCGATCCGAGCGCGATGCCCGGTACGGCAGCGACCATGGCCAGGACCACCGCAGTGACCCAGATGCTTCCCGCCCGAATCCTCACGAGCATCTACCTACGAGTAGGCATCGACTGGGCGCCATCGGTGACCGATGGTCACCTGCGCCAGACCTTGTCTACCCGAAATCGATCCGGGACACCACCCCCGAATCACCACAATTAGGACGTTTCTTGTAGCCAGTACATTAACTGACCTGGGTCATCGCGGCCAGCGCGCGAGTCGCTCCACCTCGTTGAGATCGAGATGGTTGCGCATGTATTCCTGGTCCATCTCGCGCAGCGGCCGGTAGTCCCAGGGCGTGAACTTGCCGACCCGGTTGGCGCCACTGACCACCCGGCGCCTGGCCTGGTCGGTGAGGATGTCTGCGGTGAGCCGGTCCAGGTCCCAGCGGCCTGCCACCTCGGCCCGGAACCGCGCCACCGTCCCTGCATGGGCATCGCGGCCCGCGAGATTGTCCAGTTCGAGCGGATCCTCCGCCAGGTCATAGAGCTGATCGGGGTCGGCCGGACAATGCACGAACTTCCAGCGCCCTCGGCGAATCATGACGATCGGAGCGCACGAGCCCTCGGCCATGTACTCGCCGATAACCTCATAGCGGTCGCCGGACGCCTGCTGCGCGGATGAGTCCGCGGAGGCGTCGCGGGCCACCTCCCCGGTGAGTAGCGGCGCGAACGAGCGGCCGGCCAACGGATCGGCGACCTCGGTATCGGTGCCGGTCAGCTCCAACAGGCTGGGCAGCACATCGACCAGCGACACCGGTTCACTCACCCGTCCGGGACGAAACCGCTTGGGGTTGTGGACGATCAATGGAATACGGGTCGAGTCCTCAAAGAAGTTCATCTTGTACCAGAGACCACGTTCGCCAAGCATGTCGCCGTGATCGGCCAGGACGACGACGATCGTGTCCTCGGCCAACTGCAGGTCGCTCAAGGCGTTGAGCAGAATGGTGGACCAGTCGTCGACGTAAGAGATGTTGCCGTAGTAGGCGCGCCGCGCCGACCGGATGTGGTCGTCGGTGATCTCGACGCCCTCCATCGCGCAGGCCTCCCGCAGCCGGAGCGTGTGCGGGTCGGCCTCCACCTGGTCGGCTTTCACCACAGGCAGCGGAATGTCCTTGTCCTGGTACAGATCCCAGTACTGCCGCCGGGTCACGTAGGGGTCGTGCGGATGGGTGAAACTGGCCACGATCATCCATGGCCGTTCATCGTCCGAGCGGGCCACGTCGTGCAACGCCCGGCGGGCGTTCTGGCCGACCTCGTCGTCGAAGAGCAGTTGGTTGGTCACCTCGGCCACACCGGCTCCGACCACGCTGTCCATGTTGTGGTACCACCAGTCGACTCGCTCGCTGGGGGCCCGCCAGTCCGGGGTCCAGCCGAAGTCGGCCGGGTAGATGTCGGTGGTCCGGCGTTCTTCGAAGCCGTGCAACTGGTCCGCTCCGACGAAATGCATCTTCCCGGACAGGATGGTGCGATATCCGCCGGCACGAAGATAGTGGGCAAAGGTCGGGATGACACTTGCCAGATATGCCGCGTTGTCGTAACCCCTTGTTGCGGAAGGGAGTTGCCCGCTCATGAAGCAGTACCGGGCGGGCGTGCAGAGCGGGGAGTTGGTATATGCGGCGTCGAAGGTCACCCCCTCCGCCGAGAGTCGATCGATGGTGGGGGCGTGGGTCACCGGGTTGCCGTAGCACCCCAGAGCGCGTGGCGCGATCTGGTCGTACATGAGCACCAGGATGTTGGGGCGTGCACTCATGGCCAGATGATGACAGGTCACCGAGCCTGGCCGCAGCATCGCGGCGACGGGAACGTCTCGATCACTCAGAGGTGATGTTTGTGCGACTGCCCTCAGATCCGCCGAGCCCCGTCGAAGCCCGGATGAAAGGTCTCCCGGCACGGGCCGAATCCAGCCGTTCCCAGGGGGCTGGGTCATCAACCGGCAAGGTGTATGTCGGTCAGGTACTACTGGCCGCTCGATGAGTCACCGGCCAGGCTGGCCGCCTTCCCGGTGTACGGAAATGTGTCTCAGAGACACGTTTGTGTTCACTGGAGGGTGCGTCGAGCCACAGTCGTCGCACAGGCCCCTGCTGTCGCAGGCTGTCTGGTGCGGGCGACCCCGAAAGCGGTCGAAATGGCTGCCAACCCGACGACTCAATCCCAACCCGCTCACGCCAGCGAGCGCAGCACCACCCCGGTGCGCAACTTGGGGGTGAAGAAGGTCGACTTCGGTGGCATCAACAGGCCTTCGCGGGCGGTCCGCTCGATCTCGGCCATGCTCGTGGGGCGGATCAGGACCGCCGCGACCACCTGACCGGCGCGCACCTGCGCCTCGATGCCGGTCACGTCGTGGGAGTAACTCACCGTGTGCGGCACCCTCTCCAGCGCCGCCTCCAACCAGGCTCCGTCGAGAGCGCGGACCCCGTCGAATGCACCCGGGCGGGGCGAGAGCCACCGGGTTCCGTCCCCGGTGAGCAACGCCAACCGACCGGTCTGGCTCATCTCCCGGAGCAGCTCCGGTCCCGGCTCGATCGCCGGAGCGATCTCGAACCTGTCGGCGAGCGCCGACTCCAGGGCGGCCGGGTCGACGTCGGTGTACACCCGGTGGATCGCCTCGATGCTCAGCTGGTCCGGCGCCAGCTCGGCGACATAGGCCATCGTCCGCTCGGCCGGCGTCCGGTCCGAGCCGGTGCTCGCCCGGACCTCGTCGCGGTAGGCCCGCGCCACCCCGTATCGATGGTGACCGTCCGCGATGAGCACGTCGTCACCCGAGACGGCGGCGCAGATGGCGGCGAGCCGGTCGGGGTCGGCCACCCGCTCGAAACCGTGTAGCACCCCATCCACCTCGATGCTGCCCAGTGGGTCGCCGGGGTCGGCGAGCAACTGGCTCAGACCGGTCGCCAAGGACAGCCCCCACACCGGGGACAGGTTGGCCCGGGTGGCGCGGGTCAGGTCGAGTCGATCCGTGGACGCCTTGGCGGTGGTGCGCTCGTGCGGCAGCACCCCGCCGGCTCCCTGGTCGACCACCTCGAGGGCACCGATCACCCCGACCGTCTGGCGGGAGCGCCCGGCCTGGTCGGTGAAGTCCATTCGGTACAGGGTGAGGGTGGGTGCGTGGTCCGGGACCAGCACCTCGTCCGCGATCCACTGCCGCAACCGGTCGGCCGCCAGCCGATAGCGGTCCGCCGCACCCTCGGGCACGTCGACGTGCACGATGTTCTCGGCGCTGCGGGCGGTCAGTTCCAGCACGTCCGCGTCGGAGAGGACATCGTACGGAGGGGCCAGGACGTCCTCCAGGACCGCGCCGGGGTGATACCGGTAGCCCGTGAAGGGCTCGAAAGCTGGCATCGCCCCACGGTAGCCGCAGCCGCGCGCCACGCAGGGCCCAGGTGATCCAGGCTGAGTACGGTGAGCAAGGCCAATCGCCGGTGCCGCGGCCCGCAAGCCACGATCGGGGTGCCGGGCCACCGACCGACAAGGAGTTGATCCGATGTCCACCTCATCCGACCGGCTTGCGGTGCTCATCGACGCGGAGAACGCCTCACCCCGGCTCGCCGAGGCGATCTTCACCGAGATCGCCAGGCTGGGCGAGGCGTCGGCGCGCCGGGTGTACGGGGACTTCACCAGTTCGGGTATGCGCGGCTGGACGGAGGTGCTGGCTCGATGGGCGCTGCAACCGCAGCAGAACTTCGCCAACACCCCGGGCAAGAACTCCGGCGACATCGCCCTGGTCATCGATGCCATGGATCTGTTGCACGCCGATCGGTTCGACGGCTTCTGCCTGGTCTCCTCGGACAGCGACTTCACCCGGCTGGCAGCGCGGATCCGCGAGCAGGGGCTGCCGGTGTTCGGGTTCGGCGAGCAGAAGACGCCGGAGAGCTTCCGCCAGGCGTGTACCCGGTTCATCTACGTGGAGAATCTCGGCCGCGGCGACACCCCGGCCCAACCACCGACCGGCGGGCGCCGCCCGGCCACCGAGGCCACCCCGCTGCTGGCCGCGGTGATCGACGGCATGGACGACACCAGCGACGGCTGGGTGTCCATCGGCGGCATCGGCAGCCGGGTGCGCAACGCCTACCCCGACTTCGACCAGCGAAGCTACGGCTTCGCCAAGCTGTCCGACCTGATCCGCAGCAGCCGCCGCTTCGACGTCTCCGCCGACGGCACCCAGGCTCGGCTGGCATCCACCGGAGCCGGCTCGCCGGCGTCGTCGAGCGCGGCATCCACCCGCACCGGCGAGGTGAGTGCCGAGCCAGCCAAGACCAGCAAGAGCGCCAAGGCCCCGAAGAAGGTCGCGGCCAGGACTGCCACGAAGGTCAGCGCCAAGAAGGCCGGTCCCGCGTCGTCGTCCCGGCGCTCTGCGAAGAAGACCGCGGACGAGACCCCGTAGTCCGCCCGGTTTTCACGCCACAGGTCACCCGAGGCCGGCAGCGAAATCGCCAAACTCAGCCGACCTGCAACTCAGCCGACCTGGCAGACCAGCCCGTTGGGTCCGTGGTTGCAGTAGCCGCCCGGGTTCTTGTGCAGGTACTGCTGGTGGTATGCCTCGGCGTAGTAGAAGGGCCCGGCCTCATCGGCGGGCTTGAGTTCGCTGCTCACCGGGGGCAGGTGGTGCCGCTCCAGTTCGGCGGCGAAGGCATCGCGGGTGGCTCGCACCGCCTCGCCCTGCTCCGGCGTCGTCCAATAGACGGCCGAGCGATACTGCGTTCCGATGTCGTTGCCCTGCCGGTTAGGGGTGGTGGGGTCATGGTTCTCCCAGAACACCTTCAGCAGCGCCTCGGCAGAGACCCGCTCGGGGTCATAGGCGATCAGCACACTCTCGGTGTGACCGGTCAGGCCGGTGCAGGTCTCCTCGTACGTGGGGTTCGGCGTGGTGCCCCCCATGTAGCCGGCGGCTGTGGTGATCACCCCGTCCTGCTGCCAGAACATCCGCTCGGCACCCCAGAAGCAGCCCATCGCGACATACAGGACTTGGGTGCCGTCCGGCCAGGGCCCCTCCAGGGGCGTGCCCAGCACCGCGTGCGTGGTGGGTACCGAGTATCGGCGTTGCGCGGATCCAGCCAGCGCCTCCGCGTGGCGCGTTCGCCCGAACATGGTCCAATCCTGCGCCCGCCGGGCGATGAACGCCAACAGCCCATCCTGAAGTGGGCAGAACTTCGCGATTGGCCGGTCACCGGCTCCGGTTCGCGCTACGGTCCCAGGCGGGTGTGAACTCACCCTGGCGATGGCCCACCATGATCTGGAGACACCAGGCCGATCTGACGGGTTCGCCGGTTCGCCGAGTTCGCATCCTGACGACCAGTGAAGACGAAAGGGAGCAGAGCAGGTGCATCCGTTGGCAGGGGTTTGCTGGGCCGCACTCGCCCTGCTCGTGGTGGCCGGGGCACCCAAGGTCCTCGATCCGCTGGACACCGCGCGGGCGCTGCGGCTGGCGGGCCTGCGGATCCCACTCGTCGTCGTACGGATTTTCGGCGGTGTGGAGGCTGGGCTGGGGGTGGTGGCCCTGGTCACCGGCAATCGGGCCCTGCTGGCCGTGGCCGCGCTCAGCTACCTCGGTTTCGCGGTCTTCATCGCCCACGCACTGCGTAGCGGCACGCCCGTGGCCAGTTGCGGCTGCTTCGCCAAGGCCGACACCCCACCGACCCGCACCCACCTGGTCATCGATCTGCTGTTTGCGCTGGCGCTGGGCGCGGCGGCGGTCACCGGTGGCACCGGCCTGCTCGACTCATGGAATAGCGCCGGGGCGGGTGTCACCGTGCTCACCGTCGGTTTCGCCGCGATGGCGGCCTGGTTCGCGTATCTGGCGATGGCGGTGCTGCCCACGTCGCTGGCCCGGCCGGTGACCCCGGAGTCGGTGCGCCGTACCCCGGCGAGCCCCGGGCAGTCCCGCGCTACTACGCAGATCCCCCTATCCGGAAGGACTTCCGCATGATCGCCGTCGTCATCGTCGAGGGCATCGCCATCGTCCTGCTCGGGGTGCTCGTGGTCGGCTTGCTGCGCGGCCACGCCGAGGTACTGCGCACGCTGCACGAGGCCGGCCTGGGCGACCCGGCACAGGAGGCCCAGGCCACCAAGCCCGCGGATCTGCCCTTCGGAGTGCAACCCGGGACCGCGGTGCCGCGGGACAACCCCACGGACGGCTTCGACCTGGCCGGGCAGACCCCCACCGGCGACGCGGCCGCCGTCCAGATCGCAGGCTCGCCGGACGACACCCTGGTCGCCTTCCTGTCGACCGGGTGCCTGACCTGTGCCCACTTCTGGGACGCCTTCGCCGACGGCGTCCCACTGCCCAATGGGGCCCGGCTGGTCATCGTCACCAAGGGCGAGGAGCAGGAGAGCCTGTCGGCCATTCAGCGGTTGAGCCCGCGCGGGGCCACCGTGGTGATGTCCACCCAGGCGTGGGACGACTACGGCATCCCGATGGCGCCGTATTTCGTCTACGTGGACGGACCGAGCGGAAAGGTCCGCGGCGAGGGCGCCGCCTCCACCTGGGACCAGGTCGACAACCTGATGCGTCAGGGACTGGCGGATCAGGACGCCCAGAACGCCGTCGCCGCCCGCCGCTCGATCGTGCCGCGCACCGGGAACGGCGCCTTCCGAGATGCCCGCGCTGAGGCCGAACTGGCGGCTGCCGGCATCCTGCCGGGCGACCCCAGCCTGTACGAATCCCCGATCAGCCTGGACGAACACGACCACGATCACACCCACCGGCCATGAACGCGACCCTCGTCCTGACCGCCTTGGCAGTGCCGCTTGCGATCCTGGCCGCGTGGCGTTCCACCTGGAGCCCTTGAGGAGAGTCGATGCTGTCCAGCATCACTCCGCTCGGGGAGCGGGGACGCAATGCGCGATGGCCGCGGACCATCACCTTCTACATCGTCGGGTCGGTGCTCGGCGGCATGGTTGTCGGTGGCCTGGCCGGGCTCGTCGGGTATCTGGTCGCCTCGGCCGCGGCCGCCCTGGGGGCACCGCCGATGCCCTTGTGGGTACAGCTGGTCATCGTCTGCCTGGCCGCTGCGGCAGGAGCCCTGCTGGATACGGACCGACTGCGGCGACGACTGCCCACCATCCACCGCCAGGTCAACGAGGACTGGCTCGACCTCTACCGCCCCTGGGTCTACGGCGGTGGATTCGGCTTCCAGCTCGGCCTCGGTGTGGTCACCATCGTCACCACGGCCGCGGTCTACCTGTTGTTGCTGATCATCGTGCTGATCGCCAGCTGGCCTGCCGGGCTGGTGCTCGGCGGGATCTTCGGTCTCGCCCGGGCGCTCCCGGTGCTCGCCGTACGCGAGGTGAACACCCCCATCCGGCTTACCGCGACCTTCGAATCGCTGGCAGCTGCCGAACCACGAGCCCGTCGCACCGCGATCGCCGGCCAGGCCGTGGTCGCCGCGGCTGCGGGCCTGTATCTGACCCTGTACACCGTCCAGACGGTGGCAGCATGATTGTTGACCGCGCACTCGGAGGGAAGTAGCGATGAGAATCCAGGCCCACGGACTGGCCGTCGAGACCACGGCGCGGCTGGACGCGCGGATCTACCGGCGGGCCCCCGAACTCGCCGAGGATGTGACCCGACCGATCGTGCACCTGTGCACGGTGGCGATGCCCACCGAGCGGGGCGACTACGGCAGCGGGGCCGTCGACCGGCTCAGCCCCGAGGACGTCTTCGTCTCTCTGGTGGAGTTCGGGCCGGGCGAGGTCGACACCCCCTTGTTCGCGACCAAGGGTCGGCCGACGAGCATCGACCCGGACGACTTCGACCCCAACGCCTTGCAACGGGTGCAGAACGGCCAGTCGGGCAAGCAGTACTTCTTCACCGAGGCCGGCCGGGCGTTCTGCCTCTACGTGGTGCTCGGCAGCCACGCGAACCGGCGGCGGCTGGCGGCGACCGCTGCCACGATGGTGCAGTCGCTGCAGATCGGTGAGTCCGGCGGCGATCCTCTGCCCGCGCCAAAGGTCGGCGTCGCAGGCCTCAACCGGGCCCGCAAGAACCACTTCCACCACAGCTGAGCCACGACCACGAGGACGGATGAATCATGACGATCCTGGACGAGGTGCGCAGCCCCGCACTGGACGACCTCACCCCGGCGGCACGAGCGACCGCGCGGGAGCAGCGGCCCCGCTCCCGGGACGGGCGGACCGGGTTGTCCACCCGGATTGTGGACGCGTTGGGCTCCCTGCTGCTCTCGCGCACCTCACGGCGCGGCTTCCTGGCCACCACCGCGGTGACCGGTGCAGCCCTGGCCACCGCACCCAAGACCTTCGCGCTCACCCCGGTGACCGCCTATGCGACGGTCTGCGGTGACGGCGCATCCTGCTCGAGTGGGTGGACGGCCTTCTGCTGCACCATCAACGCGGGTAAGAACGCCTGCCCTGAGGGCTCTTTGGCCGGCGGCTGGTGGAAGGCCGATGGTTCGGGTTATTGCTGCGGAAACTCCAAATACATCATCGACTGCCACTACACGTGCTCCTGCGGCTGCGGTGGCGGCGCCACGATCTGCCCCCAGGGGTGCCATCAGGGCACCTGCACCTGCGCCACCGGCGACTGCGACCAGCGGCGGACGAACTGCAATGCCTTCCGGTACGGCCAGTGCAACACCCAGATCGGCTGCGTCGGGCCGGTGCTGTGCCGGGTCTTCACCTGCACTCCCCCGTGGCGGATGCACAACTGCACCACCTCGGTGGCCACCGACAACCGGACCGGGAACCACTCGGCGTCGTGTCTTCCGGGCACCGGCTGCCTCCCGACGATCGACCAGTGGTGGTGGGATTACGGCGGCCCGGGCAATGTCATGGGCCCGACCAACCCGGTGGATCCGGCGGTGATCACCCTGGCCAACGGCTGGACCAAGCGCACCTTCACCAATGGCACCGTGTACCACTCCTCCGGCACCGGGATCATCCAGGTGATGAACCCGATCGACACCCGGTACCGGCAGACGGCCTCGGACGGCGGCCCGCTCGGGCTGCCCTTGGCCAACGCCGAGGCGGGCCCGGACGGTGGCAAGATTCAGCGATTCCAGAACGGGAAGATCACCTGGCTGGAGCCCTACACCGACACCGTCGTGCTCGTCGGCGCGGAGTTACGGCGGTTCGACAGCCTGGGCGGGCTCAATGCCCTGGGTTACCCGATGCGGATGAGCCAGCCGATGGCAGGCGGGCTGATGGACGAGATGACCGAGTGCCGGATCTATACCCCGCCAGGTGGCCCGAGCTACCCGATCGGCGGCGGCTTCCTCGACGTGTACGCAGGCAATGGGCAGGCCACCGGTCCGCTGGGCTGGCCGACCTCATCGAGCTACGCCGTCAACCGCAAGCACTTCCTCAACACCTCGCCCGTCGCCGACACCACCTCGCGGGCCATGGACTTCGAACACGGACGAATCGTTATGGATGCTGTGAACGGTCCCCGTGTGGAGATGACGGGCTAGCGTCCGGGTCACGCTTGTCCGCTCGGGGTCACCTCTAGCGCTACCAGAGGCGGCCCAACGTCACCCGGGTCGCATCTGTCCCCCAGGGGTCACTTCTAG
The DNA here is from genome assembly GCA_047974565.1 of Actinomycetales bacterium. Classification (GTDB taxonomy): domain Bacteria; phylum Actinomycetota; class Actinomycetes; order Actinomycetales; family CAWJMD01; genus JBDIAG01. The sequence goes on from JBKECN010000087.1 coordinate 35,086, forward strand.
CGCTACCCGAGGCGGCCAAACGTCACCCTGGTCACGGTTGGCAGCGGCACATCGTCACCCGGGTCACGTCTCTCCCCCAAGGGTCACTTCTAGCGGTACCCGAGCCGGCACAACGTCACCCGGGTCACGTTTGGCAGCGGCACATCGTCACCCAGGTCACGTCTCGCCCCCAAGGGTCACTTCTAGCGGACCCGAGCCGGCACAACGTCACCCGGGTCACGTTTGGCAGCGGCACAGCGTCACCCGGGTGACGTTTGGCAGCGGCACGGCGTTACCCGGGGCGCAGCCGTCCCCCGGGGG
>JBKECN010000056.1:0-32260 GCA_047974565.1 Actinomycetales bacterium
TCGGTGGGCTGGGTGCGCGCTTCGAGGCTCGGGTGGACCCACGATTACCAGCTAGACCCAGTTCGACCCAGCTAGACGGGTTTGTGGTGGTTGACCTGTTCCCGCATCCGCAGCACGTGGAATGCGTGGCCCGGTTCACTCCCGATCCTGTCGCCGAAGGTTAGGGCGGGTTGGGGCGGGTTGGGGCATGCCAATGTCGTCGCATATGGCGAGGTTGGCATGCCGTTCGCAACGCTGGCCCTGGGTGGGCTGCGCTTCGGGTGAATTGTCGGTGGGCTAGGCGCGGCTAGACCCGGCTAGACCGGATTAGGGCGTTTAAGGCGATTTGACCTGGTTAGACCGGAGCCAGGAACGCCCCCCAGGGCGTGTTGCGGAACACGCTGAAGATCATCACCACGGCCACGAACCCCCACACCACGGCTGGAGTGATGTGCCTGGTCAGCCCGAGGGGGCGTCCCGCCGCGGCCGCCAGCCAGCCCAGCCAGCCGATGCCGAAGAGCACGACCAGCGCCACCGCGAAGGCGTTGGAGCCGAGCGCGTCCACCACGCGCAGGTGGGCGAGGTCGTTGATCGCGCGCAAGCCACCGCAGCCCGGGCAGTACAGGCCGGTCACCCCCAAGAACGGGCAGAAACCGTAACTGAACGGTTGATGAGGGTCGCGCACCGCGAGCACGGCCACCGCGCCAAGGCCGGCAGCTGCCGCCAGCGTGGGCCCTGCGAAGGCCCGCGCCGCCTCCCGGCCGCGCAGGGCCGGGTGCGAGTCGCGCAGCGGGACGATCTGAGCCGCCCGATCAGTGCCCGTGTGGCTTCTCGCCGTAGCCCATCACCCCGAGCACCTTCCAGGCCACGACGCCCAGCACGATGATCACGGCACCGATGATGAAGCCGACGGTGGACGCGGCCACGACCGCCAGGGATGACACGAGCGCGCCGATCAGGATGATGACCACACCCGTCCAGGCCGCGACGCTGTTGCCGTGCCCGGGTTCGGTGATCGAGTCCGGCTCGGTGCGCTGGGTGGACGTCATGACGATGTGCTCCCCATCTGTGTGGTGACGCGCGTTGGCCGCCACTCCTGTCGCCAGGGTGTCGGCTGTGGGTCCTCATCATGGCACGCCCGCCCCCGCGCGTGGGCCCCGGACTCGCCCTGCCACTGCCACTGGTTAGCACCGGCCTGGCCGTCAGGCGCTGATTCCGTTCCACTGCCCAGCAAGCCATTCCGGCCATCTTCGCCTGGCCGGGTGATCCGGCTACGGTCGGAACAGCGGTCCGCAGGCGACCGTCCGATCATCCCGTACGTACCGCAGCGCAGGGGGAGCATCGGCCATCGGGACACCGCGCTGGAGGCTGGATGACCCTCTACCAAGTGCAGAAATGCCTATTCGACCACCTGCGACGTCTCGAGGACGCCGGTGACGGGCCGGCACCGGCTGTGCAGACGCAGCAGTACGACCTCACCGACGAGGAGATCCGCGCGGTCACCGAACCGGACATCGGGGCCATCTACCTGATGGGCACGCACCCGGTGATCATCAACGGCCTGTGCCGCGCCCTGGGCTACAAGCGGGCCGACTACCGACCGCTGCTGCAGGAGGCAGAGGCGACCCGCACCGGCCACACCGTCGAGACCAGGAGGACCAGATGGCAGAAATCGTGATGGCCTACTCGGCCTCGCATGCACCGATGATGACCGCCGACCCCGGGTCGGCACCGCCGGACAAGGCCGAACGCTTCTTCAACGCGTTGCTCCAGGTGCGCGAGATGGTGCGCACCAAGCAGGTCGAGGCGATCGTCATGGTCACCGGTGAACACTTCACCAACTTCTTCCTGGACGGGCTGCCGCAGATCGCCATCGGGCTCGACGCCGAGCACCTGGGCCCCAAGGAGGTCTGGCTGAAGGTGCCGAAGAAGATGGTCCCCTCCGACCCTGGCCTGGCGGCTCACCTGATGGAGAGTCTGGTCGAACAGGGTCAGCAGCCGGCGGTCTCGCACGGCATGCTGGTGGACCACGGTTTCATGACCGTCTACTACTGGCTCGACCCCGAGATGAACCTGCCGATGGTGCCGATCGTGGTGAACTGCACGACCCCGCCACTGCTCACCACCCGCCAGTTCCATGAGTTCGGCAAGGCGCTCGGCGAGGCGGTGCGTTCGTACACCGGCCTGAGCCGGGTGGCCATCGTCGGCGGCGGCGGCCTGTCCCACTTCGTCGGCGAGCCCCGGGTTGGCGATATCGACGAGGAGTTCGACCAGTGGTTCCTCGACCAGCTCGCCAAGGGCGACATCTCCGACGTCCTCGACATGCCCAATGACGAGTTGGCCGTCGCCGGCAATGGCACCGGCGAGGTGCGCGCCTGGGTGGCGGTGCACGGCGCGATGGGTGACAAGCCCGGCCAGGTGCTGAACTACGAGGCCATCTACGAGTGGATCAACGGGATGGGCGTCGTCGTCTACGACGGTGACTGATCGCACGCACGGCCTGGCCGCGAGGCAGTTGGCCATCCGGCCCCCCGACGACTGATCGCCCGGGGGCCCGAGAGTCGCTCCAGCGTCGGTCAGCGCCGGGTGGGATCCTCGCCGCGGGTCAACGCATCCCAGGCACCCACCGGGTCGGATTCCGCGGGCTCGGCGTCCGGCCCGGCGCCCGGGCCGTCCGAACCATCGTGCGTGCCCGCGGCGACCCGGCCTGGCTCGCGTGGGCGCGAAGGATCGGCGGACCTCCGGTCGCCGCCAGTGGAGGTAGACGAGCCTTCGCCCGCGTCGGCGGCCGGCCCAGGCGTGCCCTCGGGCGACCCCGGCCCGGGAGCGGCTTCGTGTGGTGATCTACCGCCATCGCCACCGTCCGCAGGTGGACGCGGAACCGGCGCGCTACGAGCAGCCGGACCGGCGAACCGGTCGCCCGAAGTTGCCGCGTGCGGCCGCGCGCGCAGCGATGCCACCGCGAGCAGCACGGCCAGACCGGACAACACAATGGTGGTCAGTGGCCACACCGAGTGCACCTGCACCTGCGCCACCGAGGCCGCACCCGCCGCATTGGCCAGCGCCGCCGCCCCCGCAGGTTCGGGCCGGGCCAGCACCCAGGCGGCGTCCACTGCGGCACCGATCCCCGCCAGCGCCGTGATGGCCACCACCACCGGGTACATGAGTCGCCCGGCGATGGTCAGCGCCGCCGCGCCTGCGCCGAGGACCAGCGCGCACGCCTGCACCATCGGTGCCACCTGGGCGCCGAGCCCGGGCACCTGCAGAGCCTGCGCGGCACCGGACCCGGTGACCACCAGCCATTGCGCGCGACTCACCGCGATGAGGGCCAGGGCCAGCAGCAACAGACCCACCACGTACCTGCCCCGACCGACCATCAGACGCCGTCCGTGGCGGGTCTCATCGTGCCGGCGGCGGCCACCGCACGCAGCACTGCGGCGGCCTTGGCCTGACATTCGGCGTCCTCGTTCTCCGGCACCGATTCAGCGACGATGCCCGCCCCGGCCTGCACGTAGGCGACCCCGTCGTGCAGGGTCGCGGTGCGGATCGCGATGGCCATGTCCAGGTCCCCCGCGAAGTCGAGATAGCCCACCACGCCGCCGTAGATGCCCCGGCGAGTGGGTTCGAGGGCGTCGATGAGCTCCATGGCCCGTGGCTTGGGTGCCCCGGAGAGGGTCCCCGCCGGGAAGGTGGCGGCGAGCACGTCGACCGCCGAGGCGTGGGCCTTCTGCTGTCCGACGACAGTGGAGACCAGGTGGATGACGTGGGAGTACTTCTCCACGCTCATGAAGTCCACCACCTCGACGCTGCCCGGGTCGCAGACCCGGTTGAGGTCGTTGCGGGCCAAGTCCACGAGCATCAGGTGCTCGCTACGTTCCTTGACATCGGCCAGCAGGTCCTCGGCCAGCAGCACGTCCTCCTCGGGCTTGGCGCCGCGGGGTCGGGTGCCGGCGATGGGATGGGAGAACACCCGCCCGGACTCCACCTTCACCAGCGCCTCAGGGCTCGACCCGACGACGTCGAATGCCTTGCCGTCCGGGGATTCACACCGCACCAGGTACATGTACGGGGACGGATTGGCCGCGCGCAGGCACCGGTAGACGTCGAGTGCGTCGGCCTGGCACTCCAGGTCGAAGCGTTGGGACAGCACGACTTGGAAGACCTCGCCGTCGACGATGGCCTGCAAACCCACCTTGACCGCCGCGAGGTACTCGGTCTGGCTGGTGCGCCGGCGGGCCTGGACGTGGGCGTCGATGTCGAGCACCGCGACAGTGCTGGGGGCGTTCGCGCCGAGTTCGGCGCTCATCCGGTCGAGCCGAGCGACCGCGTCGGCGTAGGCCTCGTCGACCCGCTCGTCGCTGGCGTCGTAGTTCACCGCGTTGGCGACCAAGAGCAGCGTGCCATCGGCATGGTCGAAGACGGCCACGTCGGTGGCCAGGCACATCATCACGTCCGGCACGCCGAGCTCGTCCTGCGCGTGGTCACCGAGCCGTTCGTAATAGCGCACCGCGTCGTAGGCGATCGCCCCGACCATGCCGCCGGTGAACGGCGGCAGCCCCGGCAGCCGCGGGGTGTGCAGGAGCTCCATGGTCTCGGCCAGGGCCTGCATCACCGGCCCGGAGGTGGGCACCCCCGCCGGCGGCGTGCCGAGCCAGTGGGCCTGCCCGTCCACCTCGGTGAGGGTCGCGCTGGAGCGCGCACCCACCATCGAGTACCGGGACCACAGGCCCCCATGCTCGGCGGACTCCAGCAGGAACGTGCCGGGGGCGTCCTTGGCGAGTTTGCGGTACACCCCGACCGGGGTCTCGGCATCGGCCAACACCCGGCGCACCACCGGGATCACCCGGCGGTCACGGGCCAGCTCACGAAAGACGTCCAGGTCCGGCCACACCGTCCCGAAAGCCCGGCCGGGCCCGGCGCTCATACCTGGCTCCCAGGCACCGCGTCCGCAGCCTGGGCCGGCGCTGTGACTCCGCTGACCGGCAGCGCCCCGGCGTCGAAGCACGTGTCGGCCCCGGTGTGACAGGCAGCCCCGACCTGGTCGACCTGGACGAGCAGGGCATCGCCATCGCAGTCCAGGGCCACCGAGCGCACCCACTGCACGTGCCCGGAGGTGTCGCCCTTGCGCCAGTACTCCTGTCGGCTGCGGCTCCAGAAGGTCACCCGTCCACTGGTCAGGGTGCGGCGCAGAGCCTCGTCGTCCATCCAGCCGAGCATGAGAACTCGGCCGGTGTCGTGCTGTTGGATGACGGCGGCGATCAGGCCCGCCTGGTCGCGTTTGAGGCGGGACGCGATGCCGGGATCGAGAGGGGATGTCACGCACCCATCCTGCCAGGACAGACTTAGCCCATGATCGAGCACCAGCCTCCGGACGACTCTGCGCCCACGGACCCCGCCGTTGACCCGATGGACCCCTCCGGCACGCCGACCGACCCGCCCGCCATGACCGGATCGGGCGACGACCCCACCGGCGACTCCCGGACGACGCGTCCCCAGGCCGCCCCCGGCGATGGGCCACACCCGAACCGGATCCGGTCCAGCCGGAACGTCGCCGTGGTCGAGCGCGCCGCCCTGGCCGACACCCTGGCGGCGGTGGGCCCCGACTCCCCCACGCTGTGCGAGGGCTGGACCACCTACGACCTGGTGGCGCACCTGGTCGTCCGCGAGGACCGGCCCGACGTGGTGCCGGGGGTGGCCGCCCCCGCCGGTTCTCGCCTGGGCGCCTACGCCGAGGCCCGGCGCCGTGAGGTCATGGCCCGCCCGTACGACGAGCTCGTGGCGCACTTTCGGGCCGGGCCCAGCCGATTGAGCATGTTCCGGATGCCGGGCATGGACCGGCTGGCCAACACACCCGAGCACGCCATCCACCACGAGGACGTGTTACGCGCGCAGCCCGGCTGGCAGCCGCGGGACCTGCCCGGATGGGAGCAACGTCAACTGCTGGGGCCGTTGAAGCTGTTCGCCAGGGGCCGGTTTCGCAGGGCGCCGGTGGGTGTGGAACTCGTGCCGGAGTCGGGACGACCCGTGCTGGCCCGCGCCGGCGTACCTCGGGTCTCGGTGCAGGGCCCGGCGATGGAGTTGCTGTTGTTCGCCAGTGGCCGGCAGGCGCACGCGCGGGTAGAGATCCTCGGGCTGGACGATGCGTTGGACCAGTTCTCTGGCTGGCTCGAGGAGAGCTGACACTCGGGCCCGTTGGGTAGACACGATCTCACCTCGGGACCTGCCGCCCGGCGTCAGCGAGGTCCTGCTCCGCGCGGCCACCCGACCTCGTCCGCACCGGCGCCGCTCGCCTGCGCAGTTCCGGGCGCGTCGTGCCACCGCTCACCACCGGTCACCAGCCGGCTGGGTCCCTGGCGTGGGGCTGGCTACTCTGACCTGCGTGTCTGTCGCCGTGCGTGTCATCCCGTGCCTCGATGTGGACGCCGGCCGCGTCGTCAAAGGGGTGAACTTCGTCAACCTCCGCGATGCCGGTGACCCGGTCGAGTTGGCCGCCCGGTATGACGCGGACGGTGCCGACGAACTCACCTTCCTGGACGTCACCGCCTCCAGCGCAGGGCGGGACACGATGCTGGACGTGGTGCGCCGCACCGCCGATCAGGTGTTCATCCCCCTGACGGTCGGGGGCGGGGTGCGCAGCGTCGAGGACGTGGACCGGTTGCTGCGGGCCGGCGCCGACAAGGTCGGGGTGAACACGGCGGCGATCGCGCGTGCGGACCTGGTGGCCGAGATCGCCGACCGGTTCGGCTCCCAGGTGCTCGTCCTGTCCCTCGATGTGCGGCGGGTTCCCCACGACGGGCGACCCACCGACTCCGGCTTCGAGGTGACCACCCACGGAGGTCGGCAGGGCACCGGCATCGACGCGCTGGCGTGGGCCGAGCAGGTCGCGCAGTTGGGCGCCGGGGAGATCCTGCTCAACTCGATGGATGCGGACGGCACCGAGGCCGGCTTCGACCTCGAACTCATCGCGGCCGTGCGCACCCGGGTGGGCATCCCGGTGATCGCCTCAGGTGGCGCCGGGCAGGTGGGGCACTTCCCGCCCGCGGTCCGGGCCGGGGCCGACGCGGTGCTGGCCGCCAGCGTCTTCCACTTCGGCACGTTGAGCATCGGCGAGGTCAAGCAGTCCCTGGCCGCCGACGGGCTGCCGGTACGCACCGCCGTCGACTGATTCAACCCCAGGGCGCCCCGACACAAAACAGGCTGTCAGTGCGTTCACTGGAGCTGAGCCCCACCTGTGGGCCGCACAGCCTGGTTTGTGCACGCGATGCTGGCGACCCCAGCATGCCGGGATCCGATCGGGTGGCGATTTCGCCTGGTTTGGGAGGGCGCGCGAGCAGGCTGGAAGCCCGGATTTACCGGTCCCGGCAAGCACCGTCGGGGATACTGACCGAGTGACCGAACTGACTCTCCTGCCTGAGCGCAGCGAGAGCCGTCTGTCCGTGATGGGCTCCCAGGTTCGTTCGCATGTCAGCGACTCCTCAGACGTGGCCCGTCTGGTGGGGATCGGGTTGTTCGTGCTGGCCGCCGGAACCGTGTTGTGCGCGTTCTGGCCGCACGTGTGGAACCAGGCGCTGCCCCCGGCGGTGCCTGCCGTGCTCTTCCTGCTCACCCTCATCACGCTGCTCGGCTTCGGCACCTGGTTCGTGCTGTTCCCGTCGCACTCGCGCACCGTGATGACCGTCGCGCTCACCCTCGCACCGGTGATCTGGATGGCGATGACGATGACCTGGAACGAGTCGGGGATGGTCATCACCCCGGTCGTGCTGGTGTTCACCGGAGCCTGCGCGGCGGCCTTCTTCAACGTGCGGGTGCTCATCCTCCAGGTGGCCCTGGGGGTGGGCGCCTGCCTGGTCTACGTCGCGCAGGCAGCCGGGTCGGCCACCGTGCCGATGCTCTTCTCGCGGGCCGCGGGGTACGTCCTGGCCGTGGTGCTGTTCAGCGTCGGGGTCTACCTGCTGCGGGTGCGGGCCAACAAGGTGCGCCTGGCCTTCCAATCCGAGTCCCAGTTCGACGTCCTCACCGGGCTGGCCAACCGGCGCCAGGTCCAGCAGATGGCGGCCGGGGTGATGGCCTCGGCCACCCGGCAGGAGCGCGAGGTCTACGCCCTGGTCATCGACGTGGACCGGATGGCGATGGTCAACGCGAACCACGGCACCGGAGTGGGCGACGAGGTGATCCGTGGTGTGGCGGACGAGACCCGCAATGCGCTGCGGCCGGAGGACATGCTCGCCCGGGTGGGCGGGGAGGAGTTCCTCGCCGCCGGCATGGTGCGCAGCCAGTTCGAGGCGGTGCGGATCGCCGAGCGGCTGCGCCAGGCCATCCGCCGCGCGGACCTGCCGGTGGACGTGACGTGCTCCATCGGGGTGGCCACGGCGCGACCGGCTACCGGGGTCGACCCGGCGGAATGGATGTGGAACCTGACCAATGTCGCCGAGGAGTCTCTCGCGGCGGCCAAGGCGTCCGGCCGCGACCGGGTCAATGCCGCGCGGCAGAGCGGGGACGTGCTGGGCGACGCCCTCGAAGTGGTGACTGCGCGAATCGGCCCCGGCACCCTGGAGGTCAAGGCCCCCGAGCCTCGCGACAAGCTCACCTGGATCCCGGACGCGGTGATCGCCCGGGTCAACGCGGTGATCGCCCTGCTGGGCGTGATCCTGGTGCCGCTGATGTTCCTGGGCCAGCCGATCAACACCAGCGTGCGGGCCCAGTCCGCGCTGGCGATCATGCTCGCCTATGGGTGCGTCTTCTTGGCGGCCGCGCTGGCTCTGCTGGCCCGTCCGCGATGGCTGTCGAGGCTGATGCCGGTGATCATCTTCTGCGCGGACGTGCTGTGGGCCGGCAGCAGCCTCGTCGAAGGCGCCTCCCCGGGGTACGTCGCCGCGCTTCCGGCGGTGATCATGGGTGGGTTCGCGGCGTGGCTGCTGCCACCTCGGCTGCTGACGGCCCAGCTCGTCATCACCTATCCGTTGATGTATGTGGTAACCCGCGGTGCGGGTCTGCCGCAGGGATTGGCCCTGCTGGACGCTCTGTTGCAGGCGACCTCGGTGGTGCTGGCCTGCCTGGCGCTATACCTGATGCGTCGCCACGGTGAGGAGCTCATCGCCCGCTCTGCCGAGCTGTCCACGATTGACCCGACCACCGGCCTGCCGAACCGCCGGATGCTCGCTCAGCGGGCCTCGGCCATCGTTTCCGGGGCCGCTCGCCAGGGCGGTCCGGTGAGCGTGACGGTGCTGGACGTGGATTCCTTCTGGCGGGTCAACGAACTGCACGGCTATTCCGGCGGCGACAAGGTCCTGGCAGAGGTCGCCAGGGTGCTGCACCGCAGCACCCGTCCCGAAGACGTGCTGGTTCATCTGGGAGCCGATCACTTCGTCATCGTCGCCCTGGGAGATCCGGACGAGGCGCGCCAGGGCGGCGAGCGCGCGGCGGACGCGGTCAACGCGGTGTGGGCGTTCGGCACCGAGATGCACGCCTCGCGTGGCTTCGCGGTCGCCAATCCGCACGCCGGTGCCGAGCCGATGCAATGGCTGATGTCGCAGGTGGCCTTGGCCTGGGACGACCTGCGCTCCAGCCGGGCGGTGCAGCTCGAGCCCACGCGCGGGCGGCTGCTCAACACCTCCGGCGAATGACCTGCCCGGACGCCGCCCGACCTCGCGACTCGCCCAGTCGCTGACACCCGTGGCCGGGCGGGCCCGGCGTCCCCGTAGGATCGTCACCTCGACGCCGCGACGGCGTCGCCGACGAAAGGTGAACTGGTGCCAACGATCAGCCTCACGGGCAAGCCCGCCTCCGGCGTGAGTGCCGATGCCCTCGTCGTCGGCGTCCGCAAGGTCTCCCAGGGTGCCCCGGCTCTGGTCTCCACCGAGTTGCCGACGCCGGTCGCCAAGGCTCTCGCGGCGGCGGTCACCGCGCTCGGCCTGACCGGAGCGGCCACCGAGACGGCGAAGATCCCGGCACCCGCCGGGGTGTCCGCGACCACCGTGCTGTTGGTCGGCCTCGGCGAGGACCCCGGTCCCGAGGACCTGCGCCGAGCCGCCGGCCTCGCGCTGCGCACCCTGGGTTCCAGCCCGCGTGTGGCGGTGGCAGTGGCCACGTCCACTCCCGCGGACGTGGGCGCGGTCGCCGAAGGAGCCCTCCTGGGCGCCTACACCTACACCCGCTACCGCTCTTCGACGTCCTCCGATTCAGGTGCCCGCCCGGCGCGGGGCCGGCGCGCCAGCGCTTCGGGTTCGAGCACTGAGAGCATCCAACTCCTCACCACGGGCCACCGAGAGGCCGCGACCAAGGCCGCCTTCGCTCGCGCGCAGGTGGTGGCCGAGGCGGTCAACGCCACCCGCGACCTGGTGAACTGCCCCCCGAACGACCTGTACCCGGCGGCGTTCGCCCAGATCGCCACGGAACTGGGCGCCGCACACGGCTTCTCGGTGACCGTCACCGACGAGAAGGCCCTGCGGTCCGGCGGGTACGGAGGGCTGACCGCGGTCGGGCCGGGCTCGTCCCGGCCACCTCGGTTGGTGCGGCTGGAGTACACCCCACCCACGGGGCGCGGGCGGGCCAAGAAAGCTGACCTCGGACACATCGCCCTGGTCGGCAAGGGGATCACCTTCGACTCCGGCGGTCTCTCGCTCAAGCCGGGCGATGCGATGAAGACGATGAAACTCGACATGGCCGGCGCCGCGGCGGTGCTGCACACCGTGGTGGCGGCCGCCCGCCTGCAGGTGCCGATCAAGGTCACCGCGTGGCTGTGCCTGGCCGAGAACATGCCGTCCGGCACGGCCCAACGCCCCTCGGACGTCATCACCATCCTCGGTGGCAAGACCGTCGAGGTGCTCAACACCGACGCCGAGGGCCGCCTGGTGCTGGCCGACGGCCTGGTCAGCGCCAGCGCCGAGGGTCCGGACGCCATCATCGACATCGCCACCCTCACCGGAGCCCAGATGGTGGCCCTGGGCAACCGGGTGTCGGCTGTGATGGCCAACAACGACGACCTGCGCGCGCAGGTGGTGGCTGCCGCGGACGGCAGCGGCGAGCAGTTCTGGCCGATGCCGCTGCCGCCGGAGCTGCGGGCCGGCCTGGACTCCCCCGTGGCCGACATCGCCAACATCGGCGACCGGATGGGTGGGATGCTCAGCGCCGGCCTGTTCCTGGCCGAGTTCGTCGGCACCGACGACTCGGGCACGAAGATCCCCTGGGCCCACCTGGACATCGCCGGGCCCAGTTTCAACGAGTCGGGCCCGCACGGCTACACGCCCAAGGGCGGGACCGGGGTGGGCGTGCGCACGATGCTCAGCCTGCTGGAAGCCCGCGCCGGGGTCTGAGCGGTGGCGGCCCCGGCCCGGGAGGTGCCAGTCGACGGACGTACCGTCCGGCTGACCAATCCGGACCGGGTGTACTTCCCCGAACTGGGGCTTACCAAGGCCGACCTGCTGGACTACTACCTCGCGGTGGGGCCCGGGATCGTCACCGCGCTGCGCGAACGCCCGTGCATGTTGCACCGCTTCCCCACCGGGCTGGCCGGAGACAAGGTGCATCAAAAGCGCCTGCCCAAGGGCGCCCCCGAGTGGGTGCAGACGGTGCAGGTGTTCTTTCCGCGGTACTCACGCACCGCCGACGAGTTGTGCGTCACCGAACTGGCATCGGTGGCCTGGGCCGTGCAGATGTCCACCGTCGAGTTCCACCCGTGGACCTCCCGGCGGGCGGACGTGGAAGTCCCGGACGAGTGGCGGATCGACCTCGACCCGATGCCCGAGTGCGACTTCGACCGGGTGCGCCGGGTGGCCGTCGTCGTGCGGGAGGTGCTCGACGAACTCGGCATCGTCGGCTACCCCAAGACCTCCGGCGGCACCGGCCTGCACATCTACGTGCGGATCCAACCCCGGTGGGGGTTCGCCGACGTGCGCCGCGCGGCCCTGGCCTTCGCCCGCGAGGTGGAGCGCCGCGCCCCGGCCGAGGTGACCACCACGTGGTGGCGCAAGGACCGCGACCCGACCGCGGTTTTCGTGGACTACAACCAGAACGCCCGGGACCACACCATCGCCTCGGCGTACTCGGTCCGGGGCACTCCTCGCGGCACCGTCTCCACCCCGATCCGCTGGGACGAGATCGCCGACGTCCAGCCTCAGGAGCTGACCATCCTCACCGTCCCGGCGAGGTTCGCCGAACTCGGGGACCTGCACGAGCACATCGACGGGACCGCCCACGACCTGACCCCGCTGTTGGAGTGGGCCGACCGGGACGAGCGTGATCAATGACCCTGGTCGGCCAGCGCGCCGGCCGATCGGCTGCCCGGCGATCGGACCGAGTGTCGCGGACCCGAGATCGTTCTCCCGCAACGAGTTCGAGGCCCTCGCCGAGGCCGCCGGCGGACTCCGTCCGGTGGCCGCGGACCGGGCGCGTGACGCCACGTGCGCCGCGCCCGCGCGCTCATCGTGCGACTGCGCGCCCGGTAGTGCAAGGATGGCGACGCAGATCACACTGAGCGGTCGCTGCGGACGGCACGAACGGGATTCGGCGGGAGCCGAGTCGCAGGCCACCGTTGGCCGCTCAGACCTGATAGACCCACACCTACGACCTGACCCACCAGACCGACCGATACCAAAGATCGGAGCACCATGTCCCCCTCCGTGGAGATGCCAGCCCTTGGTGAGAGCGTCACCGAAGGCACCGTCACGCGCTGGCTGAAGTCTGTCGGCGACACCGTCGAGGCCGACGAACCACTGCTCGAGGTCTCGACCGACAAGGTCGACACCGAGGTTCCCTCCCCGGTTTCGGGCACGCTCCAGAAGATCTACGTCGACGAGGACGAGACGGTCGAGGTGGGCGCCACTCTGTGCGACATCGGAGACGGCCCCGCCGAGGAGTCGGCCGCTCCCGCGCCGGCGGCAGAGCCCAAGCAGGAGGCCGCACCCGTACCGGAGCCCGAGCCGGCGGCGCAGGAGCCCAAGCCGTCCTCCGGTGGCGGTGGCGGTGGCGGCACCGAGGTGACGATGCCCGCCCTCGGGGAGTCGGTCACCGAAGGCACCGTGACCCGGTGGCTGAAGGCGGTCGGTGAGTCCGTCGAGGTCGACGAGCCACTGCTGGAGGTCTCCACCGACAAGGTCGACACCGAGGTGCCGTCCCCGGTGGCCGGAACCTTGCAGAAGATCCTCGTCGAGGAGGACGAGACCGCCGAGGTGGGTCAGGCGCTCGCCGTCGTCGGTGACGGCGCCGCACCCGCCAGCGAACCCGAGCCGGAGCCCGCCCCCAAGGCAGAGCCAGCACCCGAGCCCAAGGCCGAGGCTGCGCCCGCCCCGAAGACGGAGTCGGCTCCGGCCGCCGCCGAGCCGAAGGAGCAGGCCCCGGCCGAGGGCGGCGAGGACTCCTCGCTGTATGTGACCCCGCTGGTTCGCAAGCTGGCCGCCCAGCACGGCGTGGACCTGTCCACCGTGACCGGCAGCGGCATCGGCGGCCGGATCCGCAAGGAGGACGTGCTCGCGGCCGCCGGCAAGGCCGAGCAGCCCGCTGCTGAGGCACCGGCCGCCCCCGCGGCCCCCGCCGCCGCACCCGCGGCACCGGCTGCACCCACAGCACCGGCGGCTCCAGCCCCGGTGCAGGTCGGTTCCCAGCGAGGCACCACCGAGAAGCTCACCCGGCTCCGCAAGGTGATCGCCGCCAAGATGCGTGAGTCGCTGAGCACCACGGCGCAACTCACCACCGTCGTCGAGGTCGACATGACCCGGGTGATGACGTTGCGGGCCCGAGCCAAGGACGGCTTCAAGGCGCGTGAGGGTGTGGGTCTGTCCCCGATGCCCTTCATCGCGCTGGCCGCCATCGAGGGGCTCAAGACCTACCCGAAGGTCAACTCGCGCCTCGACGGTGACTCGCTCATCTACCCGGACAACGAGCACCTGGCGATCGCGGTCGAGACCGAGCGTGGCCTGCTCACCCCGGTGATCCACAACGCCGGCGACCTGAACCTGGCCGCGATCGCACGCAAGATCGCCGACCTGGCGGGCCGTACCCGGACGAACAAGGTCACCCCGGATGAGTTGTCGGGAGGCACCTTCACGCTGACCAACACCGGCAGCCGCGGGGCGCTGTTCGACACCCCGATCATCAACACTCCGCAGATGGCCATCCTGGGCTGTGGCGCGGTGGTCAAGCGGCCGATGGTGGTCACCGGAACCGACGGTGCGGACACCATCGGCATCCGCGACATGATGTACCTGGCCCTGTCGTACGACCACCAGATCGTGGACGGCGCGGACGCGGCCCGGTACCTCAGCTTCGTCAAGGAGCGGCTGGAGGGTGGCGCTTTCGAAGCCGAGGTTGGCCTGTGAGCCGCAGTTGCGGATAGGGCCGGCGTCCGCCGGTTGAGTTTGTCCCCACGTCCCCGTCACCCCACTGGTGGCGGGGACGTGGTGCCTGGCCGGTCGCGTCGCGGCAGGACGGCCCGCAGCGGTGGCTGGTCTGGTCCATGTTGGACGGGGCAGCGGATGCCCCGTCGGGCGGGTCGCCATAGGGTGCACGCATGCGCATCGTCGTCGCCGGTTCGAGTGGGTTCGTGGGCACGCACCTGCTGCCTCACCTTCGGGATGAGGGTCATGAGGTCCTCACGCTGGTGCGCCGGACGCCCCGCGCCGGTCACGAGATCGAGTGGGATCCCTCGACCGGGACTCTGGACGTGGAGCGCCTTGCCGGCGTGGACGCCGCAGTGAACCTGGCCGGCGCCCCGTTGGCCGGCAAGCGCTGGGACGCCTCGTACAAGCGCACGCTACGTTCCTCCCGCACCGACAGCACCCGCACCATTGCCCAGGCGCTGGCTGAGGTCGGCAGCCGGGTACTGGTGCAGGCCTCGGCAATGGGGTACTACGGTCAGCACCACAGCAACGACATCATCACCGAAACCGATTCCGCTGGAAAGGACTTCACCGCGGACCTGTGCGTCGACTGGGAGGCCGCGGCCCGTCCTGCCGCCGAGGCCGGCATCCGGGTGGCCTATCTGCGCACCAGCCTGGTGATGGGGCCGGACGGCGGCGCCTTCGAGCCGGTGCTACGCACCATCAAACTGGGAATCGGCGGCCGGATGGGAAGCGGCAAGGCCTGGTGGAGCTTCATCACCATGCCCGACATGCTCGGTGCGATCTCCTTCCTGCTCACCGAGGATGTCGACGGCCCGGTCAACCTGGCCGCTCCCGAGCCGGCCACGAACGCCCAGCTCACCAAGCAGATCGCTCAGGAGTTCCACCGGCCGAGCCTCGCGGTGGTGCCGGCTCCCGTCCTGCGTCTGGTGATCGGCGAGTTCGCCGACGAGATCCTGGCCAGCCGACGTCTCGATCCGCGGGTCCTGCTCGACGCCGGGTACAGCTTCAAACATCCGGACTCCCGGTCGGCGGCCCAGTGGCTGGCCGGCCAGAACTGACCCGTCGCATCGCGAGCGATCACTCGACGCGTTCGATCTGCCACCGCACCCCGTCGGCTTCACCGGCACGCACCAGGTGCACCGTGACCCGCCTCGGCTGTCCCGGTGGGCCCTGACCGAGGAGGGTGCCGTCGGTGCCCACCACCTCGTGCGCCCCGCTGGTGCTGGTGACCACGACCGCCGCCGAGCCCGCGTCGACTGATTGGACCACCGGGTCGGTGAGTTCGAAGGTCAGGCCCCGCAGCACGATCGCTCGTCGCCGGAGTTCGTCCAGGACGGCCAGGTCGTCGCGCAGGGCCGGGGAGTCGGCCGCGTCGGCAGTACGGAGCCCCTGGTCGGTGGCGGTGGCGAAGGCCTCGGCCCGTAGTTGAGCAAGCGCGGTGACGGCCGCGATCACCTCGGCTTCAGGCGTGGCAGTTCCCTGGGCCCCAGGCTGCGGTCCGGCTGCCGGGTCGCCTGCTGCCGTCTCCGGAGCCCGGCCGGGGTCGTCCGGCCCAGCGTCGTCGGGCCCAGCGTCGTCGGGCCCAGCGTCGTCGGGCCCAGCGTCGGCAGCATCAGACCCACCGGGCCCAGAGCCACCGGGAGACCCACCGGGATCGGAGCCATCGAGGCCCGAGTCGTCAGGCTGGGGATCCCCGGGGGGCGGGCCGTCCACTGCGGTGGGCTGGTCGTGGTCGGTGCCCGGGGCCGCCGCTGGCACCCCCGGCAGCCAGGACGGTGGCCGACCGTCGAACGACCACGCGGCGGCGCCTCCCCCGGCCAACAGCCCGGCGATCGTGGCCACCAGAATCCACCGGGATCTGGCCGATCTTGCGCGGCGAGCGGCGGATCGGGGTGGCCGGGAGCGGCTCGGGGTGCTCCGGCCTCGGCGCCCCGGGAATCGACGCCGAGGTTCCGGCTCTGGCGGGGTCCGGCGCAGGGCGGATCGGTCGAAGGTCCGCCTGAGGGTCGAGGGCTGAGAGGCGCTGGCGTGCACCGGGTCGTCCGGGGCTCCGGGGTCCCTCGGGTCGGCCGCTGGGGGGCCGCCAGGCTGCGGCTGCTGCTCCGGCCGGTCGCTGTCGAATCTGGGGGTGTCCTGCAGGACGTGCTCGGGTGAGTGGTCGTCCGGCGCCTGCTGTCCGCCGGCCCGCCGACGACGCCGATAGGTGGTGGCCTCGGGGAGATCCGCCCGAGTGATCGGGACCAGCTCGATCGGTTCCGGGGTGACAGCGACCAGCGCCCGGTCCGCCACCGCGGCTGCATCGGGACGCCTGCCGGGGTCTTCGTCCAGGCATTCGTCCAGGAGCGCGGCGAGCGCGGGTGGGGTGTCCTGACTGAGGGTCCGCAAGGGGGGCCGCACCGCCGCGGGTGGCGGGTCGTCGCCGGTCAGCGCCAGCCAGGCGAGTTCGGCCAGGGCACGCACGTCGGCGGCGGGGTCGGCGGGCGGCTCGGGCTCGCTCGGGTCGGCGAAGGGTAGGTGGGCGGTGCCTGCCCCATGGTCACCGAGGCCCCTTGCCTGGCCTGGTTCGTGGCCGAGCTCGGTGACCACCTCGGGGTCCGGGACCACCCCATGGGCAGCGGACCCGGCCGCCAGGGGCGAGGCGGGGGAGCCCACCCGCTCCCCCACCTGCCCGGTTTGGTTGCCTTGCCCGGTCTGGTTGCCGCGGGCACCCGGTGCACCGCCGGCAGCGGCGGCGTGAGCGCAGCCAAGGTCGGCCAGCAACGGATGGCCCCCCTCACCGAAAAGCACATTGGCCGCGCTCACATCACCGTGCACCACGCCCCGGTCGTGCAGGTAGCTCAGCGCCTGCGCGACCGGCGTCATCACGGTGACCACCTCGCCCGGGCGTAGCCGAGGCCGAGCCCGCAGCAGAGCCGCCAGCGACCCGCCGGCGGCATAGTCCAGGACGAGGGCGGTGCGTCCGTCGGCCGCGGTGCGGCAGTCCTGGACGCCGATCAGATGCGGGTGGTGCAGTCGCTGCAGGGTCTGGAATTCCTGGGTCTGACCCGCCTCGACGAGCTTGACCGCGACCAGGCCGCCGGTGGCCGTCTCGGCCAGCCACACCTCGCCGAACCCGCCGCGACCCAGCAGCCGACGCATCCGGATGCCGGGCACCGTCGGGGGCTGGATGCCCGCCCCGAGCTCTGACCCAGCGCCAGGCCCCGCATCCACTCCATCGGACGAGTCAGACTCTCCCGCAACGACTTGGGTGGGCGAGGTGCCCTCGATTTCCGAGCCTTCACTATCGGATTCCGGCGAACCCAGCCAGTGGCGTGAGCCGGGGTCCTCAGCGTCGAGGGCATCATCGCTCGGCAAGGCGGGGAGCGTGGCCGGGGGTCGCCCGGGGTCGTCCGGGGTGAGGTCTGAGTGCACTCGGACATGTAAACCCATCGCCGGCCATCGCCTCGGAGTTATCCACAGCCCGCTGGTCGGCAAAGCCAGGGCGCATCCCGGGCCAAAACCGTCCTGACCGCCGTCGACGAGGAGAGCCGAGGCCCTAGGGTGACCCCCGTGTCCCCTGTCTACGCCATCAACCTGTTCAACGTCGCCGACGAAGCCGAGTACCTCGCCTATGCGCGACGTTCACCGGCCGAGGTGGCCCGCCACAACGGCAAGGTCATCGCCCTGGGTGAACATGCCGCGACGGTGACCGGCGACCTCGCGCCACGCCGGGTGTTCATCCTCGTCGAGTGGGCCAGCCGCGCAGATTTCGACGCCTACCGCGACGACCCCGAGTTGGCCGACCTGCACCCGCACCGTGAGCAGGGCACCAGCGATTACCTGTGGCTGCTCTACGACAAGCTGACCGATCTGCGCGGAATCCTCGGCCGCTAGCCGAGCGTAGGCTGCGTCCATGCGCTTCGTGCACCTCGGTTTCACCCCGGACTACGTGGAGTACCACCAAGCGTGGCAACGCCAGCGCGAAACCCACGCCGCGGTGGTGGCCGGCCAGAGCGAGGGCACGGTCCTGCTCCTGGAGCACCAAGCCGTCTACACCGCGGGCAAGCGCACCGCCAGGAGCGACCGACCTGTCGACGGCACCCCGGTGGTGGACGTGGACCGGGGCGGACGGATCACCTGGCACGGCCCCGGACAACTCGTGGGCTATCCGATCGTGCGGCTGCCGCATCCGATGGATGTCGTGGCGTTCGTCCGACTGCTGGAGGGCGCCCTGATGGCGGTCTGCGCCGACCTGGGACTCCCCACCATCCGGGTCGAGGGGCGCAGCGGAGTGTGGGTGGCCGGCACCGACGGGCAGGAGGACCGCAAGGTCGCGGCCATCGGACTGCGGGTGGCCCAAGGGGTGACCATGCACGGCTTCGCCCTGAACGCGGATTGTGATCTGTCCTGGGCCGATCCGATCGTCCCGTGTGGGATCGACGACGCGGGGGTCACCTCGCTGACCGCAGAACTGGGCCGCCACGTCAGTGTCGAGGAGGTGCTTCCCCTGGTCGAGAAGCGGCTGGCCGAGGCCCTGGAACCGTTGGGCACCACGCCCCTGGCCCAGGTCTGAGGCGGACTTTCGGCGCTCCCGGTCAGTCCGCACCACGAGTGGTCGGCGCGGGTTGGCGGCGGGCTGAAGCCTGCCATTCACCTCAATAACCCGGCGCGTTCACGTTGCGCACCCACCCCGGCCGGGTTGAGACTGGTCGAGCAACGTTGCGCCGAGGCAGGAGATCCCGTGGCCGCATATCTGGGCACACTCGTGATGGCTGCCGCCGCCGGCTGGGTGCTGTTCGAAGCCGCAGCCTGGATAGGGCGCGGCGAGCCGCCCCCTCGGGTCCGAGATCTGATGGAACGGCTGCGACCCCAGCACAGCGAGCCCCCGATCCCCCCGGTCCTGCTGGAGATGGAATTGCACCGGCTCGATACCGAGTTGAGTCGGGTCCGCGGTGGTGACCCACAAGGCCTAGCGCTGCGGATCCGGGCCACCCAGATCGCCTACGACGACGCCCTGGCTGCCTGTTGCCAGGCTCATGGGCTGCCCACCCCGCCCGAGTTGCGCCCGATGACCACAAGCCAGCGACTCAACGCCGAAGCCGAACTGCTCTCGGCCGGCGTCACCTGGTGATCGGATGTCCACACCTGCCGACGAAGGAGTCCCATGCGCCCTGATCACTCCCCCACCCGTTCCATGCTGACCTACGTGGGGGTGCTGGTCGGGTCAGGACTCATCGCCCATGGCGTGGTGCGGGCCGTCGACTGGTTCGCGTCCGGGGATCCGTTTCCCTTCTTCGGCGATGGGGCACCGGTCAGTGGCGCCCCGGGCGGCGCCGAGGTCGAACCTGGGCGTCCACAGGCATAGGCTGGCCCGCGTGACCCAGTCGACCCCATCGGCAGACGGACGCCGCATGCTGCGCCTTGAGGTGCGCAATGCGCAGACCCCGATCGAGAAGAAGCCCGAGTGGATCAAGACCCGGGCCCGGATGGGCCCGGAGTACACCGAGCTGCGGTCCCTGGTGCGCCGGGAGGGCCTGCACACGGTCTGCCAGGAGGCGGGCTGCCCGAACATCTTCGAATGCTGGGAAGACCGCGAAGCCACCTTCCTGATCGGTGGCGAGCAGTGCACCCGTCGGTGCGACTTCTGCCAGATCGACACGGGCCGCCCGAGCGACCTGGACCGGGACGAGCCACGCCGGGTCGCCGAGTCGGTGCAGGCGATGGGCCTGCGGTACGCCACCGTCACCGGCGTCGCCCGCGACGACCTTCCCGACCAGGGTGCCTGGTTGTACGCCGAGACGATCCGCGCGGTACACGAACTCAACCCCGGAACCGGCGTGGAGATCCTGGTTCCCGACTTCAACGGCGTGCCCGACCTGGTCGGCCAGGTCCTGGACGCTCGCCCCGAGGTCTTCGCCCACAATGTCGAGACCGTGCCGCGGGTCTTCAAGCGCATCCGGCCGGCTTTCCGGTACGAGCGTTCCCTGGCAGTCATCACGATGGGCAAGGACGCCGGTCTGGTCACCAAATCCAACCTCATCCTCGGGATGGGCGAGACGACGGACGAGGTCCGCCAGGCGCTGCGCGACCTGCGCGAGGCCGGCACCGATCTGGTCACCATCACCCAGTACCTGCGCCCCTCGCCCCGGCACCACCCGGTGGAGCGATGGGTCAAGCCCGAGGAGTTCGTCGAACTCAGCGACTACGCGCACGAACTGGGCTTCGCGGGCGCGATGAGCGGTCCCCTGGTCCGCTCGTCGTATCGAGCCGGACGGCTGTGGGCCCAGGCCACCAAGGCGATGGGACGCCCCATTCCCGAGCACCTTTCGCATCTGGACCAGCCGATGCCGGCCGCTCAGGAGGCCTCCAGCCTGCTGTCGCGGTAGTGAACGCCGCGCGTGCGGGGCACCGCCACGGCGGGCGACTCCGGGCGACACCCGCGTGCCCACGACGGTGCAGCCGGCCGACAACGGTGGCGCGAGGCCAGCGCGCCTGGTTCGAGGGCTCGCGACACCCCGGCGAGTCCGGCGCCGAGAGCGGACGTCGGTGTTGACCGCTCACCTATCCTGGACCAATGTCCACATCGCAGGCTGAGGAGCCGAAGCGCCGCCGCTTCGGTCGACGCAAAGACGGCAAACCAGGGCGGCTAGCCCAGATCAAACAAGTCTTTCAGCTGACGAGGCAGGTTGACCCGTCGGTCACCTGGTGGATTCTCGGGGCCGTGGTGGGAATCCTCGCCATCGGCCTGGCCATCGGTTTCGCCACCGGCCACCCGATCTACTTCACCTTCATCGCACTGCCGGTGGCGGCCCTGGTGGCGATGATCATCCTGTCCCGCAAGGCCGACCGGGCGATGTACAAGCAGTTGGAGGGCCAGCCCGGTGCCGCCGGTGCCGCGCTGCGGATGCTGCGCAGCGGGTGGACGACCCAGGAAGAGCCCGTCGCGGTCGACCCGCGCACCTACGACTCGGTCTTTCGTGCCGTGGGACGCCCCGGAGTCGTCCTGGTCGGTGACGGCCCACCCCACCGGATCGGCAAGCTGCTCGCCTCGGAGGAGAAGAAGCATCGCCGGTTCATCTCCAACGCCCCGATCACCCTCGTGCAGGTGGGAGACGGCGAGGGACAGGTGCCGGTGTCCAAGCTCGCCCGTCACGTGATGAAACTCAAGCCGGCGCTGACCAAGGACGAGGTGTCCCAGGTGCTGGTTCGGCTGCGGTCCATGCCTGACCTTCGCGGTGGCGCGCCCATCCCCAAGGGAGTGGACCCGGCCCGAGCCCGACCCGACCGACGGGCCGCCCGCGGCCGCTGACGCTGCCCGGTCCTCAGCGGACAAACTCCCGGACCCGACGACGCTCACGTGGCCGCCGGCGGTCTTGTCGCCGCTGTCACCGGCTCTGCAGTCCCGCAGCGTCTGGTCCTCGCCAACGCGGTGGTCGGTCAGAGTTGGTCGTCGGTCACCGACGTGTGGTCCGCAGCAGTCTGGTCGAAGGTGTCACCGACTCTGTGATCCGTCATGATCTGGTCGGCCGTTGCCCGACTCTGGTCGCCCAGACCGATTGCCGCGCACCACTTCCCGGTCGGTGTGACGCAGATTTTCTTCACGAGAGTTTCGCCTGGATTACAGCCAGGTCACGACTTCTCTTTGTAGAGTGTCTGCGTGCAGCAACCCACCCCAGAGCTCTTCATCGATCTGAGGGCTCTCCCCGCCGTGGTCAACCTCACCAGGATGATCTCTGTTGCCGACCAGTTCCTGGTCTCCTCCGCGCAGCGAAATGCCTTGTCGGCGTTGCGCGCTCAGGCGGCAGTCCGCGATGACTACGCCTCCCAGGCCGACGCCTGGCAGCCTCCCTCGGAGTACTGACTCCTGCGCCTTCCGCCTACCGTGCGACACCCGGATCGGTCGGGTGCCATCGCCACGGCTGGGCCACGCGAACGTCGACCGCCCGGTGCGGCATGCGGTGCCGTAGCGGCTGACACCCCCGAGTTCCCGTAACTCTAAACCTCTACTTTATGGTTAGGGTAGGCCGAAATGGCCGTCGCCGGCCCGCAACGGTTCCGCTCATCGTCGGCTGTTGCGACGTGCCTGGGCATAGTCGTCGATGAGGTACGCGCCCAGCTGGTTCACGTCCGGGGTGAAGACTCGGCCACCGCCACGCCGGGCCACCGCGTCGACGAAGCGGCGTAGGCCATCGTCGTCGCCGAGCATGAAGGTGTTGAGCACCGCGCCCATCCTGGCCAGGCGATCGACGTGATCGATGGTGGCGCGGATGGTTTCGGGCATCGGCGGCCAGGTGAAGAAGGCCTCGCCGTCGAGGTCCAGGTGCGCGGTCGGCTCCCCGTCGGTGACCACCAGCACCACCGGATCGCCTTCCGGATGTCGCCGTAGGTGCCGCTCCGCCAGGGCGAGGGCGTGAGCGAGATTGGTGCCCTGCTCATACGACGGCTCGATGCCGGCCAACTCGGCGGTGCTCAAGGTCATCGCGTAGCGACCGAAGCCGATGATCTGCAGGGCATCCTGCGGATACCGGGTGGCCACCAGGTGGGCCAGGGCGAGCGCCGTCTCCTTCATCGGCCCCCACCGCCCCTCGGCCACCATGGAGTAGGACAGGTCGACACACAGGGCCACGCAGGCCCCGGCCCGTCGCTCGGTCTCGGCGACCTCGAAATCGTCGACAGAGAGCCGTACCTGGCCACTTGCACCACCGGCGACCAGCTGTTCCCCGGCGTGGCGACGGATCGCATTGGAGACGGTGCGCACGACGTCGATCGGCTGCGTGTCGCCGAGTTGCCAGGGCCGGCTCGCCCCGGTCAGCTCACCGGCGGCTCCCGCCTCGCGCACATCGTGCCCGCCACGGGCACTGGACTCCAGGTCGGCGAACACCCGGCGCAGCGCGGTCGCCCCGAGTCGACGCAGTGCCTTCGGGCTGAGGGTGATGCCGTCGGAGGTGGACGTGACCCAACCCTGCTGTCGCAGCGCCCGCTCCAGTTCAGCGAGCCGGCGCAGTTCGTCTGCGGCAGCGCGGCCCAGGGTCCGTTCCACGGCGTCGGCGTCGACGTTGTCGAGGGTGTGCCCGACCTCGGTGGGATCCTGGGCGAACTGGTCGATCACCGCGTCCAGGTCCGCCAGTTCGCCGAGCACGCCGGTGGACTGGCCGTAATCGAGGGGCTCCTGCCCGCCGAGCTGGCCACGACTTGGCCGCCCGATCTGGGGCCGAAGAGTCCGCAACGATTCGGAGAGCTTTGCCATGGCCTGCTCCAGGCCGGCCTGCTGCATCGCCTGCCCGATGAGGTCGGACAGCTCGGCCCGTTGTTCGGGACTCAGGGAGTTCATCAGTCGCTGCGCCGCCGCCGCCCGCCGGGCCAGTTCGTCGAGAAGCTCGTCGAGGTTCTCGGCGTCGATACCGAGTTCCTCGCCATGGGCCGCCATGAAGTCCTCGAAGTCCTGCTGGGTCGCCTCCCCTCGGGCATGCTTGTCCAACAGGTCGGTGAGATCCTCGACCAGGCGCCGCATCGCTTCGGCCTGCTCAGGGCTCGGACCGCCCTGAGACAGTGCGCTCTGCAAGCCCCCGAACTGCTGCTGGAGCACCTGGGAGCGGAGTTCGTCGAGCAGCTGCTGATAGAGGGCTGCCGCCTCGGGACTGCGCCAGGCATAGTCCTCGAGTTCACGCATCGCAGCGGCCGTCGAGCCGGGCAGCGAATCCAGGCGAGACCAGGCGAAGTCGTCGTCCGGGTCGGCGAATCGTGGGCGGCCCAAATCGTCGGGGGCACCTGACCCTGCGGGGTGGGCTGACTGTGCAGGGCCATCACCCTTCGAGCGATCACCCCGGCCGTGGTCCCCGATGGTCGCGTTGTCGCCGGGCCCGGCGGAACCCGAATCGTCCGGGCGTGCAGATGTGCCCGACCCCGTGGGATCGGCCGAGTCCGCGCCCGGGCTGCCGGGATCGCCTTCACGCTGTTCATCCTGCGCGCGGTCGGCGGGACTCCCCACGCCAGGCGTGCCGGAATCGCCGTCACGCTGTTCCTCCTGCGCGCGGTCGACGGGACTCCCCGCGCCGGGGGTGTCGGGATCGCCCTCTGCACGCCGGCGAAGCTCGTCTCGCTCGGCGGCCAGGGCCTGGTCCAGCAACGCCCTGGCCCTGGTCAACCCTCCGTCCAGACGACCGGATCGCATCAACTCCTGGCGACGCCGTCGGGCCCGGGCCCGCAACTCGTCCAGGCCTCGACCGCCGGAGGTGCCGCGCCGCAGCAGATCCCGCAGCGCATCGCGCAGGCTCTCCCCGGCCAGCACCTGGGACCCGATCTGGTCGACCGCGGCCCCTGCGTCGTAGGGCGGGGCGAGCGGATCCGGGCCACCTCGCCAGGCGCCGTACCGGTACTGGCGTCCCGCGCCGAACCCCCCGGGCCAGCTTGCCGGACTCATGTCACTCCTCCGTACCGGGTGCTGCCGTCGTCGGCGGTGCGCTTGTCGAGCCGCCGAGTCAGATGCAGGCCCTCCAGGACGAGCTCGATGACGGCCGCGGCCAGGCCGGGGCTCGGATCGACATCCGGCTCGACCTGGTCGAGCAGCCCACCCAGACCCGGAACCTCCTGCAGTTGGTCGAGGATCTCCTGCCCGGTCATCAACTCCCCGGTCTGGACGCCCTCCTCGCCCTCGACCACGTCACGCACTCCGGAGACGTCCAACCCGCCGACCCGGTGCCGGAAGGTCTGGGCGATGGCGGTGCGCAACAGGTGCGCCATCACCTCGAGCTCGCGGCCTTCGTGACCGGACTCGAACTCCACCTTGCCCCGCAACGTCGAGACGATCGACTCGGTGTCTCCCACCCGGGCCACCGCGGTGGCCTCACCCCGCAACCCGGCCCGGCGCAGGGCCGACGCGGCTGCGGTCTCCACCCCGGCCACCGCGAACCTGGCCGACACCCCGGAGCGGGCGTCCACCGCCGGGGACTCACGCACCTCACGGGTGAACCGGGCGACCACCTCGAGCAGATGCGAAGGAACCTCGGCGACCGTGTCGGCCTCTTGGGCGATCATCGCGATCTCGTCGTCCAGATCCAACGGGTAGTGGGTGCGGACCTCCGCACCGAACCGGTCCTTGAGCGGGGTGATGATCCGACCCCGGTTGGTGTAGTCCTCCGGGTTCGCCGAGGCCAGCACCAGGACGTCCAAGGGCAGGCGCAGGCTGTAGCCCCGCACCTGGATGTCGCGCTCTTCCAGCACGTTCAGCAAACCCACCTGGATGCGCTCGGCCAGGTCGGGAAGCTCATTGACCGCCAGGATGCCGCGGTGACTACGCGGGACGAGTCCGAAGTGGATGGTGTCCGGATCTGCCAGCGTGCGGCCCTGCGCGACCTTGACCGGGTCGATATCGCCGATGAGATCGCCGATCGAGGTGTCCGGCGTCGCCAGCTTCTCGGCATACCGCTCGCTGCGGTGCACCCAACGCACCGGCAGTTCGTCCCCGAGTTCGCGAGCCCGGCGGATGGACAGCGGCAGCACCGGACTGTACGGGTGCTCGTTGAGCTCGGACCCTTCGATCGCCGGGGTCCATTCGTCCAGCAGGCCGACCAGGGACCGGATCAACCGGGACTTGCCCTGGCCGCGCTCGCCGAGCAGCACCATGTCGTGCCCGGCCAGCAGCGCCCGTTCGACTTCTGGCAGCACGGTCTCGTCGAAGCCGACGATGCCGGGGAAGCGCTCGCCGGGGGTATGGGTGGAGGCCATCAGCGCCAGCAGGTTCTGCCGGATCTCCGCCTTGACCGTGCGCTCGACGTGCCCGCTGGCCCGCAACTCCCCCACCGTGGCCGGGCGGGAGGTCGATGCCGGACGGGAGAGATTCGTGTCGTTGCTCGTCACACTGCGAACCTACGCCCGCCCACCGACAAGGGCACTAGCGGGCGGGGGCAGGTTCCTCAGTTCATGACCCGTGACAAGGTCCGGCAGCCAACAGCCGGACCCGATCCAGCTGGGCCGGCATCACACCGCCGCGACGCGTAGCGCGTCACACCGTGCGGGGCTCGACGTGCCTGCCACCCAGGTCGCTGGGCCGTCCGCCGAAGCCGACGACCGGGTCGGGGCGGCCGTCCGGGTACAACGGGTCCCCCGCGCCATGACGGTAGAAGGGGGCATCGGAGGGTGCCAGCGGAGTGTTGCCCGCGATGAGGTCGGCGGCCTTCTCGGCCATCATCATCACCGGGGCGTAGATGTTGCCGTTGGTGACATAGGGCATGGCGGAGGCGTCCACCACGCGCAGGCCGTCAACCCCGTGCACGCGCATCGAGGTGGGGTCGAGCACCGCGTTCTCGTCCACGCCCATCTTCGCCGTGCACGAGGGGTGCAGCGCGGTCTCTGCGTCCTTGGCGACCCAGTCCAGGATCTGCTCGTCCGACTCCACCGTGGGCCCGGGCGAGATCTCGCCGTCGTTGAAGGGGTCGAATGCGGGCTGGTTCATGATGTTGCGGGTCACCCGGATCGCCTCGATCCACTCCCGTCGGTCGTTCTCGGTGGACAGGTAGTTGAACAGGATCGAGGGGTGCCGGGTCGGGTCGGTGCTGGTGATCTTCAAACTGCCCCGCACATCGGAGTACATCGGACCGACGTGCACCTGGTAGCCGTGGCCCTGCGTCGGGGAGGTGCCGTCGTAGCGGATCGCGATCGGCAGGAAGTGGTACATGAGGTTGGGATAGCCCACCTCGTCGTTGCTGCGCACGAAGCCGCCACCCTCGAAGTGGTTGGTCGCGCCCAGGCCCGAACGCAGGAACAGCCATTCAGCGCCGATCTGCGGTCGCCGATGCCAGGCCAGGCCGGGGGCGATCGAGACCGGCAGCCTGGACGCGTACTGGATGTACACCTCCAAGTGGTCCTGCAGGTTGGCCCCGACCCCGGGAAGGTCGGCGACGACCTTGACCCCCAGCGAGCGCAGATGATCGGCGGGTCCGATCCCGGCCAGCTGCAGCAACTGCGGGGAGTTGAAGGCCCCACCGCACAGGATCACCTCGCCGGCGGTGACACTGGCGTTGCGGCCCAGGTGCGAGTACGTGACGCCGGTGGCCCGAGTGCCCTGCATGGTGATGCCGGTGACGAAGGCCCGAGTGAGGACCTGCAGGTTCTTGCGGTCCATCACCGGGTGCAGGTACGCGCGGGCGGCCGACAACCGACGCCCCCGGTGCACGTTGCGGTCGAAACGGGCGAAGCCCTCCTGGCGGTAGCCGTTGACGTCGTCGGTGGGTGGGTAGCCGGCCTGGACGGTGGCCTCGAAGAAAGCCCCGAACAGGGGGTTGTTCGCCGGGCCGCGCTCGAGCACCAGCGGCCCGGACCCGCCGCGCCACTGGTCGGCCCCGGCCAGGCAGGTCTCCATCCGCCGGAAGTACGGCAGGCAGTGGGCGTAGTCCCAGGTCTGCATGCCCGGATCGGCGCCCCAGCGCTGGTAGTCCATCGGGTTGCCTCGTTGGAAGATCATCCCGTTGATCGAGGACGAGCCGCCGAGCACCTTGCCCCGGGCGTGGTAGACGCGCCGGCCGAGCGCCCCGGTCTTGGGGTCCTTCATGTGCGGCTCGGGGTCGGACTCGTACTTCCAGTCGTAGAACCTCGAGCCGATCGGGAAGGGCAGTGCCGCGGGCATGTGGATGAACGGGTCCATCCGGTAATCGCTGCGGCCCGCCTCCAGGACCAGGACGCTGGTGTGCGGGTCGGCGGAGAGCCGGTTGCCCAGTGCGGACCCGGCCGAACCCCCACCGACGATGACGTAGTCGACGTGCGTGCGAACGCTCACTGGACGGCTCCTGACTCCGGCTGCGGACGGTCTGAGGTGGATGCTGGACGGTTCGGGAACCAGCCCTGCACGGTGGGACGGGTGTTGTGCCAGACGTGCTTGGTCTCGGTGTACTCGGCCAGGCCGTGCAGGCCCAGTTCGCGGCCGATGCCAGATCGCTTGTAGCCGCCCCACTCGGCCTGCGGCACGTACGGGTGATAGTCGTTGATCCACACGGTGCCCATCCGCATCCGCGCGGCCATCCGCTCGGCGCGGCCAGCATCCCGGGTCCAGACGGCTCCGGCCAGTCCGAACACCGAGTCGTTGGCGATGCCCGCCGCGGCGTCCTCGAGTTGGTCCGAGTCCGTGCCGGAGAAGGTCTCCACGGTCAGCACCGGGCCGAACGACTCCTCCTGGGTGACGAACATGTCACTTCGACAGGAATCGAGGATGGTGGGCAGGTAGAAGTAGCCGTCGGCGAAGCCCGACCCCTGCGGACGGGCGCCGCCACAGCGCAGGACGGCGCCCTCGGCGATCCCCCGTTCCACGTAGGCCTCGACCTTGGCCAGATGCTGGGCGCTGATCAGCGCACCGGTGTCGGCGTCCTCGTCGAAGGGGCCGCCGAGCCGGATCTGCCCCGCACGGCGCACGAGCTCGGCGACGAAGTCCTCCTTGATCGACTCCTCGATGATGAGCCGGGCGCCGGCCGAGCACACCTGGCCGGAGTGCAGGAAAACCGCGGTGAGCGCATAGTCCAGGGCCACCTCGAGATCGGCGTCGGCGAAGACCACGTTGGGGTTCTTGCCGCCGAGTTCGAGGGCGAGTTTCTTCACCGTGCCGGCAGCGGCCCGCATGATGGCCTGGCCGGTGCTCATCCCTCCGGTGAAGGAGACCAGATCGACCCGCGGGTCCTCGGTCATCGTCGGGCCTATCTCGGCGCCGGAACCGAGCAGCAGGTTCACCGCTCCGGCCGGTACCCCGGCCTCGGCCAGGGCCCGCACCAACAGCACCGTGGTGTGCGGGGTGAGCTCAGATGGCTTGAGGACAAACGTGTTTCCAGCGGCCAGGCAAGGGGCCACCTTCCAGGCCGCCTGCAGCAGCGGGTAGTTCCACGGTGTGATGAGGCTGCACACGCCAACGGGCTCGTGCACCACTCGGCTGCGGATGTCCTGCTGTCCGGTGTCCACCACCCGGCCCGCCTCGGCCCCAGACATCGCGAGCCCGGCGTAGAACCGGAACACCGACACCACGTCGGCCACGTCGTATTCGCTCTCCACCAGACGCTTTCCGGTGTCGAGGGATTCGGCCCGGGCGATCTCGGCGGTGTCGCGTTCGAGGATGTCGGCCACCAGGGCCAGCACCTCCCCCCGCGCCGCGGTGGACGTGCGGGGCCACTCCCCCTCGGTGAAGGCCCGGCTTGCGGCGGCGATCGCCTCCTGCGCGTCAGCGACCCCTGCCTCGGCGACCACGGCGACCTCGCGCCCGTCGGCCGGACAGGCGATGGTGCGGGTGGCTCCGGACCCGGCCGACCGCCAGCGACCGTCAATGAACAGTTCCGTCACACTCACCTCGGGACCACCGCCACCACCTCCGTGCTCGGACCGGCCACCCGGGGCCGGATTGCAGAGGACAGACTTGCCCGCCGCGGGCGGCGCGGTCAAGCAGCCGCTCGGCGAGGCCCCGGCGAGGGCAGCATCGGCCGGTCAGTTCAGAACCAGGGCACCGGTCAGATCAGCACCAACACCGTGCCCGCAGCCCGGTCGTGCAGACCGCGCCCGTCCGAGTCGTAGACCACCGCGGGAATCACCAGGCAGAGCAGGAGGGTGCGGACGAGGGCGCGCAGCGGGCCGGGCAACCGCCCGTCGAGGCGTTGTACTCGCAACCCGCAGATCCGGTGGCCCGGTCCGAATCCGATCGTGCCCACCGTGATCACTTGCACGACAGCGAAGGTCACCATCGTTGCGAAGGAGTTGGAGTCGAAGAAGGCGGCGCTGATGAGCATGCAACTGAACCAGTCGATGAACAGGGCCACGATCCGTCGACCGGGTCGCGCCACCGAGCCGGGACCGTCCTCGGGCAGGCCGAGACGGGCTCCGCGCGGTGCCGCGCCAGGGGCCCGGCCGGGCCCTTGCAACCACGACCCCAGATCCCGCCGGTTGATCACGATCTCGTCCTCTCCGTTGCCGCCTCGGTCGGCCTCGCCCGGCCGCAGGTCCTGGGTGAACCGTACGTGGTGAACGTCCGATCCGCCGAGGAGACCGGGTGTTGATGCGGCAACACCGGCGGCCGGAAAACGCGCATTACTGCCCGAGAACTTCATGCGACGATCGGACCGAGACCTCGGCTCACTCGTCGAGCGCGCACTCCAGAGTCGTGTCGTCGAACGAAGGTTCGAAGGCTGCGAAGTAGATGGTGACCGGCGGTCCTACCGAAGGTCGCCTGCAGTGGAGGTCCGCTCCGCCTCATCACCGGCGGTGCCGGCTGAACGAATCAGGCGTGTCCCAGCGGCATCGGCGCGGCCCCAGCAACCGACCATCGGCGGGTGGCCACCTCGATCACCTCACGCTCGCCGGCGAGCACCACGTGGAAGGGAACCGCTGGACGGTCCCACCACTCGCCGAGCTCAACCGGCTGGGTCCATTCTTCAGCCGCAGATTCCAGTGAACGGGCCAGCCAGCCAAGAGCCTCGGCTCCTGCGTCCGCGAGTACCTGGTCCGGGTCTGTAATCGTCACGACGTAGCCCTCGCCTGCGGGCAGAGTTTCCAGTTCAGCGATGCACTCGTTGAACGCATCCTCGTTCTCGCCGAAGTAGAGCGGGAATTGGAGTGCGGCCGCGAACTCGTCGAAGAGCCCAGCCAGCGTTCGCATCTTGCGGCCGCGCACAACAACAGCGGTCAGGCCGGACTCGACCCAGCGCGAGACCGCGGAGCCCACCGCCTGAACATCGCACTCAAGCAGCAGCGGCCGAAATTCGGTCTCGACCTTCATCAGCGCAAGGGAGTCGGTCATCCGGTCGACCCCCGGAACATCAGGAACGTGTCGTAGGGATTGCCTGTCCAATAGGCCGACCCGTCGCTGCCAGTGACGATTCGCTCAGGCCCCAGGTTGACACCCTTCGCGTAGGGATTCACGTCCCACTCGCGGTATGTGACCCCCGGAGTCTCCGGCAGGCGCCCTTGCCAATTCTTGAAGACGGAGCCGCCCTTGTACCCCGGTAGCGGCGCACCCTTGGCGCCAACCCGGTTCAGGACCGTCCACGCCTTCTCCGACCCTGGGCCGATCGGGAGGACATGCTCTGCTGTCCCTGCGGCAACACCGGTCCACGAAACGGACACAGGAGTGCCCGCTGAGCCCGGCGCTCCTGGGCACGACGGTCCGCGCCGATGATCCACCACGCTGCCGACCTGAACAGTCGGTGGAGCCATGTCGTACACCGAGGCCGACGTGTCGTAGCTGGTGTGCACCGTGGGGGTCGCACTCGCGGGCCCAACGCCCAGCACCACCACGGTCAGGGCAGCGAGCAAGGACTTTAGCCAGAGAATCACAGTTGCCTCGCAGCCTCGGCCAACAGCCACTCAATCGCTTCCAAGGGGACGGGCGCATCGGTGAAGAACGTGACCGACCGGGTCCGGGTCTCGTCATCCTCAAACACCTCGGCAACTTGCTCCCCGGTGTCGCGGGATAGCTCCAGAGCCATGCCGTCCCGCTCACCAACAGCGCTGACTAGCAGGAGCTTGTAGCCGTTCATCCGACTGGCTCCAAGAACCCCAGGAAGGATCCATCGTTGCCGAAGCGGACCCCGCGACCCGTCGAGTCCCATATGTTCGTGACACGATCAAGGACCTCTGTGCGACCACCAGAATCGTTGAGGATGTCGTCCAAGACTCGCAGCCCCTGCTCGTTCCTCGCCGTAGCGGTTCCGCTAGACATCCCGCTGAACACGCTGCCCTCACGGCCAGAGTGCTTCTGAAGCGCCCGACCGACTTGCGTCAAACCGTTCCGGTCTGCAGCCTGCGCGGCCGCACGTAGGTCGTTTGCCGCGAAACTCCCGAAGGTTCGGGCACCCGTGTTTGCGGCGCCTGCGTTGGGTTTGTAGTTGGCGTTGTGGACCAGGATGGGGGTGGTCCCGGCCAGGGCGTAATAGGTGTGGGTAGACCCGACCTGGAAGTTGTAGACCGTGGTGGTGTCAGTGGACTCACGCTCCTGGATGCCGGAC
>JBKECN010000066.1:0-16424 GCA_047974565.1 Actinomycetales bacterium
CAGGCGCCCACCGCCACCGGCCCGGTTCTCGTCCGGGGCGTTCTGAGCCGCCCAAACGTCACCCGGGTCACCTCTGGCCTCGTCGGGTCACATCTACCGCCACCGCAAGCGGCACATCGTCACCCAGGTCACGTTTGGCACCGTCCCGAGGGCGCCAAACGTCACCCAGGTCACCTCTGGCCGCGCCGGGTCACATCTACCGCCACCGCAAGCGGCACATCGTCACCCAGGTCACGTTTGGCACCGTCCCGAGGGCGCCAAACGTCACCCGGGTCACCTCTGGCCGCCTCGGGTCACATCTACCGCCACCGCAGGCGGCACATCGTCACCCGGGTCACGTTTGGGCAGGCGCCCACCGCCCCCCACCGCCCCCGAACGCCCCCCAGAACCCCCCGAACACCCACGGACCCCACCCGGATCCACCCCCAACCCCAAGCCCCCGCGTCACAAGCAGGTGACGATCTCCTCACGTTCTGCACGCCACTGCCCAGGGTTCCCCCAACGGAGGCGTTATTGTCGTCAGTCGGGCCGAACCCGGTCCGCGCTGTTGACCTGCCCGGGGGACGGAGGCTGGTGAAGGACGGCACGCACGCTGAGGCGATCCGCAGGGCAAGCCTCCGGTGAGCACGGCGCACCCGCCGCCGAGACGAGAGAGGGAGGCGAGATGGGAGCACTAGACAGGTTCGAGAACAAGGTCGAACAGGGCATCTCCCGAGCCTTCGCCAAGGCGTTCCGCAGCGAGGTCAAGCCCGTCGAACTTGCCAGCGCGCTGCGCAAGGAGGCCGACACCAGCGCCGCCGTCGTCGGGCGGGGGCGCACCCTCGTGCCCAACGCCTACCTGATCACCCTCGGCGAGGCCGACTACGACCGATTCACCTCGTGGTCCGAGACCCTGGTCGCCGAGCTCGAAGAGGTCGTCGCCCAGCACGCGCGCCAGCAGCGATATGCCTTCGTCGGCCCGGTCAGCGTCCAGCTCGAGGTGGACGAGCAACTCAAGACCGGCGTGTTCACGGTGCGCGGTGCCCGGGTCAAGGGGTCCGTGGCCCCGGCCACCTCCGCGATCGCCACGGTCGCCCACCCCGTCCTGGACATCGACGGCCGCCGCTACCAACTCAACAACCGGCGCACCGTGCTCGGGCGCGGCACCGACTGCGACATCGTGCTGGACGACCCGGGAGTCTCCCGGCACCACTCGGAGATCACCCTGGAGGGCGGTGCGGCCAGCCTGCGCGACCTCGGCTCGACGAACGGTTCCTTCGTGGACGGCGAGAAGGTCACCGCCGCGCGCCTGAACGACGGCTCGTCGATCACCCTGGGCCGCACCAGAATCCGGTTCACCACCCGCAACGCCGAAGCCGACGACGAGACGGCCGGGTGAGTCGGTGAGCCAGCTAACTCTGCTCGTCCTGCAACTGGGCTTCCTGGCGCTGCTGTGGGTGATGGTGCTCAGCGTCGTCGGGGTGCTGCGCCGCGACCTCTACGGCACCCGCGTGGTGACCCGCAAGCCGCGCCGCCGAGGGCGCAACGCCGCCCCGCAGACGCCCCCGCGAGGCCGGGCCGCCGTCCCGCCACGCACCGCGACCCCCAACGCCCCGGGCCGGTTGGTGATCACCGCCGGCTCCCTGGTGGGCACCACGCTCTCCCTCGGTCAGGCCCCGGTGCTGATCGGTCGTGCCCCCGAGTGCACCCTCGTCCTCACCGACGATTTCGCCTCAAGCAGGCATGCCAAGCTGACCCCTGGCGCGGATGGGTGGACCGTTGAGGACCTCGGCTCGACCAATGGCACCACCCTGAACGGGGCTCCCCTCGGCGGGCCCACACCGGTCGCCGCCGGTGCCGTGCTCAAGATCGGACGCACCGTCATCGAACTGCGGAGGTGAGCGTGGTCGCACTGCGATATGCGGCCCGCTCCGACATCGGACTCGGTCGCCGCAACAACCAGGACTCCGCCTACGCCGGGGTCAACCTGCTCGTCGTCGCCGACGGGATGGGCGGCCACGCTGGCGGTGACATCGCCTCCTCGCTGGCCGTCGGCCGACTCGCCGTCCTGGACGACGACGCACCGGGCGCGGACGCCCTGCAGGAACTGGAAGGGGCCATCCACTCGGCCGCGGACGGGATCCGCGAGCGGGTGCACGACCAGCCCGAACTCGCCGGCATGGGAACGACGGTCACCGGCATCCTGCGGCACGGGAACCGGCTCGCCCTGGCGCACATCGGAGACTCCCGGGCGTACCTGCTGCGGGACGGCGTGCTGACCCAGGTCACCAAGGACCACACCTTCGTCCAGACCCTCGTCGACGACGGCAAGATCACCGCCGAGGAGGCCAGCCAACACCCCCAACGCAACATCGTGATGCGGGTGATCGGCGACGTGGACGCTCCCGAGGACGTGGACACCAGCGTGCGCGAGGCCGTCGTGGGCGACCGTTGGCTGCTGTGTTCGGACGGGCTCAGCGGCCCGGTCAGCAAGGACACCCTGGCCGAGACCCTCGCCGGAGTCCGGGACCCGGCCGCCTGCGCCGAACGGCTCGTCGACCTCGCCCTGCGCGCCGGCGGCAACGACAACATCACCTGCATCGTCGCCGACGTGGTGCCCGAGGCCAACGTCGGTGCCTCGTCCACCCCGCAGGTGGTGGGGGCAGCTGCCCTTACCCGAGACCAGCCGACCCGGGCCGGCAATTCCGCGGCGGCCAAGGCGGCCGCACTCACCCGGCGCGAACCCGAGCCGGAGCCGGCCGACGAGGACTACGACATCGATGACGGCCAGGACGAGCAGTCCGGTCGTCGGCTGTTCACCGTGCTCGGCGCCCTGTTGGTGCTGGCCGTCATCGGTGGCGGCCTGTACGGGGCGTGGGTCTGGACCCAACGCCAGTACTACGTCGGCGCCGACCAGGACAATGTCGCGGTCTTCCGCGGGCTGTCCTCGGACATCGGCCCGATCACCATGAGCTCGGTGGTGGAGACCGCAGACACCCTGCCGGTGGACACCCTGGACCCGACCTCCCAGGAACGCGTCCGCGCCGGGATCGGCGCCGACGACCTGGCCGACGCCCGCAGGATCGTCATCAACCTGTACCAGGAGTCGAGTGTGTGCACCCCCACCGTGGTGGTGAACCCCGGCTCCGGTTCGTCCAGCACCGGCACCGGGGCCGGAGCGACGACGCCCACGGTCCAACCCACCACGAACGCCGACACCACACCCAGCACCGACACCGAACCCAGCGCGGGGGCCGGATCGAGCACCCCGACCCCGTCCGGCAACACCACCACCCTGCCCGTCCCCGACGAGTGCGGTGAGGCGTGATGGCCACCGTCACCGAACACGCCCCTCGGCCACGCCGCAACGTCGAACTCGCCC
Source organism: Actinomycetales bacterium (assembly GCA_047974565.1). Lineage (GTDB taxonomy): Bacteria > Actinomycetota > Actinomycetes > Actinomycetales > CAWJMD01 > JBDIAG01. Next base: position 3,362 of record JBKECN010000066.1, read on the forward strand.
TGCTCGTCCTCGCGGTCGGCATCTCGGTGGCCGCCTACGGGCTCGTCAACGTGGGCGTGGCGGGCGACTGGCCGGCCGGGATCTGGGTGTACGGCGCCGGCTTCGCCGTCCTCTGCCTGGCGATCCACTTGGTGGTGCGCTTTCGGGCCAACTTCGCCGACCCGACGCTGCTGCCGGTCGCGGTCACCCTCAACGGGCTCGGGCTGGCGATGATCCACCGGATCGACCTGGCCAAGTCCGCGTCCAACCCCGACTGGGGGCTGCTGGCCCCCCGTCAGCTGATGTGGGCGGGCATCGGGGTGAGCGCGGCGATCGTGGTGATCTGGCTGCTCAACGATCACCGCATCCTGCGTCGGTACACCTACACCGCGATGGTCCTCGGCCTGGGGCTGTTGGCACTGCCGATGCTGCCCGGGCTCGGCAAGACGATCAACGGCGCCCGGATCTGGATCGGCATCGGGCCGTTGAGCTTCCAGCCCGGTGAACTCGCCAAGATCGTCCTGGCCGTCTTCTTCGCCGGATATCTGGTGAACCAGCGGGACAACCTCTCCCTGGCCGGTCCCACCTTCCTGAAGATGCGCCTGCCGCGGGGGCGTGACCTGGGCCCCATCCTCATCGCCTGGGCGGTCAGCGTGGGCATCCTCGTGCTCGAACGCGACCTGGGGACCTCCCTGCTGTTCTTCGGGCTGTTCGTCGCGATGCTCTACCTGGCCACCGAGCGGGTGAGCTGGATCGCGATCGGCCTGGGTCTGTTCGCGGCCGGGGCGGTCGTCGCCTACGGCCTGTTCTCCCACGTCCAGGCCCGGATCGACGTGTGGCTGCACGCCTTCGACAACGACATCTACAACCGGGAGATCGGCGGCTCCTACCAGGTGGTGCAGGGCCTGTTCGGGATGGCCTACGGCGGCCTGATCGGCCGCGGGCTGGGCGAGGGGCGCCCGACGATCGTCCCCTACGCCGAGTCGGACTTCATCCTCGCCTCGCTCGGCGAGGAACTCGGACTGGCCGGGGTGTTCGCCATCCTGGCCCTGTACATGATCCTGGTCCAGCGGGGCTTTCGGACCGCGATCGGCGTCCGCGACGGGTTCGGCAAACTGCTCGCCGCGGGCCTGGCCTTCGCGGTGGCGCTGCAGGTCTTCGTCGTGGCCGGCGGGGTCACCCGGGTCATCCCGCTCACCGGGCTGACGATGCCCCTGCTCGCCTACGGCGGGTCATCGCTGGTGTCCAACTGGATACTCGTGGGGTTGCTGTTACGCATCTCCGACAGCGCCCGGCGACCGGCGGCGCCCGTCGTCACCGAAGACGCCAACGCCACCCAGGTGGTGTCCCTGCAACGCGGGGAGGCGGGCGCGTGAACACCCCGATCCGCCGGGTGGCCGTGGTGGCCTTCGTGCTCTTTGCGATGCTGCTCATCTCCACGACGATGATCCAGTACGTCAACGCCGGCACCCTCAACGCCGACGGACGCAACTCCCGGACCCTCATCGACGAGCTCTCCCGCGAGCGCGGGACGATCTCGGCCGGGGACAAGACCCTGGTCACCTCCGAACCCGTGGACGACGTCTACAAATTCCAGCGCACGTACGCCGACCCGGCGGTCTATGCCCCGGTGACCGGCTACTACTCCCTGGTGTATGGCGCCACCGGCATCGAGGGCGCGGAGTCGCAGAAACTGGCCGGCACCTCCGACGAGCAGTTCTACCGGCGGCTGTCCGACATCGTCTCGGGCCGCGAGCCGGCCGGGGCGAGCGTCCAACTGACCATCCGGCCCGAGGTGCAGCAGACCGCGTACGACTCCCTCGGAAGCCAGCGGGGCGCGGTGGTGGCCTTGGATCCCAAGACCGGCGACATCCTGGCCATGGTGTCCAGGCCCTCCTACGACCCCAACGTGCTGGCCTCCCACGACCGGGCCGAGGTGACCGCGGCCTGGGACGAGTTGAACGCCGACGAGGGCCAGCCGCTGGTGAACCGGGCGATCTCCGGTGACCTGTATCCACCGGGCTCGACGTTCAAGGTGGTCACCTCCGCTGCGGCACTGGAATCGGGTACGTACACCGAGGACACCCTGCTGCCCGGCCCGGCCGTGCTCGATCTGCCGCAGACCTCACGCGGACTGTCCAACGACAACGGCCAGGCCTGCGGGTCGGGGCAGGTGACCCTGCTGAACGCCCTGCGGGTCTCGTGCAACACCGCCTTCGGGTATCTGGGCATGCAACTTGGCGGGGACGCCCTGAACTCCCAGGCCAACAAGTTCGGCTTCGAGCAGGATCTGCGGATCCCGATGCGGGTGACCCCCTCGACCATCCCGGACGACCTCAACGAGCCGCAGGAGGCGCAGACCGCCATCGGCCAGTACGAGACCCGGGTCACCCCGCTGCAGATGGCCATGGTGGCCGCCGGCGTCGCGAACGACGGGGAGGTGATGAGGCCCCAGCTGATCGAGAAGGTGGTGGCCGACAACCTCGACGTGCTCGACGAGCCGAGCCCCAGTTCGCTGGGCCGGGCGGTCTCCCCGGAGACGGCGGCCTCACTCACCACGATGATGGAAGCCGTGGTGAACTCGGGCACCGGCACAAACGCGCAGATCTCCGGCGTCAAGGTGGCTGGCAAGACGGGTACCGCCCAGCACGCCACCGGTCAGGCACCGCATGCCTGGTTCATCTCCTTCGCCCCCGCCGACGACCCGCAGGTGGCGGTGGCCGTCGTGGTGGAGAACGGCGGCGACGCCGGTGACGCGGCCAGCGGCGGACGCACCGCGGCGCCGATCGCCCGCGCCGTCATGCAGGCGGTGATGAACGAGTGATCGTTCCCCTGTCCCGGCCTAGCGGCCCTGCCCCGGCGACCCCGACCCCTGACCTTCCCGCTGCGACGAACCGAGTGAGAAAGCGATGAGCCTGCGACCAGGAGCCGTGATCGGCTCGCGCTACCAGTTGACCCGCCCGATCGCGGTCGGCGGGATGGGCTCGGTGTGGGAGGCGGTGGACACCACCCTGGATCGTCCGGTCGCCATCAAGATCCTCAAGCCGGAGTTGTCCGGCGACCCGACCTTCCTGGCCCGGTTCCGCGCCGAGGCCCGCAACAGCGGGGCGCTGAGCCACGCCAACATCGCCGCCGTCTTCGACTACGGCGAGACCACCACCGACACCGGGCTGTTGCAGGCCTACCTGGTGATGGAACTCGTTCAGGGCGAACCCCTGTCGACCATCCTGACCCGGGACGGGGTTCTCCCGGTGGACCAGGTGCTCAGCATCATGCGCCAGGTCGGGCTCGGCCTGGCCGCCGCGCACGCGGCCGGCATCGTGCACCGAGACATCAAGCCCGGCAACCTGCTGATCACTCCGGACGGCCGGGTCAAGATCACCGACTTCGGCATCGCCCGGGCCGCGGACGCCGTCCCGCTGACCGCCACCGGCACCGTGATGGGGACGGCCCGCTATCTCTCCCCGGAGCAGGCCACCGGGGAGGCCACCAACCCGGCCAGCGACGTGTACTCCCTCGGTGTGGTCGCCTATGAGGCGCTGGCCGGGCATCCGCCGTTCACCGCCGAGAGCCAGGTGGCCCAGGCAATGGCGCACGTGCATGATGAGCCCCTGCCGCTGCCCGAGCACCTGCCGCCCGGCGTGCGGGCCCTGGTGATGCGGATGCTGGCCAAGTACCCCAATCAACGTCCTGCGGACGGGGCCGCGCTGGTTCGCGAGGTGGACATCGCCGCCAGCGGTGGCGATCCGACCCGGGCGACCACGGTGCTACCCCCTGCCGGTGGCGCGGACGCCACGAGGGTGATGGACGCGACCAAGCCCACCGAGGCGGTGCGCCGGACCCCGCCACGGCCGGGCCCGGCGGCGGGGGCCGCGATGGGTGCCGGGGCGATGGCCGCGGCGCAGGGGGAACCTCGTCCCGCCGGTCCGCGAACTACCGCGAACGCCCAGGTGGGCGGCTCGGGCGGGCGTCCCCGGCGCCGCCTCACCGGGCCACTGATCGCACTCATCCTGCTCGTGCTCTTCGTCGCCCTGGGGGCGATCTTCGCGGACGTCTTCAACCGGCAGGACACTCCGCAGGAGCAGACCACGGTGACCGAGACCCTTCCGGCCACGCCCACCACCATCACCACCACCAGCACGACGACCTCCACCACTTCGCTCACCACGACGACCACGCCGACAGAGACGCCGACGAGTTCGACCGAACCGACCACCCAGACGACGACCACCACCACCGAACCTGCGCCGGCCCCGACCACCCAGTCACAGACCGGAACCGGCGCCGGGGCGCCGCAGGATCCGGGCGGAACAGGCGACGCCGGATCGCAGGCCTCGCCGACGCCGACCGCCGCTGGCATGAGCACGAGCGAAGGGAGCGCCTAGGTGGATATGCCCGAGCTGCTGGCCGGCCGATACAAGATCGGCCGACTACTGGGTCGTGGGGGAATGGCCGTGGTACACCTCGGCGACGACACGAGGCTGAACCGTCAGGTCGCGATCAAGCTGCTCCGGCTCGACCTGGCCGACGACATCACCGCCCAGACCCGCTTCCGCCGGGAGGCACAGTCCGCCGCGTCACTGAACCATCCCTCGATCGTGGCGGTCTTCGACACCGGTGAGGACACCATCGGCGGGATGGCGGGGGCCACCCACACCATCCCGTTCATCGTCATGGAGTACGTGCAGGGACTGACCCTGCGCGAGATGCTGCAGGACGCCCGCCGCAACGACGCCACCGCCACCATCGCCCTGCCCCCCTCCGGTCGCGGCGCCCCGTCGACCCGCAGCACCGAGCACGGGGTGCCGCTGGACATCGATCAGGCGGTGGCCATCACCGCCCATGTGCTGGCGGCGCTGGGCTACTCACACTCGATGGGGATCGTGCACCGGGACATCAAGCCCGGGAACGTCATGGTCACCCCGAGCGGCGCGGTCAAGGTGATGGACTTCGGCATCGCCCGGGCCCTGTCGGACACCTCGGCGACGATGACCTCCACCCAGACGGTGGTGGGTACCGCCCAGTACCTGTCCCCGGAGCAGGCCAAGGGCGAACAGGTGGACGCCCGCAGTGACCTGTACTCGACCGGCGCGATGCTCTACGAGTTGCTCACCGGTCGTCCACCGTTCGTGGGTGACACCCCGGTGGCGGTGGCCTATCAGCACGTGCGGGAAGCACCCCAACCGCCCAGCCATTACAACCCGGCGATCGGGGATGAGCTGGACCGTGTGGTGATGCACGCCCTGGCCAAGGACCGCAATCAGCGGTACCAGAGCGCCGACGCCTTCTCCGAGGACCTGCTCAACGCCCTGGACGGTCGCCCGGTGGACGCGCCACCGACGGCCGTGATGACCCGCGCGCCGGCGCCGATGCCTGCCGCGCCCCTGCCCGGGCCGACAAGTACGGTGCTGGAGGACCTGGACGCCGAGGAACCCCGCAAGTCTCGGGCGGGGTACTGGATCGCGATGATCCTGGCGCTCATCCTCATGGTGCTCGTGGGGTGGTTCGCCGCCGCGCGGTTGCTGACCACGCCGACCCCCGAGCTGGTGGCGGTGCCGACGGTCACCGGGATGGACCGGAACCTGGCCGAGCAGGCGATCACCGACGCGGGGTTCGCCTACGAGGAAGGCACTCCCGTCGCGGACGACCAGATACCCCTGGACGCCGTGGTCAGCCAGGACCCGGCCGGGGGCATCGAGGCCGAGACCGGCTCGACGGTGACGGTCACCCTGTCCTCGGGCAGCGAGACGGTCACCGTGCCCGACATGGCCGGCAAGACCCAGCAGGAGGCGCGTGACGCGCTCGAGGCCACCGATCTCAAGGTGGGCAATGTCGAGACGGTGGAGTCCCAGGAGGTGGCCAAGGGTCTGGTGGTGAGCACCGACCCGCCGGCCGGTTCGCAGTTGGCCCGCCAGAGCGAGGTGAATATCAGCGTCTCCTCCGGCCTGGTGTCCGCTCCGGACGTCACCGGACAGACTCTGGAGAGGGCCCGGTCCACCCTGTCTGCGCTTGGCTTCAAGGTGAGCACCGACTACGTGACCACCACCGCCAATACCGCTGGCACGGTCATCTCGCAGAATCCCGGTGCGGGGGCGATCGAGGCAGGCAGCACCATCACCTTGCAGGTGGCGCGGGCTCCCGTGGTCACGCCGTCCACCACGTCCTCCACCAGTTCCAGCCCGTCAACCACGACGGGTACGCCGTCCGAGGGACCGACGACCTCAATCACCTCGGACACACCGGCCCCGGGTGATTAGGAGAGCGCAGATGACGACGCCTACACGCATCCTCGTCGTGGATAACTACGACTCGTTCGTCTTCACCATCGTCGGCTACCTGGAACAGCTGGGAGCCTCGTGCACCGTGGTGCGCAATGACATGGTGGACGCCTCGGCCGCCGAGGACGTAGACGGCGTCCTCATCTCACCCGGACCGGGCACTCCCGCCGAGGCGGGGGTCAGCGAGGACATGATCCGGGCCTGCGCGCGGATCGGCACTCCGATGCTGGGGGTGTGCCTGGGCCATCAGGCGCTGGGCGAGGTCTACGGCGGCACCGTCACCCACGCCGAGGAACTGATGCACGGCAAGACCAGTCGAGTGCACCACGAGGGAGTGGGTGTGCTGCAGGGTCTGGCGGACCCTTTCACGGCCACCCGGTACCACTCCCTCGCCGTGGTGCGTGAATCCGTCCCGCAGGAGTTGGTGATCACCGGGCAGACCTCCAGCGGTGTGGTGATGGGTCTCCAGCACCGCTCCCTGCCGCTGTACGGAGTCCAGTTCCACCCCGAATCGGTGCTCACCGAGGGTGGCCACCGCCTACTGGCCAACTGGCTGGGCGTGTGCGGGGACGAGGGCGCGGTCGAACGCAGCCGCGGGATGGCACCGCTGATGGTCGAGGGCGCCCACTGACCCCCGAGCCCGCGCTGCCCCAGACACCCCGAGACCACCCAGACACCCCCAGACCAACCAGACACCCCCGAGACCCCCGGATCAGGGCGAGGTGTCGACGGTGCCGTCGTTGACCGGCACGTAGGGGGCGATGGCCGGGAACACCCAGGTGAAGCAGACCGCCACCACGACGAAGGCCAGCAGCAGGCACAACAGCACCTTGACCCACACGGGGCCGGGGATCAGCCGCCACAAGGCGCCGTACATCACGTCCGCCCGTCCGAGGCGGCAACCTCGTCGACCGAGGACGGCGGACCGTCCGCCCGGGCCCGGAAGGACTCGAAGTCGGCGTGCACGATGTACCGCTGCCTGGCCGAGTACCGCGGGTGGCAGGCGGTGAGGGTGAGGATGGAGCGGGTGGGCTGGGCCTGCGGTTGACGCGGGACCGGGTCTATCACCGCGACGTCGCGGGGGGAGACGATCTCGTGGCTCGTCACCCGGTACGTGTACCAGCCGGCCTCGGTCTCCAGGATGACCGGGTCGTGGTCCTGCAACTCCTCGATCTGGAAGAAGGGCCGCCCGTAGGTGACTCGGTGCCCGGCCAGCGCCACGTTGCCGAGCCCGCCCGGCATCGCCGTGCCCCGGTAGTGCCCGACGCCGTCCCGCAGCACCTTGGTCGTGGTGCCCTCCACGACTGGGCGCGGGTCGAAGTCGGAGCCGAACCGGGGGATGTGGATGAGCGCGAAGGCGTCGCCGACCGTGGGAGCCTGGTCCACCGGCACCTCGTCGGCGGGGGCGGGGGTCGACCCGGACCAGGTGCTGCGAAGGTCGTCGGCGGTGTCGGCCTGGGCCCGTTCGGACACCACGTCCGTCCACCACAGTTGCCAGCCGACGAAGAGCATCAGGAGCACGCCCAGAGTGATCAGCAGCTCACCGAGTGCGGAGAGCACCCGATCCACGACAGTCGGGGGGCGGACCGGCCTGGTGGTCACGACTCGCCTCCCTCGTGCTGAGTGCGCGAACTGAAGCCGGTGTCGGCGTCCGGGCGGTTAGGCTTGACTGTGCTCGGCGGGGTGCCGAGCGCTCGGGATGCCCCGAGCCCAGTGTGTCCGACCCGTGGGGGCCGCGTCGCGAGAACGGCGATCCCACAGCAGGAGGAGTGTGTCGTGCCGGAGTCCAGAGGCCGGAAGAAGGTCGCCTACACGGCACCCAGCGCCGGCACGGCCGCGCAGAAGCCGAATCCGCGCTGGTTCCTGCCGGTCATGCTGGGGTTCATGATCGTCGGTCTGGCGTGGATCGTGGTGTTCTACGTCTCGCAGGGCCAGTACCCGCTGCAGACCCTCGGCGACTGGACTGTGGGCAACTGGAACCTGGTCATCGGTTTCGGCCTCATGCTGATCGGCTTCTTCATGACCACCCGCTGGCGCTGACCCTCCTGATGTGAGGCTCACCCAAGCGCAGGCCACGGCCCGCCTGAGCGATCACGATCACGGCGTGCTGTGCACGGTGCATCCGGTGCGCGGGGTGGACGCGGTGCCAGTGGTCTACGCCGTGCGCGACGACCTGATCGGCATCCCCGTCGATCTGGTCAAGCCGAAGTCGACCACCCGCCTGCAGCGCGAGCGCAACCTCGCAGCAGACCCCCGGGCCTGCCTGCTCGTCGAGCACTGGGACCGGCGGGACTGGACTCGGCTGTGGTGGGTTCGAGCCGAATTGCGGGCAACACCCGCCGCGCCAACGGAGCCGCTGGCCGACGCGCTGGCGGGCCGCTACCCGCAGTACCGGGATCACCCGTTCGCGCGGGTGCTGGTGCTGACCATGGTGTCGGTCCACGGCTGGTCGGCGATCACCTGATCCGCCCACCCCTGCGGGAAAATCATTGGGGGACAGCCTGTCTGGTGCTGCTCTCGAACTCTCTCCCAGCGCCGGGCACACCCCCGCAGGCACCCGGACGGCCCTGACCGACCGTGGTGGCCCATACCGATGGAGGCAATTGTCTCTACCGCACCTTTGGCGCGCCGATATTGGTATCAGACCCCCCATCCCCACCGTTTCAGCACGGTTCGGATCGGCGAGCGATTCCTGGCCCGCGCAGGGCCGCAGGCGCGCCCTCAGAAACGCCCCGCTCGCATTCATACAGCTGACACATCGCTTGACCGCGGCGCGGCCAGCGGGAAGGACCGGGCATGAACACTGTGATGATTCCCGACTCACCGGGAAATGTCGGTCATCGTCGAGAGACGACCCTGCTATGGATCAGCGGTGGTCTGGCCGCCGGTGTGCTCGCCGTGGGGCTCAACGGGACCCTTTCGAGCTGGGTGACCGCGACCATCGCCAACGACGCCAACACTGCTGCGGCCGCGACCTCGGTGATCCTGACGGAGACCGACGGCACCGCCACGTGCAGCTCCACCCAAAACGGGGGAGCCGGCAACTCCTACACCTGCTCCACGATCAACAAGTACGGCGGCACGACGACTCCCCTGCTTCCCGGGGACAGCCAGTCGGTGACCGTCACGATGAGCAACACCGGCACGGGCGACGGCGCCCTGGCCCTGGACGCCGGGGCCTGCGTCGCCACCGGCGGGCAGGCCGCCACCGACTCCCTCTGCGAGGTGGCCACCGTCGCGGTGTCGTGTCCCGCAGGAACCACCACCAAGGCCCCGACGACGCTGGCCACCTTCGACGCTGACAGCCCCACCAGCGTCGGCGGCTTGACCGCCGGCTCGAGCCTGAGCTGCACCTTCACCGTCTCACTGCCGGCTGGCACCTCGCCGGTGTACTCGGGTCAGTCGCTCACCCAGCCACTGACCTGGACCTTGTCAGGCTCCTGAGGCTGCCGGTGCAGACGCGCGATGAGCACCGATCACGGCGTCCGCAAGGACGCGGGTAGGGCCACCCTATGGGGGGTCGCGGGTGCCGCCGGCCTGCTGCTTGTCCTCGGGGCCTCCGGGACCCTGGCGAGTTGGACTCAGGCGAGCGTGGACAACCAGGCGAACACCGTCACCACCGCATCGGCGGTCATCCTGCGCGAGAGCCTGGGGACGGCCACCTGCACCTCCACCGACGAGCCTCAGAGCGCAGTCAACAGTTCCAGTTGCACCACGATCGACGCCTACGGCGGCAGCACCGCGCCCCTGGTGCCTGGCGGCGCTGCCCACGTCCAGGACGTGGTCTTCACCAACACCGGGCCGGGCAGCGGGATGACCTTCGAGCTCAGTGCCGGGTCGTGCACCCAGAGCCCGGCGCCGGGTGCCGGGACCCCGCCGACCACCGATCTGTGCACCAGCGGACACCTCGACGTTGCCGTCAGTTGCTCACCCGGTGCCTCCTTCAACCAGGCCGGGGTCTGGGGCGACCTGGCGCGCGGCACCGGAATACCCACCACCCCGCTGAGCCACACGGCCACAGGTGGTGAGCTCGGCGCCGGAGCCACCTGGACCTGCCGGATCTCGGTCTCCCTGGCTGGCGACGCGCCGATGGCCGCGCAAGGCGTGACGGTGAGCCAACCCCTGACCTGGACGGTGAACGGATGAGGCACGCACGCGCACACCGTGACACCGGGCCGATCGGTTCTGCTCCCGGTCGTTCACTGGTCATCGCGGCCCTGCTGGTGTGGGCGTTGCTCGCAGCCGGTGGCGGCACCCTGGCCGCCTACACCAACGGCACCGTCACCGATACCGCGAACACCACGGCCACCGCGCGCCTGGCCTGGCACCACACGTATGCGGGCGGGGTGACCTGTTCGGCCGACGCTGCAGCGCCTTCGCCCGCCTGCCCGGGCAGTCTGGGCACCACGGCGCCCAGTTCGACGATCGGTCAGGGGGTGTACATCGATCTCACCAACGACTCGACGATCCCCGGCGCTCAGTTGACCTCGCAGTGGCGGGCTCTGTCGTGCGCTCCCGTGCAGTTCTCGAATCGAGCGGCCCCCGCCGTGCCGATGCTGGCACGCTACGGCACCTACGTCGCCCAGCCGGACCCGTGGGGCGGCACCGGCGCCATCAGCCTCACCGACGAACTCGCCTATGCCTCCGCGGTCGCCCGCTCGAGCCTGGGCAGCCTGCAAGGGGTGCCCTCCTACACGATCGGAGTCTGGTTCCGGGTGGACGACGGCTACCGTTCCGGCGGGGGCCTGATGTCGCTGACCGCCGATCCGGCCAACGCTTCCGTTCGCGCCGGTGCTCCGATGTTGTGGCTGGACACGCTCGGCCGGGTCCAGTTCCGGCTGCAGGGGGGCCTGGGCACGTTGTCGTCCGGGCGGACCTCGAACCGGTACAACGATGGTGCCTGGCATCTGGCCATGCTGACCCGCCCGACCGGAACGTCCGTCGCGACCCGGCTCGTCGTCGACACCGAGGTCGTCACCGGCGGGAGCACCTCCATCCTGCTGTCATCGAACTCCGGCTACTGGCATCTGGGGTGGGGCGATTTCACCAGGGTCTCCCAGGCCCCGCAGAGCCCCTCCCTGGTCGGCTCACTGGCCGGGGCGTTCATGCTCACCACCCCGATCTCCCCGGCCACCGAGAGCGCGTTGCTGGCCACCGCCTCCGGTGCGGACTACACGGGCCTGCTCAGTGATGCCGCGCACCTATGGATGCTGGACGACGACGGCACCGGGACCTGGTCCGGTGAGTTGCCGGTGCTCGGCGCCACGCCGGCCTGCCAAGGCCTGACCGTGGCGTGGAGCGGCACCGCCCCGGTGGCCGAAATCACGCCCAGCACATCCCTGGACGACTTCGCCGACGGCTCCTGGCGCACGGTGGCGGCTCCCGATCCGGGCGGCACCCAGTTGACCATGCTCAGCTACGTGCGTGGCCCGACCTGGGACCCCTACCTGGCCGGTCTGTGGTTGCGCACCCCGATCCAGCATCGGGTGCACCCCGCGGGTGCGACGTCCTGGACGCTGGAGTTCTCCTGGTCCGATTCGTCGATGGTTTTCCTCGGATGACCACTCACCGGGTCACGATGGTGCGGACCGTGCTCGGGGCGTGCCGCACCGCCGTGCGTTGGACGGCACTGGTACTTCTCCTCGGCTTCCTCGGATTCAGTCTGGCGTGGCTCGCCGACGGCGGCCGATGGGTGCGGGTCGAAACTCCATCGATGGGTCAGGCCGCTCCGGTGGGCACCCTGCTGTGGACGAAGCCGGCCACGATCAGTGAGTTGAAGGTGGGCGACATCATCACCTTTGTCCGCCCCGGTGGCGACGGATCGGTGACCTACACACACCGCGTCCACGAGCTCACTGTCGACGGGACGATCCGTACCAAGGGCGACCTGCCGACCTGGGTGGATCCGTGGGAGGTCACCCAGGCCGACCTGGTAGGTGTGGTGCGGATGCGATGGCCGGGTGTCGGCTCTCTGATCACGATGACTCCCGCCCTCATCAGCGGTGGTCTCGCGGTGGCTGCGGTGCGCAGCACCCTGAGCCGCCGATACCGGTGGCCGGCCACGCTGCTGCTGGGTTCACTCGTCCTGACCGGCGTGCTCACCTGGTACCGCCCGCTGACCAACGCCGAGAAGTTGTCCGCTCAGGTCCACCCGGACGTCGGCGTGGTGGCGACCTACGTGGGAGTAGGCCTGCTTCCAGCCACCCTGACCACCCCCGAGGGCGCCAGGTCGACCATGGCCCCGGGCGAGGTGCTGACCGTGCATGTGCTTCGCACCGACACCGCAGGCCGCTTCCGGGTCGACATTCGGCCGGTCCTGCCGTGGTGGTGGATCGGACCCGTGGTCGGCAGTTGCTGCGCCCCGGCGATCATCGTGACCCTGCGCAACGCCCGACTTCCCCGCCCGGAGTAATCACATCCCGGTAGTTCATCCCCAGGCTGTGGATAACCTTGTGGACGGCCGCCGTAGCCACCGAAAGTGACATCGGTGTAGTTCATCCCCAGACTGTGGATGCAAGTGTGGACAACCTGCTCTCGGGGTAAGCCTCAGGCGGCTGAAATCGTCCAGAACGCCCGGACGTCGGGTCGGCTGCGGGGTCAGCTGCGCTGTCGGCGGCGCTGGTCCGAGCGCTGGACGAGACTCAGTCCGGCCACGACGCCGGTGAGGCCGGCTCCCGCCGCACCCCCCCACGAACGGGTTGCGATGCCGATCGCCAGCACCACCCAGACCAGCCACGGGACGGTGATCGTCGTGGCGCCCCGCTGGCGCAAGACCCGCCAGGCGCCGGCCAGCCCGGCGGTGGGGC
>JBKECN010000068.1:0-18622 GCA_047974565.1 Actinomycetales bacterium
CAGCCCTTGTAGAACACCTTCCCCGGCTCGGAATGCACCTCGTACAAACCCAGCGTCGAGGCATAGTGATTCTTCGCCTCGGTCATATCCGTCACCCTGGCGTGGACGTATCCCATCCGCATGATGCCCATGTGTCTCTCACTCCCTTGTGTAACGAGTTCCCCGGTGGAGAACCGTGGTGTGACTGCCGTTATCCCGGCGGTCGATGACCCCCGACAACTATCCGGCGAAGGTTCTCGGTGGCGAGGCAGCGGCCGGGTGGCCACTGCCGGCACTCACCCCTGATCACCCCCGCCCACGGGAAGGGTGGACCCGGTGATGTAACTGGCCTCGTCCGAGGCCATGAAGGTGATGGCTGCCGCTTGCTCGTCCAGCGTGCCCATCCGCTTGAGCAGAGAGGAATCGATGGACTGATCGAATATCGTTTGATACCAACGCTTCTCCCGAGCGGTGCGGGGTTCGCCACCCCGGGAGACCTTTCGGGGCGGGGCCTGCGTGGCCCCGGGGGCGACCGAGGCCACCCGGATCCCGTAGGGTCCCAACTCCATCGCAAGGCAGGCGGTGAGCGCCTTGACGCCGCCCTTGGCCGCACCATACGGGGCACGGTTCAGGCCTTTGGTGGCGATCGACGAGACGTTGAGAATAGTGCCCCGCTTCTTCTTGATCATCGTCGGCACGACCGCGCGGCACATCCACATCGTCGGAAACAACGACCGGTTGATCTCGGCGACGATCTGATCAGGTTCATAGAACTGGAATGGCTTGGCCCAGATCGTTCCCCCGACATTGTTGATCAGGACGTCGACCCGCTTGAAGGTGGCCAGCGCCTGGTCGATGACGTGCTCGGCGCCTTCCCAGGTCTCCAAGTCGGCGGTGGTGGACGCCGAGCGGGGCTTGGCGCCCTCGCCCACCAGATCGGCTGAGACGTCGTGGACGAGCTCGGACCGGTCTGCCAGGAAGGTCACCCCGCCCTCGGCGCCCACCCGACGGGCCACCGCCTCACCGATGCCCTGCGCGGCACCGGTGACGACGACGACCTTGCCGGCGAACCGACCGGGGGTGATCAGACCGTTCACGAGGATTCCATCTGGTAGGCCCGCAGCATCGTGTCCTTGCCGTGGCGGGTGTGCTCGATGAACACGCTGGTGGCGGTGGCGGCGTCACCGGCCTCGAAGGCGTCCACGATCGCGTGGTGCTCGCGGACGATGTCCTCGCTGATCCAGCCGCTGTCCTTCAGGGCCCGGCGCATCGCGTCGGCGTAGCCGAGCCGCTGGTAGGCCTGCAGCAGGTGTGGGTTGCCGGTGGCCAGGAACAGGAAGTCGTGGAAGGCCTCGTTGGTGGTGATGAAATCATCGGCGTCGGTGAGCTTCTCACCATCCACTCCCTGGCCGGTCTTGTCGGCCAGGATCCGGAACTCGGCCAGCTGGCCCGGGGTGAGTCGTCCGGCGGTCAACTGCACCGCACCCAGTTCGAGAGCGAGCCGGGCGTCGAAGCGCTCCAGTTCGTTGGCGTGCTCCTCGCCGATCTCGTAGGGCTGGGAGGCGAGCGCGGCCTCCTGCTGGGCGGCGGCCACCTGGGCCTGCGCCTTGTCCGGAGCGGCGTGGCTTTGCGCGCCCGCGGTGGCGGGTGCACCGGGAGCCGCGGTATTGCCGGAGAACTTCTCGAAGTAGAAGGACGCCGGCGGGGCCGACAGGCCCTCGAAGTGCTTGCGCACCCCTTCGACCATCGGCGGAGGCCCGCACAGGTACACATCGCTTCCGCCGGAGTGGATGGTGGCGTCGTCGATCAGCGAGGTGACGAAGCCGTGATGCTTGTGGGAGGAGCCTTCATCGGCCACGACATACTCGTAGCTGAAGTCGGCCAGCGAGCCGGCGTAACCGTCCAGGTCGTCCAGGTGTGCCAGGTCGCCGTCCACGTTGACGCCGTAGAGCACCCGGATCTCCTGCGCGGAGCCGCCGTCGGCGGTGATCTTGCGCAGCATGGACAGGATCGGGGCCAGCCCCGAGCCGCCGGCGAGCAGCAGGGTCGGGGACTTCAGGTCGCGCAGGAAGAACGAGCCGAAGGGCCCGGCGATCTCGAAGGTGTCGCCCACCTGGGCGCGGTCGCGCAGGTACTCGGACATGAGTCCGCCATCGACGATCTTCACCAAGAAGGACAAGGTGTCGTCGCCGGGACCGGAGGAGAAGGAGTAGGAGCGGGTGGCGCCATTGCCGCCGGGTACGGCGATGTTCACGTACTGGCCGGGCAGGAAGATCAGGTCGGCACGGTTGTCGATCTCGATGTCGAAGCCGATCATCGAGTCCGAGTGACGGGTGATGCTGGTGACGGTGGCCTGGTAGGTGGCTGCCGCGGTCTTGGCCACTGCTGAGGAGGCCGGCACCTGCACGACACAGTCGGTCTCGGGCATCATCTGGCAGGCCAGCGCGTAGCCCTGCTCGGCCTCGTCGTCGGTGAGCGCGTCCTCGATGTAGTCTCCGCCGTCGTACTCGCCGGACTCGACGAAGATCTTGCAGGTTCCGCAGGCGCCATCGCGGCAGTCGAGGGGGATGTTGATCTTGGCCTGGTACGAGGCGTCGGCGACGTTCTGACCGTCATCGCACTTGATGAAGCGGGTCACGCCGTCTTCGAACGCCAAGGCGACCTGATGGCTCATTTCTTCTACCTTCCAACGTCTTTGGTGGCGATCCACCGTCCGCCCGGGAGTGGGGCGGACGGTGGATCAGGTGGACTGATCACCTGGGCGGATGATCAGATGTGGTAGATATCGACCACGTGGTGAATGTAGTCGTTCTTCAGGACGACCTTCTTCTTCGTGATCACCGGCTGCCCACCGGAGAAGTCGATCGTGTAGAAGCTCGTGCCGTAGTACGGGTCGACGGTGTTGTACCGGAAGTACATCGTGTGCCAGTTGAACCGCACCTCGACGACGCCGCCCTCGGTGGACAGGATCTCCACGTTGGTGATGTTGTGGCTGGTGCGGGGCTCGGGCAGCGAGGTGGCGCTCGACCGGTCCGTGCGGATCCGGAAGACCCGGTCTTCCAAGCCGCCCCGGTTGTCGTAGTACATCAACGACATCTCGTTGCGCGGGTCGTGGGTGAGGGTGCCGTCCACGTCCCAGCAGGGCATCCAGAACTCGACATCGGGCGAGTAGCACTCGAGCCACGCCTCGAAGTCGCGGTCGTCGAGGTAGCGCGCCTCGCGGTACAGGAACTGTTCAACGGTGTGCTGGTCGGTCATCGCGCGGGCTCCTTTCAGTTTCCGGCTTCTTCGGCGGTCACGGCCTGGGTCATCGTCTTGAGCCAGTAGCCGTGCTGGATCGGGTACAGACCTTCGTCCTCGTTCTTCACGCCCGAGGACAGCACGTCGTTCATCTCCAGGTCCTTGGCCAGGTCGTTGGGGCCCTCGAGCTGGTGGGCCACCCCGCGAGACATGTCGTTCCACTTGGCGGCCGTGGCCAGGAAGGTCTTCTGGCAGGAGCGGAACTCCTCCAGGTCGTCCGGAGTGGCCATGCCGGAGGCGTTGAAGAAGTCCTCGTACTGACGGATCCGGTGGGTGCGGGCCTCCTGCGACTCACCCTTGGGCGCGATGCAGTAGATGGTCACCTCGGTCTTGTCCGGCGAGATCGGGGTGAAGTGCCGGATCTGGGTCGAGAACTGGTCCATCAGGTACACGTTCGGGTAGAGACACAGGTTCCGCGAGCCCTTGACCATGAACTCGCCCTTGGCGTCCCCGAACTCCGCCTTGAGGTCATCCATCTTGTCCCAGAGCGGACGGTCCTCGGGGTTGGCGGCCATCGTCCACAGACACAGGTGCCCGTTGTCGAACGACCAGTAGCCGCCACCCTGCTTGCCCCACTTGCCGGCGTCCAGGGCCTTGGTGGTGTTGGCGGACTCACCGCTGGACCGGCGCGAGGTGGTGGCCGCGTAGTTCCAGTGGGTGGCCGAGACGTGGTAGCCGTCGGCACCATTCTCGGCCTGGACCTTCCAGTTGCCGTCGAAGGTGTAGGTGGAGGCGCCCTTGAGCACTTCCAGCCCCTCCGGCGACTGGTCGACGAGCAGGTCGATGATCTTGGTGGAGTCGCCGAGCCACTCACCGAGTTCCTGCACGTCCGGGTTGAGCGAGCCGAACAGGAAGCCGCGGTAGTTCTCGAAGCGCGCGACCTTGGTGAGGTCGTGCGAGCCGTCGGTGTTGAACTGCTCCGGGTAACCGGCGTCGCGCGGGTCCTTGACCTTGAGCAGCTTGCCGTCGTTGCGGAAGGTCCAGCCGTGGAACGGGCAGGTGATGGTGGTGCGGTTGTCCACCTTGCGGCGGCAGAGCATCGCTCCCCGGTGTGAGCACGCGTTAATCAGCGCGTGCAGTTCGCCCTGCTTGTCGCGAGTGATGACGATCGGCTGGCGCCCCATGGTGACGGTGAAGTAGTCACCGACATTGGGGATCTGCGATTCGTGCGCCAAGTAGATCCAGTTGCCCTCGAAGATGTACTTCATCTCGAGTTCGAAGAGCTCTTCGTCCGTAAAGATCTTCCGGTTTGCCTGATAACGACCACTTGCTGGGTCTTCGACGATTGCGTGAGAAAGTGTTTCCCGCACCGCGTCCAAAGTCATGTGGGCCTCCTTGCACACGTTCACCGGCGAGGCCTGTCCCGCCGTAGTGACTCGTACATCGAATCAGCGAAGCCAACCGGTGGCGCCAGCCAACCGCCTAGGTTCGACCTAGGGCACCTGGCCAGGCACCAAGCCATTGCGCCAACGGACCGCTCGGGCTGCACGTTCTGCACCGTGTCATGCGGACGTGGCGTGCGGGTTCGCCCTGCCCGGAAAGTAACGAAGCGCTCCACTGTGTGGAAAGTTCTCGTTGACGGCGAGGGTGACGAGCCCGCCTTTCAGTGCGCGCGCCCCCGTCGCCGAACGATTCCATCCGACACCTGCCCGGACGAGGCCTGCCTCCGACAGGCTGGACAGACAGGGCTCAGCCGGAGACGGCCTCGAAGGCGTCTCGGACCACGTCGAGGTCGGGGCCCTCCAGCCGGGTGGGCGCCCCCACGTCGTCGAGCACCACGAACCGAAGCCGGTCTCCGCGCGCCTTCTTGTCCCGGCGCATCCCGGTGAGCAGGTCCTCCCAGCGCCCACCCTGGTAGCCGGTCGGCAGGCCGAGCAGATCCAGCACATCCCGATGCCGCTGCACCATGGCAGAGTCCAGATGACCTGTGCGCTGGGCGAGTTCGGCGGCGAAGACGAGACCGACGCTGACCGCCTCGCCATGCCGCCAGGTGTATCCCTCGACCAGTTCGATGGCGTGGGCGAGGGTGTGGCCGTAGTTGAGGATCTCGCGCAGCCAACTCTCGGTCAGATCCTCCCCCACCACCGCGGCCTTGACCGCGATAGCCCGTTCGATGACTTCTCGCTGCTGGTCGCTGCCCGGGCTCAGCACCGCTTCGGGAGCCGACTCGATCAGGTCGAGGATGGCGGGGTCGGCGATGAAGCCGCACTTGACCACCTCCGCCAGGCCCGCGCGCAGATCGACGGCGGGCAGCGAGTCCAGACTGTGCAGATCGCACAGCACCGCAGCCGGAGGGTAGAAGGCCCCGACCAGGTTCTTGCCCTCGGCGGTGTTGATGCCGGTTTTTCCTCCTACTGCCGCATCGACCATGCCCAGCAGCGTTGTCGGCACCTGAACCAGCCGGACCCCTCGCAACCAGGTGGCCGCCACGAATCCGGCCAGGTCGGTGACGGCCCCGCCGCCGATGCCGACGACGGTGTCGCTGCGGGTGGCTTCGGCCTTGCCCAACGCGGCCCATAACTGCTGCGCCACCGCCCCGGTCTTGGCCGCCTCTCCCGCGGGGACCGGCAACTCGTTCACCAGGTAGCCGGCCCCGCCCAACTCCCGGACCGCCTGCGCGATGAGGTGCGTCGGCTCGCCGGCGTGGACGAGGAAGACCTGGCGGGCTTGATCTCCCACGGACGCAGCGAGCCGGTCGACGGCGGCGGGGCCGACGAGGACGTCGTACGGCTGGGAACCGGCCACCGGGATCGTCGTCAGCACGAAGCGCAGTCTAGGGCGTGCTCAGCACGTCGCGCAGGCTCGTCGGCGCGGGACCGGGGACGGCTAGGCTGTGCCTGTTCGGCGTCGGCGGCCCTGCAAGGAGTGTCCATGATCGTTCTGGTGGGCTTCATGGGCGCGGGCAAGACCACTGTGGGACACATCCTGGCTGAACGGCTCGGGGTCCCCTTCCTGGACAGCGACCTGGTGATCGAGCGACGGCAGCGACGCGAGATCAAGGCGATCTTCGATTCCGACGGCGAAGCGTGGTTCCGCGACCTGGAGCACGAGACGATCGTGGACCTGCTGGCCGGCGACGACGTCGTCCTGGCCCTGGGTGGCGGGGCCACCCAGCGGGTGGACACGCGTACGGCCCTGCGCGGGCACACCGTCATCTACCTGCGGGTCAGCCTGGACGAGGCCCTCGCCCGGGTCGGGCGCGACGAGTTCCGGCCGATGCTGCAGGTACCCGATCTGCGCGGCCTATACGAACGGCGTCTGCCGCTCTTCGACGAATGCGCGAGCATCACCATCGACACCGACGGACGCCGGGCTGAGGCGATCACCCTGGAGGCTCTGGAGCAGTTACCGGAAGCCAGCGGACGGCCCGATGTCGCGAGCACCCTGGTGACCGCCGCAGGCGGCACCTACCGGGTCTGGGTGGGCGAGTATCTGCTGGAGCGCACCTCCAGTCTGCTGCCGCCGCTCAACCAGTGCGAGCAGGCCTTTGTCGTTCACAACGCGGCGAACAACCATGCCGCCCAACGTGTCTCAACCTCGTTGGCCGATCGTGGCTGGCAGGTGCACGATCTGCGGATCGACCTGCAGGTGGGCCATTGGGCCGGGGCCGGCCAGGTGATCGCCGACATCGCCGCCCGGCAGGCCCATCGAAGAGACCTTGTCGTCGCCGTCGGCGGTGAAACACTCTGCGAAACAGCCGGTTTCGCGGCATCGGTTTACCACCGCGGGATGCGACTTGCCCTGGTCCCGAGTACCCTTGCGGCCCAATGTGATTCTGCTATCGGTGGTAAGACCGCGATCTCGCTGCCGACCGCGCACCGGGTGGCCGGCTCCTACCATCAGCCGGTCAGCGTGATCTGCGATGTCGGCCTGGCGGCCCGGCCCGATCATGAGGACTGGCCGGACGGGCTGGCCGAGGTGGCCAAGCACGCCTTAGTCAGCGACGGGCCGGTGATGCGACTGCTGAAGACCGACCGGGGTGCCCTGCTGCAGGGCGACCTGGCGGCAGTGGCCAAGGCGGTGCTGGCCAGTGTGGAGTTCAAGGCGGCGGTGGTGGCGGCCGACGAGCGTGAGGCCGGTGAGCGGCTCACCCTCAGTTATGGCCACACCTTCGCCAACGCGATCGAGTTGGTGCACGACGAGCTGCCCGGCGCGGTAGCGCTGGGCATGATGGCCTCGGCCTATCTGGCCCACGAGCTGGGGATGCTCGATGCCGCCGGCGTCGCGGTGCACCGCGAACTGCTGACCGGGATGGGGCTACCCACCTCCCGGGTGGTGGACCCCGACGCGGTCATCGCGGCGATGGCCGCCGACAAGCGAGGCACCCGCTTCGTCCTGCTCCGCGGCGTGGGTAACCCGGTCACCGGCGTCCGGGCCCCGGTGGAGGCCATCCGTGTCGCCCTGAGCCGGTTGGCTCAGTCCGCCTGATCCGGGTCGGGTTCGCCTGCTCCCAAGATCCGAGGCACGATCTCGTCCACGTTCTCGGTGCTCGCGTCGACGATGAGCGCCCCGAGGCGCCGGTGCTCCTCGCGGCGATCCGCAGCCATTCGCAGCCACTGCGCGCGAGCGTTGATCACCGGGGTGACCGGCGCGCTGGTCCAGCCCAGTTCGGCCACCGCTCGGGCCACCGACGTGTCCACGAAGACCAGCACGTCCCCCGCGGCCAGCGCCTGAACCAGGTCGGCTCGCGTGTGCGGGTGCAATGCGGCTCCCCCGCCGAGGACGACGACCCGCTCGGTCTGCTCACCCAGGAGCCGAGCCACCACGTCGCGTTCCAGCGCCCGGAAGGTCTCCTCCCCCTGCGTGAGCAGTAGATCCGAGGGCTCGCACCCGGTCAGCGTGACCAGCGCTTCCTCGGCGTCGTGCAGGGGTAGGCCCAGCGCACGGCTCAGCGCCGCGGCCACCTCACCGACCGGTGCGCCCGGCTGCCCGGTGACGAACCACCGCCGCACCACTCACACACCGCTGCTACGCATGTGCTCGGGAATCGAGGCCAGGTAGGCGTCGCGGTTGCGGCGCACCTCCTGGACGCTGTCCCCGCCGAACTTCTCCAGCGCGGCGTCCGCGAGCACTAGGGCGACCATCGACTGGGCGACCACACCGGCCGCGGGCACCGCACACACATCGGAGCGCTGGTTGATCGCCACCGCCTTCTCGCCGCTGGACACGTCCACGGTGTCGAGTGCGCGGGGCACCGTGGAGATGGGCTTCATCGCCGCCCGCACCCGCAGCACGTCGCCGGTGGTCATCCCGCCCTCGGTGCCTCCCGCTCGCCCGGTGCGCCGGTGCAGGATCCCGTCGCGGGACTCGATCTCGTCGTGGGCGGCCGAGCCACGCCGCGCGGCGGTGCGGAAGCCATCGCCGATCTCGACGCCCTTGATCGCCTGGATGCCCATCAGCGCGCCGGCGAGGCGGGAATCCAGCCGACGGTCCCAGTGCACGTGCGAGCCCAGCCCGGGTGGCAGGCCGTAGGCCAGGACCTCGACCACGCCTCCAAGGGTGTCGCCGTCCTTGCGGGCCGCCTCCACCTCGGCGATCATCGCCTCCGAGGTGGCGCGGTGATGGCAGCGCAGCGGGTCCTCGTCCAGGGCCGACACCTCAGAGGGCACCGGCAGCTCCGCCTCATCGGGGACGAAAACCGTTCCCACACTGACGGTGTGGGAGACGAGTTCAACGTCGAGGGCATCGGAGAGGAAGCGTTCGGCGACCTCACCGAGAGCCACCCGGGCGGCGGTCTCGCGAGCCGAGGCCCGTTCCAGGATCGGGCGGGCGTCGTCCAGGCCGTACTTCTGCATGCCGACCAGGTCGGCGTGCCCGGGACGGGGCCGGGTCAGCGGGGCGTTGCGTGCCTGCGCGGCCAGGGTCTCGGCGTCGACCGGGTCGGCGGCCATCACCGTCTCCCACTTGGGCCACTCGGTATTGCCCACCTGGATGGCGATCGGACCGCCGAGGGTGACCCCGTGCCGAACCCCGCCCAGGATGCTCACCTGGTCCTGTTCGAACTTCATCCGGGCACCCCGGCCATAGCCGAGCCGGCGCCGGGCCAGTGCCGCCTGGATCTGCCCGGAGGTCAGGTGCACCCCCGCCGGGAGTCCTTCCAGGACGGCGGTCAGAGCAGGGCCGTGGGATTCCCCGGCGGTGAGCCAACGCAGCATGGGCACGATCCTGCCATGCCCGCCCCGCCAGGATGGTGCCCGACTGCGGCAGGGAACGCTGCAGGGCCGGGTTCGTCCTGGTCGACCTGCGCCGTGCTGGTGGGCGAATCCATCCCGTGCCCTCGGCCGGTCCCGGCACGCGAGAAAGCGCCCGCCAACGTGGCGGGCGCTTTCGCGGTGTAACCGGGGGCGGTCAGGGGGTCTTCAGATCGGGAGAGGTCGGAACCGTGACGAAGACCGTGACCGACTCACTCTGGGTCAGAGTCTGCGGCGAGCCTCCGCTCACCGACACGATGACCGTGTCGTCGGTGTAGTCGGAGGTGCCCTGATCGTCGTACCCCACGACGCGGACCTGCTCGAGAGCGTCGCTGTCGCCCAAGATCGTTCCCTCGACGGGCAGGGGCACCGCGACGACCGGGTCCGGCTGCACCTTTCCGTTCACCTCGTCCGGCCCGTACGAGTAGATCTCGAATACGAGCCCGCCGGCGCTGGCACTGGTGAAGGTCAGCTGAACCGCTGCCAGGCTGGTGCCGTCCTTGCCCGCGGCTCCCGGCAAGCCCGGGTCTCCTTGTGCGCCGGTCGGTCCCGCGGGGCCAGCCGGACCGGCCGCACCCGCCGGACCTGCCGGGCCGACCGCGCCTGCGGCCCCCGCGGTGGAGCCAGTGCTCGTGGTCGTGCTGCCAGACGTGCCGCTGACCACGCCACCGTAGGTGCTGCTGCCACTCGACGTGGTCGACCCGGTGGTGCTGCCGCTGGTGGTGGTGGACGAGTCCGTAGCCGACGTGCCGCCGACACCGGTCAGCAGGAAGGGGTTCCGAGCGCTGAACGAAGTCAGCACCGGAGGCTCGACCGAGGCTTCCGTCGGATCCTCGGAGGCGCTTGAGGACGGGGTCGGTTGCGCCTGGGGCTGCTCATCCTGGCCGCCGAGCAGCAGGAAGGCACCCGCGCCGACCGCTGCCAGCACGGCTGCGCCGGCGACGACGCCACCGACGATCAGCGGCTTTCGCGACTTGCTGGGCTCCGGCGCGGCAGGTTCGACGGGCGCCGCCGGCTCCGGCTCCGGCGCTCCGAAGGGGTTCGACCCCCCGGTGGGGCTGCCGAAGTTCGGGCTGCCGAAAGGACTGGACGTCATGATCTGTTCTTCCCCTCTCAGTCCGACGTGCTGGCGTCGGCGGAATCCGTCGCACTGTCGGCACTCGCATCGGCCTGGTCCGCGGTTGCTGCCGTAGCGGCATCCTCGGGAAGCGCGTACACGTTGCCCGTGATGGTCATGGTCGTCTCGCCCCTGGCGCGCAGTTCGTCGGCTGTCTCATTTGGATTCGGCTGTGGTTCACCGATCTCGAAACCGGTGACGAGGAAGTCCCGACCCAGCGCCGTCTGCAGGTTCTGGATGAACCGCAACTGCTGGTCGAAGGTGCCGTCACTTTCGATGGCTACCGGAATCATCACGAGTCCGGCCTGGGTCGTGGTCGGAGTCACCGGGCCGGTCGCTCCAGATCCGCTGCCTTGTCCGGAAGCACCCTCCTGGGCCACGGCGAGAGGTTCAGCGGGCGTGATGGACTCCAGGAGGACGTTGGCGTCAAGGGCGGCCTTGTCCAGATCTCGGGTCAGCTGGTTGAGACGGTCGGTGGTCGGCATGGCGACCTGTAGCGACTCCAACTCCGCCTTGTGTTGCGGCAGCTTGGCGTACTCCCGCTTGAGTTCCTCGATGCGGAGCCTGGTCGTGTTGTTCTCCTCCTGCTGTGCCACCACCTGGGTTCGAAGTTGGTCCGCTTCGGCGAGGTTTCGGTTGATCAGCAGGAACCAGAAGGCGAGAACCATGACCAGGCTCACCAGTACGGTGCCGGCCACCCAGGCTCTGGTCTTCGTCAAGGACATGTCACTGGGCCTTCCGGTCGAAACGGTGCGAGAGGATGTCGTTCGTGAAGTCGACCGAGCTGGTGACCTTTACGACGTTCTCATCCAACTGGGTGTCCGACAGCGCATCGGCCTCGGAGTAGTACGGATTGACGAAACCGGGGTGAGCGCTCATGGCCTCGAGCCACCTCGCCGTTGTCACATACCCTGATCCTGGATTGAGGTGATTGCGGGCCCGGCCCTCGACATCGATGGTGCCGATCGAGGGTTCCGCCAACGGGTTGGTTCCGTCGGCGGTGTCTGCCACCAACGTCATTGCCAACCGGTCGAAAACGAAGCCCTCGGGATACTCAACGGCTATATCGTTGAGCTGGGTATACCAGACGATGTCGGCGGCCATGCCCTGCGCTCGCGCATTCTTGGTGGCCTCGATCTGGGAAAGCACCTTGGGCACCTCGGCAAACTCCGCTTCCTCATCGGCAAGCGCGGTCGCGGTCGCCTGCTCGGCGGCGAGTTCTCGCTCCGCGGTGGTCACCGAGTGACTCGCCAGAGCCCAGCCGCCGAGGCAGCCGAGCAGGACGAGGCCGGTAGCGCCGATCAGCATCCCCCGCGTCCTACGGAAACGCGCCTCCTGGGCGATCTCCGGTGGCATGAGGTTGACGCGCGGCATGACATAGGTCGGCGCCACCACCTCAGCCTGAGTGGTCATCTGCTGCGTCTTCTCCAGGTCCATGTCAGGCTGCTCCAAGTGCGAGGCCCACCGGCACGGCGGCAAGCGGCTGGACGGTGGCCAGTTGATCGTCGCTCAAACCGGTATCGCCGATCTGCAAGGATCGCGTGGGGTTTCCCATGAGCACCGGCAGCCGGCTCACATTCGCCAGGCGCTCGCCGAACCCGATCAACCGTGAGCCGCCGCCACTGAGCACGATTCGCTGCACGACGTTGTCCGGGTTGGACGAGGCGAAGTAGTCCAGGGAGCCTCGCACCTCGTCCAGCAGGCTTTGCACACTGGAGTCCAGGGCACGCGACACCCCGGCCCATTCGGGGCCGGCCTGGCCCAAGCCGATCTGCTGCTTGACACCCTCTGCTTCGAAGTGATCAAGGCCGCCACGCTCGGAGACCGCATCGGTGATGTCCTGGCCGCCGGTCAGCAGCATTCGGACGAACTGAGGCACTCCTGCGGTGTGGATGACAATATTAGTCACCCGTGCGCCGACGTCGATGATCGCCTCCGTACGCACGGTCGGGTCATCGATGGTTCCCATCGAGCGCAGCACCGCGAAGCCGATGAGGTCCACCGAGGTGGGCTTGAGCCCGGCGGCCTCCACGCAGCGGATCGCCTCCATCACCCCGTCCCGCGAGGCGGCGACAAGCAACCCGCGCATGTGCCGAACGCCGTTGAGCTCGACGGTCTCGGTCGGGTGGAAGTCGAGCACGGCTTGCTCGACCGGCATCGGCAGATAGTCCTGAACCTGATAGGGCAGTGACTTCTTGATGTCCGACGGCGCCATCTCGGGCAGGTCGATCTGACGGACCACAACCCGCTGGTTGGCCACGCCGAGGGCCACCTTCTTCTGCGAGAAGCCGGTCCGGGACCACAACTCGCTGATGGCCGCGGTCACCGCTGCCGAGTCGACGATCTCGCCGTCGCGCACAGCCCCTTCCGGCAGTGCCTTCTGACCGAACTTCTCCAGTGTCACCCCGCCGCGCGCAAATGAGAGCTCAGCGGCTCGTACGCCTGAGGTGCCGATATCCAGGCCGATGGCGGAACGTCCAGCCACGTGAGAACCCCTTCCTTCTGCCGACCCGTTCTCGGGCCAGCAATGGGGTCATCGGGGCGAAAAGCGCACCCCTTGAGTTTGTTTCGATGTCGCCCTGGCCTCGTCCCCCATTCGGGCTAGGAGCGGCATCGCGCTGTCACCCAACGCAGGGTCAGGCCAGCCCGAACAGACCAAGGTAGGCGGCCCACAGCGGCTGGCCGGCGACGATCGCGATCCAAGCGCCGGCCAACATGTAAGGCCCGAAGGGAATGCGACTACCGAGTTCCTTGCGACCGGACGCCAGGAACACCATTCCGAAGATCCCGCCGAGAAGGAAGCCCAGGAAGCCACCGACCAACACCATCGGCCAGCCGAACCAGCCCAGGTACATCCCGAGCAACCCAGAGAGCTTCACATCCCCCAACCCCATCCCTCGGGGATAGGCCAGGCGGGCCACCAGGTAGAACCCGAAGAGCGCTAGACCACCACCGAGAACCCGCAGCAGCCGGCCCGGATCGGACTCCACCAGCGCCGGGATCGCCAGCAGCACGAAGGCCACCGGAATGCTCGGATAGACGATGGCATTCGGCAGCCGACGCACGTCGATGTCGATGAGGGCCAAGGCGATGGACACCGCGGCCAGGTACAACAGCGCGGGCAGCAGCCAACTCGCCCCCACCCAGGCCGCCACCAGGGCGAAGGCGACTCCAGTGCCGGCCTCTACCAACGGGTACCGGGCACTGATCGGGGCTGCACAGTCACGACAGCGGCCGCGCAGCAGCAGCCAGCCAAGCACCGGCACGTTGTCCCGGCTGCGGATCCGGTGGCCGCAGTTCGGGCAGGCCGACGGCGGCGAGACCACCGACTCGCCTCGGGGGACGCGCCAGATGACGACGTTGAGGAACGATCCGATGGCCAGACCGAGAACCCCACTGAGCAGAACCACTATTGGGGTCATGATCTCTCCAGACTATTGGTCGCGAATGCCATCTGTTCGCGAACCACCAAGTTCGACGGTCGATGGCCTGGCGGGCACACGCCAGGGCCGGGACCTCACCATGAGGTCCCGGCCCTGTTAATCGGCTCGAATCAGGCCTTGTTGTAGTCCAGCCACAAGGTGATGTTGATGATCGAGGTGAACGGCGAGTCCGAACTCGGGTCGTAGTAGATATCGGGGTTCTTCACGACGTTCTCGGTGATCAGGCCGGCACTGGGTGGGGTCGGGCACTGGTCGCCGGCCATCACCGAGCCGGTCGCCCCCTGCGAGGAGGTGAGCAACTCGATCTGGTCACCGGCGACGAACATCCCCGAGACGACGGGAGTCACCCCGACCCCGCTGCCGGCGGTGAAGTTGGCCGAGGTCTGCAGATCGGACTCGGCCATGAACCACAGGTTGTGGTAGGCCGGGGCATCCAATTCGTAGTGGTCCCACTGGATGTTGCCATAACGCTTGGACGTGCAGCTGTCCGGGTTCTCCGCCGAGGCCACCACAGTGAAGTTGCTGAACGTGGCGTTGCCGGTGCCGTTCACCACGTCGGCATGGTGGGCGTACCACATGCCTTGGGTCGCGGTACGGGTGGCGGTCCATTCGCGGTCGCCCGAGTCGTACTTCCATCCCATGGCTGGTGCAGTCGCCTGCACGGTGGTGCTGGTACACGGCCCCGAACTCGACCAGGCCCGGATCGTGCCGTCCGGGCACAGGTCGTGCCACGTATCTCCGGTGACGGTAACGTCGTCGCCCGCCTGCCGGTAGAAGGACTCGGCGTTCACTCGTGGGATGTTCTGCCGGGGTACCTCGGACTCGACCGCCAGTGAGCCGCCAGGTGAGACACCGACGCTGGACACCTCGCCGGTCACCGTCGAGGCGGCACCGCGCTGGGTGATGATGCCGTTGGTGTGCACGTCGGCCAACGGGTCCGAGGCCGCGTCGACGCCTCGCACCGTTGTGCTGGACTCGAGCGCGAGGTCGCCACCGCTGAGGATGGCGTAGGACGGCCGGTATGGCATGAAGACGTAGTCGGCCTTGACCAGCCGGGTGACCTTGGCATCGGCATAGCTGGGCATGAAGGCCATGCCGTAGACCTTGCCCCACTTGGGGAAGGCTCCGTTGACCAGGGGGGTCATCGGCTTGAAGGCCGCGAACTGCCCCTCTTCCGTGGTGCGCAGGCACCCGGTAGCAGCCATCGTCTTCAGCTGGTTCGCGGCCCAGTCCTTCTCGGCCTGTTCTGAGCCGAACTGGCCATCCGGAGCCGAGGCGGGGTAGGTCACCGACGACGTCGAACAACCGGCGGCGAAGTCGCTGGGCGCGTCCGGCCCGGGGATGGTGTAGTCACCGCTGTCATCGTCCCATTGCTCCTGGACCCGGGCGATCGCCCAGTCCACGCCGTTCTCGGCCAAAGCCAGGGACTG
Organism: Actinomycetales bacterium; assembly: GCA_047974565.1. Taxonomy (GTDB): domain Bacteria; phylum Actinomycetota; class Actinomycetes; order Actinomycetales; family CAWJMD01; genus JBDIAG01. The sequence goes on from JBKECN010000068.1 coordinate 15,461, forward strand.
TTCCCCGGTCTGCCGGTTCCGCGATTGCGCCAGCCCGTTGTACGCGATGACCAGCGTGGTGACAACGAGTGCGGTGATCACTACGGCGGTGCCGATGACCAGGACGAGGGAGAAGCCCTCGTCGCCGCTGACGGTGTGGCGACGAAGTCTGCTGAGCATCATCACACTCCCTTGTTCCGGAGTTGGGCGGTGAAGGCGGCCTGACGAAGCTGGGTGCCGCGTCCGACGATGGCGTCGTAGGTGACGGTGATGCGAACCTCGTTGGCCCGCATGACATTCGGTTCGAGCGGCTCGAAGGTGTTGTCGTCGTAGCTGAAGGCGAAGTTGGTCCACAGGGACGTGGCAATGCGTCGCTTGCTCACCGGGGACCCCTCAGGCCCCACGATCCGCCAGACGTCGTAGTGCTCGCCGTCGCTAGACCGTTCGAGCCTCCAGGTAATGACCTCGTCGGCAGTCTCGATGTAGTCGGAGTTGGAGTCCACCCACAACTGAAGGTGGCTCAGACAGTTCGGGTCCGAGGACGACGGGTCACTGGGATTGGCCAGACCCTTGTCGCACACCACGCCGCGCGACTCGCGAACATCCCGGCCGAGGCGGTCCATGATCACCTTGGCGTCCATCAGACCGCGGTTCTCGTCGTCGGTGTGGGTGAGGGTGCGCTGGGCGGAGACGACCGCGCCGAGCACCATGCTGCCCACCACCCCCATCAGGATGATGGAGACCATCAACTCCACGAGCGTGAACCCCTCGTCGCTGATCCTCTGCCTCAGTGCACTCACGCGCTGCCTCACTTCTTCGCCGCCACGAACGTGGCCGGGTAGGCGCCGGTGTCGTATGCCAGGCGCATGGTGCTGCTGGGTGTCACGGTGACGGCCACCATGCCGTTCTTGGGCACATCAACGCTGGTGATCGTGTTCATGTCGATCCACACTTCCTGCCAGCCCAGGCACCCGGTGCCCAGCAAGGTGAAGGTCTGGGGCGCCGAGGCCGAGGCGACGTTGCCATTCGAACGCAGCCCCTCTACGGTGACGGTCACCGACCTGGCGGTCAGAGCACCGTTGACCCACAGGTGTAGCCGGGGCTTGCCGGCGATCGAGGCCTTCGCGGAGTAGCCCGGGGACCGCCATTGCACGCTGCTGGCGGCTGGCACCCTACGTCCCGGGAGCAGGTCCGCATCAGTGGAGTACGCGCCGAGCGTGCTGTAGTACGGGCTGGTCGCGCTCATCACGAGCGGGTTCATCGACGCCGTGCTGTTGGCGCTGCCGTCCCCGTTGTGCAACGTGTAGGCCGCCGGCGTGTAGCCGCCGGGGAAGGTGAACGCGGCCGGGCTCGGCGCGGGGCAGTCCAGCCAACTCCCGGTCGAGGTGACCGTGCTCGTCGGAGTCGGCACGGACGAACTGATCGTCAGGCCGAAGGGCAGGGTCTGGGATGCGGTCGGCGATGTCGGCTGGCCGATCGACTTCGCAGTGAGCGACACGGTCCGCGGGCCGGACGGCTCGCCGGAGTTCAAATCGTTGACCAGCCAGATGAGCACCGCACGGTTCGGGGTCAACGTCCCGGTGTCCGGCAGACCGTCGCTGTTGTGATCGGTGAAGAGCGTGTCGTGGGTCAGGTCCATGCTGCCATCGCCGTCATCGAGGTAGAGCTTCCACGTACCGCCCATCCCCGGACTGACGCTGACCGTGAGGTTCCACGCATCCGGAGCCCCCTGATTGGTCAGCACAGCCCCGAAGTACGCCCGGGTGGAGCCGGCGAACTGCTTGTCCACGTCGCCCTGCGGCACCAGCTTGAACTTCGGCAACGGAAGCCCCTCCTGCTTCACCGACACCAGCGTGGACATGTGCCGGCTGTGGTCCCTGCCGTACACTCTCCACTCGGCCACCGCCGTCACCCGACGCACCTGCTCGGGATCCTCACCTTGCGGCACGGTGACGTAGGTGTAGACGGTGAAGGTGATGTTGTTCGCGTTGTCCATAGCGGGGGTCTGCTGGTTGAGCACCCCCGCGCCTGACGGCACCGTGATCATCTCTTCAAGGGTTCCGGTGCCGGGGTCGAACTCGCACGTCCCGGCACCGCAGTTGGTCACCCCCGGCATGCCCGACACCGAGCCACTCTGGTGCGCCAGCGCACCGAAGGAGGTGCCCCGGGCCTGCTCGATGGCCCTGGTCATGAAGTCGGTGGCCTGCTGGTTGGCCCGGCTGGCCAGCGAGGCCCGCACCCCGGCCATCGCCGCACCCGCCAGTGCCATGAACACGACGGCCGCGAGAAAGAGGGCCATCACCTGCTCAATGAGTGTGAAGCCCTCGTCGGTGCCGCCCCGGGCGCGCATGATCCTCCGCATGGTTCTCACTTCGGCACCGGTGGGCACCGGGTTGACCATCTGGTAGCCGTCTCACCCGGATAGCAGAATGGAAGTGGCCGTATGGGCGGGTGGGTGCGTGCGCTCGGTGGTGGACGAGTCCCGCAGACGCACACGCGGATGCCGATCGTGTGATTCCCCATGCGAGCCACTCAGGCAGTTCTCTGGGCACGCAACGTGCGTCGTCGCCCACGCCCAGCCGCCCTGGGTGGTGGACCCGGCTGTGCCCGCCCGGAGTGGGGTGTGGTGTCCTGTCCGGGGACGTCGACAGGGCCCCGAGCTGATGCTCGGGGCCCTGCGGGGTGGTGAAGAAGTCAGATCAGCAACCAGCCTTGGGGTTGTCGGGCTGGGGGATGCTGTCCTCGGACGAGGTGTACCAGACGGTGCCGGACGCGGACTCCACCGACAGGCAGTAGCCCTCGTTGAGGGTGCCCAGGGCGCCCGCGGTGTGGTTCACAGTCTCACCGGAGGTCTTGAAACCGTTGTTCTCCAGGTCCGCCACGACGGCCGAGTACACCCCGTTGTCGGTCAGGTAGGTCTCCTCAGCGGTGGCCATGTTCTTCAGGTCCGACTTGGCCTGAGCATCCCAGCCCTTCTGCCGCTGGTTCAAGAACACCGGGATGGCGATCGCGGCCAGGATACCGATGATGATGATGACCACGAGAAGCTCGATCAGGGTGAAGCCCTGGTCCTTCTCCTCCACAGCCTTACGAATACGAGCGAGCATGAAAGCCCTCCCCTTCCCTACTAATTCCTAGTATGACAATTAACCGGGTGACCAGCACCCAAGCGGGGAAACCCCC
>JBKECN010000080.1:0-116445 GCA_047974565.1 Actinomycetales bacterium
AACCGCGCCATCCACCAGTTGGAGGCCATGGGCTACCACGTCACCCTCGACGCAGCATCCTGACCCCAACCTCACCTGAGGCGGGGTCACCAGGCCGTGGTTGCGTGAATCTTCGCGTCAGAGGCTTGCACACACCCCGGGGGTGGAGCCTCGCCGCGCACCACATCACAGCACAGCCCAGTACAACTGCGGGGTCGGCGGGTGCGCCTGGCCGAGGCACGTGCGTGCACCCCAGCAGGGTGCGCACTGGCGCAGCGCGTACACCGAGTCCTCGTCCAGATCGATGAGGGTGGCCAGGCGGGCCAGCAGCGGGGCGAGTTGGCCGTCGTCGATGGTCAGCAGGAACACTGAGTACTGGATGCGTTCACCGAGCGCCTGGAGGGTTGCCGCGACCCGAGCTCGGCGCTGGTCTTCGGTGATGTCGTAGGCCACCACGTACGTCACCGCCACGACAGGCCGGTCCACGGTTCGTCTGCGCCCTGGATCGACCAGCGGAGCCGGTGCGCCTGTCGGTACACGTGGCGTCGGATCGTGCCGGCAAAGTCGGGCAGGGCGCCGCGGGTCATCTGGAGCATCCGGCGTTCGTACTCGTCCAGCACGGCCTCACGGCCGGCCTTGGTGAGCAGCACTCCGGGTCGCTGCGGCTCGCGACGTCCATGATCGACGGTGAGCGCGCGAGACCGGGCGACCCGCAGCACCACCTGGTCGACCACCATCGGGCGGAACTCCTCGAGCAGGTCAAGGGCCAACGACGGTCGGTCGCCCTCACTGGAATGCAGGATCCCGAGGGCCGGGTCGAGCCCGGCCGCATGCAGGGCGCTCACGCATTCGGACAGCAACACCATGTACAGCAGGGACAGCGCGGCGTTCGCGACGTCCGCCGGGGGTCGTCGAGATCGGACCTGGAACCGTACGGGCTCGGGCAGCAGCTGGCCGTAACAGCCGAAGTAGGCCCGCGCGGCCGCGCCCTCCAGCCCCATCACCTCCTGGGTCGAGTGTGCGTCGGGCAGGAGCACGAGCAGTTGCCTGATCTGAGATATGGCGTCGGCTACCAGATCGGTGGACTCGCCACGGCCAAAGCGTTGGAGCACGACGACCTGCTTGCGCAGTTTCGCCTCCACCAGGGCCCTGGCCAACGTCAAGGCGTGAGGCGAGCCCGCCAAAGCCAACTGGGCACGCAACCTGACCAGGCGATCTCGGCCTGCGGGATTGGCGGTCACGCCAAGGAATTTGCCTCGCCGGGACGCCAGCACCGTCTCCACATCGTGAGCCAGCGCCCACGACCGGAAGCCGGCCGAGACGGCCACCGATCCCAAGCACACCAGGCGGCCCACCTGGGTTTGCGGCACGTTGAGCAGTTCCGCGTCGTCCTTGCTGTCGACGATCACCCGGCCACCCTGGGTCCGGACCCGGCTGCCCTGCAGCCCCACATACAGCACCTTGGCCGTGGGCGTCTGCTGACACGAGGTGTCCGTGGCCGGGGGATACGCCGGCCCGAAGTCCTCACCGACGAAGCAGAACCCCTCCTCGAAGCTCGTGACCGTCGTCTTGTCCTCACCCAGGGACATACCCAACTCCTCTACTGACTCGTTGAGCACCCGCAACGCCTCCCATGCCGAGTCGCGGCTGGTCGCAGCCACCACGATGTCGTCGGCGTAGCGCGCTACCGCGAAGCCGCGTGCCATCACGTGCTCGTCCACGTCTACGAGAAGCAGGTTGCTCAGCAGCGGCGACAGGGGAGACCCCTGCGGGAGCCCTCGTACAAGTCGTGGGGACTTGCCCTGGCGCAGCGACCGTCTCGCCAGCAAGGCATCTACGACTCCCAGCAACTCATCGTCGGGCACGAGTGCGCCCAGGCGACGACGGGCCTGGGGCACGTTCACCGAGGGGAAGCAGTCATGGATGTCGGCGCGCACCACCCAGCCCAGCCCCTCGGCCCGGAAGCCGACGACGGCGAGCACCGCCTCGCGCACTCCCAAGCCCGGTCGATAGGCGTACGAGGCACACCCCAGTACGGGATCGACGATCGGGGTCACCACGTCCAGGATCGAACGTTCCACGATCCGATCTCGGACCGCGGGTATGTGCAGGACGCGCTCGTCGCCGTCGTCCTCGGGGAAGCGGACCTCGGTGAGATCTCGGACGCGGTACGACCCGGTGGCCAGGTCGTCGGCGAGCACCGCCAGCTTCGTCTCGGCGTCCTCAGCGAATCGACTCACCGCAGGGCTGAGCCGCTGATCTGCGGCGTCGTTGTCGAGGACGACCTGCCAGGCAGCGGTGAGCCGCGGCAAGGCGAAAGCTGCCGTCGCCAGGGCGCCCACCGCTACCTACCCGGCTTCTCGTCGCGCGGCTCCGTCGGGGGCGACGCGGGTGACGCCGAACCCCTTGGCCGTCCCGGAACCGCAGCCGGCGTACTCGGCCAGGTTGAGCAGCGCGTCCACTCGCGAGGCAACGGTGAGGTTCTCGCAGCGCAGGGTCACGCTGCCGAGGAAGCCGGACATGCGGGTGCGCGCGAACGACACCGGGGTGCTCCGTCCGGCGATCTCGCTCACCCACACCTCGGTCGCCTCAGCGGCAGACAGGGGCGGTAGTGGATTGGGGGAGAAGGCGTTCCAGCGATCAGTCAGGCCGTGCAGGATGGCCGCAGGAGTAGGCAGTGGTGTGCCGCGCGAGCCGCGACGGAAGAACACCGGCGTCTCGAAGTCCAGGTGCCAACTGCGTGAGCCAGCGGATCGCCCCAGTTCGTCCCACGTCGCCTGGGACAGTCGGGCAGGCGGCCGGGCGATCCCGAACTGGGAGCCGAGCCTCAGGCGATGACCCGTACCGACGGTCTCGCGTAGGCGACGTGCCGCCCAGGGAGCGAGAACTCCGACCTCCACGCCCAGCCCGGTGCCTGACTCGCACAACGGCGAGAGGGCATACGGCTTGACGGTGTGGCGATGTTGCTCCGCGGAGTCGTCGAACCATCGGCTGATCGCAGCATGGACGTGGGTCGGTTGCACGCGTCGTGGGTCGATACCGTTGAGTGGCAACCAGAATCGTTCTGGCATGGGTCACCTTTCCTCGGGTTGAAGGGCTTCCGTCCGGGCGGTGCGGGAGGGGCGTGCTGGACGCGGCGGGCTGGACTCTCACACATCACCGTCCCGTGGCGCGTTCTGCTGGGGTGACGCGGCAAGTGACGAGAACCGACCAAGCGCCGAACAGGCAACGACTCGCTGTTCACTGTCTCGGATCAAGCCCTCGGGGAAGTACAGGTCCGGTCGATCCGGTGAGGCCTCGGCGGTCAACCGGGACACGATGAGGCCCACGTGAGGGCGTCGCGCGGGCAGGCCCGTGACGGTACCGCCGCGAGAGATGAGGTGGACGGCACAACCCAGGCCGTTCACTGCAACGGATTCACCTGGCAGCTCTGGTGACTCAACCCTGGCCAGACCCGCGCTCGGCAGCGCTGTGTCACCTTCGGGCCTGCGCAAGATGATGGTGTGCTCGGTGAGGTTCACCCACTGCCTGGGATCGGTAGTCCCGCCCAGGGAATCGTTCACGAACCGGTCCTGCAAGACCGCGGGCGAGGGCTGGGATTCATGAACCCTGGGGGCAAAGTAGCTGGGCGCATTCCCGGGCACTTCCACCCACATGAGTGGGGTCAGCCGCTCCCAGATGTTGGCGCAGCCTGCGCAGCCTGGTGTGTCGCACCCCGCCCAGGGGAACCGTCTCGTGTCGGTGCGACCGGAAGGTGGCGGTGCACTGAGACTCTCGCGCAGCAGGTATCCAGTCGCGACTTGGACCGTCTTGGGGAGCCTGCAGGTCAGATACACGGTCTCTCCGGGATGCTCGTGCAGGGCTGTGCGAATCGCGTCGACGCAGTGTGTAGCCCATGCCGCCCCGGTGATCTCCCCCGACGACGATGCTCCAGGTCCGGCAACCATCCTTAGCGTCGAAGAACCCGCAATGTTTGTGTGATAGACCGTGCCGGCCCAGGCCAGGTTCGGCTCTGTTGCCGTTGTATTCAGCCCGTTGGAGTTGAGGGCGACGACAACTGGGCCTCCGCTAGTTGCACCGGGGGTCTGGCAGATGCTGAGGCGAGGATCGGGCTCCCACGCACTGGGCAAGGCCCAGGGAATGTCGTCCGGGCCACCCATGTACTCCCGCATCCGGGTGTCTGCCCAGGGCACTAGCCGGAACCCCAGGGACAAGGACGCGGGAAAGAGCAGGTTAGGTGCGAGGTGAAAGGAAGTCGTCACGTCATCCTGACTCATCGACGCTTCGAGCCGCGCGTGCAGGTTACGCACGTCGTCCGCCATGTCGATCCCTGTTGTCCCGATGGTGCCGCTCCATGAGTCGCTGATCACCCGGGCGTCCAGGCTGCCCTCCACAGCATGGACGTGCGACTGGGCATGCCAGCTGCTCATACTGGCGCTCAGATACTGCACGTAGTGCAGGGTTCCCCGGTCAGTGCGAACTTTCCGTTGGCGGCCAACGGCCCAGATGACGAGTACTAGAAAGCCGACCATCAAGACGAGACGCACCATCCAGTGCAGCCAACCCGCGTCCCCCGCGAGGAGCGTCACGTCCTCGACCACTAGCCCGACTGCTGCAATCGCCAAGGTCGCAAACACCACGCTGAAGCCGTCGAGGCTTCGTCGAAGCCACGCTCTCGGCTTGGCGACTGCCCGGCCGGGGTGTGACCCGCTCACCTCTGCGCACCGCCACGCTGGAGCGCGTGGAACTGAAGGACGCCACCAGGAACATCGACGTTCCAGGTCGACACGTCGCATCCAGTCAGGAGGTCACCGAGCGAGTCGCTGATTCGGACCGCGTTGTCGGCCGTGCTCCACGCAGATGGCGACACCTCAGATGCGCTGTGCTCGCCGTCCCGAGCCAGCCGTGACTCCGTGAGGTGCACGTCGTCCTGGTCGAGGCGGATCCGGATGCGGGCCTGTCGGCTCCACCCCCACACATGTGTTGCCAACGGCTTGGTCTCGGGCAGGTGGGTCGTCACGTGCGCACCAGTGAGATCGGCGTAGTACCAATGCCAAGCGTCGCCGACTGCAGACGTGACGTGTGCGGTGAGGGTCGCCCACGCGTCGTAGCTTGAGGCGGTGAGCGCCACACGGAACTGGTCATCAGGTCTGGGCATCGGTGCGTAGCTCCTCGGCGAGTGAGTGGAAGTCGCTGGGGTTCAACGGTGGTGGCGTGGAGGCTTGATCGGGGTCGGCGATCCGAAGCGAGCCGTAGCCTCGCATTGCTCCGCCGCCGATACCGATGACGGATTCGTGCAGGTCGCGAACCACCCAGCCGAACAGGTCGATGATCGGTTGTGCTGGGGCCGTATCGGCTTCGATACCTGTGGTCACCGAGGCTCCCGGCTGGACCGCTTCCACGAAGAACAGCTTGTTGTCCTCGGCTCCGCCGGTGATCCGGTCGATGGCGACGTGGGCGTGCGTGCACAGCCGGGCATTCTCGAATGTGGCGTCGTGGAAACGCAGTTCACCGCGTCGTCCGCCGGGCTCGTCCCGCTTCGCCGGCGCGTAGCCGAACAGGTGCGTGCGGATCGACTCCCGATCGTCGGCGTCGACACCGATCGCTTCGAGGATGAAGTCGCACCGATGGCGGAAGATCCCCTTGAGGCTGCTGCCCGGCATGAGGGGTCCCTGACCGGATTGGCGAATGAGTCGCCGCTGGCCGCCGCGCCCGGGCGCAGCTTCCTGATTGGCGCGTTCCTGGGCGCCGTCCCCGATCGCCACGGGATCCGCGACGATCCACGTGTGCTCCAGTGACCACGGCGGGGTCGCCGGGGAAATCTCAGGTGGATCTGGAGTGTTGCCGGGCGGTGGGTCTGGCCTGTTCTCGCCGTTCAGGGCACGGTCGTACCACGTGTGCCGCTCGCCCAGCCACCACGTCAGGTGGCTGGGTTCGTCAAGGTCAACGGCATTCACCCGGATGGCGGTGACCCGGGCACGGCCTTGTCCGATGCTGCGTCCACGCCCCACGTAGGGCTTCCACGTCGACAATCCATCCAGGAGGGCCGATGGAAGTTCGCCGGGGAACTCCATGAACCAGGTGACCATGGTCGCTGCACCTGTTGACTCGGCTCGTTCCACGGTGCGCAGACTTCCGGGCTTGGCCGCACCGCGCTGCGGATCAATCGCGGTGGAGCCGTGGCTCGTGATCGTGGCATCCCTTACTCGGGTCCCGAGGACCCACAACGGCGATGGGACCCTGTTGCCGCCCTCGTCGAGGTCGTTGTCATCGGAGTTCTCCGGCATGCGTTCGGGTGGTTCGCCGAGGACTGCCGCCACGGGCTCTTCGTCCCGGTCAGACATGTCGAGGAGATGTTCGCGCAGGTTCCCTACCAGAGATGTGGCGGGCAGGTACGGCTCCCCGTTCAGACCTCGCTGCACCGGCAGTTTCTCGACATCGTCCGCGTCCGCGAGACCACCTATTGCCCAGGCCTGATCGATCACCAGGTCGACTTCGATGAGATGTACGGGAGTGGTCATGCCTGCTTGCCCCCTTCGAGAACGGCGATGTGTTGCTGCAGGGTCCCGGGGTCTGTCTCCTGAAGTGCTTCGAGCAGGGCCGCCCGACCGTCCGGCCCAAGTTCTCGTGCCCAGGCGGTGCTCAAGGTGTCCCGGACAAGGATGGGAATCCTGGCGGGTCTGCCTTTTCGAAGCGCGTTGCCCACCGCGCGTAGCCCATTGATGACCTGGTCGCGAATCGCGTCGCGTCGGGGTGACACCGATTGGCGCAAGATGCGGTCCAGAATGTGGGCAGGTCCGTGAGGGTCCGGGGCCGGGGAAGCAGGCGCTGCCGGGGTAGAAGGAGCACTGGGCCTTTCGTGCTCCATCACCGAGGACGCTTCATGGGCTTCGGTTGCGGGAGCGAGGGTTTCATTCATTGACTGGTCTGACTCACGTGAAATCAGCTCGACCTGCCCGTAACCTTCGAGCCGACGTAGACCCAGGCCGGGCCGCAACAGCCGTCCAGCATCCGCAGGTAACCCCGTCACCACGAAGGTCGACCCCGACGCAAGAGCCCAATCCACCGGCTTGGGTAGACCGCTGGCCGCGTGCCAGCCCCCGACCTCCACCGGACGGACCCACCGCGCCTTCACGCTGACGTGGCCGCCCAGCAACCTGCGCAGGGCCGGTTCAGGATCGAGGGTGGCGGCGCCGAGGTCGTCCAGCAGGATCGTCGGGGATTGGCATCGCATCACCATGTCCGGTTCCGCGTCGCCAGGGTCCGCGGGGTCCTCACGCACCTCGATGCGCGCAGCACCCATGACGCTGAGGTCTCCACCGACCCGGATTGCGGGCCCCTCGCTCAACCAGTCGAGCGAGCGGGGGTCAAGGTCATCCGGGAGTCCGATCCGCCCGTGGAACTTCGCTGTGGAGCTGACGGCCTGCCGGGCGAAGAGATTGCCTTGGCTGGCGACACCGTCCTTGGTCAGGCGCGTGCGCGTCGTCGTGACGATAAGTTCCGGGGGAACGTCCCAGCCCTTTCCCGTGTCCAGAGCACCCTGGCATCCCGGGCAGGACCGGGGGAGGGGCTGGCCGCTCAGAACCGCGTGGGCTAGATCCCGCCTGGAACCCTCGCAGCCGATCTCCGGATACTTGCAGGACACTTCCGACAGTGCCTTCAACGTGGCCGATTTCGGCACGGCCTGACCGAAAACTCCTCCGCCTTCGAAGAACTCGCAGAACTCGGAGGTCGGCTGCCCCCAGCGCATGCCGTGCTCCACAGCCCACGCGGTGGCCAGACCCCCGCGGATCACGCTGCCGGGCAGGACAGCGTGCGCGGTGCGTAGGTTGTCCACCTGGTTGCGGCGGCCGGCAGAGATCCGGGCGCGTGCGGTCAGTTCGACGGTGAACCATTTCATGCTGGAACCTCCTTCAACGACATCAGCCGAGCGGTGTCCTCGTCAGTCCACTCTCCGGCGGTGATGCTGACCCAGCCCATTCCCCGTCGACGGCTGCCCCCCAAGGCCGTGACTGCGCGTGCGCTGGCGCGCAAGACCAGCAGATGCGTTTCGACGTTCTCCACGGGGGACTTCAACTCCACGACGAAGGTCGCCGAATCGGTAGTGACCTGTTCGGCGAGGAACAGTCCACCGGGCTTGACGGTGCCCCTGCTCCCTGGCTGGACGCGGATTCTCGCTTGTCGACTGATCCTTGGGCCGGAGAACTCGACGTCGTTCCACGCCCAGGGGCTGGGCGTTCGCGCGGTGCCGAACACGTCGCCGACAACGGTGCCCAAGCGCAGGCGGTGCTCGGCTTGGGCGCGCATCAGGCCCTTGAGACTGGCGGGCGGCAGGAGTGCCTCTCGGTCAACGATCCGATCCAATCCGGGCACCGCGAGCCCCGTCCCGACGTGGAACGGTGTGCGGAACCGGATGGTGAAGGTCACAGATGTCATGACGTGGCCTCCTGGTTGTGCGGGGTGGATGACACGGGCCACCAGCGGGCCAGGCTGAGCCGATCCTCGAGCCACTCGATCTGCTCTTCAGGTCTTTCGGGAGGCCCCTTCAGGTTGGGGTCGAAGCACCCGGGAAGCGTCTTCTGCGTTCGTCGAGCCCAACTGCGAATCTGCAGCGCGATGGCGTCCGGTCGGGCATTGGGGGTGCGAGTGATGGCCCCGACCTCGTCCCGGGCCGAGGCTGTCAGGTTGAGGACGGGATCGTCGTGATCCCGGAGTTGACGCCACCCGTCGGCGTCGAGGTGGCGACGTGGCGGCAACGAGGACTCGGCCGTGAGATCGATCCAGGAGACCGCAGACTGGCGTCCCTTCACCCGCTTCTTTGCTTGCTTCATCGCATCGAAGGCACGTTCCCGGCTGTCCGAGAACGGGTATGAGTCGTGGGCGAAACAGATTCCCACACCGAGCGAGATCCGGTCGAGCGTCTCGCGAAGGCCCGTGACGGCTTCATGGGCGGCAGTGTCATCGGTACCGCGCTCGACACCGTCCAACAGATCCGTGAACTTGCGATGCATGTCGTCGGCGAAGTAGGTGGCCAGGTGATACGCGAACTCCCAGGCGATGCTGGCGGGCACACTCACCAGCACGTCGTCGCCGCCGACGAAATGCGGCATCACCGGGATGATCGGTTGTCCACCGGTGGAGACTCTCAACATGGCCTGGTGCAGGGCGTCCCGCGTGCAGTGGTCCAAGGTGCCTGGAGTCTGACTCCGTAGGTTCTCGAAACCGGCGATCGCAGCGGCGTCTACGCCGTTGTACGCGGTCGCCTGAGCCGTCGTGAAGGCTCCCACCGCGTTGCCGTCGGCGCAGACCGTCGCCAGGTGATTGCGTATCTCCCGACGTCCAACCATGCGTTGGTGGCTGGCCTTCACTGCGTCGGCGAGTGCGGGGAATCCGCTGGCCAACTCGCCGTCGACACCCGGGTACGGATGCCGACCCCCTTTGTGCCCGGCGACATTCCGATTCCGAATGTTCCTGCGGGTCCGGCAGTCCTTCCCAAGTCTGGTACTGCCCTTCGGATTCGTCGTGCCGCTGGTTGACGGGGCGGCCGTGGCCTCTTGTGCGGGTTCAGCGCCGCAGCCCTCACAGGCCCGCGAGGGGGGTAGGTCGATCCGGGCAGGTAGATACACGGCCCGACCAACGGCACCGGAACCACACCCCGCTCGTGTGTCGTCGGCCCACGCCAGCATTGCGGTGACGTAGTCGGGGCCCTCCGTCCACCACGCCTCGACTTCCAGGAGGGGGAGGTGGTGTTGCAGATGACGGGCCACCTGCTCAACCCCACGCTGGGCCGCGTGGGAATCCGAAGCGGTCAGGACGACAACACCATCGATGTCACCGCCTTCCAGGGTGACGGCGACGCCGGGTTCGGTGACGAACTGCTCGATGTGGTGGGTCCTTGTCAACTCGTGCAACGCCTCTGAGCCTCCCCGGATGAGTGCGAGTTCTGGCGTGCGTGCCAGCCAGGTCTGGATCCTGACGGCCGACACTGTGGCGTAGACGGTCACTGAGTGCCCCCCTTGTTGTCTCCTGTGTACAGGCGCTGCGACGTGGGCTTCTTGGGGTCGTTGCTGACCTTGGGCAAGGGTTGGTAACGCTGCTGACCAGGTCCCCTGCCTTTGCCGGCCAACTTCTTGCCGGCATCCTGGAAGAAGTGGAAGCTCTCCACGAACCTCTTGGAATCTGCCTGAGCCCAGTCCGTTCCCGGTGGGTAGGCGACGGATGCTTCATCGTCCCCCAGGCCGTGCAGATCGAGAATCTGAATGAGCTGGCCAAGGTACCGGCTCATACCCCCGTGGCGAAGCATCACTGAGAACTCGTCCTTGGTGAACTTGTCTCGGACCTGCTCTGCAGTGGAGGACGTGTAGCGGTGCGCTCCCGTCATGACGTTGACACTCGTGATACGTGCGCTGGCCGCCCCGAGACCGAATGGCTTTCCCCCGCCGAGTGATTGGGCGTAGGTTCGGTTCTCGCCACCGGGTAGTTGGCCCAGAATGCGTGCGGGCTCGAGTGTGGCCAGGAGCATACGGACCTCGGCCCCACTCAACCCGTCGACGCCCAGGCGCTGGACGAACATCGTGCCTGCCGGGACGAACTGTCGTGGTGCACTCTCACGTTGGTTGTCGGCGTGCTGCCCGACGCGGTACGCGTACCGGGGCCCCGGGAGCTTCGCCTGCTTCTCGACTTGAACGTCGGGGTCGCTGTGCCAGTAGTACTTCCGGCCACGCAACCGACGCGGAGTGCCTTCCTCATCCGGTGAAGAGCCCCATTGGCTGGGAAGGTCGCCACTGGCTCGGCCATCGTCCAGCATCCGGTGTTCGAGATAGAACATGCCGGCGCCCGGGTGCGGCCGGCCGCGCGGAGCGAGGTACTCCTGTTTCAAGGTAGGTGCCTGGCCGGGGAGGGTGAGGAGTCCACCGACGCGGACCCGCCCACTGATTGCCGTCTGGTTGCCTTCTCCACGGCCGGCGCGCGGCTCGACAGCACCGAAGGTCTGGCACGAGACGCAGAGCTTCTTCAGGTCACCCCCACTCCCGCAGGGGAGCAACGGGGATGGCACTGTCTCGCTCCAGCCGCCTGGCGGAGAAGTGAGACGTTGTGGTGCGACGTACCCTGGCAGTCGCGAGCCGAGGTCGTCGGGGGCGAGCTTGCGCCACACCTGTGAGAGCTTGATCTGGTCAACGATGGGCCTGCCCTCGTGCGTGATCACCGTCTGGACCCAGACGATGTCCCCTGCATGAAGATACCCAGTGGCCAGCGCGCGCTTGGCGTACAAGCGTGAGCCGCCCGAGCGGTACTTCTCGTGTCGAACCTCGCCGGTGACACGGTGTTCTTGCCAGGTGGCAGGTTCTGGACTCGCCATGAGTTTCAGGCGATCCCGCGCTTCACGGGTCGCAGCCACAAACCCGTCCTGGGCCTCGGCCGAGACGGGCACACGTTCCGCCGTCACCGCAGCGGTCGCCCAGTACCACGAGCTCGGCGGCTCGGCACGGAACCTGCGGGCGCCCAGATCCGTGACGAGAAGCGCGTACCTCCCGATCTGTGGTGTGGCGGTGTAGCTGCCATCCACTTCCTTGTGCGGCTCAGGTCGCCCGACCCGCCCCACCCGAGGACTACGCAGCTCCTTTCGCGTGACGCCGTCCCCGTAGTCGGCCACGCGAGCTTCGGTTTCGGGGGAGCCCAGCAACTCGATGAGATCGCCCGTGGTGGGGACATCGGGTTTACCTCGGCGCATGTATTCACGCAGGAGCGCGTCGATCTCGATGTGAATGGTCTCGCCACACACGGCCACTTCAGTGGCCTTGCCGTTCTCAGAGCGGGTCACCATGGCGAGCGACCATCCGTTGCCGTTCATTTCTCCGCCGGCGTTGACGACCTCACGGTAGGCAGGCACGTAGTCGTCGTCCACGATTCGCAGGCAGCCGTTGAACATCGTCTCGTGCAGGCTCCGCAGGACGCCCTTTGCCGATGAGCCCGGGATGCGGACCTGGCCGGTCTCGGGGTTCAACCATCCCTCCTCGACGGCACGCAGTGGCAGCTGCAGGTCGGAATGGAGTGTCCATGTGACTTCCAGGGACCCGAACCACAACGGCTCACCGTTCGCGTCCACACACGCGTCGCGATCACGCGCCGGCTGCCGCGGCACTTTCGACGGAAGGGACACGAAGGTGTACGGGTTGACGAACTCATTCGAAGTAGGCATGGCAAACCCCATTCGGAGCGTTGAGCGAGACCCCCGCCGGACAGCGGCCGACCCTGACAAGGTATCGGCGCGTTGCCCCCGTTAGACCGGCAAGCACCGGTTTGTCCACTGAATGTCCGGTCGGTGGTACCGGGTGACGCAGCGATACCCCGGCGTCAGTTGAAGGCTCGCAGAACTCGAGGCGGGCGCGTCCGCACCTGACCGCCGCCGAGTATTGCCCTCAGGATGGTTGAGGCACCAGTTCTCAAGGAAGAGTGGTCGACTCACCCAGTGTGTCGATCGTGACCGCGCTTCTCAACGGCTCCCTGGCAGCCGACGTCGCCCGGCTGAGATGGACACTCAACGCGGTCCGGCCGTCGGGCATCCTCAGCTGGGGTTGCTCGCTGAGGGCGAAGCGCGTGGCCACGCGAGGCCCAGCGCCGTCCTCCCGATTCGGTTGGCCGTGGACGGACGGGCGGATGTGAGTCGACTCCTCATGTGCGTCCTCGCCATCCGAGGACCAGGCCAGGGCTCGGTTGACTCCGGGGCGTTGGGCGCGCCATTGCGCCAACACCGCGTCCCCCTCGCCCTGGAGCGCGCCCGAGAGTCTCACTGTGGCTATCAGGTCCGCGATCAGTGCGTCGTCGCCGGCCATCGAAGCAGCCTCGAAGGCCACCTCCATCGCTGGAGCGACAACCTGGGTACGCCAGTGCTCACGTGATTGCGGGTCGTCGATCTCGTGACGGTACGCATCGACGATCAGCGCGGCTGGCACTGCATGCCTCACGCTTGCCTGATCGTGACGGGCTAAGAGCGCTGCGGCATAGAGAGAATCGGCCTGGGCTCGGTTCTGCACCGGCTCGCCTTGTACGTCGAAGGCCCGACAGGCTCGGCCCAGGACGCGGCGGGCCTGACGTGTGCGACCCATGCTGAGCAGGTAGGCGCCGTGGTGCAGACGGCAGATCGCTGCCTCTCGCCGACCCGCTGGGCCTGCCCGGACCAATGTGCGCAAGGCCGCGCGCAAGGTGGTTTCGGTATCCGGCGCATCCAGCCGCTGGTGGATGCCGGCGAGGGCACGCAAGGTGTATCCGGTCTGCAGAGCGTGATGGGGGCTGCGGGCCAGCACGCGCAGCGCCGACTGCAGCAGCCGCTCGCTCTCCCTGGCCGCCGACGGCTCGGCCCGCACGGCAAGGATGTTCGCCAGTGTGACCCGGGCCAGTGCGGCATCAGTCACCGCGTGTGCCTCGCGGAACCCGGCCAGGGACTCCCGGGCCTTGCGCTCAGCCAGGGCACGGTTGCCCAGCCGGGCCAGCACAGCCGCCAGGTTCCGCCGGCAGACCGCGAGGTCGTGAGCCGGTGCGCCGACCGCGATGAGGTCGCGTTCAGCGCGTGAGAGAACGCGCTCGGCATCGGCGGGTAAGGCCCGCTGGCGCGCCCATACCCCGAGGGCCACCAGGCAGGTGGCGATGTCATGGGCTGCCCCGGGGTCGTCGCCCAGGTAGGCCAGCGCGCTATCCAACAGTGGTAGGGCCGAATCCAGTTCGTGGCGATCCAGCCGATGGATGGCCAGGTTCATCGCAGCTACGGCTTGGTGATGGTGCTGCCCTTGGCGTGAGAACGCCTCGATGGCAGCCAGATATGTTCCTTCGGCGTCGTCGTTGCCGCTTCGAGCCTGCAGGACGGCGAGATTGTGCAGACAGACCGCGTGGAACTCCCCGCGCGTGTCGCACTGGCGCAGGAGCGCACGCAGCCGTGTTTCACCGGCAGCCGTCGACCCCAGGTCGCCTTCGATGATGGCGAGCAGGGCTTCGATGGCGATGCCAAGGGTCACGTCTGCCGCGATGACGGCCGAGCGGGCCTGACGGGCGACGCGACGAGCCTGCCGCAGGTCACCTCGCTCATGTTCGACGACCGCCTCGACATACAGGCAGCGCGCCAGCAGATCCGGCACCCAGCAGCGGCTGATCGCCGACGCCAGGCGAGCGTCGTCCCGGGCCTGGCCGATCCGCCAGAGCCGTCGCCGACAATCCGCGCGGGCCAACAGCGCACAGACCGCCGCCGACGCCCCCGCCTCAGCGGCCCGAGCCAGCAGCTGGTCGAGTGCTGCGGATGCCTCGATCAGGGAACCGGAGGCTGCGGTGTTCTCGATGGCTGCCAGATCGCTCAGCAGCCACCTCGCCCGCAGCACCCGGTCGGCTTCGACGCCCAGCCTGTCAGGCACTGCGGTCGGTGGCGCTGGGGTCAAGGGCGAGCAGGAGCGCACGGCTGTGTCCACGGCTGAGTCGCCGGGCCTCACCCTGGGTGAAGCCTTGGGCGAGATAGAAGTCGTTGCAGTGACGTACAAGGGCGTCCGTGACCCATGGACCGGCCTCGATCGTGGGGTTCGCCCTCAGACTGCCGGCCACCTTCTCGGCTGCAGCCAGGCTCGCACGGGCGAAGAGATCAGGGTGGTCGGTGCCTGGTGGAGCCTCCATCGTGCTCAGCAGTTCCATGAGCATGCCCAGGTCGTCGAGCGCGGGCTCGCTGACGAAGGGTTCAGGCTGCACCATGCCCTGGCCAGGGGCATCGTGGTCGCGATCCCACGACGCCAAGGGGGCCACGACGCCCGAGCGAGCCTGCTCGCCAAGTAGTCGGCTCATGGAATGTCTCAAGCACGAACTCAAGTAGGCGGGCTTGCAGTGCTTCTCTTCCAAGGGAGTAGTGGCCAGACGAGCCAATACGTCTTGGCGAGCGTCTTGCCAGTCATCGTGAGAGATCTCGCCGTAGCGAATCCGGATGGACCCCAACGTCTTTGCAGCCAAGGTCAATAGTTCCCGTTGTCTCGGATCTTCAGGATCCACGACGACCTCGGGAGCGCTGAGAGCCTCGCGAACTGCTGCGACCCAATCCGAGTCCGGCATCGAAAGCAGTTCGTCGGCAAGCCGCTTCAGCCGGGGAAGCGGTCCTCGTCCATCCGCGATCACGTTCAGGCAGCGAGTACGAACCTGGGTACGCCAACGATCCCGGATCCGCTCGCGCAGTGCGGGATTCGTGGCGTCCTCGGCCATCCCCGCATACACGGCGTCGGCGATTCGGGTCGTGGAGGAGGTGGTGTGTCGAGCACCGATGAGTTCACCGCGTGTGGCCACCGCGCAGACGAACTCGAGCGTGGGTACGTCCGGGGTGGGGACGTCGTCGTTCCAGGTGGTCTGCGCCAGGCGGACGAAGACCGCACGTGGATGCCTGGTGAACCTCACCAGTTCAGGGCTGGGGTCACGGTGATCTCTGCGGGTGCGCGGAGCCGGCGGCAGCAGTCCGGCGGCGAACTTCCTGGCGCCACGGCGAGTCTGGCCCAGGGTCGGTAGGTGTTCGCGGGCGTCGAGGCATGCCTGACGGGCGCTCTGGTACTCGAGGGCGGCGATCTCGTCGAGAACCTCGGACTTTCTCTGGGGCGCAGACGTATTCATGCCCAGGGCCCCCAGTCCAAGTCATGCGTGCGGGCGGCGACCCACTCGGCCGCGAAAGGTCCAGTGACAGTGTCCGTCTCATCCCAGGCTCCTCGCGCGGCCTCCCATCGTCGGCGTAGCATCTCTCGAGCCCGAGCCTGGGGAGACGAGGCGTGGACCGGTGCCGGCCGTGTGTCGAGGACGTCCGCCCCGATGATGGACACAGCCCACGAGCCCCGGGCGAGGGCGGCGGACGGCGCGGTGAGGGTGACCCCCGCCCACCCGTCGTCGTGCGTCAGATCAGTCAGGGCGCCGGACACCACGTGCTCCCCACCGGAGTACAGGTGGGCGTTGACCTCATCCGGGCCGAGCCGGCCGTCGGCCCCGAGCAGCACGCGGACATCCACCGCGGATGTGCCATCGTCCTGGGAGGCCAGGACCACCACCTCCACGGTGTCGTCACCCCAGTCGAACACTCGGCGTGGCACCTGCATCCAGTCGAGGGTGAATCGTGCCGGGGGAGTGGAGCCGGCGTCCTGATCCTCACCTGCGGCCAGCGCCATCTCCCGCACGGAGATGACCGGACGCGCCGTGGCCACCGACACGTGCGCGGCCGGGTCGCCCACCCTGGCGTCCAGCGCAACCGCGAGGTCGTCCACGGCCTCGATCAGCCGATGATCGTTGGGCAGAGTGTTCTGCGCCCCGGTCACGGCCCGGTGCAGAACCCGGGCAACGGGCAGCGGCGCGGTGCCGGCGAGCAGTTCCGGGCCACGGCCCACCAGCCACGGCACCAGTGGTTCGACGAGAGTGCGAGCCAGGTGCGGGCCGAGCAACAGTTCCGACTCCCAGGCCAGGGCCGCCAACTCGGCGTCCAGCAGGCGCTCGTCCAGGGGGCCGATGGAGTCGTCTGCGGGGGATGGCCAGAAGCGACGGATCCACAATCCGAGCGCCAGACGCGCCAGGCCCGAACCTGCCGAGTTCGGGTCCACCACGGTCCCCGGGTCCGCAGCGCCGCCCCCGGCCGCGTGAGGATCCTGGTCCCCTACGCCCGCGGAGGCCGCCGCAGCCTCCACGGCCTCCAGAACGGGGTCGCCATAGAGTGCGTCCACCCACCAACGGGCCGAGAAGCTGTCGTGGACGACGGCCAGCCACGGCAGGGTCAGGTCGCGCATGTCGTAGCTGAGTTCCCCGCCCGGCACCGTCAGGACCACCTGGAACAGCGGGTGAGGAAAGCCGTCGGCCGTGACGATCTCGACCACGTCGCCTTCCCCGACGTTCACCTGCACGCTGAGCGGTCCGGCCGTGTC
This sequence comes from Actinomycetales bacterium, assembly GCA_047974565.1. Lineage (GTDB taxonomy): Bacteria > Actinomycetota > Actinomycetes > Actinomycetales > CAWJMD01 > JBDIAG01. The sequence continues at coordinate 16,890 of JBKECN010000080.1, forward strand.
CTGCATAGTCCCTCCTGGTGTCCTGGTTGACCGTTCCTGCGACAGCGCCTTCCAATGAGCCGCCTGCCGAGCAGACGACGACAGGATGCGCCGGTATGGTCATGCGCCCGCGGGATCAGGGCGGATGGGCGGCATCCTCGGTCTCACCGCGCCGCAACCTGGCAGCCACCGCCAGTTCGACGGCGAGCACGGCCAACCGTTCGTCGGCTTCGGTGACGGGCAGCTGTCGAGTCAACCCCGGCTCCGCGCGCGTGATCGTCCCCTTCGCCTCGACGCACGACAGGGTCACCACACCGTGGCTCACCCACAGCGCCACCCGCTCGTCGGCCTGTCCACCCACCGGGACGAGGGCCGTCCAGACAGCGCTGTCGTCCGGGCTTCGCACCCACCCGAGGTCGACGAGGAGATCAAACAAAGCGCGTAAGTCGGATGACTCCTTCATCTGACGGTCTCATCGCAGCAGTGACTTTGCATGTCTCCATCCAAGAGAATGACTGAGGGAAAGAGGCCGTTCCGCCATACTTTGACCACTGAATGTCCAGTGGTGTCATCGGTCTGATGTTCGAAGGGGTGGGTGTTGGATGCCAGCGGTGGAGGACGTGGCAAACGATCTCTACGTCCTGCGCCGGGGAGCGGGCGTCAACGATCCGGACGTGATGGCCCGGCTCGGTGGGTCCCTGCGAGCCGTCGTGGAGACTCTGCTCGACGTCGAGGACACCCTGGCATCGCAGCGGCTCTCTGCCCTACTGCGCTCGACGACGGCCGAACTCCGGTCTCGGCGCGAGGCCGAATGGTTCCTCGCCTGCCTGGGAGTCACCTCCCAGGAGCCCCACCTGCAGGACCGCGAGGCAACCATCACCACGCGCGAAGGCTTGGCACCGCGCACCATCAAGCGACATGTGGAGCGGACGTGTCGGGAGGTGGCTTCGGCACTGCTGGCGCTGTCCGCCCGGGCCCATCAGCGACGCCCCGGTCAGATGGGCGGCTGGTTCGTGGACTCGCTGTCCTCGGTGGCTCATCTGGAAACCCGTCGCCCGTCTTTGCACGGGCAGTACGACATGGTGGCGGTGGTCGACGGAGTGCAGCTGCTGGCGAACCGGGTCTCGATCCCGCCCCCGCCGCGGTCCCGCCTTGATCAGGCACCGCACTTCGAGGCCACCGAGGGGGCCGATCTGGTCCGGGTGGAGCGCCTGTCGGCAAGCGCGTGGGAATACCTGGTGCGACTGCCGCACCCGTTGGCGGCCGGCGAAGGGGCCCGGTTCGGGGTGGCGGTGACCATGCCGAATCCGCGCTACGCCCGGCCCTACAACGTGCTGGTCCCCCTACGCGCCTATCGGCACTTCCACTGCGAAGTGCATTTCGGGGACGACCCCGAGGCCGAGGTCGCCTGGCGGCTGGACGGGTTGCCCGCAGCGACCGCGGAGGATGAGGAGCCCTTGGGCGAGACCTACGACCCCCGCAGCGAGCCGGTGCTCAAGAGTGACTTCTTCGACCTGCAGACCGGCTGTGTGTACGGGATCCGGTGGCGGCTTGCCGAGCCACACCCCTAAATGACGTGACATGTGCAATTAGTCGTGGACCGCAGGACCTGGGTTCGTCGGCTTCAGCACGCGCTGTACCGGACGGCCCAGGGCTGATCCGGGGAAAGGTGTGCCACGCGCTGGGTGACAAGGTCTAGCGCAGGGACGTGGTCGGTCCCCGCGTGCCCGTACGCTCACCGGCGAGGAACTGGGTCGATGCACCCATCGGGTTGCCAGCTCACCGTCCCCTTATGTTGAGCGCGAGCACGAGAGGCGCATGGCCACCGTCCTCGCAATAGGGGTGCATCTCCATCACGAGCGTCTCGTGTGACGGCTCAGCATGCTGCTGCGGGGGCATGAGCCGGAAGTGTCGGCGGCGCATGCCGACCAGCGTCCGCCAACGGTCGAGGGGCCATATGCCGATCGTGCGGCAGGTCCGCGCCAGTGGCCTTTCAAGATCTCGACGGACAGGTGTTTACCCACCCGATACCGGTCGATACGGATAAAACACCGCCGTGAGGGATACCTGTTCTCGCCGGACCAGCAAGGTCCGCGGTCGAGAGGATGTGATTCCCAGTGTCGCCAGCAGCCCTGTGGAGCGGGAAGAGGTTTCCTATGCCAAGTACAGCACGGCGAACGCTGCGCAACGGTCTGGTTGCGGTCAGTGCAGCGTTGCTTCTGGTGCCTGCCAGCCCAGCGCAAGGCGTTGAGAGGAGCGCTGACACGTTCGCTCCGCCGGCAGGCAAGATCACGCAGATGACGGCCGCAGAGGTCGCGCAAGCCACTACCGCGGTCTCCAGCGACGGTAAGGAACTGTCGGTTCCGAATGTGGCTGCGACTACCAAGATGAGTCAGGGCTACGCCGGTGAGGTCGGCGGTTTTCGCCTGGCCGAAGAGCCCGCCGAACTGGGGCTGACACCCCCGGCTCTGCAGATCGAGAGCATTCGGGGTAAGGACGACAGGTATCGAATCACCAACACCACGACATTCCCGAGCAGGGCGATCGTGCAGATCACCAGGAATGGGGGTGCGCACTGTTCCGGTTGGATGATCAACGCCAACACGGTCGCGACCGCCGGGCACTGTGTGCACTCCGGCAACGCGGGAAGTTGGTACACGGGTCTACGGGCGTATCCGGGGCGGAATGGCTCGTCAGCTCCATACGGCTCCTGCACCGTTCGCACCTCCTACTCAGTCCTGGGATGGACCAACAGCGGAGACGAGCGCTTCGACTACGGTGCGCTCAAACTCAACTGCACCGTCGGGAATTCCACCGGTTGGTTCGGCTACTGGTGGCAATCGGCCAGTCTGAACGGAACGACCGCGATCGTGCAGGGGTACCCAGGTGACAAGCCCTTTGGCCAGCAATGGCGCGGAGACAAGTACACCCGATATGTGGCCACCACGACGAGCAACCAGGTCTTCTACCCCAATGACACCGCCGGTGGTATGAGTGGCAGTCCCGTCTTCCAATACCGCAGTGGCTGCGGATACTGCTCGATGGCCGTTCACGCCTACGGGTTGCACGGTTCATGGCCGCACAGCTCGTACAACCATGGCACGCGCATCACCCAGTCGGTCTTCAACAACTATCAGGCCTGGAAGAGCGCCTGAACTGATCACCCTGCCTGCCCCGGTTCGTCGACGTTCCGGGGCGGGCAGGACTCACGACCCGGCACAATCGTGACGGGGGTTCGACCATCGGAGAAGGAGGACGTCGATGGGCTCACAGTCACGAGTGCGTTGGATGATGGCGGTCGCGCTGACCGGGGCGGTGCTGGTCACCGCGGCCTGCGGGAGCCCGTCAAGCACTGGGGCGGGATCGTCGGCTTCCGATCCCAGCAGCGGTGCCAGCGCCGATCGCCCTAGCCTTGGCGACTCTTCGCCTGATGAGCCCACGCAAGCCTCGTCAACCCAGATTCCCTCTCAAGCAGAGCTTTCCGGGATCCAGGGGGTGGTGCTTGTCGACGGCACGCCCGCTTCCGGGTATCTCATCGTCCCGACATCGTTGGCCGAGCCGAGCGTCGCAATCCCAGAGATGGCGCTGCTGTCTGACGAACGCGGTCGATTCGAGTGGCCCCTTCCGCCTGGAACCTACAGGTTGACCGCTACTCGGGCCGACGCGCCGGCTATCGCGCCCATCGACGTCGAGGTGCCGGCGACTGGATCGATCACGGTGGAACTGCACTCTCGATAGCCGATGGGACTCACCCGAAGAGCGGGTTGGCGAGGCACTGGGCGGGCTTCGGCTGGGTCACCCGTCAGCCACGTGCGAGCCGAGGGCGGTCGCTGTCGACGGCGCTCGAAATCTAAGCGGTTTCGGCGGGGTGGTTGCTAGCGACCATCGCAACGAGGACCATCCGAAAGTCGTCTCGTCAGATCCCGAAGGGTCCAGGTCGCCGCCCAATGACGGACAAACGGCGCCGCTTCCAAGAGTTGATCGCGCAGGGATCGATCCTCGCCGGCGCATGCCGAGAGGTAGGTGCCAGGCGAGGTTCGCCGCAACCTGCACTCCTCTGGCCAGTACCGGCCCTTCCATGCGCACGCGGCCGCTACGACTCGTCGGCGCCGAACCCGACCAGCGAAGTTGAGCACAGATCCTGCCTTGCGCTCCTACGTAGCCGCTCGGCTCCAGGAGTGGTGGTCCTTCAACTCAATCGAGATGAACGCGGCGCTGGTCGGCGCACTGACCGTCAAGCCGCCCTCGCTGCGGAAGACCCTGACCTGGGACCGGGGTACCGAGATGGCCAGGCACCTCGACGTCACCGCTGACACCACACCCAGGATCTACTTCTGCGACGCGGCCAGCCCGTGGCAACGCGGTACCAACGAGAACACGAACGGACTCCTTCGCCAGTACTTCCCGAAGCCGACCGCCCTCTTGGTCCACACCCCCGCGACCTCGCCCGCGTAGAAGGCGAGGTCAACCGCCGCCGACAATCGCGGGCTATGGCCTTGACGGTGGTCCGGCGGTGGCGGGTGGACCGCGCCGGATGACCAAGCCCCGCAGCTCGGTGGCCAACGTGGAGCAGGCCGGGGCCGCTCGATTCACTTGCACCTCAGTGACCTGCGGCGCCTCGATGCGAGTTGACCTGGTCTTTGGCACCATCTCAATGTGGCCCACCAAGGCAGTGCTGTCCTGGGATGGTGGGTTGGCCCCGTATGCGGCTCCGCAGCGTGAACAAGGACGGCCTCGCTCGGCCGCGGCCGCCGCAGTCAACCCTCGTCGTCTCCGCACTGCGGACGCCGAGGGGCTAGGCGCCACCAGACGACGAGATCGACTCAATGCATCAGGTCATTCTTTTCACGGCGTAGGCATAGCGAACTGGCGGCCCGCGTCGGCTTGGCCGCGTCACAGTGGCCCTTCAAGATCTCGACGGACCATGACTACCGAGCCGATACCGGGCGGCACGTAGATGAGACCGCCGTGCGGGATATCTGTTCTCGCCGGGCCAGAAGGTCCGTAGTCGAAGAGGATGTGATTCCCGTGTTCGCCACCGTGTGCTACGTGATTGTCGTCTTGACGTTCTTCGCCGCACTCGGCAGGAGTGCGATTCCCCGAGCCGAGCGAATTCCCTGGGTGCGATGGTCCCTGAGGGACCTGCTGGCCAATGTCGTCGCAGGTGCGCGGCTACTCGTCGATCTGCACGAGCGTGACCCGTTGACGCCACAGCGGCGCACGCCCTTCCACGGCTGAGCCGACCGCAGGTGCCGCTCCCGCCTGGGGTATCAGTCCGGTAACAGTGGTGTTGACACTGCGAGCGCTGCCCCGAGACTCTCGGTGTATGGCCGTTTACGTGCTAGGTCCGTTGTCCGTGGACGGCAGCGGCCGACTAGCCCCGCGGGAGCGGGTGGTCCTGGCGACGCTCACGCTTCGCCCGAACGAGCCGGTGAGCGCGGAGAGGCTCGCTGACGCACTCTGGGGTGAGTCGAGACCCACCAGCTGGGCCAAGGTGGTCCAGGGCTGCGTTGTGCGTCTGCGCAAGGCTCTGGGCCCCGACTCGATCGCCACCACCGACCATGGCTATGCGCTGACAGTCCCGGACAGTGACATCGACGCCGTGCGCTTCGAGCGGCTGCTTCACCGAGGTGAGGAACTGCTGGAACTGGGCGAGCCGGAGCGCGCCAAGTTCGCCCTGACCCAGGCGTTGGACCTGTGGCACGGTGCGGCGCTGATCGAGCTCGAACACTGGGAGCCGGGGGCGACGGCCGGTCGGCGACTGGAGGAGTTGCGCCGCGACGCTGAGGAACTTCGGTTGGAGGCATCGCTACGGGCCGGAGCCTGGCGTGATGTGATGCCCGAGGCGGGGGCTCTGGTCGCCGAAGAACCGCTTCGGGAGCCGCGCTGGGCGTTGTTGGCTCGGGCGCAATACCAGAGCGGGCGACAAGCAGACGCGTTGGCTACGCTGCAGCGGGCACGAACAGTGCTGGTCGGCGAGTTGGGGCTGGACCCGGGCCCGGATCTCGTGGCCTTGGAGCAGGCGATCCTGCAGCAGGATCCTTCGCTACTGCCCGTTCCCAGCCAGGGCGCCTCACCGGTATGCCCCTACCGCGGGCTCCTTCCCTACGGCATCGACCAGGCCGAAGATTTCTTCGGGCGGGACGCCGACCTCGAAGCCTGTCAAGTGATCCTGAACCGGGAGAACGTACTGGCGGTGGTGGGCCCCTCCGGCTCAGGCAAGTCGTCCCTGGTACGGGCCGGGGTGGCGGCGGCCGCCCAGCGTGACGGTGGCTCCATCGCGATCATCAAGCCCGGGGTTCACCCGGTGGTCACGTTGACAGAGGCAGAGGTGGTTGGCACCTCGACAGTGCTCGTCGTCGACCAAGCCGAGGAGGTGGTCACGGTCTGCTCGGACGGGGCCGAGCGGGACGCCTTCCTCGATGCGGTCATCGCACACGCCACCTTCGGTGCAGTCGTCGTCCTCGCCATCCGTGCGGACCGGCTCGGGGAACTCACTGGGCACCGCGGCTTCGCCCGGCTGCTGGAGCGGGGCTTGCACCTCCTGGCACCGATGAGCGAGCAGGGCCTGCGTTCGGCTATCGAAGGGCCTGCCCGTCGCGCCGGTCTGTTGCTGGAGCCGGGACTCGTGGACGTTCTGGTGCAGGAGGTTTCCGGCGAGCCCGGGGCGCTGCCGATGCTCTCGCACGCCTTGGTCCAGACCTGGGAGAACCGGGAGGGGCGGACGCTGACCGTGGCCGGGTACCGCAAAGCCGGTGGCATCCGCGGGGCCGTGGCACGCACCGCCGAGAATGTCTATCAGGGGCTGGATCCAGAGCAGCAGCAGGGACTGCGCGACCTCCTCTTGCGGATGGTCGCGTCCGCACCCGATGTGCAGGCGGCGCGTGGGCCTCTCCCGCGCAGCGCCATCGCGAGCGGGAGCACAGGGGAGTCGCTCGTTGACATCCTTGTCACGGCACGGCTGTTGACCAGCGACAGCGAGGTGGTCGAGCTCGCCCACGAGTCCCTGATCGGCGCCTGGCCCCGGCTGCGCAGTTGGCTGGATGAGGATGTCGATGGCCAGCGCATCCTGCGCCATCTCACGGTCGCGGCTGACTCCTGGGATGCGATGGGACGGCCGCCGAGCGAGTTGTACCGGGGCACCCGGCTGAACAGGGCGCTCGAGTGGGGCGACCAGGCGACGGTCGAACTGACCCCGATGGAACAGGACTTCCTCGCCGCGGGCAAGGTGCTGGCCGATGAGGAGTTCGCATCGGCCGAGGAACGCCTGGGCGAGCAGCGCCGCGCCAACCACCGCCTCAGGCTTGCGCTGGCTGGGGTAGCGGCCATGCTGGTCGCGGCTTTGGCCGCCGGCGCGGTCGCGCTCCGGGAGGGTCAGCGCGCCGACGCACAGGCCCTCGTCGCCCAGGTCCGCGAGCTGTCTGCAGCTTCCCGAGCCGCGGCCGAGAGCGACCCCCAGCTCGCCATCCTGCTCGCGCTCGAGGCCGCGAACCTCTCGGTCGGCGGTGCCGACTCCCCCGAGCGTGAGGCGATCGAAGCCCTCCACACCGCGGTGACATCCTCAAGGATCGACCTCGTCGTACCTGGGCTGGGCGGCTCGGTGGCCTGGAGCCCGGACGGCGAGGTGTTCGTCACCGAAGGCCCCGAGAACACCGGCCTTGTCGACATCCGCGACCCAGAGACCGGGGAGTCCGTGCTCTCCTTCGTCGGTCACGAGATCGACATCAACGATGTGGCCTTCGGTCCCGACGGTCACCTGGCCACCGCGGGCGACGACGGCGCCCTGCGAATCTGGGACGCGGACGACGGTGAGCTTGTGGCGGCGGTCCTCGGCACGGGCGAGGTTCGGGGCCTTTCATTCTCAGCCGGGTCGGGACGGTTGTCTGCCGCGTGGACCGAGGAGGGCGTTGTCCGGGTGGTGGACGCGGCCTCGGGCGGTGATGTCGTCCAACTCGAGGTGCCAGAAAGACCTGCGTGGACGTCCCTGAGCCCGGATGGTCGCTCGGTCGCGGTCTCGTCCCAGGGCGACACCGACGCTCGCGTCCTCGACGTGGGCACCAGGAGCATCGAGTACCTCATCCGGGACGGCGAGGTGCCAGTGGGCACGGTGAACTACAGCCCCGACGGCGCCTGGCTGGCTGCTGCCCTGGACGACGCCACCGTGCGGATCCGCGATGCCCGGACCGGTGGCACCGTGCACGTCCTGGACCAGATGGCCACCGTCGCCCGCAACCTGGCCTGGTCACCCGACTCGGGCCGGCTGGCAGCCGCTGGGGTTGACGGCGCTGTTCACGTGTTCGACGTCACCACCAGCGCGGTCGAGCCTGCGTTCGTTCTCACGGGTGGCGCAACCGGACCGATCGACGGGCTCTCGTTCTCTCCCGACGGCACCCGGCTGCTGAGCGGTCAGGAGAATATCGCGGCGGTTACCGTGTGGGACCTCGGGATCGGCGGCGACGCTGAGGTGGCCAACCTTCCGGCCAACCAGTCGGCCTGGAGCGATGTCGCGTTCACGCCAGACGGGCACGTCGCGATCACCGGTGGCGAGGGGTCGGTCACGGTGTGGGACCCGAGCGACCAGAGCGAGGTACAGCATCTCGTGCCCGCGGAGTCGGGGGGATCGCCGGACGCCGTCCGGGAGATCGCCATCAGTGCGGACGGGACGATGCTGGCCGCGGGCGGTGGAGTCACCGGGCGACTGTGGGACCTGGGCACTGGCGAGGAGCTCTTCGCAGAGACTCCTGATGAAGAAGGATGGCTCCATCGTCCATCGTTCAGCCCGGACGGTCAGCGGCTGGCTTGGAGTGGGTACGGCGCTGTCGCCATCGTCGGCCTCGACGGGGCGGTGTCGTCCCTCCGCGAGGCGGAGCCAGGCAGTCCGCTGCTCTCTGGCGCCCGGTTCGCCCCGGGCGGACGCGTGGTCAGCGTCGTGGAGGCGCACGCCACGCCGGGACGCGCGACTGATGGGAGATTGCTGCTCTGGGACTGGGAGGCCGACTCGGTCGAGAGGTGGGAGGTCCCGGTCGGGGACAGGCATGCCTACTCACCCGATGGCGCCCTGCTTGCGACGAAGACCTTCAAGGCCACGGTTGAGGTGTACGACGTTGCCTCGAAGGAGCACCTTGCGAGCCTCGGCGGCCACACCGCGAACGTCACCGACATGGCATTCAGCCCCGACGGCGCCGTGATCGCCATCGCCGGCGCCGACGGGGCCGTGGCTCTGTACGACGCCACCACCGGTGAGACCGTCCTTCGGCTCCCAATGCTGGCAGGGGACATCGGCAATATCGCCTTCTCGCGCGACGGCCGCCAGTTCGCCACCACCTCGCAGCCGGACAACGTCGTCCGCATCTGGGCTCTGGACCCGACCGATCTCGTCGCCCTGGCGCGCGACAGGGTCTACCGCCCCCTCACGAGCGCGGAGTGCGAGCAGTACCTGCACACCCCGGACTGCCAGTGAGAGGCGGAGCCACCCGCTTCAGGTTTCGTCTCCACCTTGCCCACCGGACGCGCTACGCCGAGGGCCCACCCGAGCGTAGGGGCTCAAATGTGACGTGACATATGCCATGAATGTGGCGCGTGAAACGTTGTGAGGCTTGCCACGCCACCTGGCGTGTCACCTCCGCGGGCTCGACCCTGGACGAGCCATTTCATGCGTGAAACCTGGTGCCGGGTGCGGGATTCGAACCCGCACGCCCTTTCGGACGGAGCATTTTGAGTGCTCTGTGTCTGCCATTCCACCAACCCGGCGGCAACCAGAGGAAGTGCGCTGCGACCACTAGGCTAGCGGACGTGACTGAATCTTCCACGCCGGTAAACGGCACCGACGAGGTGCGTCCGAACCAGCCGCGGCGTCGAGTGGTGGTGGCCGAGGACGAGGCGATCATCCGGCTCGACCTCGTCGAGATGCTCACCGAGAAGGGTTTCGACATCGTCGGCGAGGCCGGCGACGGCGAGGCCGCGGTGCGCCTGGTCGAAGAGATGCGCCCTGACCTCGTGGTGATGGACATCAAGATGCCCGTCCTGGACGGCATCAGCGCCGCCGAGCGCATCGTCAAAGCCCGCATCGCGCCCGTCGTGCTGCTCACCGCCTTCTCCCAGACCGAACTCGTCGAGCGGGCCCGCGACGCGGGCGCCATGGCCTACGTGGTCAAGCCCTTCACCGCCGACACTCTGTTGCCCTCGTTGGAGATCGCGCTGTCCCGGCACGCGGAGATCCAGGCCCTTGAGGCCGAGGTGGGCGAGATCACCGAGCGCTTCGAAACCCGCAAGCAGGTCGAACGGGCCAAGGGCCTCCTCATGCAGAGCATGGGCCTGGCCGAGCCGGAGGCCTTCCGGTGGATCCAGAAGACCGCGATGGACCGGCGGATGAGCATGCGCGAGGTGGCCGAGGCGGTCATCACCCAGGCCGCCAAGCCGTCCAAGGCTCGCTGAGACAAACCACTCCACGCCGGGCGTACGTCACCGTCGGAGCGTCTCCGGACGATTTCCAGTGATTCCGGTGAGGTGATCTCGCGATACCTGCCGCGGTGGGCTAGGTTTCGTGCACGGTCACCGGGGCACGGTGGGGGAGTACGCGCGGAGGAGATGAGCATGGCTCGGGGTGGCGTCGTCGCTAAGGCACTGACCGGCGTGTGCGTGGCCGCGCTCGCGCTGGGCGGGTCCGGGTGCACCATCGGGGACCAACCGAGCGAGTCCGAGACGAGCACGACCACCACCCCGCCCAAGGGAGACGGCACCCTCGTGCTCGCCGCGGTCGTTCCCTCGGACGGGGAGGGCTCCGCCCAAGCCGCCGCCCAGCGGGCGGCCGTAACCCTGGCGATCACCCAGATCAACGCGGCCGGCGGGTTCGACGGGACCCCGATCACCCAGGTGGACCTCGACCTCATCGACCCGGCCGCCGCCGCTGCCGCGCTCGCCGCGCAGAACGTGGATCTGGTCATCGGGGCGGGCGGCACCCCCGAGGCCGTCGGCGCCCTGGCGGCCACCCCCACCCCGGTGCTGTGGGCCTCCCCGACCCCGGCTCACGACAACGTCCACCCCTTCTCACCCACCACCGCGACCCTGGCCGCCGCAGCGACCGCGACCGCGCTCGCGGACGGCAAGGTCTCGCCCGGGGTGTTGGTGCCCAACACCGACGACGGCAAGGCGGCCACCACGGCCATCACCGCCGCGCTCACCGGGGACGCCACGCTGGCCACCGACGCCCAGGCCTACGACCCCGGCGCCGGGAGCGTCACGGTGCCGGTGACCAAGGTCAAGAGCGGAAACCCCGACGCGATCCTCGTCGTGGGCGATCCCGAGCCGACCGGCCGCATCGTCACCGAACTCAACCGGCAACGGCTCGGCCCGGCGAACCTGCCGCTCTACCTCGCCGGCCCCAACGTCACCTCCTACGACACCCTCCCCGACGGTGCACTCACCGGCACCAAGGGCGTGCGCGCCGGGGCACCCAGCACCGAGGAGTTCACCGCCAGCCTTGCCGGCGTCGACCCGGCCGTCGCCGAGGCAGATCTGCGCTTCGCCCCCGAGGCCTACGACGCCACCATCGTCGCCGCCCTCGCCGCGCTGGCCGCCCAGGACGACGACGGGCCCACGGTGGCCGAGGCCCTGGCAGGGGTCACCGACGAAGGAACCGCGTGCACGAGTTTCGCCGCCTGCGCCGAACTCATCGGCCAGGACGAGGACATCCGCTACGAGGGCGTCTCCGGGGCCCTCACCCGCCGGGACGGTCTGCGGGTCGCCGGGCAGGCGGCCCTCGTCCAATACGGGGACGACAACCTGCCCAACGCGACGGGCAGTGTCACCGTCGGCTGAGTGCTACTGCGGCGCCTGCCGGTTCGCTGAGCTGATCCCGGGGTGAGAGTCCCGGTGACCGGAAACCCTTTCCTGGTGACCTCTACCCGAATGTGTGGGCTGCGAGGTTGGGGCGGGTGGCCGGAGCCGGAGGGCGTGGAGCAAGGCCCTGTCCACGTCGACGGGCACGCGCTGTCGGTCGGCTGGTTCGTGTTCATCTGGGATGAAATCTGCTGATCCCGACTCGCGTGGACGGTATCGGGGTGACGCACCCAACCCCGAGAACCGCGGTCAGCGCCCGATTCAGGCGGGTACCCTGAAACGTTCCGTCGTGGTCCGGTACCGCGCGACGACACGGAACCGGCCCACGACCCCGCGCGTCGAGGGGTCGACAACGCCGACAACACACCTGGGGTTCACGCGCATGCGCACTCGCCGTCGACTGGCCACCGTTCTCAGTTCCGCCGTTCTCGTCGCCGCGCTGTCGGCCTGCGGGACCGGTTCGGACTCCGGCTCCGACACAAGTACGTCCACCTCGGCCAGCGAGACGACCACCAGTGAGACGGCGGCCGAGACCCCTTCGGTGGGTGAACTGCTCGACACGATGCGCGCCTCGGCCAACGCCGCCACCAGCGCCAAGTTGGCCGGCTCGCTGACCCAGGCAGGCAAGCCGATGACGCTGGAGTTGGCCGGCTCGCGGGACGGGACGAACCAGTCCGCGACGGTCACCCTCGACGGTGGCACCGCGCAGATCCTCACCGTGGACGGCAAGGACTACGTCAAGGCCGACCGGGCGTTCTGGGAGAGCCAGGGCGTCGGCCAGGTGGCCGACATGGTGGGCAGCAAGTACCTCACCTCGGATCAGCGGTTCAGTGGTGACTACACCCTCGGCGCGCTGCTCGACGAGATGTTCGCCTCCGAGTTCACCGCCGCCGACTCCCTCAACACCACCGTCGAGGCGGTCGACCTGAACGGGAGCCCCGCCTACAAGTTGACCCAGACCGAGGGCACCGACTCCACCGAGTTGTGGGTCAGCGCCGACGGCCAGGCCAACCTGCTGCGGATCCAGGGAATCTACGACGGTGGGCCACTGCAGTTGAGCTTCTCGGACTGGAACGCCGTGGCACCGTTCACCGCGCCCCCCGCCGACCAGGTGCTGTCGGTCTGACCGGTTTGGTGCTCGGCGCTCGCTAGGCCGAGCAGGGTTTGCGTTGGCAGGCCCGGCCTCGCCGACCTAAGACAGGCTGTAGAGCCGGTTGCTGGAGTTCAGTTCCAGTGATCGCCTCTACAGCCTGTTTGTGTCCCTGTTTTATGCCCGGCACCCGACGCTCGCGGAGCCTCTGACCCACCCTGAGGTCACCCATCCGAGGGCGAATCGGTCGCGGTCCCTCGGATCCTCCTGACCTGGCTGCCAGAACTGTCTGCTGGCAGACAGACCCTGACCTGTGCGCCCGCACACGATGTGTGCCATGACACCACCCAGCGCGCGTGCGGCCCTCGATGTCATCCCCTGCCTGCCGGCTCGGGGAGCCCGAGGCCACTATCGCGAGCCCCTGCTATCCGCTGGTGCGGCCCTGGGCCACCTTCTCCTCTTGGACGTGGACGCCGGTCACGGTGGGATCCGCGCCGGTGCCACGTCCCGGGCACGCGGGCGGTTCTGCTCAGTGCCGGTGGGCCGATCAGGTTCGGTGGGCCGGATCGCCCAGCAGGTTGGTGGTCTTGCCGGGCGACCCGTGGCCCTCGCGCTGGCGCAGCTGTTCTGTCAGATCCCGCGGTTCCTCACCCTGAGCGGGTTCGGCGTCTTCGGGCTGTTCCTGGCCGCAACACTGATCTTCGGCCCCTGGTCTCTGGCGATGCTTCACCGCGTCGGCAGGTGAATCCTGCGCCGCCGTTCGCAGGCCAGCCGCAGCGGCTGCTCAGGCGCAAGGTCGTTGTCGGTGCCGGGCCGTAGGCTGGCCCACGTGCCTACGACGCAGACCCGCCGCCCTCGTTCCAGCGCGGCCCCCGAGAGCCCCGTCCGGTTGGGCAGCGGCAGCGACGGCCGGCCCAAGTTGCTGCTCATCGACGGCCACTCCATGGCCTACCGCGCCTATCACGCCCTCCCCGTGGAGAACTTCTCCACCACCACGGGTCAGCACACCAACGGCGTGTACGGGTTCACCTCGATGCTCATCAACCTGTTGCGAGATGAGTCACCCACCCACGCCGCCGTGGCCTTCGACGTGTCCCGGCAGACCTTCCGCAGCGAGCAGTACACCGAGTACAAGGCCAACCGCTCCAGCACGCCGGACGAGTTCAAGGGGCAGGTGGGGCTGGTCCAGGAGGTGCTCGGCGCGCTCAACATTCCCTATCTGCAGTCCGACGGCTTCGAGGCCGACGACATCATCGCGACCCTGTCCACGCAGGCAGGTGCCGAGGGCTTTGAGGTGGTGCTGTGCAGCGGAGACCGGGATTGCCTGCAGCTCGTCACGCCCCACTGCACCATGCTCTACCCGGTCCGGGGCGTTTCCGAACTGGCCCGGATGACCCCGGAGTCCGTCCAGGCCAAGTACGGGGTGCCCCCGCAGCAATACCCCGAACTGGCCGCGCTCGTGGGCGAGACCAGCGACAACCTGCCGGGCGTACCGGGTGTGGGGGCCGGCACCGCAGCCCAATGGCTGCAGAAATTCGGCGACCTCGACCAGATAGTCGCTCGGGTCACCGAGATCGGTGGCAAACGCGGCCAGGCCTTGCGCGACCACCTCGATGACGTGATGCGCAACCGCCGCCTCAATGGCCTCGTGCACGACGTGCCCCTGCCGTTGACCCCGGCCGACCTCGAACTGCAGGGCTGGGACAGGGAGAAGGTGCATCAGGTCTTCGACGGCCTGGAGTTCCGGATCCTGCGAGACCGGCTCTTCGAATACCTGGCCCCACCCGAGCCCGAGGTGGACACCGGCTTCGACCTCTCCCTCGTCCACCTGGACGGCGCCCTGGTGGGTGAATGGCTCACCGAACACGCCATCGGCGGGGTCGGGGTGAGCGTGGACGGCGACCTGCGGGTGGGCGGTGAGGCCACCGGGGTCGCCCTGGCTGCGCGTGACGGCGCCACCGCCTACGTCGACCTCGGCACGGTCGACCCGGACGGGGAATCCGCGCTCGGCGAGTGGCTGGCCGACCCGGCCACCGAACTGTACTTCCACGACGCCAAGCCGTCCCTGCACGCTCTGCGCGGGCGAGGGCTTCCGGTGGCCCGGGTCGCGGGCGACACCCAACTCGCCGCCTACCTGTCCCGGCCCGACCAGCGCTCCTACGACTTGGCCGATCTGTCGGTACGTCACCTGCACCGTGAACTGCGCGTCGAGGCACCCACCGCGGCAGGCGAGGGGGAAGAGGCGCTGTTCGACCTCGGGGAGTCCGCGGACGACAGCGTGGCCGAGTCGGCGGCCGTGCGAGCCAGCGCGGTGCTCGAACTCACCGACGTGCTGCGCGCCGAGTTGGCCGAACGAGGCGGCGACGCCTTGCTCGGCGACCTGGAACTGCCGCTGGTCGAGGTGCTGCGGCAGATGGAGGAGACGGGTATCGCCGCCGACACCCAACTGCTGATCGATCTGGAGAAGTCCTTCGACGCGGGCGTGGCGCAGGCTCAGGCTGACGCCTACGCGGCGTTGGGGGAGCATGCTCTCGACGAGCAGGGTCGTCAGATCAATCTCGGCTCGCCCAAGCAGCTGCAGGTAGTGCTCTTCGACAAGCTGGGCATGCCCAAGACCAAACGCACCAAGACCGGGTACACCACCGACGCCGATGCACTGGCAGACCTCTTCGCCAAGACCGAGAACGAGTTTCTCCGACACCTGCTGGCACACCGCGACATCATCCGGCTGCGTCAGACCGTCGACGGGCTGATCAAGTCCGTGGCCGACGACGGCCGCATCCACACCACGTACCAGCAGACCATCGCAGCCACCGGACGTTTGTCCTCCACCGACCCGAACCTGCAGAACATCCCGGTCCGCACCGAAGCCGGCCGTCAGATCCGCTCGGTCTTCGTGGTCGGCGAGGGCTACGAGACTTTGCTGGCGGCTGACTACTCCCAGATCGAGATGCGGATCATGGCGCACCTGTCCGGCGACGAAGGCCTCATCCAGGCCTTCCACTCCGGAGAAGACCTGCACCGATTCGTCGGATCTCGGGTGTTCTCGGTGGAGCCCCAAGACGTGACGGCGGCCATGCGCTCGAAGATCAAGGCGATGTCGTACGGCTTGGCGTATGGATTGTCGGCCTTCGGGCTGTCCCGCCAGCTGCGGATCACCACCGACGAAGCCAACGAGCTGATGACGGAGTACTTCGAGCGCTTCGGCGGGGTCCGCGACTTCCTCTCCGGCGTGGTCGCCCAGGCCCGTAAGGACGGCTACACCGAGACCATCCTCGGCCGGCGTCGCTACCTGCCCGACCTCACCAGCGACAACCGCAACCGCCGCCAGATGGCCGAACGGATGGCCCTCAACGCCCCCATCCAAGGGTCGGCCGCAGACATCATCAAGGTTGCCATGCTCAACGTCGACCGGTCCCTGCGCGACGAGGGCCTGGCCTCGCGCATGCTCCTGCAAGTGCACGACGAACTCGTCCTCGAGGTGGCGCCGGGGGAGCGTGAGGTGGTCGAGCAGTTGGTCCGCCGTGAGATGGCCGGAGCCGCCGACCTCAAGGTGCCCCTGGACGTCTCCGTCGGAGTGGGCCGGTCCTGGCACGACGCCGCCCACTGAGTTGCCTCGAGATGGACGCCGCAAGGGTGGTGCGCGAACGGCACCGAAGGCGGGGGAGTGTGTATGCCACCCGACCTGCGCAAATGCGTCTTCGGGGCGGTCTTGGAAGGGTGCGCCGCGGGTCTCGACGCGGGGTGTGTGTAATCGGACATGCATCGTCGCAGGTGACACGGCGTGTCGGGAGGGGTAGGGTCGCCATCAGCACATCGCCGATAGGCGAATAGTCACTCCTTGCGGTCGATTCCACCATCGGGAATCGGGATACCGTCGCCATCAGCACATCGCCGATAGGCGAATAGTCACGAAGCCACCGATAAGGATAGAGGCGATGATGCCGATGGTCGCCATCAGCACATCGCCGATAGGCGAATAGTCACGGCGGGAGGGTTCCCGCCACCACCTTGCCGGCCGTCGCCATCAGCACATCGCCGATAGGCGAATAGTCACACTACGTCGTCGTAGCGGTGGTGACGACGTTGGTGGCGGTGTCGCCATCAGCACATCGCCGATAGGCGAATAGTCACGCGAGGATACTCAGGTGAGATTCCTCGCCTAGGACTTGTCGCCATCAGCACATCGCCGATAGGCGAATAGTCACAGCCAATCTCGATGGCCGTGATATGAGTGGTACTCATCGTCGCCATCAGCACATCGCCGATAGGCGAATAGTCACTCGTCCGAGATCCGCATCCCCATAGTCACCTGCCGCGTCGCCATCAGCACATCGCCGATAGGCGAATAGTCACACCACCACCCCCTCCATACTTGATAGAACCAACGTCGCCATCAGCACATCGCCGATAGGCGAATAGTCACTACTCACCTCATCGGCGACGTCATAAGAACGGTCGTGTCGCCACAGCACATCGCCGATAGACGTATAGTCACCATGTCGGCGGCCACGAGAGACTGCCCGTGGATGGCCAGATAAGTGCCCGGGGGCGGTCATGAGAACTGCCCATTGATGGCCACGGGTTCTGCCCAGTCCCTGTTTGGTGTCCGGCGTGTCCGGGTGGTCCTGCTCGGTTCGATGGCGGTGCTGAATCGCCCATCTAGCCGGGGAGGACCTGGATGGGAGTCTGGAGCAGATGTCATGGAAATTCTGGAGGCGTACGACCTGACGGGGTCGTATCGGGCGGCTGGTGAGTTGTCCGGGTGTTCTCATCACACGGTGCAGCGGTACGTGGCCGCGCGGGATGCGGGCATGGTCCCGGTGGAGCCGGTGCGTCGGGTCAGGACGATCGACCCGTTCCTGGCCAAGGTCGAGGAGTGGGTGGAGAAGTCCCACGGCAAGATCCGTGCGGACAAGGCCCACGAGAAGCTCCTGGCGATGGGGTACTCAGGTGCTGAACGGACGACTCGCCGTGCCGTGGCGGAGTTGAAGGCGAACTGGGTGGCGGGTCACCGTCGGGTGCACCGGCCGTGGGTGCCGGAGCCGGGGTTGTGGGTGCAGTACGACTTCGGCGACGGGCCGGTGGTGGGCGGGGTGGCCACGATCTTGATCTGCGCGTGGGTGGCGTGGTCGAGGTTCCGGGTAGTGATCCCGTTGCGGGACAAGACGATTCCCAGCGTGCTGGCGGCGTTGGACCAGGCGTTCCGGATCCTGGGTGGGGTGCCGACGTACGTGCTGACCGACAACGAGAAGTCGGTCACGGTCGAACACATCGCGCAGGTGCCGGTGCGGCATCGGCAGGTGGTGGACTTCGGGACGTACTACTCGGTGAGTGTGAAGACGTGCCTGCCGGCGGACCCGGCGTCCAAGGGTGGTATCGAAGCCACGGTGCGGGTCGCCAAGGCTGACCTGGTCCCGACCGAGACGAACCTGCTGGGTGCCTACGACTCGTTCGCTGAGTTGATCCAGGCGTGTGAGGCGTTCTGCGAGAAGGTGAATCAGCGTACACATCGGGTCACCCGGCGCGTGCCGGCGCAGATGCTCCTGGAGGAACGGGCCCGGTTCCACCCGGTCCCCGATGCCCCGCACACGCTCACGTTCGGCACGACCCGCCGGGTCCCGACCAACACGCCGATGATCACCGTCGACGCCGCCCAGTACTCCGTCCCCCACCACCTGATGGGGCAGACCGTGTGGGTGCGCTACCGCGACACCAGAGCCGGGCGGGAGGTGGTGGTCGTGCACGTCGCGGCGGCCGGCCCGGTCGAGGTCGCCCGCCACCACGTCACCACCCCGGGCAACCCACGCGTCGACGACGCCCATTTCCCACCCGCCCCGGCCGGTGCCCTACACCGGGCCTGCGTCGGCTCCGGATGCCGCATACCCGTCAGGTCGCCGCCGACGTCCTGCTCACCGCGAAAACCCAACGGTGGGACCCCACAGAGGTCCTGCGCACCCTGCTGGTCGCCGAAGTCCACGGCCGCGACGCCTCCGCCCTGGCCACCCGCCGCGCCAACGCCAGCTTCCCCACCGGGAAAACATTCGACGCGTGGAACCCCGACGCGTCCTCCATCCCAGCCCCCACCCAACAAGCACTGCGCACCCTGGACTGGGTCCGACGACGAGAGAACCTCGTCCTGTGCGGGCCCTCAGGCACCGGCAAAACGTTCTTCCTCGAAGCCCTCGGCCAACACGCCGTCCACCAAGGACACAAAGTGGCCTGGTTCTCCCTCGAAGACCTCGGCGCCGTCCTGCGCCGGCACCGCGCCGACGACACCATCAGCAAAGCCATCGAGAGAATCCTACGAGCAGACCTCGTCATCGTTGATGACATCGGCCTGCTCCCCGTTTCCGCAGACGCCGCCGAAGCCCTCTACCGACTCGTCGACGCCGGCTACGAAAAACGCTCCATCGCAGTCAGCTCCAACCTCCACCCCGCCGGCTTCGACGAACTCATGCCCAAGACCCTCGCCACCGCCACCGTCGACCGGCTCCTGCACCACGCACACCTGTGCCAAACCAACGGCGAGTCCATCCGACTCACCCAAGCCCTCGCCGGACAAGGGGTGACGCCACTGACCTAACCGGGCAATCCAGGTGGCCACCCACGGGCAGAACCCATGGCCACCAGCGGGCAGAACTCATGACCGTCTACGGGCAGAACCCAGTGGCCCTTGACATCACCATTTGACTAGGTGAGTGAAGCGCCCGCTTGGCGCGTCGCCATCAGCACATCGCCGATAGGCGAATAGTCACTCCATCGTGTACTGCTCGTCGGTCATCTTCACACCGGTCGCCATCAGCCCATCGCCGATAGGCGGATAGTCACCACCGCAGATTCGCGGCCATCGTGCGCGCAGGAGTTGTCGCCATCAGCACATCGCCGATGGGCGAATGGCCACGTGTGGTTCATCAGGAGGCTGAGGTTCTGCTTGGGCATTCCTATCGTCATGTCGCCTCCGTCTGTCCCGCGTCACCCACGACAGACATCCACACCGTCCTCCCATATCGCCCTCAGCGCGCGTCCAGGCTGACCCTTCACGGTGGTGGGCATGACGATCACTCCGGTCAGACACCAGTCCCGCGAAACCGGCCTCGACCAGGCCGCGCACAGCGCCTCGTACTTCGACGTGGCCCGACGCTTCGGCACCGATCGAGCCATCGCGGACTTCTGCATCCCCACCAACAGTTACTTCCCGACGCCGGCGATGTTCGAGGCGTTGCAGGCCGACTTGCCCAGGCTCCTGACCTACTACCCCAGCGACTCGTCCGCGACGACGAAGAAACTCGCGGGACTGCTCGGGCTGAACCCGGCGACCATGGCGATGTCCAACGGATCTACCGAACTCATCACGTGGATCGATCACCTGCTCGTCCGGGAGAGCATCGCGGTGCCGATCCCGACCTTCGGCCGGTGGACCGATCAGCCGCTGGAGACAGGCAAGCGAGTGGATATGTACCCGCTGCGCGAGTCCGACAACTTCCGACTCGACGTGGACGACTACGTGCGTTTCATCCGTGAGCGTGGTTCCCGAGTAGCGGTGGTCTGCCAGCCCAACAATCCCGATGGGGGTTATGTGCTGCGGGAACGGATTGTGCGGATGCTCGACGAGCTGCGGGACTTGGACCTCGTCGTCGTGGACGAATCCTTTGTCGATTTCGTCGACACCGAGCATGAGTGCTCGGTGGCCGGCGAAGCGGCCATCCGTCCGAACGTCGTCGTGCTCAAGAGCCTCGGGAAGAACTTCGGGTTGCATGGCATTCGCTTCGGCTACCTGGTCGCCAACCCGGCTCTCGCGGCACGGATCGGCTCGGCACTACCGAAGTGGAACCTCAACTCGCTTGCCGAGGCGGTGGTGGGGATGCTCGGCGAGAATCTGCCCGCCTACCGCCAGAGCCTGCGACTGTCCGCCCGCGACCGCGACCTCATGCTCACCCGGTTGCACTCGGTCGCCGGCCTCACCGTCTTCCCGACCTCGACCAACTTCGTCTTCGTCCGGCTACCCGAGGGCTGGTCCGGCACTGACCTTCGCGACTATCTCGTCACCGAGCACGGCGTCTATATCCGCGAGTGTGGAAACAAGCTGGGGCTCAACAGCTCCTACGTGCGACTCGTGGTGCGTCCAGCGGCCGACGTGGACCGGCTGCTCGCGGGACTCGAGGGCTACCGGCGGCGATCGTCACAGGTCTGAACCGCACCGCGCCCGCAGGTACCGGGCGGGCCTGGTCGTCCGGTGCCGACCGGGTCGCAGTGCCCAGCCCCGGGTGGCAGGCGGTCCCCGTGCTCCTGCCCGGGGTCGGTCGGCAACCGGCCGTGGCCGCCCTACGTCGGGGTCTAGGCCGCGGCTGCCCACCGTCGGATCGCAGCCCTTGGCACCATCGCCCGGAAGCGACACAATCAGGCATGGACAAGACGGACGTCGGCGAACTGCGCCGTCGGTTGGCGGCTGCCTTCCGATGGGCAGCCAGGCTGGATCTGCACGAGGCGGTGGCGAATCACTTCAGCGTGGCCACCGACGCCTCCGGACGCTGGTTCCTCATGAATCCCGTCGGCGCACACTTCTCCCGCGTCCGTGCCTCGACCCTCGCGCTGGTTGACTCGGCGGCCGAGACGGCACCACCCCACGTCGACCCGACCGCCTGGTTCCTGCACGGACAGATCCATCGGCTCGCCCCCAGCGCGCGCGTGATCATGCACACCCACATGCCGTACGCGACGACGCTCGCGTGCCTACGCGACTACGAGTTCTCGATGCTCGACCAGAACGCCTGCCGGTTCCATGGCCGCATCGGCTACGACCGGTCGTACGCGGGCATGGCCCTGGACGAGGGCGAGGGCGAGCGGGTCGCCAAGATGCTGGCCGACGGATCGCAGGTGCTCTTCCTCGGCAACCACGGGGTCGTGGTCGTCGGCGACACCATCGCCGAGACGTTCGACCGCCTGTACTACCTCGAAAAGGCCTGCCAGGTGCAGGTCCTGGCGCTGAGCACCGGACGGGACCTGTCCATCGTGCCGGAGGACGTGGCCGCTCTCGCTGCTGAGCAGTGGGCCGAGTACCCGGACGTGGCAGACAACCACTTCACCGCTCTGCTGGAGATCCTTGACGAGGAGGAGCCCGCCTATCGCGAGTGAGGTCTCAGGTCCGCGACGACCCGTCTGCTGCCCGAAAGAAGGGTGCGGCCGTCGCCGACCGGTCACCGGTCGTGCGGCCACGACCGGCACGTCGGCACGCAGATCAAGGGCGCCGAGAAGGCAGTACCCGGGCCTGAGCGTGGACCGCTCGAGTCGGCTGACCCTAGTGGCCAGGCAGCCGCACGGGAGGTCAGTCCACCCACACGCGCGCGTTGCGGAACATCCGCAGCCACGGACTCTCATGGTCGAGGCAGCCGTCGGTCCACGAGAGTTGCACGTTGCGCTGCACCCGCTCGGGGTGCGGCATCATGGCGGTGAACCGACCGTCGGGCGAGGTCACTGCGGTCAGGCCCCCGGGGGAACCGTTGGGGTTCGCGGGATAGGTCAGCGCCGGGGTCCCAGTGCCATCGTCGAACCGCATGGCCGCGACCACGCTGTCCCGGTCGCCGCGCACGGAGAAGTCGGCGCGGCCCTCCCCGTGTGCGACTGCGATCGGGATCCGCGACCCGGCCATGCCGGTGAAGAAGATCGAAGGAGAATCCAGGACCAGTACCTGGCTCAGTCGCGCCTCGTACTGCTCGGAGGCGTTGCGGGTGAATCGCGGCCAGGCTTCGGCGCCAGGAATGAGCTCGGCCATCGCCGCGAACATCTGGCAGCCATTGCAGATGCCGAGGCCGAACGTGTCGTCACGACCGAAAAACGTCGAGAAAGCTTCGGTGAGAGCGGGATTGAACAGGACGGACCGGGCCCACCCCTCACCGGCACCGAGCGTGTCCCCATAGGAGAACCCGCCGCAGGCCACCAGACCGACCGCGTCGGCCAGGTCGAAGCGACCGGCCTGCAGGTCGGTCATGTGCACGTCGATGGCCTCGAAACCCGCGCGGTCGAAGGCGAAGGCCGTCTCCACGTGCGAGTTCACCCCCTGCTCCCGCAGGATCGCCACCTTCGGCCGCACCCCGAGGTTCAGGTACGGGGCCGCGACATCCTCGGTCGGATCGAACGTGGCGACCACCGCCAGACCGGGGGAGTCGGCCCCGGCACCGGCGTGCTCATCATCCACACACGCGGGGTTGTCCCGCAGGCGAGCGATCCGCCATGAGACCTCATCCCACGCCTGGGCCAGGTCGCCAAGCGACTCGTCGAGGGCGGGCTCGCCTGCCACCCGGACCCGGACGCGGCGGTCGGCTCGAGGCATGGCCACCCGGCGGGACATGTCGCCCAGCCCGTGCTCGGCCAGAATCGCTTCCACCTCAGCCACCCGATCGGCCGGGACCCCGAGTAGCGCACCGAGCTCCTCACTGAAAAGCTCTGCCAGCGAGGACACCTCGAGGTCGACGCCCAGATTCCCGGCGAACGCCGCCTCGCAGACTGCCGCCCACAGGCCACCGTCCGATCGGTCGTGATAGGCGCCGAGCAGCCCCGCAGCCCGCAGGTCGGTGACCGCATCGATGAGGGCGACGAGGTGGGCCGGGTCATCCAAGTCGGGGACTGCTCCCCCGAAGGTCCCCTGGGTCTGCGCCAGGATCGACCCACCCATCCGGTTCTGCCCCGCACCCAAGTCGACCAACAGCACAGCCATCTCGGGCGTTAACTGCGGGGTGAGGGTGCCCCGAACATCGTCCAGGGACGCAAATGCGGTCACCACCAACGACACCGGCGACGTCACCTGCTTGGGCTGCTCAGTGACCGGATCGGTCCACCGGGTCCGCATCGACAACGAGTCCTTACCGACGGGCACCGAAATGCCCAGTGCCGGGCACAGATCCATCGCGACGGCCTGGACGGTGTCGAAGAGTGCCGCGTCCTCACCGACCTCGCCGCAGGCGGCCATCCAGTTGCAGGAGAGCTTCACCCCGGACAGCACGATCGGGGCGGCCAGCAGATTGGTCAGCGCCTCAGCCACCGCCATCCGCCCGGACGCCGGCGCGTTCACCGCAGCCAATGGAGACCGTTCACCGGTGGCCATCGCCTGACCACCGAAACCCGTGTAATCGCACAGGGTCACGGCAACGTCGGCGACGGGAACCTGCCACGGGCCGACCATCTGGTCTCGGTGGGTGAGGCCACCGACCGTACGATCGCCGATGGTGATGAGGAAACGCTTGGACGCCACCGATGGATGCCGCAACACATCGTACGCCGCGTCCCGGATGGTGAGGACGTCGACATCGAGTGGTACGCCCGCGTCCCAGACCAGCCGTGTGACGTCCCGCGTCATCCGCGGTGGCTTGCCGAGCAACACCTCCATCGGCATGTCGATCGGCGGATCCTGCACCTCTGCTTCGGCGGACGCGGGGTCAGGTTCGGCCAACACGAGTTGACCATCGTCTCGGGCGACCCCGACGACCGCGAAGGGGCACCGCTCGCGCTCCGCCAGTGCGGCGAACCGGGGCAGGGATTGCGGTGCCAACGCCAGGACGTACCGTTCTTGAGACTCGTTGCACCAGATCTCTTTCGGTGCCAGCCCCGATTCCTCCAGCGGCACCGAGGACAGGTCGAACCGGGCTCCCAGAGCGGCGCCGTCGACGAGTTCGGGGAAGGCATTGGACAGACCCCCGGCGCCCACGTCGTGGATCGCCAGGATCGGGTTGTCGGCACCAAGACTGGTGCAATGGTTGATCACTTCTTGTGCGCGGCGCTCGATCTCCGGATTGCCCCGCTGCACGGAGTCGAAATCCAGCTCGGCAGTGTTGGTTCCGGCAGCCATGGAGGACGCGGCACCACCACCCATCCCGATCCGCATGCCCGGCCCCCCGAGTTGGACGAGCAACGTCCCGGCAGGGAAGACAATCTTCTCGGTGAAGTCGGCATCGATCGAGCCCAGGCCCCCGGCGCTCATGATCGGCTTGTGATATCCGCGCCGCACCCCGTCGACGGTCTGCTCGTACACCCGGAAGAATCCACCCAGGCCGGGGCGGCCGAACTCATTGTTGAAGGCCGCGGCACCGATCGGCCCGTCGATCATGATCTCCAGCGGGCTCGCGATGTGCGCGGGTGCGCCGTAATGCTCACTCTCCCAAGGCTCATCGCTATCGGGCAGGTTGAGGTTCGAGACCATGAAGCCGGTCAGGCCGGCCTTGGGCTGGGAGCCGCGCCCGGTGGCGCCCTCGTCCCGGATCTCACCCCCGGCGCCGGTGGCCGCCCCCGGGAAAGGCGAGATGGCCGTCGGGTGATTGTGCGTCTCCACCTTCATGAGCACATGCGCCTGGCCCGGCTGCGTCGTGTACCGAGTGGGGCCGTCGGCGCCCTCGGGCCGGAATCGGGTCACCGGGCCACCGGCCATGATCGAGGCATTGTCCTTGTAGGCGACCACAGTTCCCTGGCCGGCGACCTGCTCGGTGTGCCGGATCATCCCGAACAGCGAGCGAGGTTGGGCGTCGCCGTCCACGATGAAGTCCGCGTTGAAGATCTTGTGCCGACAGTGTTCGGAGTTCGCCTGGGCGAACATCATCAGTTCGACGTCGCTGGGATTGCGTCCGAGTCCGGTGAAAGCCTCGACGAGATAATCGATCTCATCCTCAGACAGGGCAAGGCCGAAGTCGGTGTTGGCGGCCACGAGAGCGCTGCGTCCGTGAGCCAGGACATCGACACGAACCATCGGCTCGGCTTCGCGTTCGTCGAAGAGCCCCAGAGCGGCCCCTCGATCGGGTAGGGCCGTCTCGGTCATCCGGTCGTGCAGCAGGTCGGCGCACGCGGCGAGATCGGCGTCATAGATCGTGCCGGTGAGCACGTACTCGGTGACTCGCTCGACCCGGCGCACCGCGAACCCACAGTTGTGCGCGATGTCGGTCGCCTTGGACGCCCACGGGGAGATCGTCCCCAGGCGGGGCGCCACGATCACCCGCCGCCCGCCGTCGGGTCCGGTATACGCGGGGCCGTAATCGAGCAGCCGGACGAGGTTGTGCGCGGTCGTCTCGTCCAGCGGCGCGTCCGCGGGAACAGCGACGAGATGGACGAAGCGGGCGGCAACCGACTCGATGCCGGGTGCCACCTCACGCAGCCGATCCAGCAGCGCGGCGGCGCGGAAGTCTGATAGGGCCGACCCGCCCTCGACAACGGTGAACTCGAGATCGTGCGAGGACGACATCCGGCGAGCGCTCCTGGGATAGGCCACTGAGTCGGGCTCATCGTAGCCGGGCACGGGTGACGCCGAGGTCGCCTCGGCCGGGGCGCACCGGACGACGGCCCGACCCGCCTGAGGTCCCTCAGTCCCTGTGCCGCCGGGAGCACCTCATCTGCCCACGCGGCCGCAGCGACCCGCGGACCGGTTCGATGAGCGTTGCCGCCGACCGGGGGAGGCGGGTGCCGCTGCATGACGATCCGGTTGTGCTGTCCAGCCAGTTGGTCTCAGCCCGGACGTTCCGCGGACCGAGTGCGTGCTGTATGCGTGCGGCCATCAGGAGGGCGTGCGACCGTCACGCGGGACGATGCGCCTGGACGATGAGGGTTCCTGGGAGCAACTCCCCGCGAAGACGAGACCAGCCGCCCCACACTGCGTCCCCGGCCTGCCATTCCGGCTCCACCAGCCCATCGATCACCAGTCCGGCGGCCACCACGTCACGGACCCGGTCGGCCAGGGTGCGGTGGTGCTCGACATAGGTCGGGCGACCATGGCCGTCCAACTCTCGATAGGGGCGCCGGTCGAAGTACGACCGGGTGGCCGTCAAACCGCCCGGACCGGGGTCGTCGGGGAAGGCCCAGCGGACCGGATGAGTCACCGAGAACACCCAACGCCCACCCGGCCGCAGCACTCGGGCGACCTCAGCCATGATGCTCTCCGGGTGATCCACGAAGGGCACGGCACCGTACGCGGAGAAGGCCAGATCGACACACGCGTCGGACATCGGCAGCCGGGTGGCGTCGCCGAGGACGAAGCCGACCCGGCGTGCGGTCGCCGGATCACTCAGCCGTCTGCCCTGGTCGAGCATCCCGATGGACAGGTCGAGGGCCACCACCTGTGCCGCGCCCTGACCGGCCGCCCACCTGGCTCCCTGCCCCGCCCCGCAGCCCACCTCGAGAACCGTCAGGCCGCGCAGGTCACCGAGCAGGTGCGCCGTCGACTCCCTGAGGCCTTCCGGGCCCCAGCACAGGTCGTCGTCACCGAGGAACTCGCCGTGTTCGCGGTAGTAGTCGACTGCCTCCGCGTCCCACCAGGCGCGATTGGCGGGGATGGTGGTGCCCTCCGGAGTGTGCGCGTAGCCGAACTCGGCATCGCTCGTCAAAGTCGGACCTCCCAGTGCGACGGAGCCTGCGGGCCCACCCTACGAGCGAGGTGTCCCGTCACGGGGTGTGCCACGTTGGCGCCGGCTCAGTGTCCCGTGCAGGCTTGCCTGTCCGAATTTGCGAGCGGGTCGGCGTCATGGCTGACCGTGCTCGTGAGTCGCTCGGGAGCTTGGCGTGCCCGCGGTGCTGCGCGTTACGCCGCGACGACGCCCGCACACCGTCGACAGGGGCGCGCAGATCCTCGCCAGCCGCCTCTGCGCAGCGCCGTCGCCACTTGCGCGGCGGTTTCGCATGGCCGTCCCGCCACGTGGGACCACCGATAGCGCAGGGTGCGCTCACCGGCGAAGACGTTGACCTCGTTGTCCCGCCACAGGTCTGCGTCCAGCCGTTCGCGATGAGCCAGGCGGCCGTCCAGTTCGACGCGGTATCCATAGGCGGGATAGCGCACATCGGCTCGGATGGCCCCCGAGGGCAGCAGTTCGCGAGTTTGGAGCAGGCCAGATGGCAGCCCGTGCGAGCGTTCCACGTCGCGGCGGTAGCGCCACTCCAGTGGTGATTCGATGCCCTCGCCGGGCTCGCAGACCAGGTCGTTCAGCAGGGCCCGCCATCGGTGCCGCGAGGCAGCCAGCAGGGAGGCGATCCGTGCGGGCGCGGCGTCCCGATTGAGGGCGGCGGTGAGGATCGCGACGACCGCGTCCGGGTCGCGGCAGCCCGCAGCGACGTCCAGGACGGTCTGCTCGGGAATCGTGCGCCGCGGTAGGCCGTGGCATAGGCAGACGAGTCCGTCGCGTCGGTGGATACGCACGCCGGGTCGTGATCGTGGATTCCTGCCCTTGGGCACCCACACATCGATCACGCGGGGCGCGGCGGCGACCATACCGTGTGCATGGGCGGCCGCCAGCATGCCGAGCGCGGCCCCCTCTCCGGCGTACAGCAACGAGCCATGTGCCCGTGCGGGCCATGGGACTGGCCCGGAGTGGACGAGGTAGACGCCCGGCAGCAGCCGTTGCCATTCCGCCCGCTCCAGCCGTCCCCTGATCCGCGTGTCGCTGACCCCCGCCCGTATCAGTGCCGGCCGGGCCACCACCCCAAACTGCTTGTCCCGGGCGCGCTTGAGCAGCTGATCGAGATCGTCCATGACGGCACCATGCCGGATCCGAACGAGCCTCCAGCAGTTGTCCACAGGAGTCGCATCGAATGTGTGGTGCCGGGGTCGGTGTGGAAAAGGGGTCGTGGGCTGGGTGCGGGCTGGGCGTGACTAGTTGGGTGTACGGAAACGTGTCTGTGGGACGCGAAAGTCTTCACTGGGCCGGCTGGGGCCGGGGGCAGGTCGGGGCTGACCCGTGGAGGCTGGTCGCTGCGCGCTTGGGGAGGGTGCCGCTGCGCGCGGTGCTGAATGGGCACGGTGGCCGTCAAGCGGGTCCTTGCCGATCGCGCGCGGCTGAGCGACGCAGGAAAGTGCGCTCGGCCCCGGTGAGAGGTCGTTGCCGATGGCGCGCGGGCTGAGCTGGGGGAGCCGGTGGCGGGGCTGGTGTACGCAAATGTGTCGCTGGGACACGTTTGTGTACACCAGGGTGATGGGGAAGGCCGATCGTCGGTTTCGGTGTACGTAAACGCGTCTGTGGGACGCGAAAGTGTTCACTGGGCTGGCGGTAGCCCGGGGGTGCGGGTGGCGGCTGGTGGGATGCGTTTGGGGGAGGAGGCCGCGGTGCTGAGTGGCACGGTCGCCGTCAGGCCGGTCGCTGCGGACCGCGCGGTTGAGCTGGGGGAGCCGGCGGTGGGGGCCGGTGTACGGAAATAGGTGGCTGGGACGTGTTTGCGTACACCAGGGATGGGGGAGGGCCGGGGCGTCGGTTTCGGTGTACGCAAATGCGTCTGAGGGACGCGAAAGTGTTCACCGGGGGTGCCGTCGCGGGACCCAGGGGGTGGGCGTGGCGTTGGGTGTACGCGAATGCGTCTGTGGGACGCGAAAGTGTTCACCGGGGGTGCCGTCGCGGGGCCCAGGGGGTGGGCATTGCGTTGGGTGTACGCAAGTGCGTCTGTGGGACGCGAAAGTGTTCACCGGAGTGGCGGCGCGGGTGCCGGACGCGACGAACGCGACCCAACCGACCCCCAGGCGCCGACCCCGCACACCTGCCGACCGCGCCAACCGCCCACTCGGATGAAGGCGACCCAGACGCGGGCGGCTCAGGTGCTGAAGAAGAGCCGAGAGAAGCCGCTGGAGCGGTAGTAGTGCTTGCCGTGGTTCGACCAACCCGGCCCGTAGTTGGCGTGCGGCTGCGGCGCCGGGGCAACGTGCTGGACGTTGCCCTCCAACCGGGTGATGGCCTCCAACTCGCCGAAGTCCAAGAAGATGCCACGACAGTTGTCGCACTGCTCAATCTGGATGGCGTTGCGCTGGTAGGTGCGCATGGTCCCCCGGCACTTGGGGCAGGTGAACGTG
Organism: Actinomycetales bacterium; assembly: GCA_047974565.1. Taxonomy (GTDB): domain Bacteria; phylum Actinomycetota; class Actinomycetes; order Actinomycetales; family CAWJMD01; genus JBDIAG01. The sequence continues at coordinate 46,598 of JBKECN010000080.1, forward strand.
CCGGGCGCCTGCTGCTGAGCGTAGTTCTGTTGAGGTGGCGGAGCCTGCTGGTAGTTCTGTTGCGGAGCCGGCTGCTGACCGTGAGGCGGCCCATAAGGGCCCTGGCCGCCGGCGCCCCCGGGCGCATAAGGGTTGCTCATCGCCTCATGATGGCACGGGGTGGGTGGTCATGCGCAGGCATGTCGTCATCAGTGCATCCACCAGGTCGGCGTCAACCTGCACGCCTGCGGCACGGTCGCGCAGCATGCCGTACACAGCGATGACCAGACTGATCCGGGCAGGCAGGTCGAGCCGGAGCCACGGGTCGCCGCTGGCGGGCACCGCGGGACCGTCGGCCTCCCGGTAACCGCTCAGGAAGCCCTCCCAGGCCTCGTCTTCGAGCAGGCCGGCCGCCCATGACCCGGCGATCCGGCCCAGATCTACGGCGGGATCGCCGACGCCTAGGTCGTCCAGGTCGAGCAACCGCCACCGGCCGTCCACCTGGGCGAACTGACCCAGGTGCAGGTCGCCGTGCACCAGGCACGCCGGGTCCGCGACCGGAGGGCGGATCGCGTGTAGGTCGTGGGCCAATTCCACCAGCCAGGCCGGAGCACCCACGTCGACCAAGCCCCGGGCGGCGCGGACCAGACGGGCCCGCCCGCCGTGCGGCGGCAGGTCCCGAGGCGGGAGGATCCTGTGCACCCCCGCGAGCACGGCCCCCAACTGTGCCCAGGGCACCTGCCGGGCACCGTCGGCGCGCAGCGGCTGCGCAGGCTGCCAGATCGAGACCACGCGCGTGCCGGCTTGCCAGTCGATCAGCAGCGGACTTCGCAACTGGCCCAGCAGCGGTCCGCTGTCGCTGCGAGCCAGGCCCCGCGCCGCCTCGAGCCTGGCCAGCAGCGTCTGCGGGTCGGCGTTGGGGCCGTGCACTTTGATCACCACGCGGAGCGGGCGCTCCGACGGACGCCGGGACGTGGACGCGTCGGGCGACCCGGCGTGGGCGGGCCGGGCTGACGAGGTGGGCGCTGTCAAGCCGGTGGGCGATGTGGCAGGGGCGGGGTCAGTCGAGTGGGTATCCGACACCTGTGGTCCGGGCGTAGCAGCCTGCGTGGGCGATGAGGGTGGGGCTTGGCTGGTTGTGCGGGTGTCCGCGAGGCCACCCACGAATCCGGCCGCGACGATCACCGCGCCTGAGTGGGAGAAGACGACTTCAGGGCTAGCCTGGGGGTCAGCACCTGCCGGGGCGCCGGGATCGAACGGCCCCAGGCCCCATGCGGCGGTGGCGGTCGCCACGAGCTCGGCCCACTCGCCTGCCTCGGCTGAGTGCTCCGACATCTGGCCTGAGCGCGCCGACGTCTGGTCTGAGTGCATTGACCCGGCTCAGTCCAGACCGCTATTGTTTTGTGCGCGCGTGTGCGTGGCTTTGGCCTGACTGTTTTGATCCATCACTTCTCCTGACGAGGAGCCCGGGTTTCCGGGCTCGTGGGCATCACACAACCGGCTTCGGCTCCGTCCGGGCGCACCCCGTCCATTGGGGCCCGGCCACCAGGGCCGACCCCCTGAGTATCTGTCCACCAGGAGCCACTCCTACATGACAAGCACCAGCGTTCCTCAGGTCGCGATCAACGACATCGGCACCGCCGAGGATTTCCTGGCCGCCATCGACGGCACCATCAAGTACTTCAATGACGGCGACATCGTCTCCGGAACGATCGTCAAGGTCGACCGCGACGAGGTACTGCTCGACATCGGGTACAAGACCGAGGGTGTCATCCCGTCCCGCGAACTGAGCATCAAGCACGACGTCGACCCGTCCCAGGTGGTCAACGTCGGCGACGAGGTGGAGGCCCTCGTCCTGCAGAAGGAGGACAAGGAAGGCCGCCTCATCCTGTCCAAGAAGCGCGCCCAGTACGAGCGCGCCTGGGGCACGATCGAGAAGATCAAGGAGGAGGACGGCGTCGTCGAGGGCACCGTCATCGAGGTCGTCAAGGGCGGCCTCATCCTCGACATCGGCCTGCGTGGCTTCCTGCCCGCCTCCCTGGTGGAGATGCGCCGAGTCCGCGACCTGCAGCCCTACGTGGGCCAGAAGGTCGAGGCCAAGATCATCGAGCTCGACAAGAACCGCAACAACGTCGTGCTCTCGCGCCGCGCCTGGCTCGAGCAGACCCAGTCCACCGTGCGCATCAACTTCCTCAATACCCTGCAGAAGGGCCAGATCCGCACCGGCACGGTCTCCTCGATCGTCAACTTCGGTGCCTTCGTCGACCTCGGCGGGGTCGACGGTCTGGTGCACGTCTCGGAGTTGTCCTGGAAGCACATCGACCACCCGGGTGAGGTTGTCGAGGTGGGCCAGGAGGTCACCGTCGAGGTCCTGGACGTCGACATGGACCGCGAGCGGGTCTCGCTCTCGCTCAAGGCCACCCAGGAAGACCCGTGGCAGCACTTCGCCCGGACCCACGCGATCGGTCAGGTCGTGCCGGGCAAGGTCACCAAGCTCGTCCCGTTCGGTGCGTTCGTCCGGGTCGAGGAGGGCATCGAGGGCCTGGTGCACATCTCCGAACTCGCCGTGCGGCACGTCGAGATCCCCGAGCAGGTCGTTCAGGTCAACGACGAGCTGTTCGTCAAGGTCATCGACATCGACCTGGACCGGCGCCGGATCTCCCTGTCCCTCAAGCAGGCCAACGAGGGCGTCGACGCCGACTCGGACGACTTCGACCCCTCGCTGTACGGCATGGCGCAGGAGTACGACGAGCAGGGCAACTACAAGTACCCCGAGGGCTTCGACCCCGAGACCCAGGAGTGGATGGAAGGGTACGAGGCGCAGCGCGAGGAGTGGGAGCGGCAGTACGCCGAGGCCCACGCCCGCTGGGAGCAGCACAAGAAGCAGGTCGCCGAGGCCGACAAGGCCGAGGCCGAGGCCGGCTCCGCTCCGGAGGCTGCACCCTCCTACTCCTCCGCCGCCAACGAGTCGGCTCCGCGTGGCGAGGGCACCCTCGCCTCCGACGAGGCGCTCGCGGCTCTGCGGGAGAAGCTCACCGGCGGCTGATCGGTCGCCACGCGGCAACCCGACCCGGGTTGACGACGATCGCCGAACACGGCGTGCCCTTCGGGGTGCGCCGTGTTCGCTTTTCCTGGGGAGCGTGAGGACGCCCTCGCCTGCTCGCTGCGGGCCCGGGCCGAGGAGTCCTGGCGTGTCGCCGCTGCCACTCCACGACGTGTCGGAATGTCAATTCGCCCGAGCGGGAATCGGACTTTATGCGACGTACGCCCCGTTGACTGCCAAGTTTCACGCCCATCCAGTGTGCGGCAGGAGATTTCGTTGCCAGAACGTATCCGAAGTGCACCCGGGCGCACGATGGCAATGTGGTTACCGCTGTGTATTGTCTGGCCCCAAGCGTGCGCTCACAGGGGGTGCCCGCCAGGAGCACGGTTCGAAAGGCGAGAGATGCACACACGCAAGAAGGCGCTGGCGGCCACGGCCGTCGCATTCGGGCTCGCATTGACGGGCTGCGCCAACAGTTCCGACTCGACCTCCAGCAGCGGGGACTCGGCCTCCAGCAGCGACAAGGTCGACCTGCCCGCCATCGACACGATCGAGACCCCGGCAGACGCGGTGCTGCCGGCGGGTGACGGCAACGGAACCTGTGACCCGACCACGACGATCGGCTACGTCGGCGCCATGACCGGCCCGAACGCCCAACTCGGCATCAACATCTACAACGGCATTCAGTTGGCCATCGACCAGCACAACGAGGCCAACCCGAACTGCCAGGTGCAGTTCACCAAGCTCGACACCGAGGGCACGCCGGACAAGGCGCCCGGCCCGGTCACCCAGATGGTCTCCAACCCGAACGTCATCGGCGTCGTCGGCCTGCCCTTCTCCGGGGAGTCCAAGGCCACCGGCCAGATCTTCGACCAGGCCGGCCTGGTGCACGTCACCCCGTCGGCGACCAACCCCTCGCTCACCGAGAACGGCTGGACCACCTTCTTCCGCGGCCTGGGCAATGATGCGGTCCAGGGCCCGGCAGCAGCCACCCTGATCACGAACATGCTCGACAGCAAGACGGTCTACGTCGTCCAGGACGACTCCGACTACGGCATCGGCCTGGGCACCCAGACCTCCGACGCCCTCGGCGACGCGCTCGCCGGCAGCGACAAGATCACCACCGGCCAGAAGGACTTCGGCGCCACCGTCTCCAAGATCATGAGCGCCAACCCGGAGGCGGTCTTCTTCTCCGGCTACTACGCCGAGGCGGCTCCGTTCGTCCAGCAGTTGGTCCAGAAGGGCTACACGGGCCAGATCGTGGCCCCGGACGGCGTGAAGGACAACGAGTTCGTCAAGCAGGCCGGTGACACCGCCAACGGTGTGTACTTCACCTGCCCGTGCATCCCGGGCGAGCTGATCGACTCCTTCTCCGAGGCCTACAAGGGCGTGTCCGGTGGCTCCGACCCCGGCACCTACTCGATCGAGGGCTACGACGCCGCCACCGTGCTGCTCTCGGGCCTGGACGCCGGCAACACCACCCGCCCGGCCCTGCTCGAGTGGGTCCGCACGTACGACAAGGACGGCCTGTCCAAGCACTACAAGTGGGATGACAAGGGTGAACTGGAAGCACCCGACGTGTACGCCTACAAGGTGCAGGACGGAGCCATCGTCCCGGTCGGAATGATCAAGGAGTAGGGGCACCATCTGAATGCAAAGGTGCCGCAGGGCAGCGGATTTCCGGCCCTGCGGCACCTTTCGTCTGACTAGTCCCCCGCAATGGGGCACCTCGGTGAATCGGGCACTGTGGTGACGAAACGTCGGTGCTGACGTAACGCCGTGATGACGACATCGCGGTGTCGACGACAGCGTCGCCGGTGGTGACCCACCCTGAGGAGGGCACCGCCCCTTCGGCTGTACCAAATCGTCGTCAGACCACCTTTGTCACACCGTGTGGAGACCTTCATGACGCCCGTAGTGTCGCTTGTCGTGTCAGCAGCCCTGTCGCTCAAAGCGGGGTCCGTGGGTGCCCTGCATCCGGTGCTGCTCAGCAGCAGCAACAACTGGATCTCGTTCGACGTCCCGACCCTCATGCAGAACTTCTGGCCGGCAACGCTCGACGGCCTGACCTTCGGCGCGATCTACGCCCTCGTCGCCCTCGGGTACACGCTCGTCTACGGCGTGCTCAACCTCATCAACTTCGCGCACTCCGAGGTCTTCATCGCGGGCGCCTACGGGGTCTCGTTCACCCTCGGTGCCCTCGGTTTCGGCCCGTCCTTCCCCAGCCTCGGCCCGTTCGCGATCGCCGCAGACCTCGTGCTGGCCACCATCGTGGCGATGATCGTCTCGGCGCTCACCGCGATCCTGTTGGAGCGAGTGGCCTACCGCCCGCTTCGCAAGAAGAACGCGCCCCGGCTGGTCTTCCTCATCACCGCCATCGGCGCGTCCTTCGTCATCCAGTACTCGATCTTCCTGTGGCGCGGTGCGAATCCCGAGCCCAGCCGGATCATGTTCAGACCCATCCCGGTCTTCGACATCTTCGGAGTCATCATCGACTCCCAACAGTTGACCATCGTGGTGGCCGCACTGGTCATGATGGTCGTCACCGACCAGTTGATCCGACGCACCAAGCTCGGCCGGGGGATCCGGGCCGTCGCCCAGAATCCGGACACCGCGACCCTGATGGGGGTCGACAAGGAGCGGATCATCATGGCCACCTTCGCCATCGGGGGTGCCCTGGCCGGTGCGGCCGCATTGTTCTACGTCATGAAAGTGCCCTCGGGTGTGCAGTACAACGGGGGCTTCATCCTCGGGATCAAGGCCTTCGCGGCGGCCGTGCTCGGCGGCATCGGCAACATCCGCGGGGCACTTCTGGGTGGTTTGCTCTTGGGCCTGATCAGCAACTGGGGTCAGATCCTGCTGGGCAACGCCCAGTGGGCGGACGTGGTGGCCTTCGTGGTCCTCGTCCTCGTCCTGATCGTCCGCCCGTCCGGCCTGCTCGGCCAGACTCTGGGAAGGAGCAAGGCATGACCATGGACGGGCAGACCCCGATGCACTCGGCCAAGGGAGAGCAGGCCGAGGTCGAACGCGACACCGACGTCAAGGGAGTCTCGGCGTGGCGGCGCCGCTGGGATTCGCTGGCCCGCTGGCAGCAGTGGCTCGTCCTGCTCATCCCGCTCGCGCTGATCTACGCCCTCCCGGTGCTCAACCCGCCGATCCTGACCACCGAACCCGGCAACAACTTCCCCCTCGCCTGCTTCGAGATGGCCCGGTTCGCCCTCGTCGCGATCGGCCTCAACATCGTCGTCGGCTACGCGGGTCTGCTCGACCTCGGCTACGTCGCCTTCTTCGCGGTGGGCGCCTACACCGCGGCCATGCTCACCAGCCAGGACTCCGCCCTGGCCCACATCCCCTACCTGTGGACCCTGCCCGTCGCCATCGCCACCGCCATGCTGGCCGGGGTCATCCTCGGTATCCCCACCCTCCGGCTGCGAGGCGACTACCTGGCCATCGTCACGCTCGGCTTCGGCGAGATCATCCGGGTGCTGGCCACGATCATCCCGGCGATGAAGGGTCAGGTCGGCTTCCAGGGCGTGGGCAAGCCCCCCGGCCAGCACGCCGATGGCACCGACATCTTCCAGACCTCGGCCGGCACGCCCTGGTACTGGCTGATCGTCACGGTCATCGTCCTGGTCCTCATCCTGGTGGGCAATCTGGAACGGTCCCGGGTGGGCCGGGCCTGGATCGCGATCCGCGAGGACGAGGACGCAGCCGAGGCGATGGGCGTGCCCACCTTCAAGTACAAGGTGTGGGCGTTCGCCCTCGGCGCCGGTATCGGCGGACTGTCCGGCGCGCTCTATGCAGGGCAGATCGGCTTCGTCAACAACCAGAAGTTCGATGTGGTCACCTCGATCCTGTTCCTGGCCGCGGTGGTCCTGGGCGGCACCGGCAACAAGGTGGGGGCCATCGTCGGCGGCGCGCTGGTGAGTTACATTCCGCTGCGGTTCACCGCGATCGCGGACTACAAGTACCTGATCTTCGGCATCGTCCTCGTGGTGCTCATGCTCTTCCGCCCGCAGGGCCTGCTGCCCGCCCGGATCCACCTGCTGACCTATGCCCGGCAGGCGTACCGCAGACTGTTGCCGGGACGATCCCGCAAGGCGGACCAGGCGGAGGCGACCTCATGAGCGTGCACCAGCCCCCTTCGGACGGTGGGGCTTCGCGCGCTGCGGGAGTCAGCGAGGTGGCTCAGGCGGTCGCGCCCGACCGTGACATCTCCGTCGCCGTCGGCGAGCCGATCGTCACGGTGGACAAGCTCACGATGCGTTTCGGTGGGCTCACCGCGCTGGAGGACGTCACCTTCGACATCAAGCGCGGGGAGATTCTGGGGCTGATCGGGCCCAACGGCGCCGGCAAGACCACCCTGTTCAACGCCATGACCGGCGTCTACAAACCGACATCGGGCACGGTCCGCCTGGAGGGCAAGCGGCTCAACGGGATGGTCCAGCACAAGATCACCCGGGCCGGAATTGCGCGGACCTTCCAGAACATTCGGCTGTTCGGCGAGATGACGGCTCTGGAGAACGTGGTCGTCGGCTTGGACGCCAGGCACCGCACGTCGGTGATGGGCGCTCTGGCGCGGGTGCCGAGGCACTACGCCGAGGAGAAGTCCTCGATCGAGCGTGGGCTGGCACTGCTGGAATTCGTCGGTATCGCCGACCAGGCCGCCAGGCTCTCGCGGCACCTGCCCTACGGGCACCAGCGTCGACTCGAGATCGCCCGGGCACTGGCCACCGATCCCAAGCTGCTCTGCCTGGACGAACCCGCCGCCGGGTTCAACCCGGCCGAGAAGCAAGAGCTGATGGAGCTCATTCGCACCATCCGCGCCGACGGGTACACCGTGCTGCTGATCGAACACGACATGAAACTGGTCACCGGGGTGACCGACCGGATCGTCGTGCTCGAGTTCGGTCGCAAGATCGCCGACGGCACACCCGCCGAGGTCACCTCGGACCCGAAAGTCATCGCCGCCTACCTGGGAGTGCCCGACGATGAGCCTGCTTGAGCTGAAGAACGTCGACGTCCACTACGGCCGGATCCGCGCGATCCACGACCTGTCGTTCACCGTCGACGAGGGCGAGATCGTCTCCCTCATCGGCGCCAACGGTGCGGGCAAGACCACCACGCTGAAGACCATCTCCGGGCTGCTCACTCCGTCCCAGGGTGAGATCACCTTCGACGGCCAGGACATCACCAAGATGCGAGCACACCTGCGGGTGGTCCGGGGGATCTCCCAGTCGCCGGAGGGGCGCGGCGTCTTTCCCGGCATGACGGTCACCGAGAACCTCGAGATGGGGGCCTACACCCGCAAGAGCGCCTCGGAGATCGCCGAGGACTTCGAGCGGGCCTTCACCCTGTTCCCGAGGTTGCAGGAACGTCGCCAGCAGGTGGCCGGGACGATGTCCGGCGGCGAGCAGCAGATGCTGGCCATCGCCCGGGCGTTGATGTCCCGGCCGCGGCTGATGCTGCTGGACGAGCCGTCGATGGGCCTGGCTCCGCAGATCATCGCGCAGATCTTCCGGATCATCACCGAGATCAACTCCCAGGGCACGACGGTCCTGCTGGTGGAACAGAACGCCACTCAGGCGCTGTCCCGTAGCCATCGGGCATATGTGTTGGAAACCGGCTCGGTGACCCGTACCGGCACCGGCAAGGAGTTGCTGTCCGATCCAGCGATCAAGGAGGCATATCTCGGCGTTGCCTGAATCTGCCCCGCGCGGGCGGGCGCCGACGATTTGGCAGGTGAGCCGCGATCACCGTGCCACGAATCTGCCCCGCGCAGGCGGCGGCAGGCACGCTCGTGACGAAATATCGCGCGCATGCCGCGGGCGCGGGCGCGGCGTCAGCATGCGGTGACGACGCGGACGTCGAGGTGGTCGAGGGGCGGTAGCCACGCCGCTGACCGGACGGGGGGAACCGACTTCATCGCGCGATGCCACCCCGCACCTTAGGATGGCGTGATCGATATGTCGCGCACGCAAGGGGATCACAGGTGAGCACCACAGACTCGGACAAGGGCGCCGTCGGCGCTTACATCCGCCAGCAGCGGGAAATGGCGCAACTCTCATTGCGGGAGTTGTCCAGGATGTCCGAGGTGTCGAACGCCTACCTCTCGCAGATCGAGCGAGGTCTGCACGAGCCCTCCCTTCGGGTGATGAAGGCTGTCGCGCAAGCACTGTCCATGCCCCTGGAGGAGTTGCTGGCGCGCAGCGCCGGGAGCGACGAGTCCGAGGCGGCGCCCAAGCCGAAGGCGGACGTCGAGGCCGCGATCCGGGCCGAGGTGCGGCTCAGCCCGGCCCAGCAGGAGGCGCTGATCGCGGTGTTCCGGAGCTATCTGGCGGTGTCCGCGGCGATCAACCCGCGGGGCCGACGCTCCTGAGCGCGACCACGACGACGACCCGACCGACGTGACCGGCACCCCGGAGAATCGCCCATCGTGGGCCGCGAATCCCCGCTCGGGCGCGGCGGGAGACCACGTCGATTCCCATGATCCTGGGGCCGGTCTCGCCGACCCGCAGCCCGCTGATCGCCGGAGCTCCCGTCACACCCGGCCTGGCCCGCTGCGGATCGGCCTCACCGGAGGCACCGGTTCGGGTAAATCCACCCTGGCTCGCACCTGGCACGAACTGGGCGCCCACCTCATCGACGCCGACCAACTGGCCCGCGAGGTGGTCGAGCCGGGCACCACTGGGCTGGCGCAGATCGTGGCGGAGTTCGGCTCTGGCATCCTCGACGAGCACGGTGGGCTGCGGCGGGCAGACTTGGCCGCCATCGTCTTCGCCGACCCGGGCAGGTTGCGCGCCCTGGAGGCCATCACCGATCCACTCATCCGGGCTCGCTTTGACGAACGGCTTGCCGAGGCAGGTGCCGCCCACGTGGTCGTGCATGACATGCCACTCATCGTCGAGCGGGCGACCCAGGCGACCTATCACCTCGTCGTCGTCGTGGACGCGCCCGAGCAGGTCCGGGTGGAACGGTTGCGGGGCCGGGGCATGTCACCCGAGGACGCCACACGGCGGATCGCCGCCCAGGCCAGCGCCGAACAGCGCCGGGCCGCAGCGGACGTGTGGGTGGACAACTCCGGCTCAAGCGCCGACCTGGACGCGGTGGCCCGCAGATTGTGGGTCGACCGGCTCGTGCCCTTCGCCGAGAATCTCGCCACCGGATCCGGCACCGCACCGGTGCTCACCGACACCGCCGATCCCACCTGGCCCGCCCAGGCCGACCGGCTGGCGGCGCGGATCACGTCCTGGACGGGTCAGCAGGTGAGCGGTGCGCACTGGCCGAACGGGGACGACCTGCCCGGCCCCGACCTGCTCACCTTCACCATCGCGGCGGCACCCGGCGTCGCCGAGCGGCTCCCGGCAGCCGGATTCGCCGTCGATGAGACCACCCCGGGTCGGTACGCGAGCGCCGACCCGGGACGCCCCGCTCACGTCTTGATGAGCTGAGCCGGACACTGTCGGCCCTGCGAGCCCACGGCCGCTGGGAATACCCGTTGTCGGTGGCGACGCTTACGGTTGGCATATGCGGCCCACGACAGACCTGCAGCGCCGGGTGGCGCCCTTCGAAGTGGTCTCACCATTCAAGCCCTCCGGCGACCAACCCACCGCCATCGCCGAGTTGACCCGTCGGGTCAAGGCGGAGGAGAAACACGTCGTCCTGCTGGGCGCGACCGGCACCGGCAAGTCGGCGACCACGGCCTGGATGATCGAGCAGTTGCAGCGGCCCACCCTCGTCCTGGCGCCGAACAAGACGCTGGCGGCCCAGCTCACCACGGAGTTCCGCGAGCTGTTGCCGCACAACGCCGTGGAGTACTTCGTCTCGTACTACGACTATTACCAACCAGAGGCGTACATCGCCCAGACCGATACCTACATCGAGAAGGACTCCTCGATCAACGACGAGGTCGAGCGGCTGCGGCACTCGGCGACGAACTCCCTGCTCACCCGCCGGGACGTGGTGGTGGTCGCGTCGGTGTCGTGCATCTACGGCCTGGGCACCCCGCAGGAGTACGTCGACCAGATGCTCACCCTCCGGGTGGGGCAGACCTTCGACCGGGACGCGCTCCTGCGCCGTTTCGTCAACATGCAGTACACCCGCAACGACCTGGCCTTCAGCCGGGGCACGTTCAGGGTGCGGGGCGACACCGTCGAGATCATCCCGGTGTACGAGGAACTTGCCCTTCGCATCGAGATGTTCGGCGACGAGATCGACGCGCTCTACACGCTCAACCCGCTGACCGGCGAGGTGATCCGCGCCGAGCAGGAGATGTACGTCTTCCCGGCCACGCACTACATCGCCGGTCCGGAGCGGATGGAGCGAGCCATCGCAGGTATCGAGGTGGAGTTGGAGGATCGGCTGGCCGAGTTCGAGCGGCAGGGCAAGCTGCTGGAGGCACAGCGGTTGCGGATGCGCACCACCTATGACATCGAGATGATGCGCCAGGTCGGTAGTTGTTCGGGTATCGAGAACTACTCCCGGCACATCGACGGGCGTGCCCCGGGCTCGGCACCCAATACCCTGCTTGACTACTTCCCCGAGGATTTTCTCCTGGTCATCGATGAGTCGCACGTGACGGTTCCCCAGATCGGCAGCATGTACGAGGGGGATATGTCGCGCAAGCGGGCCCTGGTCGACCACGGCTTCCGATTGCCGTCCGCCACCGACAACCGTCCGCTGCGCTGGGAGGAGTTCGTCGAGCGGATCGGGCAGACGGTCTACCTGTCGGCCACTCCCGGCGGGTATGAGCTGGCCCAGGGGGATGGCGTCGTCGAGCAGATAATCCGTCCGACCGGGCTGGTCGATCCGGAGATCGTGGTGAAGTCGACGAAGGGCCAGATCGACGATCTGCTCGCCGAGATCCACGCCCGGGTGGAGCGCGACGAGCGGGTGCTGGTCACCACGCTGACCAAGAAGATGGCCGAGGACCTCACCGACTACTTGCTCGAGCGGGATGTGCAGGTGCGCTACCTGCACTCCGAGGTCGACACCCTGCGCCGGGTCGAGTTGCTGCGTGAACTACGCCAGGGTGAGTTCGACGTGCTGGTCGGCATCAACCTGCTACGAGAAGGCTTGGACCTGCCCGAGGTCTCGTTGGTGGCCATCCTCGATGCGGACAAGGAGGGCTTCCTGCGGTCGGGCACGTCGCTGATCCAGACCATCGGCCGCGCGGCCCGCAACGTCAGCGGGCAGGTGCACATGTACGCGGACACGATCACCGACTCGATGGCCCGGGCCATCGACGAGACCAACCGTCGACGCGCCAAACAGATCGCCTACAACACCGAACATGGGGTCGACCCCGAGCCGCTGCGCAAACGCATCGCCGACATCACCGAGATGCTGGCCCGTGAGGATGCCGACACAGATTCCCTCATCGGGGGCGGACGGCAGCAGTCTCGTGGCAAGGCACCGGTTCCGCAGATGGGTGGTCGGCGCCATGCGGAGTCCGGAACGCTGCTGGAAGCGGCACCCGAGGGCGGGCCCGCCCGGCTCGCGGCTGCCCCGGCCCGCGAACTGGTGAGTCTGATCGAACAGCTCACCGGTCAAATGCATGAGGCGGCCGAGCACCTGCAGTTCGAGTTGGCCGCCCGCCTGCGCGACGAGATCAAAGAGCTCAAGAAGGAGTTGCGCGGGATGAAGCGAGCCGGTCATGCCTGAGGGCGCCGACACCGATCCGATGCTGGCGTACTGCCTGGCCAAGCCGGGCGCGTGGCGGGATGAGCCATGGGAGGGTGACGTGGTAGCGAAGGTGGCAGACAAGATCTTCGCCTTCGTCGCCCCGGCTTCGCTGGGCGTCAAGTGCGCCCCGGGCCGTGACGAGGCCGACGAGTGGCTCGCCGAGTACCCCGAGGATGCGACGGCCATGCCGTACTTGGCCCGCTACGGCTGGAACAGTCTGCGGCGGGACGGCGGCATCGCCGACGACGTACTCCGGGAGGCGATCGACGCGTCGTACGGGCAGGTGGTTTCCAAGCTGCCCAAGTCCAAGCGCCCGGGGTAATCGGGCCTGGGGGGTTCAGCGTGTGGGCGCCGGGTCGCGGCCGTGACGCGCCGTGGCACGCCCCGCGCAGCCTGGCGGTTCCGGGTCAGCCTGCCGCTCTCGGGTCAGCCTGGCGCTCTCGGGTCAGCCTGGCGGTCTCGGCTCAGCCCGGCGGTCTCTCGGCTCAGCCGAAGCGTGCGGCGCTGCGAGCCCGGGCCTTGGCGGCCTCGACCTCCCGGTTCTTCGCCGGGGCCGTGGTCACCAGGTGATCGAGCAGCGTTGCGGTGGCGTCGGCGACGGCCGCCACCGCCGCTGCGAAGGCTTCCTCGTTGGCGGTCGAGGGCTTGGTCGAGCCAGAGATCTTGCGCACGTACTGCAGGGCGGCGGCTTCGATCTCCGCGTGCGTGGCTGGCGGCTCGAAGTTGTGCAGGACCCGGATGTTGCGACACATGCCGGCGACGTTACCCGCTCTACCGCTCAGCTTCGCTCGTGCAGTTGGACCCTCAGTTGGACACCCGGATCGAGCCCGCCGCATTGAGCCGGGCCAGGTTGGTGTCGGCCCGCCGGGTCATCGGCGGCAGCGTGCCCAGATCGGCCAGCACCCCGCAGACCTCGTCCTCGGGCACCGCGCGTGACCACAACCAGCCCTGCCCCCATCGCACCCCGAGACGCCGCAGGGTGGCTGCGGTCTGCTCGGTCTCCACTCCTTCGAGGATCACCTGCAGTCCGTGCGCCTCGGCCACCCACACCAGAGCCTTGACCACCGACCGGGTTCGCGAGTCCTCCACCTGGGAGGTCAGCACCCGGTCGACCTTGACGGTCTCGATCGGCAACCGGGACATGTAGCCGAGCGAGGAGTAGCCCGAGCCGAAGTCGTCGATGGCGATTCCGATGCCGAGACTGGACAGCCTGCGCAGGTTCTCCACCGCCGGATCGTCGGTGTCCATGAAGATGCCCTCGGTGACCTCCAGTTTGAGCATCGACGGGCGGGCGTCGTGCTCGCGCACCAATCCGGCCACCTCGTCCACGAACTGTGGTCGACGCAACTGCAGCGGGGAGACGTTGACCGCGACATAACTCAGCCGGCCCGGGCCGTTATCTGCGTGCCCGACCACCCGCAGGGCGGAGTCGATGGCGAGTCGGCCGAGGTCGTGGATGAGGCCGGTCTGCTCGGCCATCGGCACGAAATCGGTGGGGGAGACCGCCCCCAACTCCTCGTCGTCCCAGCGGGCCAGCGACTCCATCGCCATGATCCGTCCGGATCGCAGGTCCACGATCGGCTGATAGTGGAAGCGCAGCGTGCGCCGGTCGATAGCCGAGCGCAGGCGGGTCTCCAGCCGGGTACGGCGGTTGGCCTCGTCCAATAGTTCCTCGGTGTACACCCGAACCCGGTTGCGGTCCTGCTTGGCCACCCGCAGCGCGTCGGCTGCTCGGCCCAGGACCGCGAGCGGATCGCCCTCCCGGGTCAGTGGCGCGACCCCGACGCTGGCGGTCAGACCGATGTTCTCCACACCCGGCACCCGGTTGGTGTAGTCCACGACAGCGGCCCGGACCCGGTCGGCCAGCATCAGCCCGATCTCGCTGTCACCCACCGCGACGACCGCGAACTCGTCGCCGCCGAGCCGGTAGGCGCGCGCTGCCAGCGGCCCACACGTCTCCCGAAGGGCGTCCCCGACCGCAGCGAGCACGTCGTCACCGATGCTGTGCCCGAACGAGGTGTTGACCTGCTTGAAGCGGTCCACGTCCAAGGTCAGGACGGTGACCGGCGTGGTAGTCGCCGCCAGGCTCTTGAGCCGTTCGCCCAGCGCCCGGCGGTTGGCCAGGCCGGTAAGCGGATCGTGCATGGCCTGCTCGGCCAGCAATCGGACCAGGTCCGCGCTCTGACGCGCGCGGATGAGTTCGCGAACCCCGAAGATGACGATCACCACGCCCACCAGCAGGATCGTGATCCGATCGGCCTCCAGGGTGGCTGCCAGACCGCCGAAGGCGATACCCACCGGCACCAGGACATTGACCAGGGTGGTCAGCCCGGCGCGCTGCTCGGCACCCTGATCGGCAGGGCGCCGGTCTCGCCGGTCCATCGTCAGCCAGGCGCTGGCCAGCACCAATGGCCAGGTGAAGAGCAGCAGAAAGCCGGCCCCGCCGTGTGGCAGGACACCCATCAGACCCTGCGCGACGAATACGTCGGAGATGGTCAGGGCGAGCAGGCCGAGCGCAGCGCACATGACGCCCAGGTCCAGGGAGACAACGGATACCAGGACGAGCATGCACAGCACGTACAGCGAAATCCCGAGGATGAACAGCTCAGCCCATCCGGACTCGAACAGACCGACCTGTCCGGTGCGCAGGTACTGCCGCCACAGCATCGTCAACCAGGCGCATGCGGTCATTGCGGCGTCGACGAGCAGGAGGGTGAAGGCAAAAGGGTGGATCGCCGAGGTGGAACGGCTGCGCGCCATACCCGCCCCCAGAATCGGGGTGGCGACGACCCAGACGACATGGCCGAGGTACCACAGTGCCGTCGCCCCGCCAATCACCAGATGCAGGCTGGTGAGTGCGAGTCCGAAGCTGTAGAGCATGCAGGCGAAGGTCACGAGGTAGCCGAGTTGGCGGCGCCTGCGCCAGAAAGTGACGCCGAGCACCGGCATCACGACGAGGCATTCCAACCCCAAGGCTGCTCGGACGCCGATACCGTCCGGCCAGGCCAGCATGGGCCCGACCGGCAGACAGATGATGACCAGCGCCACCACGACGATGCTTGCCTTGGTGCCCAGGCTGGTGGGCAGCACGACGGGGGTCCTGGCGGCCGGGGCCGGCGCAGCGTGCCTGCCGCCCCGGCGGCCCCTGCCCGCGGCCGCGCGCGCTCGCTCGCTCCAGCCGTCAATGATCGGTTCCGGGGAGGGAAGCGGACGGGTATCACCACCGGCAGGGCGGACGACAATACGCGACGCCACCCGTGGGGCGCGTCGTCCGTAGCCGTGCTTCCTTCGCCGCCCGTCCAGCACTGACCTCACTTCCTACCCGACGCCGTGCTCGGCGACCGGGTTACCGCCACGGCCGGTTCATTGACCACGGCAGCCCCAGGCGCCACGCGCGTAGGTGACGCGGCGCTCGGCTAACCTTCCCACGTCCCGGCAACTGGGTTCGGCGTTCTGGTGTGATCGACCCCGGCCCGGGCTAAGCCAGATCGGGTCGCACCCGACAAGCCCGGCGATCGGACCCGATACACCACCCGGGTGGCGCCACCCCCCTGAGTGGTAACTCAGCGCTATGGCGACGCCTCAGGCTACGACGAACGGGGTGGGGCTGGGTGCCGCCACGCGCGACGTCTCGTCCGGCGGGTCGAAACGGTGCGGGTGGACTCGGCGTGGGCTTCGGCACGCGACCTGGTGGCGATCCCGTCGGTGCCCGACGCGGTGATGTACGCACATGCGCGGCTGGGAGGTGTTTTGCGTTCAGTGGAGTCGTTCCAGATGCCACGGGTCGCGCAGTCGCCCCAGCCCTGGGACCGGTCCACCCGAGGGCCGAGCGGGCCGCACGGGCGGCCTGGTCACCGTCCGGCTGGGCCGATGTCAGTGGTGCCGCATACGCTGCCCGGGTGGCATCGACCAATCAGCCCCGCGCCCGCTCAAGCAGCGCCGGTACCCGAGCGGGCACCAGCCCCAGCGCCGGTACACCGGCCGGTACTGGTACCCGAGCGCAGGCCCGCAAGACCCCGGCCAGCAAGGCCAAGGCCAGCGCCGGCACGCGCACGACCCGCAAGAACTCGGCCGGCTCGCTCGTCGTCCGCGGAGCGCGCGAGCACAACCTCCGCAATGTCGACCTCGACCTGCCCCGCAACAGCCTGATCGTCTTCACCGGCCTGTCCGGCTCGGGCAAGTCCTCCCTGGCGTTCGACACGATCTTCGCCGAAGGTCAGCGTCGGTACGTGGAGTCGCTGTCGGCCTACGCCCGCCAGTTCCTCGGGCAGATGGACAAGCCCGATGTCGACTTCATCGAGGGACTGTCTCCGGCCGTCTCGATCGACCAGAAGTCCACCAACCGCAATCCCCGCTCCACCGTGGGCACGATCACCGAGGTGTACGACTACCTGCGCCTGCTGTGGGCCCGGGCCGGCGAGCCGCACTGCCCGGTCTGCGGGGAGCGGATCGTCGCCCAGTCGCCCCAGCAGATCGTCGACCGGCTCCTCGAACTGCCCGAGGGCACCCGTTTCCAGGTCTTGGCGCCGGTGGTTCGCGGTCGCAAGGGTGAGTATGCGGATCTGTTCACCGAGTTGCAGTCCAAGGGCTTCGCCAGGGCGCTGGTGGACGGCGAGGTGGTCAGCCTGGCCACCCCACCCACCCTGGAGAAGAAGCTCAAGCACACCATCGACGTGGTCGTCGACCGGCTCGTCGTGCGTGAGGGGGTGGCGGGCCGGCTGACCGACTCGGTGGAGACGGCGCTGGGGTTGTCCGGCGGGCTGATGGTCGCCGATTTCGTCGACCTCGACCCGGACGACTCGCACCGGGCCCGCAGATTCAGCGAGAAGCTCGCCTGCCCCAACGATCACCCGCTCACCCTGGACGAGATCGAGCCGCGCACCTTCTCCTTCAACGCGCCCTACGGCGCCTGCCCCACCTGCCACGGCATCGGCATCCAGCTCGAGGTCGACCCGGACCTCGTCGTCCCGGACGAGGACCTCAGCCTCGACGAGGGCGCGATCGCACCCTGGGGCACGGCCGGCGGGCCCAACGACCACCACCACCGGCTGATGCGCGGCCTGGCCGACCAACTCACATTCTCGATGTCCGTGCCCTGGCGGGCGTTGCCGGCCCGAGCCAAGAAGGCGTTGCTGCACGGCGAGGGCTACGAGGTGCACGTCCGCTACCGCAACCGGTTCGGCCGCGAGCGTTCGTACACCAGCGGTTTCGAGGGGGTCGTGCCCTTCATCCGGCGTCGGCACGCCGAGACCGACTCGGAGTGGTCGCGGGATCGGTACGAGGGCTACATGCGGGAAGTGCCCTGTCCCAGCTGTGGGGGCGCCCGGCTCAAGAAGGAGGTGCTCTCGGTCCTCATCGCGGGCAAGTCCATCGCGGACGTGTGCCGGCTGCCGGTGGCCGAGTGCGCGCACTTCCTGCAGGGCCTCGAACTCACCGACCGGCAGGCCCAGATCGCGGCGGCGGTTCTGAAGGAGATCCAGGCCAGGCTCGGCTTCCTGCTCGACGTCGGCCTCGACTACCTCTCCCTCGACCGCCCGGCCGGCACCCTGTCCGGAGGCGAGGCCCAGCGGATCCGGCTCGCCACCCAGATCGGCTCCGGGTTGGTCGGGGTCTTGTACGTGCTGGACGAGCCCAGCATCGGGCTGCACCAGCGCGACAACCGACGGCTGATCGGCACCCTGACCAGGCTCCGCGATCTCGGCAACACCCTCATCGTCGTCGAGCACGACGAGGACACCATTCACACCGCCGACTGGGTGGTGGACATCGGCCCGGGGGCAGGCGAACACGGCGGCCACGTGGTGCACTCGGGATCGGTGGCCGGCCTGCTCAAGCACCGCACCTCGATCACCGGCGCCTACCTGGCCGGTCGCCGCCAAATCGCCCTGCCGGCGTTGCGTCGCCCGGTCGACCGCGCCCGGCAGGTCACCGTGCAGCAGGCCCGCGAACACAACCTGCAGGGCGTCGACGTGTCCTTCCCGCTCGGCTGCATGGTCGCGGTCACCGGCGTGTCGGGGTCGGGCAAGTCGACACTGGTGAACCAGATCCTGTATCGAGTGCTGGCCAACGAGCTCAACGGCGCGCGACTGGTCCCCGGGCGGCACAAGCGGGTCACCGGTCTCGATCAGCTCGACAAGGTGGTCCACGTCGATCAATCCCCGATCGGGCGCACCCCTCGGTCCAATCCGGCCACCTACACAGCTGTGTGGGATCACGTCCGCAAGCTCTTCGCTGCCACCACCGAGGCCAAGGTGCGCGGCTACCAGCCGGGTCGGTTCTCGTTCAACGTCAAGGGCGGCCGCTGCGAGAACTGCCAGGGCGACGGCACCATCAAGATCGAGATGAACTTCCTGCCGGACGTGTACGTCCCCTGTGAGGTATGCCACGGCGCCCGGTACAACCGCGACACCCTGCAGGTGCACTACAAGGGCAAGACCGTGGCCGACGTGCTCGACATGCCGATCGAGGAGGCCGCTGAGTTCTTCGCGGCGGTTCCGGCGATCTCTCGGCACCTCACCACGCTCGTCGACGTGGGGTTGGGCTACGTGCGGCTCGGCCAGCCGGCTCCGACCTTGTCAGGTGGGGAGGCCCAGCGGGTCAAACTCGCCTCCGAGCTGCAGCGTCGCTCCACCGGACGCACTGTATACGTGCTGGACGAACCCACCACCGGCCTGCACTTCGAGGACATTCGTAAACTCCTGGGGGTGCTCCAGGGCCTGGTGGACAAGGGCAACACTGTCATCGTCATCGAGCACAACCTCGACGTCATCAAGTCGGCCGACTGGGTGATCGATCTTGGGCCCGAGGGGGGCTCCGGCGGTGGCACGGTCGTCTGCTGCGGGACGCCCGAGGACGTCGCCAAAGAGGAAAGTTCCTACACCGGACAGTTCCTCGCGGAGGTGCTCACCTCCGCCTGAACCCCGCCCGTCGTGATCGGCCGATCGAGCAACACTCCGCCATAGGGCTCACGTCACGGGCCGGATCGGCCGATACCCGCTGGATCGCGTGTGTGCGGGGACGGAGGACTATGACTGACACCGTGACCGGTCACAGTTTTGCCCGGTCTCTGCTGCAGGCAACCCTGGAGGCAACCGCCGACGGGATCCTCGTCATCGACCTCAACGGTCAGGTTAAGGGAAGCAATACTCGGTTTCATCGGATCTGGCGGGTTCCTACCGAGTTGCACGAGAACGAGGATGGCGAGGCCATGCTCCGGCATATGTGCTCCGTGGTCACCGACCCGGGCGACCTGCTGGCCCAGGTTGCCGAGCTCACTGCCGACGCGGACCGGGTCGGCAGCGGCGAGGTTCATCTGCTGGACGGGCGCGTCGTCGAACGCTTCTCGTTGCCCCAACGGCTTGATGGTCAGGTGATCGGCCGGGTGTGGAGCTTCCGGGACGTCACCTCCGAACGCGGACTCCGCGAGGATCTCGAACGGATGGCTTATCGGGACGCGGTCACCGGCATCGCCAACCGGGCCCGATTTCTCGCCGACCTCGAGGCCCGGCTGGGCCGGGACGATCCACGCCTGGCTGTGGTCATCCTTGATCTTGACGGCTTCAAATACGTCAACGACGGCTACGGGCACCGCTACGGGGACATCGTGCTGTGCACGGTGGCCAATCGGCTGGTCGGGATCGCCCCACCGGGCGCGACAGTGGCCCGCTTGGGTGGGGACGAGTTCGGGCTCCTGCTGCCCGTGGCGGATCCGGGCGAGGTGGAGCGGATCTGCCTATCCGCCGCCCGCGCGCTCGACGCGCCGATGGCGCTGGGCATGGGCCTGACCGCTCAGGTCGGCGCGAGCGTGGGCTGGACCATTCAGGTGCCCGGCACCGCCGTGGACGCCGACCAGTTGCTGCATGAGGCAGATCTGGCCATGTACCAGGCCAAGCAATCCGGACGTTGCCTGGTGCGTGGCTACGCCGAGCACATGCGTCGCAGCGACCCGCTCAACACGTGGACCGACGTGCGCGAACTCCTGTCCGAGCCGGACAGCCTTGACGTCGTCTTCCAGCCGATCCACGAGCTGCAGACCGGTCGGCTCTGGGCACACGAGGCGTTGTCCAGGTTTCCCGGCCGGACCGCGCGTACCGTGGCCGACTGGTTCTCGGCAGCGCGCACCGTCGGGCTGGGCGACGAACTGGAGGCTCGGGCCGTGGCCCTCATCCTGGAACGCGCGCTCGCCAGGCCGCAGAACACCCGGCTGTGCCTGAACCTCACCCCGGCCAGCCTGATGGCGACCAAGGTGCGTACCGCCCTGGATCGAGACCTCACCGGCGTCGTCATCGAACTCACCGAGCAACCCCTGTTCGGCATCGACGAACTTGTCAACGCCACTAGATGGCTCGCTGACCGTGGCGCCGAACTCGCCATCGACGATGCTGGCGAGGGCTACTCGGGGCTGCGCCGGATCGTGCTCTTGCGCCCGCACCTGGTCAAGCTGGATCGCAATCTCGTCACCCAGGTCGACCAGGCCCCGGAGAAGGCCGCCCTGGTCGAGGCCATGGTGTCCTTCTGCCAGCGCACCGACACCCGGCTGTGTGCCGAGGGAATCGAGACCACGGACGAGTTGCGCATGCTGTCCCACCTGGGAGTGGAACTGGGGCAAGGATTCCTGCTGGCCAGGCCCAACGCCCAGTTCGCCGCCCCGGCCCGGGCGCCGGCCACCGATCCCGCACCTGCGCCGTTGACAACCTCTTCGTCGCGCGAGTTGCTGCCCTGAGCCGGTTCCGGCGCAGGCCTGCCTAGAGTGGGGGAGTGGCTGATCCCTCCACCTACCGTCCCCGCCCTGGGGAGATTCCTGATTCGGCTGGCGTCTACCGGTTCTGGGATGCCCAGGGCCGGGTGATCTACGTCGGCAAGGCGAAGAGCCTGCGGCAGCGGCTGAACTCGTACTTCGCCGACCTGGCAGGTCTGCACCCGCGCACCCAGTCCATGGTCACCTCCGCCTCCCGGGTGGAGTGGACGGTGGTCACCAACGAGGTCGAGGCGCTGCAACTCGAGTACGCGTGGATCAAGGAGTTCGACCCCCGGTTCAACGTCAAGTACCGCGACGACAAGTCCTACCCCTACCTGGCAGTGACGATGGGCGAGGAGTTCCCCCGGGTCCGGGTGATGCGCGGCGCGAAGCGTAAGGGCACCCGCTACTTCGGGCCCTACGCCCACGCGTGGGCGATCCGCGAGACGGTCGACCTGATGCTGCGGGTCTTCCCGGTGCGCACCTGCTCGGCCGGGGTCTTCAAGTCGGCCAAGGCGTCCGGGCGTCCGTGCCTGCTCGGCTACATCGACAAGTGCTCCGCGCCGTGCGTCGGGCGGATCTCGGCCGAGGATCACCGGGTGCTGGCCGAGGAGTTCTGCGATTTCATGGGCGGCTCCACCCGCCGCTACCTGCGCCAACTCGAAACAAGGATGAAGGAGGCCTCGGCAGACCTGCGCTTCGAGGAAGCCGCTCGGCTGCGCGACGACCTGGCGGCCCTGCGCCGGGCGTTGGAGAAGTCAGCGGTGGTCCTGCCCGATGCCACCGAGGCAGACGTCTTCGCCCTGGCCGAGGACGATCTGGAGGCCGCCGTCCAGGTCTTTCACGTGCGTGGGGGACGCGTACGCGGGCAACGCGGCTGGGTGGTGGAGAAGGTCGAGGAGATCGACACCGGCGGCCTGGTGGAGAACCTGCTCCTGCAGGTGTACGGCGACGCCGACCCGGCGGCCGTCCCGCGGGAGGTCCTGGTGCCGGCGCTGCCGGAGTCGAGCGAACAACTCGCCGCCCTGCTCAGTGAGACGCGCGGTTCCGCGGTACAGGTCAAGGTCCCCTCGCGCGGCGACAAGAAGCGGCTCCTGGACACCGTGCACCGCAACGCCTTGGAGGCCCTGGCCCGACACAAGGTGTCCCGGGCCGGCGACCTCACCGTGCGCAGCCAAGCCCTCACCGAGATCGCCGAGGCGCTCGGGATGGACGAGGCCCCGCTGCGGATCGAGTGCTACGACGTGTCCAACCTGCAAGGCCAGGAGGTGGTGGCCTCCATGGTGGTCTTCGAGGACGGCCTGCCCCGCACCTCGCAGTACCGCCGCTTCATCATCCGAGGTGTTGACGGTCAGGACGACGTGGCCTCCATCCACGAGGTCATCACCCGGCGTTTTCGCAGGTTGCTGGCCGAGCAAGGCCAGGTCGCGCCGTCGGATGCGTCCGTCGCCGGTTCGGTCGCCGATGACGTCCCCGTCGTGGACGCGCCCACGCCCGATGCCGTGGGCGAGCCCGGCGCGGCCAGATTGGCGGGCGCCCCAGACCTCGATCCGGATCCAGGCCCGGAGCGCGATCGCCTGGGCCGAGCGAAGTTCGCCTATCCACCCCAACTCGTCGTGGTGGACGGCGGGCCCCCGCAGGTCGCGGCTGCCGCCGCCGCGATGGCCTCCCTCGGGATCACCGACGTCGCGCTCGTGGGCTTGGCCAAACGGCTGGAGGAGGTGTGGCTGCCCGACGAGGACTACCCCCTGATCCTGCCCCGCAGCAGTGAGGGCCTGTACCTGCTGCAACGCATCCGGGACGAGGCACACCGCTTCGCCATCACCTTCCATCGCCAGCGACGCAGCTCGTCGATGACCAGGAGCGCACTCGACTCGATTCCCGGGGTGGGGCCGAGCCGCCAGGCCGCGCTACTCAAGCGATTCGGCTCGGTGCGGGCCCTGCGCCAGGCCAGCGCGCAGGAGATCGCGACGGTTCCGGGCATCGGGCCGGCTCTGGCCGCCGGCATCCTGGCCACCCTGAGCGAGCAGCGGGCCCCCGCCGCGGTGAATGTCACCACCGGCGAGGTCGTGGATTCCTGACCGCAAGGCCTTCGTGCCGGGCGAACAGTTCTGGATCTACCAGGTACCTGAGCGCTCCTCGTCGGCCCCCAGTCACCGACGCGAGAACTTGTCGGACCGATCGGACAAGCGGGCGACCCGACCGCACCGTAGACTGCCCGCGTGAGTCTCGACGACCCGTCGCAGTCCCTCGATGCGGGGCCGCCCGACCTGTCCCACCGCGCCGGCGATGCCGTCCAGGCCCCGGTCACCCAGCCCGCCGCCTCAGCTCCGGTCGCTGCGGGGGACGACGAAACCCTGTCCGGCAGTGACCCGCTCGCCGCCCCGGATCTGCCCGCCGACGTGACCCGGGGCCCGGGCACCCGGCCCAATGAACTGCTGATCGTCACCGGCATGTCCGGTGCCGGTCGCGCCACCACCGCCAAGGCTCTGGAAGACATGGACTGGTACGTGGTGGACAATCTGCCGCCGGCCATGCTCGCGCCGCTGGCTGAACTCACTCTGGCCACGGCCGGGCCCGAGCCGCTGTCCAAGGTCGCGGTCGTCATGGACGTGCGCGGACGCGGATACTTCACCGAGTTGCGTTCGGCGATGCGCACTCTCAGTGGAATAGGGCTGCACGTACGGCTGCTCTTCCTGGACGCCGCCGACGCCGTCCTGGTACGTCGCTTCGAGTCCGTACGCCGCCCGCACCCGCTGCAGCAGAACGAACGGATCCTCGACGGCATCGCCCGCGAGCGCGAACTCACCGAGGACCTGCGCGGCACCGCCGACCTGGTCATCGATACCTCCGACCTCAACGTCCATCAGCTGAGCGCCAAACTGCACCATCTGTTCTCCACCGAGACCGAGCAGGGCGTGCGCCTGACGGTGATCTCGTTCGGCTTCAAATACGGCATTCCGGTGGACGCAGACCACGTCGTGGACGTGCGCTTCCTCCCGAACCCGTTCTGGATCCCTGATCTACGGGCCCACACCGGCCTGGAGGAACCGGTGAGCGACTACGTGCTCAGCCAACCGGGTGCGATGGACTTCGTCGACAAGTACATTGCGGCGCTGGAGCCGGTGATCGCCGGCTACGAACGCGAGAACCGGCCCTTTGTCACCATCGGGGTCGGTTGCACGGGCGGCAAACACCGGTCGGTCGCCATCACCGAGGCCCTCACCGAGCGGCTGGTGGCCGCGGGGGCGCGGGCCACCGCGATGCACCGGGACCTGGGAAGGGAGTGAAGACTGGGCGACCCCGGTCGGTGTCGCGGCCTGAGTTGATGATCGGTGCCGGCGAGTGGCACCAGTGAGCAGCAGGCGGGGTTGATCGCAGACGGGGTTGATTGGCAACGATCCGGTTGTTCACGGGCGCCGGCAAACGCACGGCGTGACCAGTGGCGAGCCAGGGGCGGTACCAGCGGGCACGAAGGAGTGGGGCATGGTGAAGGTCGTCGCGTTGGGGGGCGGGCACGGGCTTTCGGCCGCGCTGTCCGCCTTGCGGTTGATCAGTGACCAGTTGACGGCGATTGTCACGGTGGCCGATGACGGGGGCTCCAGCGGACGTCTGCGACGGGAACTCGGCATCCTGCCTCCCGGGGATCTTCGGATGGCGCTGTCGGCGCTGTGCGACAACACCGACTGGGGTCGCACGTGGCGTGATGTGCTGCAACACCGGTTCACCGGGGACGGGGAACTGTCCGGGCACGCCACCGGCAACCTGCTGATCGCCACCCTCTGGCAGCGACTGGACGACCCGGTGGCTGGCCTCGACTGGGTGGCCAGGTTGCTGGGTGCCCGCGGCCGGGTGTTGCCGATGTCCCTTGACCCGCTCGACATCCAGGCGGAAGTGACGCTGCCCGACGGTTCCTCCGGAGTGGTCACCGGGCAGGCAGCGGTGGCCACCACGACGGCACACGTGGAGTCGGTGCGACTGATCCCGGACGATC
Organism: Actinomycetales bacterium; assembly: GCA_047974565.1. GTDB lineage: Bacteria > Actinomycetota > Actinomycetes > Actinomycetales > CAWJMD01 > JBDIAG01. The sequence goes on from JBKECN010000080.1 coordinate 72,035, forward strand.
CGCGGCCCTGCCATGAGGCCCTGAACGCTGTAGCGGAGGCCGATTGGGTGATTCTCGGGCCTGGGTCCTGGTACACGAGCGTCATCCCGCACTTGCTGGTGCCCGACCTCCGCCACGCTTTGGAGCGCACGAACGCCAAACGCTGCCTCATCGTGAACCTTGGCGTACCGGTTGCTGGCGAAGCAGCCGGAATGTCGGCCACCGAACTCGTGCAGGCTGTGCGTGCCCACGCACCCGATCTGCGGATCGACGCGATCATCGTCGACCCGGCGTCCGTGATAGATATCGATCATCTCTTCGATGCGGCCGACTCCGTCGGGGCCTCGGTGAGACTGCGTCAGGTCAGCAGCGGGCCGGGGAGCCTGCGGCACGATCCGATGCGGCTGGCGGGGGCTCTGCACGACGTCTTTCTGGCAGTGGAGGGGGACGTGTAGGCGTATCAGGCTCCCTCTTCGGTGTCGGGGCGCTCGCGGGCGTCAGCCTGACCCGATCCCTCGGCGACCAGGCTCCGGCACCTGCCGGTCCGAATCGCCGGGGGCAACCCGCCGAATCAACCAACGCAAACTGGGGCAAGAACCGCGTCATGACATCGACACTCCGCAGTCTTCACTCTGAATCGGCCTACAGAACAGGCGTGTCGAGTGTGCGTGCACAGGATGGCAGGATGACCGGTATGGCTTTGACGGCACAGGTGAAGGACGAGTTGGCGCGGGTGGATGTCACCAAATCGTGTTGCCGTAAGGCTGAGGTGTCGTCGATGTTGCGCTTCGCGGACGGTCTGCACTTCATTTCTGGTCGCATCGTCATCGAAGTCGAACTCGATTCGACGGCCGCGGCCAGGCGACTGCGCAAGGACGTACTGGAGATCTTCGGGCACACCTCCGAACTGCTGATGGTCTCCGGTGGCGGGCTGCGCAAGGGCAAGAGGTTCGTGGTGCGGGTGGTACGCGACGGGGAGTCGCTGGCCCGCCAGACCGGGCTGATCGATCACCGTGGACGGCCCGTCCGGGGCCTGCCCACGCAGGTCGTCTCGGCCTCGGTCTGCGACTCAGCGGCAGCCTGGCGGGGAGCCTTCCTGGCCCGCGGCTCGCTCACCGAGCCCGGTCGCTCGGCGGCCCTGGAGGTCACCTGCCCCGGCCCCGAGGCGGCGTTGGCGCTCGTCGGTGCGGCCCGCCGGCTGGGCGTCATCGCCAAGCCGAAGGAGGTCCGCGGGGTCGATCGGGTGGTGATCCGGGACGGCGACGCGATCGGAGCCATGCTGACGATCCTCGGGGCGCACGCCACCGTGCTGGACTGGGAGGCCCGCCGGGTCAAGCGCGAGGTCCGGGCGACGGCCAACCGGCTGGCCAACTTCGACGACGCCAACCTGCGCCGCTCGGCGCGCGCGGCCGTCAACGCCAGCGCCCGGGTCAAGCGGGCTCTGGAGATCCTCGGGGACGATGTGCCGGACCATCTGCGGGTGGCGGGCCAGCTCCGGCTGGAGCACAAGCAGGCATCGCTGGAGGAGCTGGGTCAGCTCGCCGTCCCACCCCTGACCAAAGACGCTGTGGCAGGACGCATCCGGCGACTCATCTCCACCGCAGACAAGCGCGCCGAAGAACTCGGCGTGCCGAACACCGAGTCGGCGGTTCCGCCGGACCTCGACGAGCAGTGACGACCGGTGCGCTGTGAGGTTGGCCTGGCTGTGAGGTTGGCCTGACCGTGACGTTGGCCAGGTCGGCCGAGTCACGCCCGGCGAGCACCGGCCGCAGCTCGTCTGCCACATCCGTCCCTGGGGTCACGCCGCCCACCCCAGTCACTTTCGGATCAGGGAGTGCCCGGCGCCCACCGCCCGGCTTTCCGGCCACCCGTGCGCCAGCCCCCGAGTCGGCGATTCAAACGTGAGAGTGCCTTAGCCACAAGGGCTTTGAGTGACAGGGGTGGTGTCCTACGGGGAGTGACGGGCGGCGCCCCAGGGTGGCCCGGGCGACCCCTGGCGCCCGGCCATCGCCAGCCCCCAGGCCGGGCCAGGAGAAAATTCCGGCCGCGCCGATCCTCACACTCACCGGTGGCCCGCAACGGGGCCAATGTGGACTAGGTTGGACGTGACCGAGACCACCCCGGCCCACCAGGCCGGGAAAAACACCAAGGGAGTGCATGTGACTGTCCGTGTGGGTATCAACGGCTTCGGCCGGATCGGGCGCAACTTCTTCCGCGCCATCCAGGCCTCCGGCGCCGACATCGAAGTCGTCGGCGTCAACGACCTCACCGACAACAAGACCCTGGCGCACCTGCTCAAGTACGACTCGGTGCTCGGCCGCAACAGCGGCGAAGTGAGCTACTCCGACACCGACCTGGTCGTCGACGGCAAGTCCATCAGGGCCCTGGAAGAGCGTGACCCGGCGAAGTTGCCCTGGGGAGAACTCGGGGCGGATGTCGTCATCGAGTCCACCGGCTTCTTCACCGACGCCACGAAGGCAAAGGCGCACCTTGAGGGTGGCGCCAAGAAGGTCATCATCTCGGCCCCGGCCAAGAATGAGGACATCACGATCGTCATGGGCGTCAACGACGACCAGTACGACCCGGCCGAGCACACGGTGATCTCCAACGCCTCGTGCACCACCAACTGCCTGGCGCCGATGGCCAAGCCGCTCAACGACGCCCTGGGCATCGTCAAGGGCCTGATGACCACGGTGCACGCCTACACCGGTGACCAGAACCTGCAGGATGGCCCGCACCGTGACCTGCGTCGCGCCCGCGCCGCCGCGATCAACATCGTGCCGACCTCCACCGGCGCCGCCAAGGCGATCGGCCTTGTGTTGCCCGACCTCAAGGGCAAGCTCGACGGCTACGCGCTGCGGGTTCCCACCCCCACCGGTTCGGCCACGGACCTCACCTTCACCGCGGGTCGCGAGACCTCGGTGCAGGAGGTCAACGAGCTCCTCAAGGCCGCGGCCGAGGGTCCGCTCAAGGGCATCCTGAAGTACACCGAGGACGACATCGTCTCCACCGACATCGTCACCGACCCGCACTCCTGCATCCTGGACTCCGGCCTGACCAAGGTGATCGGCGACCAGGTCAAGATCGTCGGCTGGTACGACAACGAGTGGGGATACTCCAACCGGCTCGTCGACCTCACCCTCAAGGTCGGCGACAGCCTCTGACGAGTGGTGCACGGCGCCGGGCGGGTTTCTCGTCCGGCGCCGTGTCGTCTCAGCCGAACGCGGCTTGGGTCCAGGGTCGAGTGCGATTTGACGCATGCCCGGACTGACTCGATGGCCGCCCGGCCGGGTGGCCCTTGTCGTGATGTCGGCAGGTCTGCGCGGCGGATTCGGGATGAGGCACAGGTCAACCCAGTCGGTGTGCCGGGCGCAGCGGTCGGTCACGATGGCCCCGACCTGGCAGCACGTGCCGTCCCTGCCACGGGTGGTGCAACCGAGACTCGAACCGAGGTCAAGGAACTCCGGCCAGCCTCGAACTTGGCCGCACAGCCTCGTCGGCGATGCCCCGTCATCCACACCCGAACCACGGATCGGCGGAAATGAAGGCAGTTGGGGGCGGCACCTGGCTGCACCAGGTTCCCTCCCGCCACCAGAAGGCTCGCCAGCGAAGGCGACTCGGCTCCTCGCGGCTGTCACACACGCTCACACAAGCCATTCCAGATCTTGACAACCACACACGAAGGGTGATGCACCCCATGGCCACACTGCTCGACATCGACAGTCTCGGCGACCTCTCGGGGCGTCGGGTTCTTGTACGTTCCGACTTGAACGTGCCATTGGACGGCACGACCATCACCGACGACGGGCGAATCAAGGCGTCCCTGCCCACCTGGCAACGGCTGCTCGACGCCGGCGCCAAGGTCGTCGTCTGCGCCCACTTGGGCCGGCCCAAGGGCGCACCGGAGGATAAGTACTCCTTGGCCCCGGTGGCCGCCCGGATGCGCGAGCTCCTGCCCGGGGTGGAGATCACCTTCGCCTCCGACACCGTCGGCGAGTCAGCCAAGGCCGCCGTCGAGGCGATGGGCGACGGCAGCATCGTGCTGCTGGAGAACCTGCGCTTCAACCCGGGCGAGACCTCCAAGGACGAGGCCGAGCGGGGTGCCTTCGCCGACGAACTGGCCGCACTCGTCGGCCCGGACGGGGCGATGGTCTCCGACGGTTTCGGTGTCGTGCACCGTAAGCAGGCCTCGGTCTACGACGTCACCACCCGCCTCCCGCACGCCGCCGGTGGGCTGGTGGCCGCCGAGGTCGACGTGCTCAAGCGGCTCACCGCCGACCCACAGCGGCCGTACGCGGTGGTGCTGGGCGGGTCCAAGGTCTCGGACAAGCTCGGCGTCATCGACAACCTGATCAATGTCGCCGACCGGCTCCTGATCGGTGGCGGCATGGTCTTCACCTTCCTGGCCGCCCAGGGCCACGAGGTGGGCAAGTCCCTGCTCGAGGCCGACCAGCTCGACACCGTCAAGGGATACCTGAGCAAGGCCCAGGACAAGGGCGTGGAGATCGTCCTGCCGGTCGACATCGTCGCCGCGACGGAGTTCTCGGCCGACGCCGATCACGGGGTGTACGCGGCTGACCAGATCCCGGCCGATCGACTCGGTCTGGACATCGGGCCGCGCAGCGGCGCTATCTACGCCGACAAGCTCGCCGACACCAAGACGGTGTTCTGGAACGGCCCGATGGGGGTCTTCGAGATGGCCCCCTACGCCGCTGGCACCAAGGCCGTCGCCCAGGCTCTGGCCGACTCGGACACCTTCTCGGTGATCGGCGGCGGAGACTCCGCCGCAGCGGTGCGCACCCTCGGCTTCGCCGACTCCGACTTCGGGCACATCTCCACCGGTGGTGGGGCGTCCCTGGAGTACCTCGAAGGCAAGGAGCTGCCCGGCATCACCGCCTTGGAGTCGTGAGGCCGGCACGCCACGTCCTATCCGCAGCCTCCCGGCCTCGGGAGGTCCCTCTAACCGTCCGGGAAGTTCGGAGTCGACTCCCTCGACTTACCGCCTTGAACGTCACAACGAAAGGTCAACCATGGCACGTACCCCGCTGATGGCCGGCAACTGGAAGATGAACCAGGATCACGTCCAGGCCACTCACACCGTCCAGAAGCTCGCGTGGACCCTGTCCGACGCCAAGCACGACTACGACGCCGTCGAGGTCGCGGTGATGGCACCGTTCACCGATCTGCGCACCGTGCAGACGCTCGTGGACGGGGACCAGCTCAACGTTGGCTACGGATCGCAGGACATCTCCGCCCACGACTCCGGCGCCTACACCGGTGAGGTCTCGGGATCGATGCTCTCCAAGCTCGGCTGCGCCTATGCCGTCGTCGGGCACTCCGAGCGGCGCGAGTACCACGGTGAGACGGACGAACTCGTGGCGCAGAAGGCCGCCGCCGCGCACAAGGTGGGCATCACCCCGATCGTCTGCGTGGGCGAGGGCCTGGACATCCGCAAGGAGGGCCGGCAGGTGGAGTACACGCTGGCCTCGCTCGACGGATCCCTGGCCGGCCTGAGCGCCGAGCAGGTGGCCGGCACGGTGATCGCCTACGAGCCGGTGTGGGCCATCGGCACCGGGGAGGTCGCCACCCCGGCAGACGCTCAGGAGGTCTGCGGGGCGATCCGGGCCCGGATCGCCGAGGTGCCCGGGGACGCCACCGGTGAGGCCGTGCGGGTGCTGTACGGCGGTTCGGTGAAGTCCTCCAACGTGGCCCAGATCATGGCCGAGCAGGACGTCGACGGAGCTCTCGTCGGCGGTGCCAGCCTCGACCCGGAGGAGTTCGCCAAGATCGCCCGCTACCAATCGCACCAGACCGGCTGACCACCACTGCCGGCGCTGGTCGCCGGCCTCGCTCGCGCCGGCGACATCGCGCGATAGCGCCCCACGAACGCTGACTCCGCCCGGCCCGCCCCCGGGTCGGAGTCAGCCGGGCTGCCCGCCAGGGCCTGGGAACGGACCGGACAAAAGCCCACCTGCGTGAAAGCCCTCGGAATGGCGGGGGAGCGTCGGTGGGCTTTGCTACTGTGGTGCCTGGTCAACACGCCACCGGCATGCACCGGCCGGGACCTCGCGAACAAGGACAGCAGCATCGTCCACCTCGAGGCTGGTACCGGGAGGTCGGCGGCGACGTTGACCACGCCAGATGACCACCCCTCGTTCACCGACAGGATTGCCTCGAGTGTCTGCCCTTCGGATCACCTTGCTGGTCGTGCTGGTGCTCACCAGTCTGTTCCTGACCCTGCTGATCCTCCTGCACAAGGGTCGAGGCGGTGGCCTGTCGGACATGTTCGGTGGTGGCATCACGGGCAGCGCGTCCAGTTCCGGGGTGGCCGAGCGCAACCTGAACCGGATCACGATCGCGATGGCCCTCGTATGGAGCGTGTCGATCGTTCTGCTCAACGTGTTGGAGAGGTTCGTACCCTCCGGCTCCTGAGCGGGGCTGGTGCCCGCTCACGTGCTCAGCGCAACCTGTGCCCAGCCCTCCCGCGAGGTGCTGCGGCGGTACGACATTCTCGGGGTAGTTTGACTATCGAAGAGCCCGTCCCGGCGTGCGACGGGCGACGGGCGAGAGAGGAGACCGCCGATGGCCGGTGGAAATGCGATCCGCGGCAGCAGAGTCGGAGCAGGCCCGATGGGCGAGGCCGAGCGTGGTGACTCGGCACCCCGCGTCCTGGTCTCCTACTGGTGCGCCAATGGGCACGAGACCCGGCCCAGTTTCGCCGACGACAACCAGGCCCAGCCCCCCGAGACCTGGGACTGCCCACGGTGTGGGCTGCCCGGTGGCCAGGATCGCGCCAACCCGCCGACGGCACCGCGAAACGAGCCCTACAAGACCCACCTGGCGTATGTGAAAGAGCGACGCTCCGACTCCGACGGCGAGGCGATCCTCGAAGAGGCATTGGAGTCTCTGCGAGCGAAGAACATCGTTCGCTAGCCGTCCCGGCCAGGTCCGTACCGGTCGGGTGTCGACTGCTGGAGAGTCGATGGCGATCGATGGCTGAGCCGCACCGCTTGACGCAGTGTCGTTGGACGCGGTGTCCATTGGACGCCGTGTCGCCCGGCATGGCGCTGAGTTGGCTGGCCCGCACCAGCGCGGTCCCTGAAGCAAAGACGGAGCCCCACCCGCATAGGGTGGACAGATGAGCGAACTCGTCCTCATCGCCGTTGCCGGAGACGACAGCATCTGCACCTTGCGGCTGCACCGTGACCCTCGGCCGCGTCTGGAACTCCTGGCGCGCACGTCGGGACTGCCCGGCTGTGGCACCTTCGCTGTCGACCCTGAGCGCGCCCTGGTGTTCGCCGCTTACAAGGGCGATCCACCCGGGGTGGCGACCCTGAGCCTGAATCCGGAGACCGGGGAACTGTCCGAGGTCGACCGGCGCCCGGTGGCCGCGTCGATGACCTACTTGAGCCTGGCCCATTCGGGCACCGTCTTGCTGGGCGCTTCCTATGGTGGTGGCCTCGGGGTCTCCTGGCCGGTCGAGGCAGAGCAGCTGGGCGAGCCGGTCTCGACGATCTCCTTCGCGAACCTGCATTGCGTGGTGGCCTGCCGGGATGGCGATGCCGAGCGGGCGTACTTCGTCTCACTGGGGCAGGACTTGGTGGCGCAGTACCTGGTCGAGGCCTCCGGACGGTTGGACGCGCTCACGCCTGAGACGGTGTCGGTGACTCCTGGCTGCGGGCCGCGGCACCTCATCGTCGAGGCGGACGCGGGGTACCTGGTCACTGAGTACTCCGGGGAGGTGTTTCGGTTGGCCCGGGCTGGCGACGGCACCCTGAGCGTGGTGCAGAGCGTTGTCGTGGTCGACCCCGGTGAGGATCTCGCGCACAGTCGACTCGGTGCCGATCCGACCGCCGAGCATCTGATCTGGGGCGCGGACGTCCACCGGGCCGGCGACTGGCTGCTGACCAGCGAACGCAGTTCCTCCAAGCTGGCCTCCGTCCCCGTTCGGGTCGGGGGCGAGTTGGGCGAGGCCGATCGCTTCACCCCGACTCAGGCTCAGCCCCGCGGTTTCGGGGTCACCGGGGACGGCGAGTTCGTGGTGGTGGTCGGCGAGCGCTCCCAGGAGGCGGCGCTGTCCCGGTTGAACCCGGACGGCTCGCTGACCCTCCTGGACACCGCCACGGTCGGGTCGGGCGCCAACTGGGTGCGCATGCTCTCCTGAGCCGCCGAGTTCCGGGACTGGCTCTCTCACAACATGGTTCGATCCACCCACTACGGCCCGGAGCCTCTACCTGGTCGGCGTCGGTACTGCGGTCACCTCGCCAGATACCGCGCCCCTCGGAGGACCGCCGCCGCGGATGGCGATCATGGCGGAACCTCCGGTAGTCACTGCGCAGGGAGATCGAAGTCTTCCTAGCCAGAAGACGTTTCACGCCCATCGTTCACACGGTGAGGATGTCCAGAAGGTCCCGCAACCCGACGAAGTCGTCGGGGTTCCTCGTCACCAGTGGAAGTCCCTCGCCGAGCGCGGTCGCAGCGATCAGGAGATCGGCGAACCGTCGCCGTGGGTGGCGTCCCGCGGTGACCACAGCCGCGTGCACGCGACCGTAGGCGCGCGCAGCCTGGGCGTCGAACGGGATCGGCTCGAACGCGGCCTCGGCTCGTTGCAGCCTGTCTTGTCGGCGTGCTCGTTCGGCAGGGTCTTTGGCTGCGGACGGCCCGGCTGCCAACTCGGCCAGGGTGATAGCCGATATTGCCACTCTCGCGGGCAGCAAGCCAGGGTCGATTCGCTCGAGGTCGATGACGACCGAGGTGTCGAGGAGCCCGGCATCTAGTCGCGTGAGGGTGACCTGCTCATCCACGGGGGGTGATGTCCTGATCGGCGCTGTCGTCCAAGTCTTGCCAGAACTGATCCGCAGCGATGGGGGGTGCATTGCGGAAGATCTCGGTCACCGCGACTGCGTCGACGAAGCGAGCCCGGCGCAACGGGCGGAGTTCCCCTACCGGAACACCGTGGCGGGTCAAGACGAAACTACGTCCCTGGACCAAGGCGCTGACGATGCTACCGCTGTCGTTTCGCAGTTCGCGCTGACTGATCTCAGTCATGCACGCACTGTAGCACCGGGTGCTACAAATGGTTGGCGGGTCTGTGGACGGGATCGATGGTGGGTCGGCGGTGCAGACCTCGCGCACAGTCGACTCGGTGCCGATCCGACCGGCGAGCACCTGATCTGGTGCGCGGACGTCCACCGGGCCGGCGATTGGCTGCTGACCAGCGAACGCAGTTCCTCCAAGTTGGCCTCCGTCCCCGTTCGGGTCGGGGGGCGAGCTCGGCGAGGCCGACCGCTTCACCCCGACCCAGGCTCAACCCCACGCTGCGCCGGTGTGGCCCGAGATCCCTGCGACGAAGGCGGCCCAGTCATGCCCGAAGCCGGGATCTGCTGTCTCACAACAGGGTTCGATCCCGACAGACCTGGGCCAGCGGTGCCGAACGTACGAACCGTACGGCTACCTCTTCTTGGCCGCAGCCGTCCGGGTCGAAACCGCCCGCGAGGTGCTGGCTTTCGCCGGGGTCGCCTTGGCCGGGGAACTCTTCTTCGCCGCTGCCGTGGACCTGGCCGCCGACGTGCGCGGCGCCGCGCTCTTCTTGCCTGTGGTGGTCCGAGCGGTGGTGGTCCGTGCTGTGCTGGTCTTCGCCGGGGGCTTCCTCGCGGTGTTCTTGGCAGACGAGCGCCCACCCGAGCGGGCCGCACCCTCGCCTCCGTAAAGGCCCGGGTCCACACGTTTGAGGCCGGCGGTCACCACGTCGCCGTAGACATCGTCCGGATCGAGTCGGCGCAACTCCTCGGCGATGCATTCGTCATCCTGACGACGGGCCAGGCTCACCGTGCGTTCAGGCTGGCCGGGCTGGGTGAGGGTCGCGATACTCGATCGTTCGGGCCGGTTCAACTCGAGCACACCACTGGCCCGGTGCAATTCGACGGCCACCACACCGGTGCCCGCAGCGGTGCGCTTGACCTCGACGTCGGCCTTGAGCGTCATCGCCAGCCACCCGGCGAGCAACTCGGTGCTGGGGGAGTCGGTGGCGCCGGTGACGACCACCTTGGTAACCGGTTCGTAGGGTGCCTGGTCCAGCGCGGAGGCCAGCAGCGACCGCCACCGGCTGATCCGGCTCCATGCCAGGTCGGTGTCTCCCGGAGTGTGCGAAGCCGCCAGTTTGGCCAAGGCCCGTCGCGGACGCTTGGCGCGCGCCGAGTCGCTCACCCGTCGCTGGGCGATCCGCCCGAGCGGCTCGGCCACCAGGTCGACAGGCGGATCGCCCGGCCACCAGGTCACCACCGGCGTATCCGGCAGCAGCAGTGGGGTGACCAGCGCCTCCGAGTGCTTGGTCAGTTCGCCGAAGGTGCGCAGCACGATCACTTCGCTGGCCCCGGCGTCACCACCGATCCGGATCTGCGCATCGAGCCGGTTGGACCCGCGGGCCGGGCCCCGGGCGATCACCAGCACCCGGCAGGGGTGATCCCGGCTGGCCGAGTTGGCTGCCTCGATGGCGCCCTCGGCGTCGAAGTCGTCCGCGCAGATGATGAGGTTGAGCACCCGGCCGAGCGCCACCGACCCGCCCTGCTCGCGGATCTCGACGAGGGTCCTGTTGACCGCCGAGGTCGACGTGGACTGCAGGTCGATAATCACGGTCGCCTCCAGGTGCGTCCGGTCCGGGCCAGCATCTCGTGCGCCGATGGCGGCCCCCAGCCACCGGACTCGTACGGCTCGGGCCGTCCCTTGCTCTCCCAGTGGTGCAGGATCGGGTCGAGGATCCGCCAGGACAGGTCGACTTCCTCATGCCGCGGGAAGAGCGGGGGTTCACCGAGCAAGACGTCCAGGATGAGTCGCTCGTAGGCCTCGGCGGGGGAGTCGGTGAAGGCGTGGCCGTAGCCGAAGTCCATGGTGACGTCCCGCACCTCCATCTGCGGGCCCGGAACCTTCGAGCCGAACCGGATGGTGACCCCCTCGTCCGGCTGCACCCGGATGACGAGCGCATTCTGCCCCAACTCCTCGGTGGCAGTGTGCTCGAAGGGCAGATGTGGGGCCTTCTTGAAGACCACCGCGATCTCAGTCACCCTACGGCCCAAGCGTTTTCCGGTGCGCAGATAGAAGGGAACCCCGGCCCAGCGGCGGGTGGCCACGTCGAGTCGGATCGCCGCGAAGGTCTCGGTGATGGAGTCCTTGGCGGTGCCCTCCTCCTCGAGATAGCCGATCACCTTCGACGTGCCCTGCCAGCCGGCGGCGTACTGTCCGCGCGCAGTGTTGCGATCCAGGTCGTCTGGCAACTTGACCGCCGAGAGCACCTTCTCCTTCTCCGCGCGCAGGTCCGTGGCGTCGAAGGACACCGGCTCCTCCATCGCGGTGAGAGCCAGCAACTGCAACAGGTGGTTCTGGATGACGTCCCGGGCCGCGCCCACGCCGTCGTAGTAGCCCGCGCGGCCACCGATGCCGATGTCCTCGGCCATGGTGATCTGCACGTGGTCGACGTAGTTGGCGTTCCAGATCGGCTCGTACAACTGGTTGGCGAAGCGCAGTGCCAGGATGTTCTGCACCGTCTCCTTGCCCAGGTAGTGGTCGATGCGGAACACCGAGTCGGGTGGGAAGACCCGCTCCACCACGTCGTTGAGCTCTTGGGCGCTGGCCAGGTCATGACCGAAGGGCTTCTCGATGACCACCCGGCGCCACTGCCCCTCCTGGGGGGTGGCCAGGCCGCTCTCGGCGAGTTGCTCGCAGACCACGTCGAAGTATTTTGGTGGGATGGACAGATAGAAGGCGGTGTTGCCGCCGGTGCCGCGGGTCTCGTTGAGTTCGTGGACGGTGTGCGCCAGCCGCTGGAAGGCCTCAGGATCGTCAAAAGTGCCGGAAACAAACCGGAAACCCTGCGACAGGGTCTTCCACACCGACTCCTTGAACGGGGTCCGCGCGTGCGCGCGCACCGAGTCGTGCACCACCTGTGCGAAGTCCTCGTCCTGCCAGTCCCGTCGGGCGAAGCCGACGAGTGAGAACCCCGGAGGCAGCAGCCCGGACTGGGCCAGATCGTAGATCGCCGGCATCAACTTCTTGCGGGCCAGGTCACCGGTGACGCCGAACAACACCAGGCAGCACGGGCCGGCGATCTTGGCGAGCCGCTTGTCGCGTGGATCGCGAAGCGGATTCACCCCCGGGCCGATCTTGGCTGGGCTCACGTGGCCTACCTTTCGCTCGTCGAGCAGTTCCGGTTCTCGGGCGTGAGGTGTGCTCATCGGCCCCGAGAGCGGCGGGGGTCGGCCGCGCCCACCCCCGCCCGATCATCACTGGCCGGCTTCGGCCTCACTGTCGGTGGCACCGGCCCGGGCGAGTTCATCGCTGACGGTGCCCTGCAACTCGGCCCAGGAGTCGTTGAACTTGCGCACGCCCTCCTCTTCGAGCAGCTCGGTGACCTCGTTGTACGAGATGCCCAGTGCCTCAACCTCGTCGATCAGCGCGTCGGCTTCATGCTCGGTGCCGGCGATCGTGTCGCCGCTCACCTGGCCCTGATCGGCGACGGCCTGCAGCGTCTTGAAGGGCATCGTGTTGACCACCCCGGCGGCCACCAACTGATCGACGTACATGGTGGGGGAGTAGTCGGGGCTCTTGACCCCGGTGGAGGCCCACAGTGGCCGCTGCGGGTGGGCGCCCTCGTCGGCCAGAACCCGCCACCGCGGGGTGGAGAAGACCTCGGTCCAGGCGTGATACGCCAGGCGAGCATTGGCGATGCCGGCCTTGCCCTTGAGGGCTGCGGCCGCCTCGGTGCCCACCTGGTCGAGCCGGTTGTCGATCTCGGTGTCCACCCGAGAGACGAAGAAGCTGGCCACCGACTCGATCCGGGACAGGTCCAGACCCTTCTCGCGGGCCTGCTCCAAGCCGACGAGGAAGGCCTGCATCACCGCGCGGTACCGGTCGAGGCTGAAGATCAACGTGACGTTGACCGAGATCCCTTCTGACAGGGCGAGGCTGATCGCGGGCAGGCCCTCGACCGTGGCGGGGATCTTGATGTGCAGGTTGGGCCGGTCGACGCTCTGCCACAGTCGGCGGGCCATCACGATGGTGCCCTCGGTGTCGCGGGCCAGGCCCGGGTCGACCTCGATGGACACTCGCCCGTCCACCCCGTCGGTGGCGTCGTACACCGGTCGCAGCAGGTCGCAGGCGCGGCGTACGTCCTCGGTGGTGATCTGGAAGATGGCCTCGGCTACGTCGACGCCCGCGGTGGCCAGCTCGCTCACCTGGTCGGCGTAGCGGTCACCCTTGCTCAGCGCTGCGGCGAAGATCGTCGGGTTGGTGGTGACGCCGACGACGTTCGAGGCGTCCACCAGGGCCGACAGTTCACCGGACTCGATGAGCTCGCGGGACAGGTCGTCGAGCCAGATGGAGACTCCGGCATCGCTGAGGGCTTGGAGTTGGGGGGATTGCGGGACGGTGGTGCTCATCGGGAGACTCCTTGAGTCGTTGGTGTTCTTCCGCACGGGGCCGGCCCCTGCCGGGTCGGCGCGTGCGCGTCAGTGAAAGTCGGGGAGCCCTCCGGTGGGGGTGAGGCGGCCGCCGCCGCCCGGTACCGGGGGTGCCTTGGTGGCGTCGAGAGACGACCGGGCCGCCGCGGCCACCGCGTCGGCGGTGAAGCCGAACTTCTCGAAGAGCAACTTGCCGTCGGCGGAGGCGCCGTAGTGCTCAAGGCTCACGCAGCGCCCGGCATCGCCGACCACCGCGCGCCAGCCGAAGGCGATACCCGCCTCGACGCTCACCCGGGCCCGCACAGCGGCAGGCAACACCGACTCGCGGTAGGCCTCATCCTGGTCGTCGAACCATTCCCAGCACGGCATCGAGACCACCCGGGTGGCGATGCCGTCGGCCTGCAACTGCTCTCTGGCGGCCAGGGCCACCTGCACCTCCGAACCGGTACCGATGAGGATCACCTCCGGTGAACCGCCGGTGGCCTCGGCCAGGACGTATGCCCCGCGTGCCACCCCGTCGGCGCTGGCCAGGGTGTCCCCGTCGGCCGGGCCGTCGCCACGGGCGACCACCGGCAGGTTCTGTCGGCTCAAGGCCAGACCGGCCGGGCGAGACGTGTTCTCCAGCACCGTCTTCCACGCGGCTGCGGTCTCGTTCGCGTCGGCGGGCCGGACGAAGTCGAGTCCCGGGATGGCCCGCAGCGCGGCGAAGTGCTCCACCGGCTGGTGGGTGGGTCCGTCCTCACCGAGACCGATGGAGTCGTGAGTCCACACGAAGATGCTGGGGATCTGCATCAGCGCGGCCAGGCGGACCGCCGGGCGCATGTAGTCGGAGAACTGCAAGAACGTGCCGCCATAGGCGCGGGTGCCTCCGTGCAGGGTGATGCCGTTGACGATGGCACCCATCGCATGCTCGCGGATGCCGAAGTGCAGCGTGCGTCCGTAGGGTTCGGCCTTCCAGTGGGCGGTGGCGCGGCGGGCCGGGGCGAAGGACGGCTCACCGTCCATCGTCGTGTTGTTGGACTCGGCCAGGTCGGCCGAGCCGCCCCACAGTTCCGGCAGCACGTCCTTGACGGCGTTGAGCACCTTGCCCGAGGCGGCCCGGGTCGACACTGCCTTGTCCGCTTCGAATGTGGGAAGGGTGTTGTCCCAGCCCGATGGCAGCGTGCGGGTGCGCATCCGCTCCAGCAGCCCCGCCCGCTCGGGATTCGCCTCGGACCAGGCCGTGAACGCCACGTCCCATTCCTGGTGGGCCTGGCGGCCTCGCCCGAGGAGTTGATGGGCGTGATCGAGAACCTCGGTGGCGACCTCGAAGGACTGTTCGGGGTCGAAGCCCAGTTCCTTCTTCGTGGCCTTCACCTCGTCCGCACCGAGGGCGGAGCCATGGATCTTGCCGGTGTTCTGCTTGTTCGGTGCAGGCCAGCCGATGATGGTGCGCAAGGCGATGATCGACGGCTTGCCGGTCTCGTTCTTGGCAGCCTCGAGCGCCTCCCACAGCGCTGGGACGTCCTCGTGGTAGGCGCCGCCGGCCGTCCAGTCCACGCGTTGGGTGTGCCAACCGTAGGCCTCGTACCGGGCCAGCACGTCCTCGCTGAAGGCGATGTCGGTGTCGTCCTCGATGGAGATGTGGTTCTGGTCGTAGAGCACGACGAGGTTGCCGAGTTCCTGGTGGCCGGCGATCGAGGAGGCCTCGGAGGTGACGCCCTCCTCCAAGTCGCCGTCGGAGGCGAAGACGTAGACATGGTGATCGAAGGGCGAGGTGCCGGGGGCGGCATCCGGGTCGAGCAGACCACGCTCGCGACGGGCTGCCATGGCCATCCCGACGGCGGTGGCCAGGCCCTGGCCCAGCGGGCCGGTGGTCATCTCCACTCCGGGGGTGTGCCCGTACTCGGGGTGCCCCGGAGTCTGGCTGGCCCAGGTGCGCAGCGACTTGAGGTCGTCGAGGGTCATCGGATAGCCGGACAGGTACAGCTGGACGTACAGCGTGAGGCTGGAGTGCCCGCACGAGAGCACGAACCGGTCCCGGCCCAGCCAGTCGGGGTCGCTGGGATCGTGCCGCATCACCTGCTGGAAGAGCAGGTACGCGGCGGGGGCCAGGCTCATCGCGGTGCCCGGGTGGCCGTTGCCCACCTTCTCGACCGCGTCCGCGGCGAGCACCCGCGCGGTGTCCACGGCTCGGGAATCGAGGTCCGTCCAGCTGAGTGAGGTCATCGGTGTGCGCCTACCTTCTGCTCGGGTCTACCGCCCGGGCGTCGAACATGGTCTGGCTGGCCGACGTGTGACGCCGACCCGGACATGCAGCGTGCCATGCGGATGTCTGGGGTCGAGGCGTGCCTGCGCCCACGACGAGGCGACATCGCGCCGACTCCCACCCTAGTGCGTATGGCCCAGAACCTGCGATCTGTGACTATCGATCCGGAGCGGCAGGGCCACAGCTGCGGGCCCGCGCCCGCGCGGCCAGACTCGTCCGGCAAGCGCCCAGAACTGCCACGATCTCCCAGGCCGGACTCACCCGGAGTCGGTCGGACGGTCCCTGGTGGACCCGGCTGGCCTCAGAAACGCAGGAACGGGTCGAGCCCGACCGCGACGAAGAGCAGCGTCAGGTACGTGATGGAGACGTGGAACACCCGCATGGCACCGGCCTGCTCTGCCGTCTCGGCGTGCTTGGCGCGCCGGGAGAGCAGGTGCACCTCGATGAGGAACCAGGCGCCGAGGGCTGCGGCCGCGATCGGGTAGAACAGGCCGGTCGGTGCCACCGGCCACAACAGCATGGAGCAGGCGACCATGGCCCACGAGTAGGCGATGATCTGGCGCGCGACGATCTCCGGGCGTTCGACGGCCCCCAGCATCGGGACGTGGACCGCGGAATAGTCCTCGCGGTAGCGCATGGACAGTGGCCAGTAGTGCGGCGGCGTCCACAAGAAGATGACGCCGAAGAGCACGATGGCAGCCCATGAGACCGTGTCGGTGACCGCCGACCAGCCGATCAGCACCGGCATGCAACCCGCCGCCCCACCCCACACGATGTTCTGCCGGGTCCGGCGTTTGAGCATGAGGGTGTAGACGACGACGTAGAAGAGGATGGCGCCGAGGGCGAGCCAGGCCGACAGCCAGTTGACCAGCAGGCCCAGCCATACGGTGGCGACCACTCCGAGCAGGACTCCGAAGATGAGGGCGGCCCGCGCGGAGACCTCGCCGGTGACGATCGGACGGTTGCGGGTGCGCTTCATCACCGCGTCGATGTCGCGGTCGACGTACATGTTGATGGCGTTGGCGCTGCCGGCGGCCAGGGTGCCGCCGATCAGGGTGGCCAGCACCAGCCACAACGGGGGAAAGCCGCCAGCGGCCAGCAGCATGGTGGGCACCGTCGTGCACAGCAGCAACTCGACGACGCGAAGCTTCATCAGCGCCAGATAGCCGCCGACGATCCGCCGCGCGGAGCGGGGCCGCGCCTGGCGCGTGGCGGACTGGTGCACGATGCTCATCAGGCCTTTCCCCTGCTCTGCGGCGACCGGGCCGAGCCGCCGTTCACGTCTGACGTCCCCTGATGACGACCAGTACTGCGGGGGAGTCTATGCGCTCCGCCCCCGGGGATGCGCCACCCCGTCCCTGACGGGGCGTCCCGAGCGCCTGCGCAGGCCCGGGCCGCGGCCTACGTGAGGGCAGGGCCGCTCGGGTACACCGCCGTGCAGACCGGTTGATCGTGACCCGGCCGTCCTGGTCGGTTTGGCCCGCGGCACGCCACATCCGGCTCACTCTGTTCTGCTCAGGCGGCCACGGCCGTCGCCGTGGCGATGGACCTGGCCGGTTCGGGATCGAGGCGGATCTGCAGCCGGAAGCCGACCACCACGAGGGCGACCACGAGGAGACTGGCCCCCAGCATGTGCGCAGCCACCAGGGCCTCGGGAAGCCCGGTGAAGTACTGCACGTAGCCGATCAGCCCCTGAGCGAGGGTGACCGCCACGAGGGCGGCGCAGGCGTGCAGGAGGCGGGGGCGGCCTCCCGCGACCCGGACGGCGACGAGTAACCCGATCACGAGCCCGCAGAAGGCCATCACCAGATCAGCGTGCAGCCACGACACCGTGCGCGGGTCGAGGGCGAACCGAGCCGGCGTCTCGGCGTCCCCGGAGTGCGGGCCGGAGCCGGTCACGACGGTGCCGAGTACCAGGATGGCCACGGCCACGAGGACGCATACCGCATAGAGCCAGCGGATCTCGACTCGCACCGCCGGGGCGGTGGGGCCGTCGGGGGCGTCCAGCCGCAGCCAGGCGTAGACCGAGGCAGCCACCAGGAGCATCGACACGAGGAAGTGTGTGGCCACGGTCGCCGGATGCAGCCCGGTGAGCACGGTGATGCCCCCGATGACGGCTTGAGCGACGACCAGAGCGAGCGGGATCGCGGCGGGCACCAGCAGACGCCCTGGTCGTCCCGAGCGCACCTGGCGCACCCCGATGAGGATGACGGCCACCGCCGTGGCGAGCACGACGAAGGTGAGCAGTCGGTTGCCGAACTCGATGTACTTGTGGAATCCCTCGGCCTGCTGCAGCACCGGGGTGTACGAACCCGGGACACACTGTGGCCAGGTGGGGCACCCCAGGCCGGACCCCGTCAGGCGCACCAAGCCGCCGGTGACGACGATCCCGATCTGGGCGATGACGTTGAGGAGCAGCAGGCGCCGGGACCAGGGACTGAGCACCCGCCCAGCCTACGCTCGCTCGACTGCCGCCTGATCCGACCTCTGCTTCGTCGGCGAGGGCCGCAGACTTCTGCTGTCCGGCGGCTTGTCGTGTTTGCGGCCGCGTGCGGTTGGCACGCCCCCGGTTGGGTCGAATCCAGCGCGGCCCGCTCGGCCCGGCGGATACCCGCCAGTCTGCTGTGTGAACGGCGCATGTGAACGGCCGGCTCTCAGGCATTTCATTACTAGAGATTCAGTTTTGACTGGAACGTACCGATACCGGATCACAGCCTGATGACAGTCACAGACTCATGACAGGGGAGGGCATGGAGTCACGCGCCGGTATTTTCATTGACTTCGACAACATGCTCAGCGGCCTCATCGGCCTCGATCCGGAGCGGGCGTTAGCCGTCGTCCAGAATCCGGCCCGATGGATGGACCGGCTGCGTGGCACGGCACTGGCGCGCGGGGACCGGCGATGGGTGGTGCGTCGCTGTTTCATGAATCCGGCCGGATCGATCCCAGACCCGCGTGCACCATCGGAGCGGTTGACGATGTGGAAGTTCCGCCAGGGGTTCACCATGGCGGGGTTCGAGGTGATCGACTGCCCGCCGCTGACCGTCAGGCACAAGAATGCCGCCGATATCCGCCTGGTCATCGACGTGCTGGATCTGCTGGCCTGCGGGCACCCGCTCGACGAGCTTGTCGTGGTGTCCAGCGACGCCGACTTCACCCCCTTGCTGCATCGGGTCCGGGTGCAGGACGTGCACGCCACGCTGGTCTCAACCGGCGATGCCGCCCCGGCCTACCACGGCGCCGCGGACCTGGTGATCAGTGGTCAGCAGCTGCTCGATCTGGTTGCCGACGAGCCATCCGCGGCCCCTGCCCAGGCTTGCCTCGCCCGTCCTCCAGTCGCCAGCCCAGCGCCGGCCGCACTGCCGGGCCAGGTCGCACTGCCGGGCCAGGTCGCACGGCCCACCCCGGCCGCACAGCCGCGACCGGCCGCTCGGCGCACCACGGTCGCCGGGCCGTCCAGCAAAGCAGTGACCGCGCCGCCAAGCCCCACCACTGCGGCGGCAGGCGCTCAGAGCAATCAGGATCGCCAGCACGACAAGCGGGAGGGTTTTGCGGAGTTCAGCAGGATCGTCACCCGCCGGTATCGCCGAGCCCGGGGGCCCCTCAACCACTCGCAGGTGTGCGCCGAGTTGTACGAAAGGCTCCGTCCGCAGATCGTCGAGACGAAGTGGTTCGGGGCGCGCTCGTTCACTGCCGCGCTGCGACTGCTCGAGTTGCCAGGGATGGTGATCGGCACGCAGCACTTCTGGGACAGCACCAGGCATCGACCTGGGTCGGGGCACACCGGCGGGGGTGCCGTCCAGGCGGCGGGTCCCAGCGCCGCCACCGGCACGAACAACGCAGGCGCTGCCCGCGCGACGAGCGGCGCAACTGCACGCACGGGCAGCAACGGCGGCACGACGAACGGCTCGTCCGCCACGGTGCCTCCTACACCGGTACCCGCGAGGGTGCAGTCGCTGGAGTCAGGACTCGGAGGGCTCCTTGGGGAGTTCCGGACCGTGGTTCCAGGCCAGGATCGCCGGCTGCTCCCGGTAGAAACCCAGCACTGAGACAGACCCGGGATCCAGGCTGATCGCCGCGCCGAAGCGGGGTGCCAGGCGCAGGAAAACCGCGGTGAGGATCCGCAGATAGTGGCCGTGCGCGATGAGGGCCACGTCACCGTGTGCCATCGCAGGCAGTACCCGGGTCAGCACCCGAGAAGCCCGCGCGGCCACCTCTTCGACGGTCTCGCCCGGGGTCTCGCCGCGGATCACGCCGTGGGTGAAGGCGGTCCAGTTGTAGCCGAGTTCCTTACGGATGTCCTTGGTGGTACGACCCTCGTAGCCGCCGTAGTCCCACTCGACCAGCAGCGGCTCGATGTCGGCGTCGAGGCCGGCCAGATCGGCGGTTCGGCGGGCCCGGCGCAACGGTGAGGACAGGATGAGTTTGAAGTCATAGTCCCGCACCAGGGCGCCGGCCGCTTTGGCCAGTTCCTCGCCGTGCTGGGTGAGTGGGATGTCGGTGAGGCCGGTGTGTTGTCCTGACTTGGACCATTCGGTCTCGCCGTGCCGGAGCAGCACGAGCTTGCCGGACGGATTGTCAGGGGCGGGCGCGTCGGGGAGCGGATCGCTAGGCACGGCCCCCACCGTAGTGCCAGGCAAGGTCGGCCACGGGAGTCTCGCGCGAGAACTCGCAGATCAGCGCGGCGAAGCGTCTGCTTCGTTGCGATTTGCCCGTCACGAGGACACCGGCCTGGGGGATGCCACCGCCCAAACCGTGCCAGGTGCCGTTTCAGCCTCGGCGGCGTGTCACGAACCTCCGCGCCTAACTCCGCGGTGCCACCCGCTTCGATCCTCAGACCGACAGCACGCTTCCCTCGGCGCTGACCTCGGCCTCCGGGTCGTCGAACCACACGCCGTTCTCGGCGAGATACCGGAACCGGACGGTCGACCCCTTCGGCAACGCCACGGACACACTGCGAGTGCCATTGCTGCGCTTCTTGAGTTCGTGAGTGCCGGGCGTCCAGTCGTTGAAGTCGCCGACGACGCTGACCCGGCCCAGGGGCTCTGCGGCGGGCAGCACGAACGTGACCTTGGGGTCGGTGGCCTTGGCGCTGGTCTTGCGAATCATGCAATGCTCCTGCTCGGGTTATCGTGATGATAGTTATCGTGATTTCTGAGGTGGAGCGCCATTGCTCGCGCGGCTCTGCTGATGTGCGTTGGGCCCGAATCATCGGGGCCCGGACCATCAGGGCCTATCGGCTTTTCGGACGCGCGCTTGCCGAACTTGAGAGATGGCAAGCGCTCGCGGGTGCACGTCTGTCGCCGGGGCCGAGCAACGAGGAGGAAGTCAAACCTCGTCACCGGCTGAACGAGATGGTAGCCAACTCCGGCGGGCGTGCACCAACGTCTGGAGGGCGGGTGAACGGCGTTCGTCACCCAGCGCTCCGCGCGGGCTGCCGTGATGTTCCCAGGGTCCAGCGATCTGTCGAAGCGGTGTCGTGTGACAGGCGAGCACCCCGTCCGACCGCACGTGTCGGACCCGGGGAGTAGAAGTGCGGGCACGTGACCCTTCCGCCGGAAGGTTCGCATCACAGGCGTGATGGGCGAACCCGAGATGGACTCCCGCGGCGATGGCGACTCGGGTTCAGGGCGCCTGAGAGTGGGCCGCTCAAAGTGGATGGCGGCGCAAACTATCCAAGAAGCAACTGTGCAGGTAGCTCGCGGCTACGGGCCCAGCGAAGGTTGGTAATTGACAAGCAAGCGTCGAGAGATGCCAACGCCCGACGCAGAGTAGGTGGCCGCGGGACACGGCCGTGCTGTAGCCGGAGACGGTGACGACCCTGCTGAACGAGGCCGCACCCCGGTCACGGTCACCCGATGCCCGCCCAGGGTGTTGGGCACGGTCACTGTCACCGAGGAGTTGACCCCGCCCTGGACCTGGGTGGCGCCGTCGACACTGACCTGGAGTGACCCGTCCTGGGAAACGTGGAAGCCGGGTGTCACGCTGGGCCCGGCCGCCTGACGAGGCGGCTGGACTCGAACCACTAGTGACAGATGGCGCGCGGGTGCGGGCTCAAGGGTTCTGGGTCGCGGGGCGCCACCCTGGCGGGGGTGGATGCCGGTAGGTCCAGGAGGTCAGCGCGGTGCCGACCATGACGGTGAGAACGCCCCAGAAGATGTGCACGTCCTTCCAGCCCGCCTCGGCGAAACCCACTTGGACCAGCACCATCACCGTTGTCGCGACGGCCAGCCCCATCAACACCGACCCGCCGATCCGGCGCAACAGCAGGTAGAGCACCAAACTGACCAGGCATGCGCACACGGTGACCACGGCACCGGTCTCATGCCAACCGAACCAGGCCGGGTTCCGGCCCAGACCGGCAGCGGCGAAACCTGCCTGACCGATCAGGCAACTCAGCACCACAGTGGCAGCCGTGCGCAGCACGATCAGGTGCGGGTGCACCGGGATCCGCGCCAGGAGCCGCTCCCACCCGGACGGCTCCGCGGCGTCCGGCGTCAGTCCCATCGGAACCACCGCCGCGCGGCCAGCACGCTCAGGGTTGTCCACACCAGCAGCACCCCCACCGCCGTCGCATCGACGCGGCCCGACACCAGGGCCGAGCGCAACCCGTCACCCAGCGCACCCGAGGGCAGCAGGCGCACTACCTCGGACGGCGCGCCGGTGGCATGGCTCGGCAGTAGCAGGCCCCCCGCAGCGGTGAGCAGCACCCACACCAGGTTCGCCACCGCCAGCACACCTTCGGCCCGCATGGTGCCCCCCAGAAGCAGGCCCAGCGCGAGGAAGCACAGGCAGCCGAGCACGATGAACGCCACGGCGACCGGTATTCCGGCGGCTGCCGGACGCCATCCCAGCGCCAAGCCCATCCCGCCCAGCAACAGGCTCTGCACCAGCACCACGGTGAGCACGGCCAGGAATCGTGCGGCCAAGAGGCCACCTCGCCCCAACGGAGTGGTCCCCAAGAGTCGGAGCACGCCGTGACGACGGTCGAAGGCGGTGGCGATCGCCTGCCCGGTGAAGGCCGTGGAGACCACCGCCACCGCGAGCACGCCAGGCACGGTCACGTCCACCCGGGAGGCTCCGGTCGGCACCGGCAGGGGGATCCAGGTGAGGTGCACCACCGCAAGCAGCGCCAGCACCGGCAGCACGAAGGTGAGTACCAGTTGTTCCCCGTTGGCCAGGATCGTCGCCGCCTCGAAGCGAGTTTGCGCGGCGATCCGTTGGTAGCTGGGGGCGGGCCCGTCAGCGCGGCCCGAGTCTGGCCGGGGCACCGTCGCCGACCGAGCGGTCACCGGAGTCTCCTGACCCTCCTGCGTCTGCGGCCGGGTGCGGCTGTCCTTAGTCATCGCAGTCTCGCGGTAGTCGTCGCAGTCTCGCGGTTCATCGCGACGTCGCACCCATCTCGTGCCCAGGCGTCAGCGCGATCACGGCGTCCTCCAAAGATGGCGGGATGAGGTTGAGCTCGGCATCGGGGTACCCGTTGTCGGTACACCATTGGCTGGCGAGGGTGAGCATCGCCGGTCCCACCTGCGGTCCGCGGATCGTCCAACCGCTCGCTCCCGGGGCAAGCCCAGGCACCGCCGCGGCCAATCCGGCCGCATCGGCCTGCGCCGGCAGCCGAACCTGCAAGGTTCTGGGCAGTCCCCGGGTGAGGTCCCCCGGGGTGGAGTCGGCCACGACGCGACCCTCGTGCATCACCACGACTCGATCTGCGACCCGGGCAGTCTCGTCCAGGTCGTGGGTGGTCAGCACCACCGCCACCCCCTCAGCGCACTGCTCGCGCACCAGTTCGCGCACGGTCCGGCGGGCCTGGGTGTCGAGGCCGGCGGTCGGCTCGTCGAGAAAGACCAGGCTGGGACGCCCCACCAGGGCGGCTGCCAGGGCCACTCGCTGCCGCTGCCCCCCGGAAAGTCGGCGGATGCTCGTCCGGGCGAAGCTGTCGATGCCCAGCCTCGTGCACAGAGCCGGCACGTCCTGCGGGTTGAGGTAGAACCGGGCCAGGTGCGGCAGCAGGCGCCTGGCGGAGGTGCCGGTGGGCAGACCTGAGTCCTGCAGCATCACCGCGACCTGAGCCCGGTGCTCGGCCGATGAGAGTGCTCGACCGGTGCGGCCGAGGATGGTGAGGGTGCCGCCCGAGTGCCGCCGCAAGCCCACACAACATTCGATCGTGGAGGTCTTCCCGGCGCCGTTCGGGCCCAGCAGCGCGGTCACCTGCCCTGGTTCGGCCTGCCAGTTGGCATGGTCGACCGCAGGCGTTCGCCCACCCGGGTAGCGCACGACGAGATCGTGGACGGCGAGGGCGGGATGGCGCACCCTGGCACTGTATGCCTGACGCCTGGGACGCTACGGGCAGCCCGCCGTGGAGAAGGTGCCCTGGGCGTAATAGAGGGTTCCTGCCTCGTCCTCGCCCTTCAGACACAGTTCGGCGGCGGTCGAGGTGACGATGCTCAGGTCGTGCCCGGAGGTCGTCGGCAGCCCGAGGTCGGACACCTCCTCGGGGTACACCCCGTGCTCCTCATGGAACTCGTGCGCCGCGTCGGCAGCGTGATAGAGGTCGGCGTGCAGGCTGGGCTGCAGATGATGAATCACCGGGACGGCGATCGACGCCAGAACCGGCCACAACAGGATCATCCCCAACGAGATGCCGGCGGCGGCCACGGCGATTCCCCGCCCGTCCCGGTTGGGGCGCCGGGTGCGGACGTAGCCCACGGCGGCCAGCGCCAGGCCGATGGGGGAGAACAGGAAGGCCATGACGAAGGCGGCCACGGAGACCGGGTCGGTGCTCGGCGCGCTGGGGGCAGGCAGATACCCCGATGGCCGGGTGCTCGATCCGGAGGCGGCCTTCAGCGGGGGCAGATCCAGGTCGTCGGCCCACGACGCGTCGTCGAAGCCCTCGGTACCGGCCAGGGGCCGGGACGTGCGCAGCTTCGGCGGGTTCACGTCATAACGATCGGGTGGCACGGCGTACTAGTTGATCGGCTCATCAGGCGGTTTCGCCCACACGAGGAGTCAACGCCCGGCGTAATCTGCGTCCGTGGACATCATTCGACGGATGTACTCCCACCCGGATTCGGCACTCCTGGTTGCCCAGGTGCAGGCCGAGTACCGACGTCTGTACGACAGCAGCGAGGGTGATTCCGCCCCGATCCATCCCGATGACTTCGACCCTCCCAACGGCTGGTTCGTCGTCGGCTATCAGGGTGACGTCCCGGTGGCCAGTGGTGGCTGGCGCAGGATCCGCCACGACACCGACCTGGGCTCGGACGCAGCTGAGATCAAGCGGATGTACGTGGTGTCCGACTTCCGCAGGCAAGGTCTGTCCCGCAGGGTGCTGGCCGAACTGGAGTCCACCGCATCCGCCGCCGGGGTCCGAATCCTCGTGCTGGAGACCGGGCAGGCGCAGCCCGAAGCCATATCGCTCTACCGAGCGAGCGGGTACACCCCCGTGGATCCGTCCGGTTGGAGTCATTACGGCTGCCATGCCGAGTCGGTGCACTTGGGCAAGCGACTGCCACCAGCCGACGAGATCGCCTGAACCGAGGTCGATCGCCTGCCTCGGATCTGCGCCTGTGTCGGATCTGCGCCTGTGTCGGATCTGTGGGTCGCTGCTGAAGTCTGCCCGCCTGGCGGGCACCCGTTCCGCCTGAAGGTGTGGTGACGGTTCTGCCCGTAGGGAGGCGAAAGCCCTCTGTCAGTGGACGGGCGTCCTGAGGTCGGGTTTTCGCCTACCAGGCCGTCGTCCGGCGCAGGTAAGGGTTGCCTTGCTAGCGTCTCGACTCTGAATTAGCAAAGATAGGCGTTGTGAAAACGGCGGAGGGTGCTGTGAGCAGCGTCGGCAGCGGTGTCGACGCGGGCACTCGCGACCGGCTCGCGGCCCTCGTCGGCCAGGAAGGGCCGATCACCGTGGCCGACCTGGCCGACCGGCTCGGCCTGACCCCGGCGGCGGTCCGCCGGCACATGGACGTGATGGCCCAGGACGGTCTGGTGCACGCCCGCGAGGTGATCGGCAAGCGTGGTCGGGGTCGCCCGGCCAAGGCCTACGTGCTCTCGCGCGCGGGGCACGCGCAGTTGCCTGCCGGATACGACGACCTGGCCGCGCAGGCGCTGACCTACCTCGCTGAGCGTTTCGGCGCTGAGGCGACTGCCGGATTCGCCCGCCAGCGGGTGGCGGCCCTGGAAGAGCGGCTGCGTCCGCAGGTGGAGGCGGCCGGTGCCTCCATCGCCGAGCGGGCCGCCGCGCTTGCCCTGGCCCTCGACCAGGAGGGTTTCGCCGCCAGCGTCCGGCCGGTGGCCGAGGGAACACCCGCGTACGCGGTGCAGTTGTGCCAAGGGCACTGCCCGGTGCAGCGGGTGGCCGCTCAGTTCCCGGAGTTGTGTGAGGCCGAGACCGAGGCGATCGCCCGGCTCGTGGGTGTCGACGTTCGGCGACTGGCCACGCTCGCCCACGGGGACCACGTGTGCACCACGCACATTCCGGTCGGAGCGGTCCGGCACCGCGCCGGGACGCGCCCGCCACCCGCTCAGCCGGCGCAGGATCGTCCCGGACGCGTCCATGACCCTGACCAGCCCGACCACAGCAGAGCACTCGACGACAGCAGAGCAGTTGTGAACCCGCACAGTGAGCACCACACGAGACCAGGGAGGTCGCAATGACCGACACCCGTAACGACCTTGATCTGACCGCCGACATCGAGGCCCGCAACCCCGAGCTGGAGGGCCTGGGCCGCTACCAGTACGGCTGGGCGGACACCGATGTGGCCGGGGCCAGCGCCCAGCGTGGGCTGTCCGAGGCTGTCGTCCGCGACATCTCAGGCCGCAAGGACGAGGCCGACTGGATGCTCAAGACCCGACTCAAGGGCCTGCGGCTGTTCGAGCGCAAGCCGATGCCGTCCTGGGGCAGCGACCTGAGCGGCATCGACTTCGACAACATCAAGTACTTCGTGCGGTCCACGGAGAAGCAGGCCGCGTCCTGGGAGGACCTGCCCGAGGACATCAAGAACACCTACGACCGGCTCGGCATCCCCGAGGCGGAGAAGCAGCGGTTGGTGGCCGGGGTCGCGGCCCAGTACGAGTCCGAGGTGGTCTACCACCAGATCCAGAAGGAGCTGGAGGATCAGGGCGTCGTCTTCCTCGACACCGATTCTGGTCTGCGCGAATACCCCGAGTTGTTCGAGGAGTACTTCGGCACCGTCATCCCGCCGGGCGACAACAAGTTCGCCGCACTCAACACCGCGGTCTGGTCGGGTGGATCGTTCATCTACGTGCCCAAGGGCGTCCACGTGGACATTCCGCTGCAGGCCTATTTCCGGATCAACACCGAGAACATGGGCCAGTTCGAGCGCACCCTCATCATCGCTGACGAAGGCTCGTACGTGCATTACGTCGAGGGCTGCACCGCGCCGATCTACAAGTCCGACTCGCTGCACTCGGCGGTGGTCGAGATCATCGTCAAGAAGAACGCCCGGGTGCGATACACGACCATCCAGAACTGGTCCAACAACGTCTACAACCTCGTCACCAAGCGCGCCACCTGCGAGGCCGGCGCCACGATGGAATGGGTGGACGGCAACATCGGCTCCAAGGTGACGATGAAGTACCCGGCGGTCTTCATGCTCGGTGAGCATGCCAAGGGTGAGACCCTCTCGATCGCCTTCGCGGGCGAGGGCCAGCACCAGGACGCCGGGGCCAAGATGGTGCACGCGGCACCGAACACCTCGAGTTCGATCATCTCCAAGTCGGTGGCCCGTGGTGGTGGCCGCACGTCCTATCGCGGTCTGGTCCAGGTGCTCGAGGGCGCCAAGGGCAGCAAGTCCACGGTGCGCTGTGACGCCCTGCTCGTCGACACCATCTCCCGTTCGGACACCTACCCCTACGTGGACGTGCGTGAGGACGACGTGGCGATGGGCCACGAGGCCACCGTCTCCAAGGTCAGCGAGGATCAGCTCTTCTACCTGATGAGCCGGGGGATGAGTGAGGAGGAGGCGATGGCGATGATCGTTCGCGGCTTCGTCGAGCCGATCGCCCGGGAGTTGCCCATGGAGTACGCGCTCGAACTCAACCGCCTCATCGAACTGCAGATGGAGGGCGCGGTCGGTTGACGACCGGACCGTCCGACAGCACAACGCTTTCAAGGAGAGCATCATCACTACGAACATGGCAGATGCGGCTGCGCCCGCGCAGCACGGCCTGGTCCCGCATTCGCATGGCGGGTCGGCACCGGAGGCGTCCCGGGCGCAGCGCCGCACGTCTTTCGACCCGGCCGACTTCGCCGTCCCGGCGGGCAATGAGGAGGAGTGGCGCTTCACCCCGGTGCGCGCCTTCGCCGGCCTACTGGCCGAGAACGCGGGCGAGGCCCGGGTGGACTGGACGACGGTGCTGCCGTCGTCGGTGACGGCCACGACGATCTCCCTGGACGAGGCCCGTTCCGCGGGGATCCTGCCGCCGGGTGACCGGGCCGCCGCGATCGCGGTAGCGTACGCCGACGGTGCGGTCCGGATCGATATCCCCGCAGATGCCGAACTCGACGAGCCGATCCGGGTGAACCTGGTCGGCACCGGCGCCGAGCCGGCGTACGGGCACCTGGTGATCCGCGCGGGTCGGCACAGCCGGGCCACGGTCATCGTCGAGCACGCTGGGGTGGCCACGTTCGGCGAGGTCGTCTCGACCGTCATCGGGGACGGCGCTCAGCTCACCGTGGTGAGTCTGCAGGACTGGGACGACGCGAGTGTGCATGCCGGTCAGCACGACGCCCTCGTCGGGCGGGACTCCACCTACAAGTACGTGTGCGTGACCCTCGGCGGAAAGGCGGTGCGGCTCAACGCCAATGTGCGGTACGCCGGCCCCGGGGGGAGTGCGGAGATCCTCGGTGTCTACTTCGCCGACTCCGGCCAGCACCTCGAACACCGATCCTTCGTCGACCACAACAGCCCGCGCTGCACGAGCAACGTCGTGTACAAGGGAGCGTTGCAGGGCGAGACCGCGCACACCGTCTGGGTCGGGGACGTGCTCATCCAGGCCGTCGCTGAGGGCACCGACACCTACGAGCTCAACCGCAACCTCGTGCTCACCGACGGCGCCCGCGCCGACTCGGTGCCGAACCTGGAGATCGAGACCGGCCAGATCGAGGGCGCCGGACACGCCTCGGCCACAGGACGTTTCGATGACGAGCAGTTGTTCTACCTACAGGCCCGGGGCATTCCGGCGGACATTGCCCGCCGGCTCGTGGTGCGTGGCTTCTTCGCCGACATCATCCGCCAGATCGGGGTCGACGAGGTGGAGGAGCGGCTGATGGCGGCCATCGACGACGAACTCGCGGTGTCCATGGGCCCGCTCGGCGAGGTCAGCGCGGACGAGCAGGCCACCCTGGCTGTCGTGGATTCGGAGACGGACCCGGTCAACCCCTAGGTGCCCGCTTGGGCTCTGCGCTATGCGGCGCACCGACCCGGCCCTTCTGGCCGGAGCAAGACCCACTTACATTGAAGGAGAAGGACATATGGCCACCTTGGAGATCAAGGACCTGCACGTCAGCGTCGATGCCGATGGCGAGGACAAGCCGATCCTGCGGGGAGTGGACCTCACCATCGCCCCCGGCCAGACGCACGCGATCATGGGCCCGAACGGCTCGGGCAAGTCCACCCTGGCCTACTCGATCGCCGGGCACCCCAAGTACCGGATCACCGGGGGCACCGTCACCCTCGACGGTGAGGACGTGCTGGCGATGAGCGTCGACGAGCGGGCTCGGGCCGGGCTGTTCCTGGCCATGCAGTACCCGGTGGAGGTTCCGGGCGTGACCGTCTCGAACTTCCTGCGCACCGCCAAGACCGCGGTCGACGGCAAGGCGCCCAACCTGCGGCACTGGATCAAGGACGTCCGCACGGCCATGGCGGACCTCAAGATCGACCCGACCTTCGCCGAGCGCAACGTCAACGAGGGCTTCTCCGGTGGGGAGAAGAAGCGGCATGAGGTGCTGCAGCTGGAATTGCTGCAGCCGAAGGTCGCGATCCTCGACGAGACAGACTCCGGTCTGGACGTGGACGCGTTGCGGGTGGTCTCCGAGGGCGTGAACCGGTACCGCGAAGGCGGTGACGTCGGGGTGCTGCTCATCACCCACTACACCCGGATCCTGCGCTACATCCGGCCCGACTTCGTGCACGTCTTCGTCAACGGACGGATCGCCGAGGAGGGCGGGCCGGAACTGGCCGACGATCTGGAGGAGAACGGCTACGACCGGTTCCTCTCCACCGCCGGAGCCTGAGATGGCTGAAACCGTCGGGGTTGCTCCGTCGGCTCAGACCGTGACCACCCCGCGCGTCGGCGGCCCGCAGGGGTATGACGTACGCCGGGTGCGTGAGGACTTCCCGATCCTGAACCGGACGATGGCCGGGGGTCGGCCGCTGGTGTACCTCGACAGCGCGAACACCTCCCAGAAGCCCACCGCGGTGATCGACGCGATGGCCGCGCACCTGGCCGGTCACAACGCGAACGTGGCTCGGGCAATGCACCAGTTGGGTGCGGAGGCGACCACCGCCTTCGAGGACGCCCGCACCGCGGTGGCCCGGTTCATCGGCGCACCTCGTCGCGAGGAGGTGATCTTCACCAAGAACGCTTCTGAGGCACTCAATCTCGTCGCTCGGGCACTCGGTGACCTGGGCCAGCCCGGCACGGGCTCGGTCCCCGGGGTGAACCTGAGCCCGCTGGGGCCAGGCGATGAGGTGCTCATCACCGAGATGGAGCACCACTCGAACATCGTTCCCTGGCAGCAACTCTGCCAGCGCACCGGAGCAACGTTGAAGTGGATCGGGGTGACCGACTCGGGTCGCCTGGACCTGGAGGGGTCGGCTGAGGTGCATCACCTGCACAAGCAGCCGCTGGACACGCTCATCACCGAGCGCACCCGCGTGGTCTCGGTGGCTTGGGTGTCGAACGCGTTGGGCACCGTGAACCCGGTGGCGCAGATCGCCGCCCGGGCCAAGCAGGTCGGTGCCTTCGTCGTCGTGGATGCGTCGCAGGCGGTTCCGCAACTGCCCGTGGACGTCTCGGCGCTGGGCGCGGATTTCGTCGCCTTCACCGGTCATAAGATGGTCGGGCCGACCGGCATTGGGGTGCTGTGGGGGCGCTACGACCTGCTCGCGGCGCTGCCGCCCTTCCTCGGGGGTGGGGAGATGATCGCCCGGGTGACGATGGCCGGCTCCACCTATGCCGAGCCGCCGCACCGCTTCGAGGCCGGAACGCCGCCGATCGTCGAGGCCGTCGGCCTCGGAGCCGCCGTGCGCTACCTGGAGAACCTCGGGATGGACGCCGTCGCCGAGCATGAGCGGCAGATCACCGGGTACGCCCTGCAGCGACTGCTGGAGGTTCCCGGACTGTCGGTGATGGGCCCGACCGACCTGGACGCCGACGGGCTGCCGATCGAGCGCGGCGGCGCGATCTCCTTCGAGCTCACCGACCGTGACGGTGGGCAGATCCACCCGCACGACGTCGCCCAGGTGCTCGACTCCCTCGGGGTGGCTGTGCGAGCCGGCCACCACTGCGCGGCGCCGGTGCACCAGCGGTTCGGGGTGCAGTCGTCCACCCGCGCGTCCTTCTACCTGTACACCACGCCCGAGGAGATCGACGCTCTCGTCGACAGCCTGGGCCAGGTGCGTCAATTCTTCGGAGGCTGAGGTGGACCTGACCTCGCTGTACCAGCAGCTCATCCTCGACCACTACAAACACCCGATCGGTGCCGGGCTCCGCGAGCCCTTCGAGGCCGAGGTGCATCACGTCAACCCGTCCTGCGGCGATGAGATCACCCTTCGAGTCCACGTGACCGACGCCGGCATCGAGGATGTCTCCTACGACGCGAAAGGCTGCTCGATCTCGGTTGCGGCCACCTCGGTGATGGCCGACACAGTCACCGGCCTCGGGGTCGAAGAGGCGATGAGTGAGTACGAGACCTTCAAGGGTGTCGTCGCAGACGGCACCATGACCGACGACCAGGCCGAAGAACTCGGTGACGCAGCGGCTTTCGCGGGTGTTGCGCAGTTCCCGGCCCGGGTGAAGTGCGCCCTGCTGGGCTGGTCAGCGATGCGGGACGCGGTCAGCCGCGTGGTGTCTGAGGCTGAATTGAACGAACACACGACGAAGGAGAATGCATGAGCCAGACCCAGGACCAAGCGCCCGAGGCGCTCGTTGAGGTCGACCCCCAGACTGATGCTCCCGACGCAACTTCCGACGCAACCGAAGCGGAACCCAGTGATCAGCGGCTCGGGCCCATCGACACCGGAGAGGACCCGGTCTTCACGACCCCGGCGAACGTCGCAGACGTTGAGGAGGCGATGCGAGACGTCGTGGACCCTGAACTGGGGATCAACGTCGTCGATCTCGGCCTGGTGTACGGGATCACCGTGGACAGTGCCAACCACGCCGTGGTCGATATGACCCTCACCTCCGCGGCCTGCCCGCTCACCGACGTCATCGAAGACCAGACGGCGGCGGCTTTGGACGGGATTGTCGCCGGGCACAAGATCAACTGGGTCTGGATGCCTCCGTGGGACCTGGACAAGATCACCGACGACGGCAAGGAGATGCTGCGGGCGTTGGGCTTCAACGTCTGAGTTCGGAGCCTGCTTGCGGTTGGCGTCATTGGCGCGTCCGCGGTGCGTTGTCCTCGGTGTTGCGGACTCCATCGAGTTGGTCGTATAGATCACCTTCCGCGGCTACCCATCGCAGTGACGGGAAAGACGGACGCCAAGTGTGCGCGCATCAGCGCCGATCGGGAGCGGATGCGCGCCGATCTGCAACCCGTGCGGGTCGCGGTGGTTCTGTTGTTGCTGACCTCGCACCGCCTGGACGTGATCCACGATCGGGGGCGTGCGATCAACCGGCTCCGAGCGACGATGCTGGACTACTTCCCTGCGCTGGGGCGGAATTCGACTACTCCAGGAGCGAGGCCGGACTCACCCTGGTGTCTCGCTACGCGCCCCCGGACTGCCTGCACCGGGTGGGCGCGTCCAGGCTGGCCGCGTGGCTGAAAGCGTGCGGCTGCAAGCAACAGCGTGAGCCGGTGTTGACGCCGCCAGCACACAGACGACGCTGCTCGCCAGACCGTCGGGGCGCCGCTGGTGGCCAAGCTCGCCGGGCAGATCACCACCATCGATGAAGACCTCGCGCGAATCGACGCGGAGATCGGGCGCGCCCGTGGCCTCGGCAGGCTCTCGCCACAACGCGCCAAGCCAATCATCCAGCCCATCCAAGAATCCAGGGTTAAGCCTACAGGGTTAAGCCCACAGGTTTCTCTATTTTCGTGCCTCAGTATCCCATTGACTCGAGGCGATGCTTCTGAGAGATTGTTACTATGCACTTGTGTCCGATGCCGTAAGAAGTGACTGGGTGTTCGCGCTTTACCAATCTAGAACTAGTCTGGATTGGAGTTCAATTCAGCCACAGGCCGACTATAGGCGCATCATGCAAGCCTGCATATTAGTAATCGTTGCGAGTGGGTTTACTTGTGCGTATCTTGGACAGATGAATTTCTAGTGTAAGGCGATTTCAGGAGGTGGCAGTTACCGGGGAACTGCGTTCCAGTTCCACCGAGATCGACGAAGTGGCCGCCGACGCGGAGGTCGTCGTCGTAGCCGAAGTGAGCTCCAAGTCACCTAGCCTGACTCGTTCATGGATGGGGGCTTTCTTTCGGCGCGCTAACTGATGAGAGTTCCTGTCTGGCAAAGATAATGGGGGCGCTGAAGTCTCATGGTCGTCGCGCAGAAGAGGCGCTCCATGGTGAGGATACGTCGAGGGCTTCGGGGTTGGAAGCCACCGGGGATGGGCGTGGTACCCCCGCACGCGCACGCCACAAAACGTCCGAAACAGGCCATCACGAAAGCACAGTCAAATACACCGGGAAACAGGGAAGTTGGTCTCGATCTCGGACCCGACGCCCGAATCTCGCTGGGACGTAGCCCGACTGGACGAGTCCCACGCCTTGGCCGTTGTGGACTCCGCGAACTGGTTCGATAACCAGGCACATCGACTGCGTCTTCCAGGTGCCCTGTGTGGACAGGGTAGATCGCGGCTCCCATGCACGTGAGGCTCCGTCCGATGGCGCCGAGTTTGCCGTGATGGCTGGTCAGCCTGCAGCGGCAGAGTTCTTCTCCGCGTGGGTGGGTGCGGCGAAGGATTTGCGGTAGTCGGCCGGTGCCACCCCGACCAGCCGGCCGAAGTGATGCCGCAGGACCGACCCGCTGCCGAAGCCGCTGCGTTCGGCGATGGAGTCCACCCCGAGGGTGGTCTGCTCCAGGAGCCGGCGGGCCAGGTCGACCCGCTGACTGATGAGCCACTGGGCCGGGGTGGTGCCGGTCTCGGCGACGAACCTGCGGGCAAAGGTGCGCTCGGACAGGGCAACCCGGCGGGCAAGTTCTCGTACCGGTTGCTCGCGGGCGAGGTTGGCGCTCATCCAGGACAGCAGGGGGGCCAGGCTCGACTCCGATGTTGGGGCGATCGGTCGGTCGATGAACTGTTGCTGGCCGCCGTCACGCTGCGGGGGTACGACCATTCGCCGGGCGATGCGGGTGGCCACCTCGGCGCCCAGTTCGCGCCGGACCAGGTGCAGGCAGGCGTCGATCCCGGCTGCGGTACCGGCGGAGGTGATGATGTTGCCGTCGTCGACGAAGAGAACGGTCGCGTCGACCTCGATGTCGGGGTGCCGCCGTCGCATCTCGTCGGCATGGAACCAATGGCAGGCGCATTTCCTGCCCTGCAACACGCCGGCAGCTGCGAGCACGAAAACCCCGCTGCACACCGACAGCAGCGTGGCCCCACGTGCGTGAGCCCGGCGGATCGCTTCCAGGACGGTCGGCGGGTAATCCCGGCTGCTCACTGCCGCAACCGCCACGACATCCGCGTCGTCGGCAGCCTCGTACCCGTACGGTGCGATGACGCTGAGCCCGACCGACATCGGCACCGGCGAGCCGGGCCGTTCCGAACAGACCCGCAGATCGAACCGAGGCACTCCATCTGACGACCTGTCCACTCCGAAGACCTCGCAGAGGACACCGAGTTCGAACGGGGTCGGCTCAGGAGGCAGCAAGGCGGCGATGGAAGTGAGGGGCATCCTCAGAGTTTGGCAGAAAATCTGCGCCAGTGGTCGTTTCTGCCACTAGTGGCGTGATTTCGATGCTCGCAAGAATACTGCCATGTTCACCACAGAGTTCGCCCTCGTCCTGTCCGTCGTAGCATTGACGCTCTGGCAGTTGGAACGTACCCACCGAAGACTGCTCCGCGAGATTCCCCCACCACCCCAAGAGCCCGGCGGCTGGTGGCTCACCCGCCGAGGAACGGAGGCAACCCGATGAGTCTGTTCGAGCTCATGCTGAACATCAGCGTGGCGACCCTGCTGGCCTCCTCGGGCCTGGTGCCGTGGTGGGTTGCAGGGCGACTGAGTATCCCCGCCCAGGAACGGGTTCCGGCGCACGACCTCACCTGGGCCGAGCGGGTGGCGACCCTGCGCCGCGGAGCCAACACCTTCGTCTCGCCCTGGCTGCGGTAGACATCTCACCTCACAGCGGGGACTGATCGCTCCACGAGTAGCGGGATGAGTCGCCGATCGCCTGAGATCCCAAGCAGCAGTTCTGCAGACGGACATGCAAACCAGTGCCGCAACTCATGGACCTCGTGCCCAGCTGGGCAAGAAGCACGAGCGGTATGCATGTCCGTCTGCAGACGCGAGCACAGACACCCTGTGGGATGTCGATCATCGTGGGGTGTTACGCGCCGATTCGCGCTCCGACCGCTCACCCCGAGGCTGACAACCCGGTCAGGTCGTCACTCGTCGAGGCCGCGGGCTGCCAAGGCATCGGCGGTGTCGTGGGCGTAGCGCACGGTCCGCACCACCACGGGCACGAGCAGTGCCCTGGGGCTGCGTTGGGCCCCTCGTGCTCGACGGGCGTCGCGGACGGTCGCCACGATGTCGAGCAGCGCTGGAATGGACCGCACCACCAGCGCGGCGGCAAGCCCGAAGCGCTCCGGCTTGAGTCCGACGACCCGCGCCGGCCCGGCCAGCCAGGTGAAGGTGTCGATGAGCCGCGCCACCGGCGTGGTCAGGGTCAGCAACGCCGCTCCGGCCACGCACACCACGAGTGTGCCGACGATCACCACCGCACCCGTCCATCCTGCGGTGATCACCTGAAATGGAATGAGCACCAAGAGGATCCACCGCAACGGCCACACCTGAGAAGCGAGCACCCGGGGACCGAAGCCGGCCATCAGATACCCCACGACAACGACACAGGCGCCCGCCGCGAGCATCGGCGGCGTACGCCACAACACCAGGGCGCTGGTGAGCACCAGCAGGGCGGCGAGCTTGACGCCAGGCCGCGCCCGGTGCAGCACCGAGCTGCCAGGCCGGTACAGCCCCACGACAGTCACGACGGACCCGCATCCACGCCGTCGAGCATCCGGCGCCGATAGGCCGCGGTCACCTGCTCACCCGGGCCGTCGTCCACCACCCGGCCATCGGCCACACACACCACCCGGGGCCACCCGGCCACCAGCGACAGGTCGTGCGTCACCAACATCACCTGTTGCGGCAGGGACTCCAGTACCCGGGTCAGCAGCACGGTGTTGCGCAGGTCCAGCAAGGTCGTCGGCTCGTCGGCGACGAGCACCTGCGGCTCGCTCGCCAACACCGACGCAAGCGCCAGCAGCTGCTTCTGGCCACTGGACAGCAGATGCGCTGGGCGGTCGACCAGATCGTTCAGCCCCACTCGAGCCAGCGACTGCTGGATGAGCCCAGCGCGCTGGTCGGAGGTCAGGCCCCGCCGTCGCAGCGAGAAGCCCACGTCCTCGCCGACCGTGGGCATGATGATCTGAGCGTCCGGATCGGAGAAGAGGAAACCCACCTGTCGGCGCACCGCCCGGGCCTGAGTGGCCACGTCGAGGCCGTTCACCTTTACCCGCCCGCTGGAGGCCAGTACCAGGCCATTGACCAGCCGGGCCAGGGTGGACTTGCCGCCGCCGTTGGCGCCGATCACCCCGACCCGCTGATCAGCGAGGTCGAGGGTGATCCGGTCCAGGATGCGTCGTCCGTCCAGTTCCACGACGACGTCGTCGAACCGGATCATCCGACCCGCTCCACGAGCAGGGCCAAACCCTGACCGCCACCCACTGCGCAGGTGGCGACCCCGATCGACGATCTGGGCGCTGGGGGAGCTGATCGAACGAATTGGCTGAACAGCCGGACGACGAGTAGGGCACCACTGGCCCCCCAGGGGTGTCCCCGAGCGATCGCGCCCCCCTGAACGCACACCCTGTCGTCGTCGGCGCCGAGCGGGTCCAATCCCCACTGATCCGTGCACGCGAGCACCTGTCCGGCGAACGCCTCGGTGATTTCCACCGCTGCTACGTCTGGCCAGGCGTAGCCCGTGCGCCTCAGGACCGCTCGAACGGCAGGGACCGGGCCGAGGCCGGGCAGTCCCGGCTCGACCCCCACGCTTGACCAGGCCCGCAACGCCAGACCCGGGACCCCGAGTTCTCGGCGCACACATTCGGGCACCACGGCCACCGCCGCAGCTGCGTCACTGACCCCGCAGGAGTTGGCCGAGGTGATGCTGCCGCCGGGGGAGAAGGCCCCCGGCATCCGGGCCAACACGGCGGGCCGCAGCCGTCGCGGCCGTTCGTCCTGGGAAAGGCCGGCCAAGGGGACGAGCTCGGCTAGTTCAACGCCGGATGCCATGCTGGCCAAGGCCCGCTCGTGAGATCGAACCGCGTAGGCGTCCTGACGTTCCCGGCTGATCCCCGCCTCGTCGGCCACGCGCTGGGCCGCAAGCCCCATCTCCGGATCGTCGAAACCGGCAGGCGCGAACGGGGCTCGGTTGTACGCGACCGGGGGGTCCCCGAGCAGGGTCGTCGGCTGAGTGCTGGCGCTCTCCGCTCCTCCGGCGATGACGAGATCCGCTGCGCCACTGAGGATCTGCTCACCTGCCCAATGAATGGCGGCCTGTCCGCTGCCACACTGCCGGTCGAGGGTGGCGCCGGGGACACCGGTGCCCAGCCCCGCCGCCAGCGCCGCGACGCGGGCGATGTTCCCGCCGGGGCCGCGGGTGTTGCCCAACAGCACGTCCCCGATCTGCTCCCGTACTCCCAGGGCCAGCACGTCGTCGACGACGGCCCGCAGTACGGGAGCGGCGAGATCTACCACGTCGAGGTCGGCCAAGCCGTGCCCGGCACTGCCCACCGGGGTGCGTCGCGCTGCGATGACGACGGGGGTTCGCTCACCCAGGGGGCTGGTCATGATCGGCCCAGCGTAGGCGCAGGAGGTGTCAGGAGGCGCTGCACCCCAAGCCGGTCGGGCTTGCCGGACGCGAGTCGCGGGACGGGCCGGATGAGCAGCGGCCGGGGTCGGGCGGGCGAGGGGAGAGCCCGGATCGCGCGTCGGACCACGTCCTCATCGCCAGGGTCGGCTTCGGCGATGGCTCCGATGACGTGCCCGAGGCGTGGATGGGCTACCGGCGCGGCCACCGCTGCCCGAACCGGGTCCAGAGCGAGGAGGGCGGCTTCCACGTCGGCAATCCGCACCGTGTGCCCACCCACGCTGACGGCATCCTGACGTCCGAGAACCCTGATACCCGTGGGGGCCTCGAGGGCCAGATCTCCCACGCTCAACCAGGCGGATTCGCCGGTGCCTCGGTGTCGGGCGGGCCCATCGCCACGCAGGTACCCCTCGAAGGCGTGCCGGGAGCGGCTCCACACGATCCCGTCCCGCACCTGCACCTGAACTCCGGGGAACGGGGGCAGCCCGTCCGTAGGGTCGCGGTCCACGCCGGCCAGCACGAAGGACGCCTCAGCGCTGCCGTAGTACTCGACGAGGCGCAGCCGCCGCCGGGCCAGCTGCTCCCGCTGGCGGGTGGGGACGGCATCACCGGCCAGGACGACGGTGTGCAGGTGGGGTAGATCGTCCAGCGCAAGGCGGTCCAGGGCACCGGGAGTGGCATGCAGCACCCGCGTCCGCTCGAAGCCGGGTTCGCCGACGAAGCGCACCGGCGAACCCGCGTCGCGGGCATGCCAACCGGCGTACAGATACAAGGACGCGGACGGGGGACCGGCGAGCCCCGCCGGGTCGCCCTCGTGGAGTCGTGTGAGTTCGGTGAGTGCTGCGGCGGTGGCGCGCCAGGAGGCGTGGGTTCGGATCACGCCGCGGGGTTGGGAGGTCGACCCGGACGAGAAGACCACCAGCCTGCCCGGCTCGAGCCGGTTCGAACGCGCCGCATCGTGTAGGTCGGCCACGGCCCTCTCGCGTAGGGGGGCGGGCCACGCCGGGTCGAGGACTGCCACCACGGCCTCGTCGTCGAAGGCGGCGACCACCCCGTCCAGGGTGCGGTGTGGGTCAGGCGTGCACAGCACCCGCACGCCGGCGTCCAGGCGGGTCAGCGGACGGCGTTCGCGCGGGGACGCGACGGGCGCGAGGTGGGCAGCACTCCGGGCAGGGCGCGGTGCACCCCCGTGGTGACGATCGTCGTCAATGCCACCTTGATGAGGTCTCCGGGGACGAAGGCGAGGCTGGTGGCGGCGGCGACGCCGAGGCTGGTGCCGGTCACCAACGCCTGCACGGGCACGCCGATCGCGTAGACCACGACGACGCAGCCGATGACGTTCGCTGCCGCACACCAGGTTGCCGAGAGGCGGGCCGGGCCATGCTCCATCAGGTATCCGGTGACGACGGCTCCTACGAGCCAGCCGAGTAGGTAGCCAGCGCTCGGGCCGACGAACACCGCCAGGCCACCTCGGCCCCCGGCCAGCAGTGGAAGGCCGGCGGCGACGAGGACGAGGAAGAGCAGGACGCTGAGGCCGGCGCGACGAGCGCCGAGCAACGAGGCGGCCAACATGACGCCGAACGTCTGCAACGTGATCGGCACCGCGTTGCCGAAGGGGGCCACCGCCCCGGGTAGGCCGAGGACGGCGATGAATGCGGCGAAGACCGCGATGAGTGCCAGATCGCGGGCTGGGGAGGTGGCGCCGCCGAAGGGACGCGACTGTCGGGCCATGGCCAGATGGTATGCGCAGCGCCGGGTTGGGGTTCAGCCGTCCAGGTCGCTGGCCTGCAGCGTGTTGCACTGGCTCGGGTCGCCAGTGGAGTAGCCGACCGTGAACCAGTGCTGGCGCATCTGCGCCGACCCGTGCGTCCAGCCCTCGGGGGTGACCCGGCCCTGGGTCTTCTGCTGAATGCGGTCGTCACCGACGGAGGCGGCAGCGCTGAGCGCGTCGGCGATGTCCTGATCGGTGAGCGGCTTGAGGAAGGTCTGGCCCGTGTCCGGGTCGATCGTGTTGACGGCGTTGTGGGCCCACACGCCGCCGTAGCAGTCGGCCATCAGCTCGATACGTACCGCGCCGGATTCGGGGCCGCTGGGATCTTGCTGGGAGTAGCCGAGTACTCCCTGCAGATTCTCGATGTGGTGGCCGAACTCGTGCGCGATGACGTACTCCTGCGCCAACGGCCCACCGCTGGACCCGAACTGCTGCTCGAGTACGTCGAAGAAACTGGTGTCGATGTAGATGGTCTGGTCGGTGGGGCAGTAGAACGGACCGACCTGGGAGGTGGCGGCCCCGCAGCCGGTGCTCACCTGCTGGTTGAACAGGATGAGGCTGGGCTGGGTGTAGGTGATGCCTGCCTGCTGCACCACCGGTCCCCAATAAGTGTTGGCGCTGTCGTACGTAGCCACCACCCGGCAATCGACATTGGTGTTGGCGTCGGCGCCGGTCTGGCATTGCTGGGCCAGGGCCTGGTCGTTGACTGTCTGGCCCTGATCGGGCTGGGCGCCGGACAGGACAGCCGACGGGTCGACGCCGAGCATCAACGCGATGATGACGATGATCAGGGTGCCGATACCCCCACCGACCATCACCGGGCCCCCACCTCGCCTGCCGCCACCCCCACCGCGTGAGGCGCCGGAAGAGTCGATCGTCACACCCTCGTTGAAGCTCATCGTTGCTCCCTGAAATCGACGCGGCGTGGGGTCGGTGGCGGGGACCGCGTCCCTGCCGTGGGTAGGGTACGGCGCATCCTGGGCAGGTGGCTTGTCGTCGGCGTGGCGCAGGCCCCGGGGCTCGTGACCTACGGCTGCCATCGAACACCGAAGTGCGATAGGCCGTTGGGGTGGTGCCTTGCGCAGACGCAGTAATCCGTGCGATGAGGGCGGGCAGGCTTGTTAGGTTCGCGCGGTGACGACTCTTCTTCGCCTGGGATTGCGTGCCGCATTGGTCAGTGCATTCGTGGCGGCCATCGCGCTGGCGTGGTCCTGGCACGCTCCCCGAGCTGAGGCTGCGGCAGGTTTGTCGGTTTCGTCGTGGATTCGGGATGACGCGACGGGCGAAGTGTCGTATGACCTGACCGTGAGCGCCTCACAGGACGGCGCCTGCGCGCAACAATGCTCGATTCTAGCCCAGTCGGGTTATCAGAAGTCTGACGGTTCGTGGGTGGTGGGTTCGACGATGTGGTCAACGACACGGTCGCCGAGTTCGTCTTCGCCGTGGCTTTTAACTCAGCAGGTGTCGGGTACGAACGCTCCGCCGAGTGCTACACACGCTCGGGTCATTGAGGTTCCTTCAGGTACCACTCCCGACTCGGCGTCGGGCTGGGTGCAGGTGGCGTCGACCCCTCCGGCCCCGTCGGCGCGGGTTGAGGTGGGGCGTTGGGATCGTGATGATGCCACGGGCAAGGTTGATTGGGATGTGACGATCACGGGTGAGGGTTTGACCCAGGCCAATGTCGGGAGTTCAAGCTACCGCGTTGTCGCGGAGGTGGGCTATGTGAAGCCTGATGGGTCGGTGGGCAGTCTTGGTGTACTCAACCAGAGTTACTCGGCGTGGCGGTATCAGCGACAGTTGACTGATGAGTCGACGAATAAGGCGGATCTGGGTTCGTACACGCATTTCCGATTCACCGTGAATGACTATTACGATACGACTCGGGTGATCGCCACCTCAGGGTGGGTGCAGGTGGCGTCGACGCCTCCGGCCCCGTCGGCGCGGGTTGAGGTGGGGCGTTGGGATCGTGATGATGCCACGGGCAAGGTCGATTGGGATGTGACGATCACGGGTGAGGGTCTTACCCAGGCTAATGTCGGGAGTTCAACCTACCGCGCTATCGCTGAGGTGGGCTATATGAAGCCCGACGGGACGTGGGGAACTTTAGGCGTTCATACCCAGAGTTCGTCAGCGTGGCGGTATCAGCGACAGTTGACTGATGAGTCGACGAATAAGGCGGATCTGGGTTCGTACACGCATTTCCGATTTACGGTATATGACTTTTACGATGCGGATCGGGTGATCGCCACCTCAGACTGGGTGCCCCTAGTGGGGAGGCAGTTGAATGTGACGGGTGGTTGCAATCCGTCGGCGTCGTCGGTGCAGGCGTGCGTGCATGATCCAGTGAATTCGTATACGGGTGAGTTCTACGACTCTGCGCAGGACGTGGCTGCCGGGGGTTTGAACGGGTGGACGTCATTCACACGGTCATA
The DNA here is from genome assembly GCA_047974565.1 of Actinomycetales bacterium. GTDB lineage: Bacteria > Actinomycetota > Actinomycetes > Actinomycetales > CAWJMD01 > JBDIAG01. The sequence goes on from JBKECN010000080.1 coordinate 114,202, forward strand.
TGCGGCGTCGCGAGGCAGTGTGGATGGGCCATTGGGTTATGGGTGGCGACCATGGTTTGCGATGCGTATGGAGTCGGCGACTCCTGACCCTGTGGATGTCTCGCGCTTGGTGCGAGTGGTCCAGGAGAACGGTTCATCGGTGTACTTCACGCGCGGTGATGACGGGGCATTCTCGGCGGCGCCGTTCGTGCGTGCGACCTTGACCAGGACTGCCACAGGGTTCGAGTTCACCCGAAAGCAGGCCGATACGTACATCTTCGATGAGAGTGGACGATTGGTGGCGGCCCGGGACCGCAACTCCAACCACACGACGTTGGAGTATGACGGCACGCGGGTGCGTGGTGTCCTTGATGGGTTCGGAAACGGGTTCACGGTGGCGTGGTCTGGTGACCGGATCAGTCAGGTTACCGATCACGCAGGCTTGTCGGCCTCGTACGCTTATGACGCGGCGGGAAACCTGGTGCGGGTTACCGGCGTGGACGGTGCGGTGGTTGCCTACGGCTATGACTCGGCACATCGGGTGGTGTCGGTCACGGACCCGGTGGGAGGCGTGACCACCAACAGCTACGACGCGCAGGGTCGGGTGGACAGGCAGGTACTGCCGGGGAACCGCGAAGTGCTATTGGCATATGACGTCCAGGGGACCACCATGACTGATCCCGATGGGGTGGTGACACGCTTTGGCTATGACGCGGGAAGGCTTGTGTCGCGGACGGTGGGAGTGGGCACTGCCGTGGAGGCGACGACGTCCTACACCTATGACGATGCGAATGCCCTGACGTCGGTGACGGATCCGGCGGGTCGGGTGACGCAGTTCGAGAACGATGCCGCTGGTCTGCCGGTCCGTATGACTGATCCCCTGGGGCTGGTGTCGACATCCACCTACACCGAGGCTGGGTTGTTGTCTTCGACGACGAGCCCGGGGGTGGGTACGACGACGATTGGGTATGACGTGCGGGGCAATGCCACGTCGGTCACGGGGCCGGATGGGTCGGTGCGCTCCACCACCTATCGGGCTGATGGGCAGGTGGCGACGACCACGGATGCGGTGGGTGCGGTGACGACCCTGTCGTACTCGCCGCAGGGGCGTGTGGTGGGGGTGACTGATCCGCTGGGTCACACCATGACGTATGCGCGGGACGCGCATGGCTGGGTGGAGAAAGTGACTGACCCGCTCGGCAACGACACGGTGTATACCCATGATGCGGCGGGGCGGGTAGTGAGTGTGACTGATGCGGTGGGAGCCCGGACCGAGTTCTCCTATGACGCGGCAGGTCGGTTGCTGGTGGAGCGGGATGCGGAGGGCAACGAGTCCCATACCGCGTACACGGTCCAGGGATGGGTGGCGTCGGTTACCGATCCGGGGGGCAATGTGACGTCGTACGGGTATGACGCGATGGGTCGGCGGACGTCGGTGACGGATGCGTTGGGTGAAACCACCACCGCTGAGTACGACGCTGCGGGTCGGGTGGTCGGGATCGGGGATCCTCTTGGTCGTACTTCGACGGCCATGTATTCGGTGGATGGTTTGGTGACGTCGACCACTACACCTGGTGGGCGGGTGACCTCGTATTCCTATGATGGGGCTGGTCGGCTGGCCTCGACCACGGATCCGGCGGGTGCGGTGACTGTCCAGGGTTATGACCAGGCGGGTCGGGTGGCGACGGTGAGCGATCCGGTGGGGCGTTCGGTCACGTCCTCGTACGACTCGGCGGGTCGGATGACCGCGGTGAGGCGTGGTGATGGGTCGGTGTTGGGGTGGGAGTATGACGCGATGGGCCGGGCCACCAGGGTGACCGATGCTGCGGGCGGTCAGACCGAGTATGTCTATGACGGGGTGGGGCGGGTGGTGTCTCGTACGGGGCCTACCGGGTCTACCGGGTACGGGTATGACGCGGCGGGGAATCTGGTGCAGGTCACGGCGGCGGACGGGTCGCTGACTCGTCGCACCTTTGACGGGGTAGGACGGTTGATCGGTGTTGACGCGCCGGGGGTGGATGCGGACGCCTCCTATGCGTACACGCCGGTCGGGCGGGTGGCCTCGGCCAGTGATGCGGGTGGGCGCACCGAGTACGAGTGGGACTCGCGGGGGCTGGTGACCGGTTCCGAGTTTGTCCCGGCCCCGGGCAGCGCACTGTCACCGGCCACGGTGGGGTATGCCTGGGATGCGGTGGCCCGGTTGGCGGAGGTCACCTACCCGGACGGGACCAGGAGCGGACGCGCTTATGATGCTGCGGGGCAGGT
>JBKECN010000002.1:0-48966 GCA_047974565.1 Actinomycetales bacterium
TGGCAGAACTGGTCGCTGCGGGTCGGCTTCAATCACCGCGAGGGCATGACGCTGCACAGCGTGCGGTACCGCGACGGTGAGACGAATCGTTCGGTGGCGCATCGGATGTCGTTCGCCGAGATGGTGGTGCCGTACCGGGACTCCTCGGTCGACCACTACCGGCGCACCGCGTTCGACATCGGTGAGTGGGGCCTGGGATTCATGACCACATCGCTGGAGCTGGGCTGCGACTGCCTCGGTGAGATCCGTTATCTGGATGCGGTTCTGCACGACAGCAAGGGTGAGCCGTACACGATCACCAACGCGATCTGCATCCTCGAAGAAGACAACGCCGTGCTGTGGAAGCACGTCGACCCGGATACCGGTGCCCAGGTGCGGCGGATGCGCCGGATGGTGGTCTCCTGCCACGCGACGGTGGCCAACTACGAGTACCTCATCTACTGGCGCTTCTACGCCGACGGCAACATCGAATGTGAGGTGCGGGCAACCGGTCTCATGGTCACCTCACCGCTGCCCCCGGGTGAGGAGTCGTCCCCGCACGGCACCACCGTCGACACTCGTACCGTGGCTCCGTTCCACCAGCACTTCCTCATCGCCCGGCTCGACCTGGACATCGACGGGAACGCCAACACCGTCGTCGAGGTCGACTCGGTCGCCGCCGCGGTGGACGAGTCGAATCCCTACGGCCTCAACCTCATTACCCGCTCTACCACGGTCGAGTCCGAGAAGGCGTCCGGACGAGACTTCAACTGGGAGACCCAGCGCGCCTGGAAGGTGCTCAACCCCAACCGCCGGAACAGGCACGGCGGCCCGACCGCGTACAAGCTTGTTCCCGGAGCGGCGATCCCGGCCCTGCTGGACGAGTCCTCCCCGGTCTTCCAGCGGGCCGCGGTGGTGGGCCACACCCTGTGGGTGACGGCCCACGACGACCACGAACGGTGGCCGGCCGGAGACTATCCGACCCAGTCCGAGTCGGACCTGAGCGCCGGGGCTGAACCGCACCAGCAGGGCATCAGGCGCTGGATCGCCGAGGACGCTCCACTCGTGGACACCGACGTGGTGCTCTGGTACGTCTTCGGGATCCACCACATCACCCGAGTCGAGGACTGGCCGATCATGCCGGCGGACACAATCTCCTTCTGGCTCAAGCCGTTCGGCTTCTTCGACGCGAACCCCTCACTCGATGCGCCGCCCCAGCCGGGGCACTGCGCGACCACCACCAGCGACCAGACATCATCCGGCGGCGGTTGTCACTGACCCGCCGCAACCCGGCACGGTACCGACGTACAGGAAGGGACCACGGTGAGCGAGAAGATCGCCCTGCACAACATCATCGACGGCAAGGAGAGCCCGGCAGCGTCCGGAGACGTCCTGGACATCGTCAACCCGTCCACCGGGGAGGTGTATGCGACCTCACCGAACTCGGGCGAGGCCGACGTCGATGCTGCCTTCACCGCTGCGGCGAAGGCCTTCGAGAGCTACCGGTGGTCGACCCCTGCGGAACGGCAGATGTATCTGCTGGCGCTGGCCGACGCGATCGAGGCCGGCGCCGACGAGCTGGTCGACATCGAGTGCCAGAACACCGGCAAGCCGAGGGCTCTGGCGATGTCGGAGGAGATCCCCCCGATGGTCGACCAGATCCGGTTCTTCGCCGGCGCTGCCCGGGTCCTGGAGGGTAAGTCCGGCGGGGAATACATGAAGGGCTTCACCTCCTACATCCGCCGTGAGCCGCGCGGTCCGGTGGCCCAGGTGGCCCCGTGGAACTATCCGATGATGATGGCGGTGTGGAAGTTCGCCCCCGCCCTGGCTGCGGGAAACACCGTGGTGCTCAAGCCATCTGACACCACGCCGGCCTCGTCGGTGTGGATGGTGCGGGCCATGCAGGAGATCTTCCCACCCGGGGTGGCGAACCTGGTGTGCGGCGACCGGGACACCGGCGCGCTGCTCACCCGGCACAAGGTGCCGCAGATGGTCTCGATCACCGGCTCCACCCGCGCCGGCATCGCGGTGGCCACCGCCGCCGCGGCCGACCTCAAGGTCGCGCACCTCGAGCTCGGTGGCAAGGCCCCGGTGGTGGTCTTCGACGATGCCGATCTCGCCGCCGCAGTTGAGGGGATCTCCGTCGGCGGCTTCTTCAACGCTGGTCAGGACTGCACCGCCGCCACCCGGGTGATCTGCCAGCAGGGCGTGTATGACGACTTCGTCGCCGAACTGGGCAAGGCAGCCGGTGCCACCAGAACCGGCTTCGACCCCAATGACGAGGACCTGCTGTTCGGCCCGATCAACAACCCGACCCAGCTGGCGCACATCAGCGGGCTGGTGGAACGCGCACCCGATCACGCCCGGGTGGTCACCGGCGGGCACCGCACCGGAGATCGCGGATACTTCTTCGAACCCACCGTCGTGGCGGATCTCCAGCAGAGCGACGAACTCGTGCACACCGAGATCTTCGGGCCGGTCATCACCGTGCAGAAGTTCACCGACGAGGACGACGCGGTGGCCAAGGCCAACGACTGCGAATACGCTCTCGCCTCTTCGGTATGGACCGCCGACGCCAGTACCGCGGTGCGGATGTCGGCCCGGCTCGACTTCGGCTGTGTCTGGATCAACTGCCACATTCCGCTGCAGGCGGAGATGCCGCACGGCGGGTACAAGCACTCCGGTTACGGCAAGGACCTGTCGGCCTACAGCCTGGAGGAGTACACCCGGATCAAGCACGTCATGCAGTACCACGGCTTCGAAGGCTGAAGCTCCTCGCATCACCGAGGTAGGCGCCCCCAGGGCACACCCCCTCATTGTCACAACCACAGATAAGCCAGGCGGCGAGAGTCCCACTCCAGGCTCTCGCCCCCGGTTCAGGTAGCGGGAAACCGCGCCCTGATGGAAAGGGGTCGGCCGATGGCGGACAAGGGACTCAAGGCTGACTCGGTAGGCCTCTTCGGCGGCGTCCTGCTCGGAATATCCTCCGTAGCACCGGCATACGTGCTCACCGCAACGCTCGGCCTGCTGGCCATGGCTGTCGGGGAGAAGACTCCGGTGGTGATCATCGCGGGCTTCCTGCCGATGTTCTTCGCCGCCTACGCCTACCGCGAGTTCAACCGGGTGATGCCCGACAGCGGCACCTCGTTCACCTGGACCACCAAGGCCTTCGGCCCGTACATCGGCTGGATCGGCGGATGGACCGCGGTCGTCGCCACCATCATCGTGCTGTCGAACCTGGCCGGGGTGGCGGTGCAGTTCCTGTACCAGTTCATCGGTAGCGCCACCGGTTCGGCGACGATCAACGACCTATGGCAGAACAAGGCCATCAACGTGGTGACCTGCCTGGTCTTCCTCGCCATCGCCACGTACATCGCCTACCGGGGCATCGACACCACCGAACGCGTCCAGGGCGTGCTGGTCATCTTCCAGATGATCATGCTGGTGGCACTATCCGCCTTCGCCTTCGCTCGGCACGAGACCACCGGTGTGGGAGCCGATTTCAGTTGGTCCTGGTTCGACCCGACCGGAATCTCACTGTCCGCCTTCGTCGTCGGGCTGTCCGGCTCGATCTTCGGTTTCTGGGGTTGGGACACCTCGCTTACCGTCAACGAGGAATCCAAGGACAGTGACCACGGGCCCGGCCTGGCCGCCCTGCTGTGCGTGGTCTCCATCCTCATCACCTACCTCATGGTGGCGATCTCCACCCAGATGTTCGCCGGCCTGGGCGACACCGGCCTGGGGCTACGCAACGAACAGGTCTCCGACAACGTCTTCGGGAACCTGGCCGAGCCCATCCTCGGCAGCGGGCTGGCCTTGCTGCTGTACCTGGCAGTGCTGGCATCCTCGGCGGCGAGCCTGATCACCACCTTCCTGCCCACCTCACGGACGCTGCTGGCGATGGGTGCCTACGGGGCGATGCCCGCCTCGCTCGCCCGCCTGCACCCCAAGTACAAGACCCCGGTGCAGGCGACCGTGCTCGCCGGGGTGGGAGCGGGCATCTTCTACACCGTGATGACCCTGCTCAGCGAACGTGTCCTCACCGACACGATCCTGTCGATCGGCATCATGATCTGCCTCTACTACGGGCTGGTCGCCTTCGGTTGCGTATGGTTCTTCCGCGGGATGCTCTTCGACAGCCTCTCCAACGTCATCTTCAAGTTCCTGTTCCCGCTGCTGGGCGGTATCGGGCTGTTCTTCGTCCTGATCGTCACGCTGCGGGACAGCGCGGACCCGGCCTATGGCAGCGGGGCCGCCGTCTTCGGCGTCGGTCTGGTGCTCGTGTTGGGAGTCGGGCTGATCCTGGCCGGACTGGTTCTCATGTTCTACATGCGCGCCACCCAGCCGGCCTTCTTCCGCAACGAGACACTGACCCACGAACCGGCACACCTGATGAAGCCCGGTGAACACCTGGACTACTGACCACCCGCACGCATCAGCCACAAGGAGCTCTGACTCGGCATGGCCCGGTACGGACCGCAGTTCGGCCCCGACATCACCTTCCTCGGCGTTCCGCGCTGCGACCTCGACGAGCCGGACACCTTCGCCGACGCCGACGTGGTGATCCTCGGGGCGCCCTTCGACGGGGGCACCTCGTACCGCTCCGGCGCCCGATTCGGACCGCAGGCCATCCGGATGACCGACTACCTGCCGCACGACGGTTCCCGGCCGTCCCTGGCCCTGCGAACCGACGGCCTGCGCGACCTGCGGGTGTACGACGCCGGAGACGTGGAGATGTTCTCCGGAGACATCGAGGTCGCGCTCCCGGCGCTGCAGGCCACCGTGGCCACGGTCGTCGCGGCCGACGCGGTTCCGGTCGTGCTGGGGGGTGATCATTCGATCGCCTACCCCGACGCCGCCGGGTGCGCGCAGGTGCTGGGTCAGGGGAGGGTCTCGATGCTGCACTTCGACGCCCACGCCGACACCGGGGACATCGAGTTCGGCTCGTTGTGGGGCCACGGACAACCGATGCGCCGGCTCATCGAGTCCGGAGCAGTCCGGGGAGATCGCTTCGTGCAGATCGGGCTGCGCGGCTACTGGCCGCCACCCGAAACCCTGGACTGGATGGCCGAGCAGGACATGCGCTCCTACGAGATGACCGAGATCGTGCACCGGGGATTGGACGAGTGCCTCACCGAGGCCTTCCAGCGAGCCACCGACGACTGCGACGGCGTCTTCCTCTCGGTCGACATCGACGTCTGCGACCCCGGCCACGCCCCTGGCACCGGCACCCCAGAACCAGGGGGGCTCTCCGCCCGCCAGTTGTTGGACGCGGTACGTCGGATCTGCCTGGACCTGCCTGTGGTGGGAGTCGACGTGGTCGAGGTGTCGCCTCCGTACGACCACGCCGACATCACCGCCGCCCTCGCCAACCGGGTGGTGCTGGAGGCGCTGTCCGCCCTGGCCCGCCGACGCCAGGACGCCCGGGACGGGACCCGCTGGGATCCCGCCCTACCGTTGCTCAGCGACCGTGAGGCGCCCGTTCCGCAGGGTCACCTGCACGGGCACGAGCATCACCGGCCCCCCGGCCCCGACCCCAAGGATCCTTCATGAGTGAAGACCCGCGCTCGGTCGACTTCGTCGACCACACACCGGAGTTCGTCAGTGCCGAGGTTCCGGCAGACGCCGCCCCGGAGCCGCTGCGGCACCCGCTGCGCAACATGTCCGAGGTGCGGCACTACTTCCGCACCAACGAGGTGCCGATCTACTTCGTCGGAGCCACGCCCTTCAACCTGCTCGGCCTGGATCGCTGGGTGCGGAACTTCTCCTACATCACGTACTACGACGCCTGGGACGGCGCCCACCCACGGGTCTTCACACCGCGGCGCAAGCCCTATATCGAGTTCGAGTCGGGTGAGGAGATCAACAACTGGTTGCTCACCAACCCGGAGGTGATGGCCTTCATCGCCTCACGGCGCCCGCCGGGGGTGCGCCCGAAGATCGCCATGGTCTTCTTCGATGCCGAGACTGAACGGATCTGCGAGGACCTCGGATACGACCTCATCCTGCCGTCCGCGGCGCTGCGCGACCACCTGGACTCCAAACTGGTGACCACCCGGCTCGGCAACGACGTGGGAGCCACCAGCGTGCCGAATATCCTGACCACGGTGGGCGACTACCCCGATCTCGTGGCCCAGGCCGAGGCGGCCGGCCTCGGCGCCGACCTGGTCGTGCAGACCGCGTACGGCGACTCGGGAAAGACCACCTTCTTCATCAGCGACGAGGCCGGCTGGAAGGCCAATGCCGAACAGATCGTCGGGCACGAGGTCAAGGTGATGAAGCGGATCAACAACCGTCCGGTCGCGGTCGAGGCGGTGCTGACCCGCAATGGCACGATCGTCGGCCCGTTCATGACCGAACTGACCGGCCACCCCGAACTCACCCCGTACCGGGGTGGCTGGTGCGGGAACGAGATGTTTCCCGACGTGCTCGACCCCCACACCCGCCAGCGCGCCGCCGACCTGGTGCGCCGACTCGGGGACCGGTTGGGCCTGGAGGGATACCGCGGCTTCTTCGAGGTCGACGTGCTCGTCGACGTAGACACCGGCGAGGTCTACCTCGGCGAACTCAACCCCCGGATCAGCGGCGCATCGGCGATCACCAATGTCACCGCGGGCGCCTACGCCGATGTTCCGCTGTTCGCGTTCCACCTGCTCGAGTACGCCGGCGTCGAGTTCGATCTCGATGTGGAGGAGATCAACGAACGCTGGCGTGAACTGGCCGCGGACGATCTGTGGAGCCATCTGATCATCAAGGAGACCTCACCGGTGGTCGAACTGATCACCCACGCGGCTGCGACCGGTCAGTACACCGTCGATGCCGCGGGCTCGCTGGTCTTCCGCCGCAGCATGCCCGACTGGCACCAACTGGAGAACGAGCAGGAGGTGTTCTTCCTACGGATCTACGGCGAAGGCGACTACCGCTGGAAGGGCGCGGACCTGGGCGTCCTGGTGATGAAGGGCCGCGCCCAGTACGCCCCCGGCGGAGGACAGTACGCCCTCACGATCCGGGCCAAACACTTGATCACCGCGATCCGGGACCGCTACGAAGGCGTGCCACTGCGCGAGGTGCAGGCACCCACGCCATCGGCCAGCACCCCCACCAAGTAGGCCAGTCGCGCCCGAACCAGTTCCGCTGGCCGGTGTGGGGGTGATGCACCCGAGTCACGTCGCAGGCGCGATTGGAACGTTCCTATCCATCGCGCTTGAGTGATCGATTGATGTTTCCGAGTAAGCGGATGCCCAATACCCCGAGGACCACCCAGACGACGGCACTGATGACTCCGATGCCAGCCGCGATCATTCCGATCTCTTGCACGTCCATGAAGTAATCCTTCCGACGGATCGAATCGCGTAGTGTCCATATTACGCCGAATAATCCGTTACTGGCAGAGGCGCAGACACCCGGTCGATGATCGTGGTGATCTTTCCGGCCGGGTTCACTCCCGCCGCGGCCACCCGCACCGACTCGAGCCGAACCCGCTCATCCAGCACCTGCGATAGGCCGGTCTGCTCGCCCAGCACCATCACCGGGCCAGGCTGGGGCACGACACCAGGTTCGAATGCCTGCCGAGTGCTGGCTCGACCGAGGGTTCCACCCGAACCTGCCAGAAGTGCTTGCGGCCCTGCCCGGCGTGGCCCCGGGGCCGAGCACCGCAGACTTCCGCTGGTCGGGACTTTGCCTGCCCTGGCGTGATCGTCAAGGCGTCCATCAGCATCCACCCGGCGCCCGGCGTACCGCCGCCGGCCTGCGGAAATCCGCGCTGCCGAGGCCTATTCGGCACGACGGAGTTCCCCTGCCCGGCGCTGTGCGCCGTCCAGACCACCTTGAGCCCACACCCCTGGTCGGGCACCATCACCGGATGACGGCAGCGGCTGCCGGGCCCAGGCGATGGCATGGGCTCGTCGGTCGATCCGGCCCAGGTCCGCGATGGTGAGGTGCACGATGACAACGACAGACCGCCCCGAGGGCACCGCCGAGGCTGCGCCGTCGCCGGCGCACCTGACGGCCACCGACTCCCCCACCCAGCCCCCGCCGTCCCCGGAACTGGATCTGCTCTACCGGGGATTCGAGAAGGAACTTCTCGTCCCGCTGTGGACCGAGATCGGCGACCTGATGCCGCTGCACCCTCGCTCGCGGGCCAGCGCCCACGTGTGGCGGTGGGAGCAGTTGCTCGACTTGGCCGCGCAAGCCGGGGAACTGGTCCCGGTGGGACGCGGCGGAGAGCGCCGAGCGATAGCGCTGGCAAACCCATCGCTGGAGGGCCGCCCGTACGCCACCCCGACCCTGTGGGCGGCCATCCAGTACCTGATGCCGGGCGAGGACGCACCCGAGCACCGGCACACCCAGCACGCCTTCCGGTTCGTCGTCGAAGGAGAAGGCGTGTGGACGGTGGTCGGGCGCGATCCGGTTCCGATGAGCCGGGGCGACTTCCTCCCCCAGGCCGGATGGAACTGGCACGCCCACCACAACGCCGCAACCGTCCCGATGGCCTGGATCGACGGCCTGGACATTCCCCTGCAGTACGCGGCCGAGAGCCAGTTCTTCGAGTTCGGCCGAGATGAGATCACCCCCGGCGAACGCACCACCCCGAGCCGCTCTCGATCCGAACGACTCTGGGGATATCCGGGTCTGCGCCCGGTCTCCGTACCGGCCGAGACCGTGGGCAGCCCGTTGCTCCGGTACCGCTGGGCCGACACCGACCAAGCCCTGTCCGCCCAGCTCGAACTGGCGGCCGAGGGCGCCGACGGAGTGATCGAACCGGGCCACGCCGCAGTACGTTTCACCAATCCGACCAATGGCCAGGACGTGCTACCCACCATCCGGGCCGAGGTGCACCGGGTCGAGCGCGGCAGCCAGACCAGGCCGGTGCGCGAGGTGGGCTCGTCCGTCTACCAGGTTTTCGACGGCACGGGCCGGGTGACGATCGACGGGGAGTCCTGGCGGGTCGGGCGCGGAGATCTGTTCGTGGTGCCCTCCTGGGCCTTCTTGTCCATCACCAGCGAAGCGGGACCGGACGACTCCGATTCGGGGTGCCTGGACCTCTTCCGGTTCAGCGACACACCGGTATTCGACAAACTCAACCTGTACCGCATGGAGATCACCCAATGAAACTGGCCACCCTTCGCCGTGACGGCGGCACCCGCGCAGCCCGGATCGACACCGCGGCAGACGAGGCCGTGCTGCTGCCGGCTGACGACGTGGGGGCCCTGCTGTCGTCCACCCCCGACTGGCAGGCCACAGCCGCCGAGGACGGCGAACGCGTTCGGCTGGACGACGTCGAGTACGCCCCGGTGGTGCCGAACCCCAGCAAGGTGATCTGCGTCGGCCTCAACTACCGCAACCACATCCTGGAGATGGGGCGGGACCTGCCGCAGTATCCGACGCTTTTCGCCAAGGTCTCCGACACCCTCATCGGCGCCTACGACGACATCGCCCGGCCGGTGGAGACCGAGGAGTTCGACTGGGAGTGCGAGCTCGCGGTGATCGTCGGGCGAACCGTGCGCCGGGCCGACACCGCCGCCGCCGAGCAGGCCATCGCCGGCTTCGCCGTCCTCAACGACATCACCTGCCGGGACTGGCAGTTCCGCACCCGGGAGTGGCTGCAGGGCAAGAACTGGGATGCGACGACGCCGCTGGGGCCGTGGCTGGTCACCCAGGACGAGGTCGGCGGGCCGCGCCCGGACCTGGCCATCGCCACCACGGTGGACGGTGAAGTGCGCCAGCAGGATCGCACCGGCGATCTTCTCTTCGACCCGCCGATGCTTGTCTCCTACATCTCCACGATGATCACCCTGCGCCCCGGTGACGTCATCGCGACCGGTACCCCAGGTGGGGTGGGTCACGCCCGCAAGCCCCCGGTCTATCTGCAGCCCGGGCAACGCGTGGTCACCGAGGTCGAGGGTCTTGGTCAGTGTGACAACCTCGTCGTGGCGGACGAGCAGGTGCGGTAGATGGCACCCGAACCGGAGCGATCCCAGGAGTGGATGCTCACCGGGACAAAGATCTTCGAGAGCGCCATGGACGCCGCCACCGACCCGCTCCTACTGGGGCCCAGCCGGCTACCCGGCTGGACCGGGCGCCATGTCGTTGCACACGTCGCCGCCAACGCCGACGCGCTGCGGAATCTGGCCTGGTGGGCGGCTACTGGCGTGCAGACCCCGATGTACGCCTCCACGCGTCAGCGCAACGATGACATTGAGGTGGGAGCCCAACGTCCGGTCGAGCATTTGCGACGCTGGTGCACCGGCAGCGCGGACGCCTTGGCCGCAGACCTCGACGCACTCACCACCCAGCAGTGGCAGCGTGAGGTCCGCACCGCTCAGGGACGCAGCGTCCCGGCCACCGAGATCAGGTGGCTGCGGGCCCGCGAGGTGATGGTGCACGCGGTCGACCTCGGATCGGGCACCACCTTCGGCGATCTGCCGTCCGGGTTCCTGGAGGATCTGCTCGATGACATCACCGTCAAACGATCGGCAACCGCGGGGCACCCGGGGGTCACGCTGCAGGATGCTGCGACCGGGCGCCGCTGGTTGGTGGCCTCACCCCAGCCGCAGGATCCAGTCCTGAGCGGCCCACTACCGGACCTGGCGGCCTACCTGGCCGGCCGCGACGACGGCGCAGGCCTGCACGCGGATCAAGCCATCACTGCTTCGTTGCCCGCATGGTTGTGAAGGCCAACAGATAGGCGGTGACTCAGCGCAGCAGGCCTGCCGCCTCGGCCAACCCGTCAGTCCCGCTCGATCTACTCGATCTCGGGCACCTGTGCCCCCGTGACCTGCCGGACGTACTCCCGCATCAACCGCAGTGCACCGGAACGATCGAAGGCAGGGTCGAAGGTGACGATTCGCAGGCCCTGGTAGTCCTCCATGATCATCAACGTGCGAGCGATGTCCTCGATCGGCAGGCTCGGTACGAAGACCCCTGACGCCGTTCCATGCTCGAGGATCCGCTGGTAGATGGCTACTTGGCGGAAAAAGACCTCGTTGATCGTGTGGCCCAGATCCGGGGTCACCCGGCCGGACAGGACCGGACGAAAGGTCACCCGCCACTCAACATCGTGCGGACCGGACGGCAGGCCCGCACCCATCGTGCGGGCCAATTGCTCGGCCGGGTCGTCGGTCTCGGCGAGCGCCTCGATCCGCGCCGTCAGGAAGCGCTCCTCGACCCGCTCGCGCACCGCCCACAGCAACTCACCCGCATCGCGGTAGTAGTAGCGCACCGCGTTGGGGGTCAGATTCAAGCGGTGGGCGACCTCCCGGATGCCGACCGTCGCCTCGTCCTCGGCGAGCAGGGCCAGCGCGGCCTCGACGATGTCGCGACGCCGCTCCTGCTGCGTCACCGGACGTGCCACGGCGCTGCCTCCCTCGTCGGACCCTGCGCCGTTCATACCAGATCAGCGCGCCTCGATCCGGCCACTGCCGATCCCAGCACAACCACTTTGCGACCCCCTCGCGGCGACCGATCGCTGCGAAAGGCAGGTCGGTTCACCCACAGCCATTGTCTCGGAGGCCGAGATGTGTCATCGTTCATCATTATTTTCGTTCACTCAAAAGAACGGTGATCGCTCATGGACGAGACGCCACCCATCCGAGCCCGCGATCTGGGTATCACCATCGGCACTCTGCCCACCGGCCGGCACAATGCGATCACCGACGTGGCCGGGGTCAGGGTGGGGCACAGCACCCTGATCACCGGCGAGGGTCCCCTGGTGCGTGGTCAGGGGCCGGTGCGAACCGGGGTGACGATCGTCGAGCCTCGTCGTGACCTCCCCCGGGATCCGATCTTCGCCGGCTTCCACCGGCTGAACGGCAATGGTGAACTCACCGGCACGCACTGGATTCGCGAGACCGGTGCTCTCACCACCCCGATCGGCCTGACCAACTCCCACAGCGTCGGCGTGGTCCGCGACGCCATCGCGGCCCACCTGGCACAGGGACGGCCATCGCAGGACCTGTTCTGGCTGCTGCCGGTGGTCGGGGAGACGTGGGACGGCATCCTCAACGACATCAACGGCCAGCATGTGCGGCCCGAGCACGTCGCGGCGGCCTTCGCCGCAGCCAGCGACGGACCCGTCGGCGAGGGATGCGTCGGCGGCGGCACCGGGATGATCTGCTACGAGTTCAAGGGAGGTATCGGTACCTCGTCGCGGATGGTGACCCTCTCCGGTCCCGAGCAGACCGAACGCCACTACACCGTCGGGGTACTCGTCCAGGCCAATCACGGCCGGCGAGCCCGGCTGCGGATCGACGGCCAGCCGGTGGGCGAACTCATCGGCCACGATGCCCAGGCCGGCCCCTATCCAGAGGCGGCCGCAGTGGCCGGTGCCGGGTCGATCATCGTCGTCGTGGCCACCGACGCCCCGCTCATTCCCGTGCAGTGCGACCGTCTCGCCCAGCGGGCGGCCCTGGGCATCGGCCGCGGTGGCGGCACCGGGGAGAACTCCAGCGGCGACCTCATTCTCAGTTTCGCCACCGGCAACTACGGCCTGCCACCTGTCGGCCTTCTAGGCGATCAGCCGGAGGAGACCACGATCCGGATGGTGAGCAACGCTGTGATGGACCGGCTCTTCGACGCCACCGTCGAGGCAACCGAAGAGGCCGTCGTCAATGCCCTGGTCGCGGCATCCACGATGACCGGCCGGGATGGCCTGACCGCTCACGCCATCGACCACGGCCTGCTCACAGCCGCGATGGGCTTGGCACACACCGACACCCGCCCGAACGCGACTGCGCGTCCGGCCGGCCGGAAGTGAGGAACCGGTGATGGCAGAGGACACCAGAACCCAGGCCCCCCAGACACCTGCACTGGCCTCGGGAAGCCTTGGCGTGTGGGCCATCGTCTTCTTCGTCATGTCGGCGGCGGCACCGTTGACGGTCGTCGTCAGCGGCGCGCCGCTGACCGTGTATCTGGGCGGGATCGGCGGACCCGGTGCGATGCTCGCCGCCGGCGTGGTGCTGCTGCTGTTCGCGGCGGGCTTCACCGCGATGAGCCGGTTCGTGCGCGACGCCGGAGCCTTCTACGCCTACACCACACGAGGTCTGGGTCGCGGTGTCGGTGCCGGCGTGGCCGCCCTGACCACCTTCGGGTATGGCGCACTGCTGCTCGGCTTCTACGGCTTCGTTGGCTTTTTCGCTGCGCTGACCGCCCGCGAACTGGCCGGCGTCGACGTGCCCTGGTGGGGCTGGTCGCTGCTGGCGGCGCTGCTCATCGGCTTCCTGGGATACCGGCAGATCGAGGTCGGGGCGAAGGTGCTGGCGGTACTGCTCACCGCCGAGGTGGCCCTGCTCACCGTGCTCTCGTTGGCGGTGCTCATCAAGGGCAGCCCGGAGCCCTTGAGCCTGGCCCCGTTCAGCCCCGCCAACTGGCTGCTGGCACCCAGTGCCGGTGGATTGTTCGTGCTCGGCTTCGGCGCCTACATCGGGTTCGAAGGGACGGCAATCTACGCCGAGGAGGCCAAGGACCCCGAACGGACCGTGCCGCGGGCCACCTATATCGCCATCGGCTTTCTGGCGGTCTTCTACGCCTTCGCGTTCTACTGCTTCATCGCGGCGTTCGGCATGAACGGCGTGCTCAGTGCTGTGCGGGAGGGCGACTTCACTCTCCTGCCCTTTGCCGAGGCGCAGACCTATCTGGGTGCCTGGGCGGTGTCGCTGATGCAGGTACTGATCGTCACCAGTTTCATCGCGTGCCTCATCTCCTTCCACAACGCCTGCGCGCGATACCTGTTCTCACTGGGACGTTCTGGCCTGCTGCCCAGGTATCTGGACCGGGTGCATCCGCGTCACCGTTCCCCGATGGCGGCCAGTTTCACCCTCACCGGCCTATGCCTGGCCGCAATCCTGGTCGCCCTGACCCTGAGCTGGGACCCGTACCTCGACTTGGGCCTGAAGCCCTACGCCAGTGGTGTGCTGGCGATCGTCGCGGCACAGGCATTGTGCGCGATCGCCGTGGTGGCATTCTTCAGCCGGGACCGGCACGGCTACCCGGTCGCGCGGGTCCTCGTGGCTCCCGCGCTGGCCGCAGTCGGCCTGGTCACCGGGGTCTATCTGATCGGCTCCAACCTGGAGCTGGTATCCGGGCTAAGCGGGCCGGTGAACACGGTCTTGCTGACCCTGCCGGCTGTCGCCTTCGCAGTAGGTGCGGCAGGTTTCCTCGCCCGCCGGAACCGAATCGAGACCGACGCCGAGTGACCTGTCTCGACGATGCACGGCATAACCCGGTGTGGGCCAGGCGTTAGGGCAGGCTGGGCGTCAGGGCAGGCTGGGCAGTCTGGAGCCGAGGAAGGCGAGGATGTCGCCGGTGACCTCGTCGCGGTTGGTCTCGTTGAGCAGTTCGTGCCGAGCCTGGGGGTACAGGTGCACCTCGATGTCGGCAAGTCCGGCGTCGCTGTACCGGCCGGCCACCACCTCGACCGCAAGCCCGCTGTTGGCGATCGGGTCAGCATCACCAGAAACCAGAAGTATCGGTAGGTTCGACCGGATACGGCTGAGCAGGGTGGGGTCTGCCGCAGCGGCGAGCGCCCCGATGCCTCGCGGTGGTGGAGCCGACCAGCCGCATGCCTCGTCTGCCACGTAGGCGTCCACCTCGGCCTGGTCGCGACTCAGCCACTCGAAACCGGTCCGGTGCTCGAAGGGTTCGTTGAAGGTGCTCAGGTCGGCCGCCTCGTCCACGTCCAGGAGCGCGGCGATCCCGGCCGGGTCGCTGGTGCCACTCAGCACTACCGCTGTCACGTCCGCGGAGTGCTTCAGCAGGTACTGCTGGGTGGCGAAGGAGCCCATGCTGTGCCCGATCAAACCGATTGCCAGACCGGGGTTGTCGGTGTGGATCCGGGCGTTGAGCCGGGCGATGTCGTCCACCCATCCCGCCCAGCCGAGTTCACCCCACGCTCCGTACTTCCCAGCAGCACTCACTCCCGAACCACGCGCGTCGGGGGCGTAGACGAGGTATCCGGCGTCGGTGAGTGCCCGGGCGAAGCGTCGGTACCGTCCGGCGTGCTCGGCAAGGCCGTGCTGAATCTGGACGGCGGCGCGCGGGGGACCGTCCGGCGCCCACAGGTAGCAGTGCAAGGCGATCCCGTCGGCGGTGGTGAAGGTGAAGGTGGACTCGTCCATTCCGGAAGCCTGCCGCGCCGGGGGCCGTCCGGCAAGAGGTCACGACACCCGTCGTGGGGGAATCTCGAGGATCGAGCGTCGCGACCCGGAGGAGCCCCAGGACTCGAGACGATGGCCGGTTCAGGCTGCCGCGCCCGCATAGTCGCGCATCAGGCGCCATAGTTGCTCGACATCTGCACGCTCGGTGGCCTCGGCCCCGATCGATACCCGCACCATCCATCGTCCGTCCAGCACCGATGGGGTGAGAAAGGCCTGCCCCGAGGCGTTCAGGGCATCCACCCAGGCCAGGGTGTGCGCGTCGAGGGCTTGCCCGTCCCGGGCTCCGTCCGGCCCGATCAGCGTCTCGGGCTCGTGCCGGACGCAGACGGTCTGCAGGGTGACCGGGGCCAGTACCCGCCACCCGGGTTCGGCGGCCACCTGGTCGGCCAGCCACGCGGCATTGGCCAGGTCCCGGCGCAGCCGAGTGCGGATCGGCTCCACCCCGTCCAGGCGCAGGTGGAACCAGAGCTTGAGGGCGCGGAACCGCCGGCCGAGCGGGATCCCCCAGTCCTTGTACTGGGTGCGCACGTCGTCGCTGGCGTTGCGCAGGTAACTCGGGTTCGTGGCCATCACCCGGACGAGGTGTTCGGGGTCGCTGACATACAGGAGTGCGCAGTCCAGGATGGTGCCAAACCACTTGTGCGGGTTCCAGGCGATCGAGTCCGCACCCTCCAGCCCCGGGACCCGATCTCGGAACTCCGGCAGCAGCAGCGCCGAGCCGGCCATCGCCGCGTCGACGTGCACCCAGATTCGGTGCCGCTGCGCGATCCTCACCACGTCGGCGACCGGGTCGATGGCGGTGGTGCCGGTGGTGCCCACGCAGGCGACCACAGCGGCCGGGAGCCGACCGGCCGCCAGGTCCGCCTCGATCGCCGCCGAGAGAGCGTCCGGCACCATCGCGTAGGTGTGCTCGTCGGTGGCGACCAGGCGCAGGTTCGCCTCGCCGTACCCGGCCAGCAGCACCGCCTTGGCGACGCTGGAGTGGGCCTGCTCGGTGGTGTACACCACGAGCGGACGCGGCTCGCCCTGCAACCCGCCCCGGCGTTCGCTGTAGTCGGTGGCCCGCTCGCGGGCGGCGAGCATCGCCACCAGGCAGGCGGTGGAGGCGGTGTCGTGGATCGCGCCGCGAAAGCGAGGCGGCAGGCCGGTCAACTCGCCGAGCCAGCTGGTGACCACCTCCTCCACCTCGGTCAGCGCCGGGGCGGACTGCCAGGTGATCCCCAGGGCACCCAGGCCGCTGGAGGCCAGATCCCCGAGCACCGAGGACAGCGAGGCATTGGACGGGAACCAGCCGAAGAAACCGGGATGCTGGGTCTGGGTGAGGCCGGGAACCACGATCGAGGTGAGGTCCGCGAGCACCGCCTCGAGCGTCTCGGGGTGCTCGGGGGCCCGCGCCGGCAGTGCCTGCCGGATCTCACCCGGCCGGACCTGGGCCTGCACCGGCCGGGTGCGCACCTCGGCGCGGTAGTCCGCGATCCAGTCCACCAACGCGTGACCGGCGATTCGAAACTCTTCGGGGGTCATGGACGCACAGTAGGTGACCTCCTGGACCGGCCGGGTCAGGAGTCTTCCGGGTCGGGGCGGGCCTGCGCCGGCCGCAGTGGATCGTCCTCGCCCAACTCCAGGGCCAGGCCCACCGGCGGCAGCGCGGCAGGCACGGGACCCGGTACGGCGGTGGGGAACTCCCGGTGCAGCACCTGGGCGCCGGTGATGGAGTCGACCAGGGCCGCGTCACCGCTGGCGAGCAGGTCGATGTTGAAGACCCGGGCCTGGCCGATGATGGTCAGATGCCGGCTGGCCACCAGCCGCCGATCGCCCGAGACGGCGGTGATGACGTACCGGCCGGCCGGGGGCAGCGGCATCGCGAAGCTGCCATCGAGGCCGGAGATCGCGGTGCCGGCCACCTCCCCGGCGCGGGAGGTGAGCGCCACGAGGGCACCCACCTGGGGGTCGGGACCGGCCAGGATCTGGCCGAGGATCGCCAGCGGCTGGGTCAGGGTGAGGTCGAGCCGGGAGTCCCGGTCCAGGTGCCGCAGGCAGGACTGCGGCGCCCAGCCGTCGTTGACGCCCACCACGAGGTAGTCACCGGGACTGGGCACCGCCACCGAGAACCGGCCGTCGTTGTCGGTGCGCGCCCAGTCCACTGCGCCCCCTTCGCTGGTGAGCACGCTCACCACGGCCTGACGCTGCGGCAGGCCGTCGAGGGTGCAGACCCGTCCGCCGATGAGGAGTTCGTTGCGGGTGCTCGAGGCTGCGGCCGCGTCGCTGACCGGGGCACCCAACCGGCGCGAGGGCAGCATCGCGGCCACGCCGGCGGCACCCAGGGCCATCGCCCCGGCGATGACGAAGGCGTGCTGGAAGGCGGCCAGCGTCGGGAAGGTGAGAGCGCCGACCTGCATGGTGGACGCAGCCAGCACCGCGGTGAGGGTGGCGCTGGAGGTGGACGTGCCCACCGCCCGCAGCAGGGAGTTCAGCCCGTTGGCCGAGGCGGTCTCGGTGATGGGCACCGACCGCATGATCAGGGTGGGCATCACCGCATAGGCCAGCGCGGTGCCGGCCGAGACGACGGCCGAACCCAGGACGATATGCCAGAGCGAATCGGTGAGGAAGACCCGAACCAGGTAGCCGAAGGCCATCACCAGGGCGCCGCTGAGCAGGGTCACCCGGGCGCCGAACGCCCGGCTCAGACGCGCCGAGACCGGCGCGAGCACCACCATGAGCAGGCCGGCCGGCAGCATGCACAGACCCGCCTCCAGGACGCCCAGGCCGAGGCCGTAGCCGGTGGCAGTGGGCATCTGGAGTTGCTGGGTGGTGGAGAGCATGTTCGCGAACATGGCGAAACCCACCAGCAGAGAAGCGATATTGGTGAGCAGCACCGGCCGGCGCGCGGAGGTGCGCAGGTCGACCATCGGGGAGGAGACGCGCAGTTCCAGGGGCGCCCAGGCCGCGAGCAGGCCCACCCCGACCACCACCAGCCCGACGACGGTGGGGCTCGTCCACCCCCAGTGCCCGCCCTTGGAGATCGCCAGGAGCAGGCTGACCAGTGCGCCTGAGAGCAGAATCGCACCGAGTACATCGAAGGTGCCCGGCGAACGCACCGACGACTCCGGCACCACCAGCGGCACCAGCACCACGAACACCGCCGCCGAGGCGGCGGAAACCCAGAACAGCATGTGCCACGAGTAGTGCTCGTACAGCACCCCGGCCAGCGGCGTCCCGATCGCCGCACCGATGCCGAGGGTGGCGCTCATCAGGGCCACCGCGCCACCCACTCGCTCGCTGGGCAGTTCGTCGCGCATGATCGAGATGCCCACGGGAATCAGTGCTGCGGCGAAGCCCTGCAGGCAGCGGCCGGCGATCACCGGCGGCAGGGTGTTGCTCATCGCGGCCAGTACCGAGCCGGCGAGCATCACCACCAGGCACAGCAGGAGCATCCGTCGTTTGCCGTACATGTCGGCGGCCTTGGCGATGATCGGAGTGGCCACCGCCGAGGTGAGCAGCGTGGCGGTGACCAGCCACGAGGCGTTCTCGGCGCTGGTGCCCAGGATCCGCGGGTAATCCGGCAGCAGCGGCACCACGAGGGTCTGCTGCAGGGACACGATCGTCCCGCACAGGCACAGCACGGCGACGACGAGCCCGGTGGGGCGTCTACGGCGCGTGTCGGTGGGGGGCGGGCTCAATCCGCTGCCGCCCCGGAGTCGTACAGGTTCTGCAGCCGCAAGGTGCCGCGGGCTATCAGCCGTTCTCGCTCGTCGGTGATGTCGATCTGCCACACCTGCCCCGAGCGGCCCTGATGCACGGCAACGGCAGTGACGTCCAGCGTGCCGGCACTGACCCCGCGGAAGAAGTCCGTGTGGTTGGAGACTCCAACCGCCCTGCCCTTGCCATCCAGCCACACATTGCCGGCCACGCTGCCGACGGTCTCCACGACTGCCGCGTGCGCTCCGCCGTGCACCAGCCCGAAGGGCTGATGGACCGCCTCGCTCACCTGCCACCGAGCACGGACCCGACTGCCCGACACCTCCAACAACTCCAGTCCGAGCAAGTCGGAGAAGGGTCCCAACGGAATAGCGTCCATGCCCACAGATGTATCGCATGTGCCCGCGGGGATGCACCAGCGGCCCGGTCTTGAGCTCTCGCCCCACGCCCACCCCGGTACGGTCGGGCCCCGTGAACGCCGACCAGCACCTCGCCGCCGCCACCAGCCTGCTCGCCCCGGCGGGCTGGGTGTATGCCTCGTCCGCGCCCGTTGATGCCGACGACCCGGGCCGCTTTCACTGCCTTTTCGGGCGAGATTCGCTGATCTTCGCTCTGCAGGTGCTGCCGGTGCTGCCTGAGGTGGCCTCGGCGACCTTGCGTGCCCTGGCCGAGCAGCAGGGCATCCGGGACGACCCCGAGACAGAGGAGCAGCCGGGCCGGATCCTGCACGAATACCGTCCAGTGGCACCGGCCTGGCTGGTGGACGCCGGCTGGCCGGTGCGGGAGGGGGCGATGCGCTATTACGGCACCTCGGACGCCACCAGTTGGTTCCTCGTCCTGCTCGATGCGACCGGTGACGCGACGCTCCAAGCAGAGCTCGCGGACGCCAGGCGCCGGGCCGGGCAGTGGCTGGACGGCGCGCTGGACGCCGGAGGCGGATTGGTGCGGTGTGGTCCCCGCCGGTACCCCGGGGGCCTGTCCCAGCAGGGCTGGCGGGACTGTGACAACCCCGAGACGAACGACCATGGCGGCGGGATCGTCACCGAGCAGGCCCGGATGCCGGCAAGTCCGCTCGCCGACGTGGACTCCCAGGCCGCCGCCGTCGCCGCCCTCGACGCGCTCGCCCGCCTGGACCCCCAGGACAGCGCCCGGTGGGGTCGTCGTGCCGAGGAACTGCGGGCCCGGCTCGCCCGTGTCGTCGGCCCGGAGGTGATGGCGATCGACGGTCACGACCGGCCCGTGCTCGGAGCCGGCTCACAACTCGGCTGGCTGCTATGGGCCGACGCCTTGGACGAGGCCGCCGCCACCGCCGCAGCCGACCGGCTGACCCGACCCGACGTGCTCACCGGCCACGGGGTGCGCACCCTGGCCGACTCCCACCCCGGCTTCCTGTCGGCCGGGTATCACCGTGGCGGAGTGTGGCCGTTCGACTCCTGGTTCGCCTGGGGCGGACTGCGCGGGATCGGGCATCCTGCGGCCGAGCAGTTGCGCTCGGGAGTCAGGGCCGCAGTCGACCTGCTTGGTGGGTATCCCGAGTTATACGAAGTAGATGCACTCGGCCGTCCTGCCCGGATTTCACTCGCCAATCGGGTGCAGGCCTGGACGGTGGGCGCGATGATCGCCTTCGATGCCTCGTGGGACGGAAGAGGGAAAGCACCTGCTTCGTGCCTGGGCGCGCAGCCATGAAAGACTCGGCGGACTGGAAGATTTGCACGGGTCGATGGCCGATGCCGGTTGGGTTCTGTCCCGGATATGGCTGATTCAGACGCGTGACCTGTCGCACGGTCGGGTCCGTACGCTGCTCGAGACGGTTCGGCGGCACGCGAGGAGGAATGATGCGCAACCCCGAGGAACTGTTCGAGATCCTCGACGACCGGCCGGCGGATACCGCCTCTCCCGTCCTGATCTACTCGCTCAGCGGATTCGTCGACGCCGGACAGACCGGTGCCCTGGCCGGTGAGCACCTGGCCACCACGCTGAGTTCGCGGCCCTATGCCGCCTTCGACTGCGACCAACTCATCGACTACCGGTCCCGGCGACCGGTGATGACCTTCACCGCCGATCACTACGCTCACGTGGAGCGCTTCCAGTTGACCCTGGACGTGCTCACCGACGCGGCCGGCACCGAGTTCTATCTGCTGCGGGGTCCGGAGCCGGACTTCCAATGGGAGCGCTTCGCTGCGGCCGTGCTCCGGCTGGTCGATCGGCTGGGCATCACCCGGGCGGTGACCGGGCACGGCATTCCGTGGGCTTCCCCGCACACCCGCCCGCTGCGCATGACTGCCCACGCCTCTCGGCGAGAGCTCATCTCGGGTAGCCCGCGCTGGGTGGACGACGTCCGGGTCCCGGGAAACGTACTGGGATTGTTGGAGTTGCGACTCGGTGAGGCGGGTGTCGACGCGATCGGGTTCGCCGTTCACGTGCCGCACTATCTGGCTGAGATCGAGTACCCCACGGCCGCGGTGCGGCTTCTCGAGGCGATGTCCGAGGCGGCCGGGGTGCAGGTGCCGGACGAGGCCCTGCGAGCGGCCGGTTCGGATGTGCTGGAGAAGGTGGACGAGCAGGTGGCCCAGGCGCCCCAGCTCCAGGAGGCGATCGAGGGCATGGAGAAGGCCTTCGACGCGGACGGCTCGGGTCTGGGGAGCCCCGGGCAGAGTTCGGTGCCCGAATCCGAGTTGCCGCACGGGGACGATCTCGCCGCCGAGGTGGAGGACTTCCTGCGCGGCATGGGCGGCTCGGCCTGAGCCCACGGCACCGGCCGGCCGCTTGGGCCGGTTTCGGGCCGAAAGTGGCCGACCAGCCCTGGCGGGACGGCGCTCGGTCCGCAAGGATGGCCACAGTAAGACGTTCGGATGCGAACTATCTACCAGACGAGGAGGTCCGTCGATGTATGCCGTGACGAATCCAGCCACCGGTGAGGTGGTCAAGGACTACGGGGTCGCCACCGACGGCGAGATCGCAGAGGCGCTCGAACGGGCCCAGCAGGGCCACGAGAGGCTGCGCGCCACGCCATTGGCCGAACGAGCGGCCAAGCTGCGGCTGGTGGCCGATCTGTATGACGAACGTGCCGACGCCCTGGCCGCGAGGATCACCGAGGAGATGGGCAAGCCGATCGCCCAGGCCAAGGGGGAGGTGCAGCTGGTTGCGAGCATCTACCGGTACTACGCCGACAACGCGGCCACCCTGCTTGCCGACGAGGAGCTCGACGTGGCGGCCGGTGGACGGGCCCTGGTGCGCAAGGAGCCGGTGGGTGTGTTGCTGGCGATCATGCCGTGGAACTTCCCGTACTACCAGGTTGCCCGGGTCGTCGGGCCGGCCATGGTGGTGGGAAACTCCGTGCTGCTCAAGCACTCTCCGCAGAACCCGGCCTCGGCCCTGGAGATGGAGCAGATCATGGTGGACGCCGGCTTCGACGCCGGTGAGTACGTCAACGTCTTTGCCTCCAACGACCAGGTGAGCAACCAGATCATTCCTGACCCTCGGGTGCAGGGTGTCACCCTCACCGGCTCGGAGCGGGCGGGTGCCGCGGTGGCGGAGGCGGCCGGGCGCAACCTCAAGAAGGTCGTGCTCGAGCTCGGAGGTTCGGATCCCTTCATCGTGCTGGACACCGCTGACCTGCCGGCGGTGATCAAGCGGGCCTCGGTGGGCCGGATGCGCAACTCGGGACAGGCCTGTAACTCCCCCAAGCGGTTCATCGTGATGGACGACCTCTATGACGACTTCGTCGCCGGGATGCAGGAGTCGCTGTCGGCGATGACGATGAGCGACCCGCGTCAGCCATCGACGCAGATGGGCCCGATGTCCTCGGTGACCGCCGCGGACAACCTCGCTCGTCAGGTGGATCGGGCTGTGGAGCAGGGTGCGACCCTGCGGGTCGGTGGGGCGCGTGAGGAGGGCCGCGGCGCGTGGTACCCGCCGACCCTGCTCACCGACATCACCCCGGAGATGGACGCGTACACCGAGGAACTCTTCGGGCCGGTCGCCATGGTCTATCGGGTGACCAGCGAGGAGGAGGCGATCGAACTCGCCAATGCCACACCGTTCGGCCTCGGAGCCAGTATCAACACCGAGGACCCGGAACGGGCTCTGCGGGTCGCCGACCAGATCGACTCCGGCATGGTCTACATCAACGAGAACTCCGGCACCGCTGCCGAACTCCCCTTCGGCGGGGTGAAGCGATCGGGGATGGGACGCGAACTCGGCAAGTACGGGATCGAGGAGTTCGTCAACAAGAAGCTCATCCGCATCCGGTGAGGTGAACCCTCGGGCCCGGCGTTCAGAGCCAGAGCCGGGCCCGTTCCGGGGCTCGGCCCGGCTGGCCTGTGCAGGCCTGCAGGAAGGCCAGCCGGGCATCGACGACGGTGACCGGCAGTTCGAGGGTGCCCTCGACGGCGGCTGCGTCCCGGCCGCTGACCCGCCACTCGAGAGTCACTGTCGGCTCGGTGGTTTCGGTGGTGACGACGGCGGCCAGCTGCCCCTGTGAGGTTCCGGACGGGACCCACGACCCGATGCTGACGCCGTCCGGGTCGGGGACGATGTGCAGGTTGTTGAAGGGTCCGTGCCAATCCTCGTCATCGGGGTAGTCGGCCGACCGGGCGCACGGTTCGGGCGGCCGGTTCGGGGGCGCGAGCACCTCGTGCAGGTCTTGTTCGGCCACCGGGTGCTGGGAGACGGCGCGGCAGCCGGGCAGCCGCAGGTCAAGACGCGTCGGGCGGGGGTCGTCCAGATCTGGCTGGTTGAGGGTCGTCGTGATGTGCGGGCCCTGGAAGCGGGCACAGGCCAGGGCGCCCAACCGCCGTTGCCAGGAGCGATGCAGTTCTTCGCGCCACTGACCGGCGGCAAGCGCGGATTCGGCCGCAGACTCGGGGTCATCGCCGAACAGTGCGGCGAACTCGCGAGGCACCCGAGTACACAGGTCGTGCAGCAACTCCTCGGAGTGGGCGAACCGATACACGGTGCCGTGGAAATGGACTCTGGCCTGCAAGGCCGGGCTCGACCTCATCCCTGGGCCGGGCGCGACTCCGGGAGCCTGCGGGGCGTTCATGTCGGTCGTCCCTTCCCACCCGGACGTCCGCGAACCGAAATGTCGGCGAACCGGGCCGGTCGCCGACCTGGCCCTCGCGAACCTGATCAGAAGCTGGAAACGACGAGAGTCTCACACGAGCTGACTCAGTGGGGTAGTGCCGTGGCCCGTGTGGCGGCGTCAATCAGGCCCCCGCAGGCAGCAATCAGCCCGTAACAGCCTCCGCGACCCGGTCCACGTCACCGAGGAGGACCAGCGTGAGCGCCTTGCGCAGCGCCACTGGTCGACCCTGCGAGTAGGCTCGAACGGCTTGGTCCACGTCCAGAGCATCGGCGTCGTTGCGCGCCGTCTGGAATTGCCAGGCCACGGCGCGCCGGTCGAGCGGCTGGCCACCGTCCAGTTGCCAGCCGGCCTCGGACAGCAAGTGCACCCCGAGTTCCGCGCGTTCCTCCAAGGGCATCTCGAGCGCAGTGGCCAGCATCCAGACGACACTGGCGTCGCTGCCCGCCTCGTCCTTCGCGGTCGGGAGGGCACCCAGCACCTGTGCCAGCAGTGGCCGGGCGTCTGCCCATAGATGGCTGTCCGGCAGGAGCTTGCGCCCTGCCGGCGAGAGCACCAGGCGGCCCTTCGACTTGCGGATGAGTTTCGCCGACGTAGCGACTTTTCGCAGTGACGTCACGAGCAGGACGTTCTCCTCACGGTTGGCTTTGCCATACAGCCGGCCGGTCAGCCCGAGGGCCTGCACGAGTCCTTCCACGTGCGCCGGTTTCAGATAACCGGCACCGGTCAGGTTCACCCCCTCCTCACCTACCAGGGCGAGCAAGGCTTGCAGTCCTCGACACAGATAGGCGACCTCGTCGTCGGTGAGATCCTCGGCGACCAGTTCGCTCATCAGCCCGTTGAGCCGTGCGCGCACTCGTGGCGGCAACTTCGACGCCAGCGCGGTCACCGCCGGGTGCCGGCCGCTGCCCGGCCCGGCCCCCGCCCGGGCTCTCCCGCGCGAGCCTGCAACGGATGAGGTGTTGCCAAGTCCGGCGAGAAGCGAATTCACCTCCGCGAGATCGAAGTGCGCGGGGTCGTAGCCGGCCGGTAGCCAGTCCCTGAGTTCCTCGGGATCGCGGTAGTCCAGCGGCTCCCCCGAGAGCATCGCGAGGATGTCCTCGTAGCCGCCGACTCCACCGCAGTCCTCCGGTGGTGCGGCCCGGCGTCCGGTCAGGCACACGGCGCGGGGCGCCCCCGACTGGGCGGCCAACACCTTCTCGACCTTGAGCGTGTGCTGCCAGCCGTCCCCGAAGTCGTAGTCGTGGAAGAGCCTGTCACCCACGCCGGCGACGACTTGGTCCAGGCGCACGTCCTGCTCCAAGATCCCGCCCGGGGGGATCTCGCCCTGGCTGGCGTCCCAGTCGTTGACGAACGCCTGCACCTGGCGGTCCCGTGCGCCCGGGCCCATCGTGAACTGATGCAGATGGGTGTCAGACCACCCCATGGACTCGACGATCGCCTGGTGCACCTCGGGTAGGGACAAGTCCCCGGCGAGGTCGAGTCGGCGCCAGATCGGCGGACGGACGTCGTCCAGGTCCAGCCGGAGGCGAAAGACGACAGGCTGATCGGGCACCGGCAGCAAGGTCGGGGCGGTCGGGCCCAGGCCGTCCAGAGCCGAGCCCAGTCCCTCATGCGAGGAGAAGACCGCGGCCAGGATCTCCTGGGGGGTCAGGCCGGATGCCAGCAGTTGCCGGGCCAGTTCCGCGCCCAGGTTGTCCGGCTCAGTGCCCTCCGCCGTCGACGACTGGGTACCTCCGGGACGCCGGGATTGCGACTTCTTTCGCTTGGACAGGTGCCCATCCTGCCTGGCCGACCCGATAACCACCGCCCGGCCATTCGGGTGAGTGCTGGTCAAGGGCCGCCGCAGACCGGTCGAGGTGCCTGGCGGAGCGCTGCCCCCGGCCAAGAATGCTGCCTCACGGCGCCGCTGCGACCCCGGATCGAAAGCGGTGATGCATGGTGCCCGAGGAGGCTCCTGGTATGCCCAGTCAGGTGGGCCCGCACGACCCTGGCGCCGATGGTGCGCCGCTCGCCCAGCGGGCGGATCCCCCAGTGGGTGATGGACGAGGCCCTCGGCCTTCCCGACACCGCGCCGTCCTGGCGTGGGGGCGCCGTCGACACGGCCGCGCGACCTGGTCACCGCAGGCGCCCGAACCAGGGCAGGTCAGGTACGTACCAGAACCGACGACGTCGCGTGGGCCGGTGGCTGGGTGTCAGCGCGTTGGCGGTCACGCTCGTCGCCGGCGCCGTGTGGGCGCAAACCAGCGGCCCGGCCTCACCACCCCAGGCCGGCCACGGAGCGATGCCAGTGCCGACCCCGGGCCGCGAGGCCGCCGACGCACCGCTGGGCGAGCCGGCTCCGGTTGCGGTACCCGGCGACGCCTGGCGCCCGCTGAGAACTCAGGCCGATGGCAGCACCCCCGTGGCCTGGGACCCGTGCCGCCCGATCCATTACGTCACCCGCCCGGACGCGGCCCCGGATGGCGCTGCGCAGGCCCTTCAGCTGGCCATTGCGCAGGTGAGCTCGGCGACCGGATTGCAGTTCATCGACGACGGCATCTCGACCGAGGGCACCTCCGCCTCTCGCGAGCTCTTCCAGCCGGAACGGTACGGGGACCGATGGGCCCCGGTGTTGATCAGTTACGTCAGCACAGCGGAGGCACCTAATCTGGCCGGCGGCGTAGTCGGGCAGGCCGGGCCGGACTCGGTCACGGTGCTTCAGCCGACGACTTGGGATCGCCTCACCCGCCAGCCTGGGGAACCGACCTCGGTATACGTGTCCGGAATTGTGCAGATCGATGCCGTGCAGGCCCGCGAGATACTGGCCGGTCCCGACGGGCAGCGGGCGATGGTTGCCGTGTTCGAGCACGAACTGGGTCACCTGGTCGGCTTGGCGCACGTCGACGACCCGAACCAACTCATGTATCCCGAGACCAGACAGCAGCGCGGTTATGCCTCCGGCGACCTGACGGGCCTGGCGGCCGTGGGCTCGGGGCGGTGCGTACCGGAGGTCTGATCGGCGTCGCCTCTCCATAATGGCGCATTGACAGGGCCTGCCGCGCGCGATGGACCCGCAGATCGCCACCACCCTCGCGCAAGAACATCATCCGACTATTCCACCTCATTGACGACGATCGCTCGAAAATGCCTGCGCCACATGGCGATACGGACCGTCCTTGAGCAACTCCCCCACCTCTCTCGGCTTCACGAGACAGCCAGCCATAAATACTCCGAAGCCACCCGCATCCGGCCAACCTGCGTTCGGCCCGCGTAGTACATGGTGGAACCACTGTGCCGGCCAGCAATCCACGTCATGCTTCTCGCCGTCCCTCGAGTTCCCCACCGGAAAGTATTGGTGGCTCGACTTGAGAAATCCTTGACAAAAACCTGCGGGATGGTTAGCCTGCATGAGAAGGGGACACTTGCATGAGAAGGGGACACTTGCAGCCACGATTGCGGGGATTCGCCACTCTTCTTCTTGTACTGCTGGTCTCGCTTCCTGCCGACCCGGCCTCGGCAGCCACTTTCCATGCCTATAGCATCGGCCGTGAGAGCACGTCTGCTGGACTCTATACTGGCATCGAACACAATCGTCAGATCGTGGATGCCGGCTACTGGTCTGGAACGAGTTGCACGACACCTTACGCCGGGGGTTCACGACCTATCTATCAGACTGGATGGGTTATCGTTGAAAACGATTCCTCCGCATGGCTAGAAGCCGGTATCGGCTATCAATGCAATGGTGTTCGCTATTGGTTCTACGGGTACGGAGTTGCTGGCAACTGGATTCCGCTGGGAGAGATACAGGGCCCAAGTGCGGGAAATACAACCATAACGATAAAGAGGATTCCAGATGGCACTTATCGCCATTGGAACTATTATATTAATGGTTTGTATAAAACTTCGACAACCTGGGCCGTTGCAGGAAAGAGATTAGAGTCCGGGGTCGAGAGTTACAACGCAGGTTGGACGTTTCCAGCAACGACGAATAAACTATCGCAAAAGTTGGGGGAGTCCGACTATTATCATTACTGGTCTGGAAGAGACTCTGCATCGATCGATACCGCGAGCGGAATGTGCGGGAGGTGGCAAAGTGATTACCAGTTCAGGTCTGGGGAGAACACCACGTGCTGATCGTTCAGCCCTGGCGCCGGTGGTGTGCCTGCTAGCCGCAGGCACGCTGATGTCAGGCTGTGGCGACGATTCGCGGGCGGCCACAGAGCCCGCCGAGACGCAGACAACGTCCTCCTCCGCCGCCCAGTCGGCAGACATCCCGAAGGCCTGTGACGACGGCCTATCAGCGGCGCAGGCATACGGGCCGGTAACCGGCATCGTAGGCGGCGAGGAGTCAACCGTCGCGCAGGTCACTCGATGGCAGGAGCAGCGATTCTCCCGCGAAGGTGGGCCCGCGTCCCCATCGCGACTGGCCACGCTCGAACTGGACCCTGCCAGCGTGGTGACGGTGTGCATCTACCAGGGAACTTTCGCCGGAGCTCCAGTACCGAGCGGTGCGGACTCGACGGTGCCGGACGCCATTCGCCTGATCTTCGGCGTCGAGGGTCAGGCCGCCATCCTCGACACAATCGGTTACGTGGACACCATGGCACCAGATCTCCCCAGCGATCTGTGAGAAGACCCCTGCTGTGAGAAGACCCCTGCTGTGAGAATGCCCGTGCTATGAGAATGCCCGTGCTGCAAGTCTTCTGATCCTCGGCGAAGGATAGGCAGGCACCAGCCGGAGGATCGGACCGCGCGACCCACTGGTCAGGACGGTGCCTCAGATCCACATCGCCGGGTCGATGTTGTCGGCCTGCTCGGCCTGCTCGGCGACCGCAGCCGGCAGTTCCCGGACGGTGCCGGGCACACCCACGACGACGCCACCCGCGGGCACGTCCTTGACCACCACGGAGTTGGCACCGACTTGGGCGTCGGCGCCGATGATCACCGGGCCGAGCACCCGCGCCCCGGCACCGATGGTCACCCGGTCACCCACGCTCGGGTGCCGCTTGACTCGCGCCAGCGCACGTCCGCCGAGGGTCACCCCGTGGTAGAGCATGACGTCATCGCCCACGTCGGTGGTCTCGCCGATCACCACGCCCATGCCGTGGTCGATGAAGAACCGCCGTCCGATCTGGGCGCCCGGGTGGATCTCCACACCGGTCGTGGCCCGGGCCGCGTGCGCCACCAGCCGGGCGGGCAGCCGGAACCCCGGGATCCGCCACAGCCGATGGGCCAGCCGGTGGCACCAGATCGCGTGCAGCCCCGGGGAGGTCAGGAAGATCTCCAGGGTCGAACCCGATGCCGGATCCTTCGACTGAGCCACCTCGATGTCCTCGAGAATCCGGCGAGCCACGTGCGCGGCCAGGTCGGACAGGCTGACCCCGCCCGAGCGGGGCGCTTCCTGTCTTTGAGACAAGATCAGTCCATGAGGTCGCTGTAGAGGATGGTGGACAGGTACCGCTCACCGAAGGACGGCACGATGACGACGACGGTCTTGCCGGCGTTCTCCTCACGCTTGGCCACCTCGACGGCGGCCGCGATCGCCGCCCCGGAGGACAGGCCGACCAGCAGGCCCTCTTCGGCCGCGGCCCGGCGGGCCCACTCGACCGAGGTGTCGGCGTTCACGTCGATCACCTCGTCGTAGATCGAGGTGTCCAGGATCTCGGGGACGAAGTTGGCGCCGATGCCCTGGATCTTGTGCGGGCCCGGCTGCCCACCGTTGAGGATCGGCGACTCGGCCGGCTCCACCGCGATCATCTTCACGCCCGGCTTGCGCTCCTTGAGCACCTGACCGACGCCGGTGATGGTGCCACCGGTGCCGATGCCGGCCACCACGATGTCCACGGTGCCGTCGGTGTCGTTCCAGATCTCCTCGGCCGTGGTCTCCCGGTGCACCTTGGGGTTGGCCTCGTTGGCGAACTGGCGCACCAGAACCGAACCACCCTCGGCGCCGATCTCCTCGGCCTTGTTGACCGCGCCCTTCATGCCCTCCGAGCCCGGGGTCAGGACCAGTTCGGCCCCGAAGGCGCGCAGCAGGGCCCGCCGCTCCTTGCTCATCGTCTCCGGCATGGTGAGCACCACCCGGTATCCCTTGGCCGCACCCACCATGGCCAGGGCGATGCCGGTGTTGCCGGACGTGGCCTCCACGATCGTGCCACCAGGCGTGAGCTGCCCCGATGCCTCGGCCGCCTCGATCATCGAGACCCCGATCCGGTCCTTCACCGAGTTCGCCGGGTTGTAGAACTCCAACTTGGCCAGCACGGTTGCACCGGCACCGTCGGTGACCCGATTCAACCGGACCAACGGGGTGCGTCCGATGAGGGCGGTTACGTCGTCGTAGATCTGCACGCTTCTCCTTCGCAAATGGCGGGCCGACGGCCCGTCTCCTTCACACGGCGGGCCGGGGGCCCGGCGGGTGTTCACAGTGCGTCAACGAGTCAACTCGGCGCGAACTTCCCCCGACCGGGTGCCACGTACCGCATCGTGGACGTCGGCCTCATCGTAACCGGCTCGAGACGCCACGCCACGGGTTCGGCCGCTGGGTGGGGCGAGCCGATCGTCGGCGACGCCTGTCGGCGAGGTCTTGGAGCAGCACCGCTGCGGGGTGTCCAGGTCAGGGGTGCATCGAGATCGGTGGTCCCAGGCAGGGCCGGCTCGGGGTATCGCCTGCGGGGTCGATCAGACAGGGCGGTGCCCGTCCGGGACAACTTCGTCCGCGGGCACCGGCCCGGGAGGGGTCCCGTCCCCGAAGGGGCTGCCCCCCAGATCCTGGCGTGCGTGAGCCTCGAGCATCCAGGCCAGGTCGGGACCGTCCGGGACGATCCGACGGGGATTGATCTCGGTGTGCACGAGGTAGTAGTGCTCCTTGATCTGGACGATGTCCGTGGTGTCGCCGAAACCGGGAGTCTGATAGAGGTCGCGCACGTATCCGGACAGGGCCGGCATCGAAGCCAACGTCTGCCGATTGCACTTGAAATGGCCGTGGTAGACGGGGTCGAAACGCACCAGGGTGGTGAACAGCCGGACGTCGGCTTCGCTGATCTGCTCCCCCACCAGGTAGCGGCGGGTGGTCAGCCGCTCCTCCAGCCAGTCCAGCGCGGCCCACAGGCGTTCGTAGGCGTCGTGGTAGGAATCCTGGTCGCCGGCGAAGCCGCAGCGGTAGACCCCGTTGTTGACCTCGGAGTAGACCCGCCGGTTGATCGCGTCGATCTCGTCCCGATGCTCGACCGGGTACAGGTCCGGGGCACCCACACGGTGGTACGCGCGCCACTGGCTCCCGAAGTCCAGGGTGATCTGCGGGAAGTTGTTGGTGACCACCTGACCGGTGGGCACCTCAACGATGGCCGGCACGGTGATGCCCAGGGGATACTCCGGCACCCGGGCAAAATAGGCCTGTTGCAGCCGTTCGATGCCCAGCACCGGATCCAGGCCGCCCGGGTCGAGGCCGAAGTTCCAGGACCGGATGTCGTGGGTCGGCGCGG
Source organism: Actinomycetales bacterium (assembly GCA_047974565.1). Taxonomy (GTDB): domain Bacteria; phylum Actinomycetota; class Actinomycetes; order Actinomycetales; family CAWJMD01; genus JBDIAG01. The sequence continues at coordinate 31,377 of JBKECN010000002.1, forward strand.
CCAGACCCAGCGAGATGACCCCCTCCAGGCCGAGCAGGCGACGCACGATCATGGTGCGCTGCGCCCACGGGCACGCGCGTGCGGCAACGAGCCGGTAACGCCCGGCCTCCACAGGCCAGACCATCTCTCCGACAACGGATCCAGATGGCTCCCCAGGTGGAGCGTCCGCGAGGATGCGGTCGTTGATGTAGCGCACATCGCGCTCGAAGGCGCCTGCGTCGGCGGCGTTGCGGGCCTCGAGTTCGGGCTCCACCGTCATAGTTCTTCTCCTGACCCGGCAGGGTGTCGTGGCAGGCACCGACGGGTCGGCGCCCCATCCTGCGAGAGTCGACAGCTCCGCGCTGGAAGTTGAGATGTCAACCATGTTACGTGGTCGACGACTCATCAGCGCGGCAAACCCCGGCACCCCGCCGAGGCACTACTCGTTTTGCAGCGCCCAGGCCGTCGCACCCACGACGACGGGGGCCCGGTCACAGGACCGAGCCCCCGAGGTCAGGTGCGGGACGTCAGTGGGCGTAGTCGTGCCAGACCTTCTTCCACACCTTCTGTCCGTTCACGGTGCGGTAGTAGGCGTGCCAGTGAGCCTTGTCGGAGTACTTGTAACTGGTGGCGGCCGGCGCGCTCGACGCGGTCGACGCCGCGGCACTGGCGGTGCTCTGGGTGGCCGCGGCGCTGCTGCCGCCGTTGCTGCGGGTCAGCCCGGCCTTGCGCGAGCAGACGGGCCAGGCGCCGGGGCCCTGGCCGGCCAGGGTCTTCTGGGCGATCGCGATCTGCTGGGCCCTGCTGGCCAGGTTCGCGGTCGGGGCGTAGGCGGTGCCGCCATAGGCGCGCCACGTCGACTTGGAGAACTGCAGGCCGCCGTAGTAGCCGTTGCCGGTGCTGATGCTCCAGTTGCCGCCGGATTCACATGCGGCGACCCGGTCCCACACCGAGCCGGCGGCCGAGGCCGGAGCGGCCAGCAACGCGGTGGCGGCGAGCGCGGTCACCGCGCCGGCACCGGCGACCCGGCCGAGGGCGCGCTTCATCGAGGAGTTAGCCATTGCGGTTTGTCCCTTTCCTGACGATGCCTGTGAAGTGAGCTGTCGGGTTCGGGCGGTCAGGTGCCCGGTCGCGTGCGACTTCACCCCGTGGCCTGGCGGCCGTCGGTTCCTCCACCGCCGTCTGTGCACTCGCGGTCGAACCGCGACGGGCAGCCCGCGAGACGGCGCTCGGCAGCGCGGGCTGGTGCCTGGATGTATGTGGCATGACTGGTCGGCGTTCGCTTCCGGTACCGGCGGCACCGGACCCCGTCCTGGTAGGCCAATCAGGCGCCTAACAAGGCGAACCGCCTTATAACGAACGTATGACAACCTAGGGGACTAAAGCGTGTCGGCGCAAGCCACCCTCTCCATCAGGTGCTAGGCGAAGTCGGTACCACTGTGACGCGGGAGCCAGGTGGGGCTGGCGTTTCATAGGCAAAGTGGTTGATTCACAGCCTGTCTCGCACCGGCGCCTGGCCCAAGGCCGACCTGTCCTGCGCCCGAGGCGGTCAGGTCGCCGCTGCATGGTCGAGACCGAGGTCACATCTCGGGCAGGTAACAGGGAGCGATATCCCGGTTGGCCCAGGCCACGCCGACCCGGTCGGTACATTCGAGGGGTGAGCCACACACCAGACCTGTCCAGCTCCTGGTTGTCAGGGTGCCGCCGAGTGGCCACGCTCGCGGCGCTGATCGCGGCCCTCGCCGTCCCCCTCGGTCTGCCCGCGACTCCGGCAGGCGGTGCGCAGCACGCGCCGTCGCTGAGCGAAGCGGCCACCACGCCCGGGCTGGGAGACCGCAGCCCGAATCCCGGCGCCGCCCCCACCGGGGACTCCATCATCTACCAACCGCTCGAGGGGGCCACCGTCCTGGGAACGGGGAATGGCCTTACCTCTCCAGATGGCCGCTACCGCCTGATCGTCCAATCCGATGGAAACCTCGTCGAGTACGGCGATCGGGGCCAGGTGCTCTTCGCCAGCGGAACCGCGGGCCACCCTGGCGCCTTCCTGGCCCTGCAGGCGGACGGCAACCTGGTCATGTACTCCGGGCCGGTTCCGTTGTGGTTCACCAGCACCGCCGCCCCCGCCGGCTCCCTCCTCGCTCTGCAGGACGACGCGAATCTCGTCCTGTACTCCCCCGACGGCGCGGTGTGGAGCAATGGGGCGGTCGACGACACCGTGTGGTCCGGCTCGGGCCTGCGAGCCGGTGAGTCCATCTCCTCGACCGGGCGCGGTGCGACCCTCGTCATGCAGGCGGACGGGAACCTGGTGGCCTACCTTCCGGCCGGCCCGGCCTGGTCCACCGGGACGGCCGGGAACCCCGGCGCCTTCCTCGCTGTGCAGCGGGACGGCAACGCCGTGCTCTATGCCGCCGACGGCCGGGTGCTGTGGACCACTGGGACGCACCACAGCGAGCCCGTGGCCCTCGCCGTGACCGACGCCGGACGGGTGGTGCTGCGCACGGCATCGGGTGTGACGCTGTGGCCGGTGGCGCAGGTCCCGCAACGGGGATCCGGACGCTTCGCCGCGGCCGACTTCCCGCCCGGAACGGTACCGACCGGGTCCGGACGGGTGGTGCGGTACAGCGTCGAGGTCGAGGGCGGCATCTCGATCGATCCGGTGGAGTTCTCCGGCACGGTCAGTCGCATCCTGCTGGACGCGCGCGGCTGGCAGAGCCTGGACGGGGTGCGCTTCGAGCCGGTCACCCCTGCCCAGCTGGCCGCCGGGGCGCGGGTGGACGTGCGGGTGAGCCTGACCACTCCGGCTACCGTGGATGCGCTGTGCGCGCCACTCAACACGGCCGGGTGGCTGTCCTGCTGGAATGGCAGCCGCGCGGTGATCAACGGTCGGCGCTGGCTGGACGGAGCCGCCACCTATGGCAGCGACCTGGGGAACTACCGGACCTATCTCATCTCCCATGAGGTCGGGCACGGCCTGGGACATCGTCACGTGAGTTGCCCGGGGGCGGGGCAGCCGGCCCCGGTGATGGTGCAACAGACGATCACCCTCGGCGGGTGTCGACCCTGGCCGTGGCCACAGCGGCCGTGAGCCTCGACGAACCGGGCCGCACACACCTGAGCCCGGGCCGGGTGACTGCGCGACACCTGGCCCGGGCTCTCCCCCCGGAGGCTCGGCCCGAAGGCCGACCGGGAAGGTCTTTGACGACCTCAGTCCTGCTGCACATACCGGAGAGCTCAGCATCTCTCCCGTTCATGGTGGGGGCCGCCCGCCCCCGCGATCTCGCGGGCGGAGGGCTCAGCGGCCCTCGGTGAGCCGGCGCATGGCCAACTGCACCAGCGTGATCAGCGCGTGCTTGGTGGCCTGCTTGGAGCGGGCATCGGTGTACACCATCGGCACGTCCGGGGCCACCGCGAGCGCCTCACGCACCGACTCCAGGTCGTGGTGGGCGATGCCATCGAAGCAGTTCACCGCGACGATGAACGGAATCCGGCGGCCCTCGAAGTAGTCCACCGCGGGGAAGCACTGGTCGAGCCGGTCGGTGTCCACCAGGACGATTCCGCCGATCGCGCCGTGCACCAGGTCGTCCCACATGAAGAGGAATCGATCCTGGCCAGGGGTTCCGAACAGGTACAGCCACAGGTTGCCCGGCAGCTCGATTCGCCCGAAGTCCATGGCGACCGTCGTGGTGGTCTTGCGTGAGGTCTGCAGACCGGCATCGTCGACGCCGACCGAACGGTCGGTCATCGCGGCTTCGGTCGACAGCGGTTCGATGTCGGAGATCGACCCGATGAAGGTCGTCTTTCCGACCGAGAAGCCGCCGGCCACGACAATCTTGGTAACTGTGGGCGCCGGCTGGTGACGCGGAGTCTCCGCACTCGCCGCGGCGACCTCAGAGTGAGGCAATGCCATTGAGAACACTCTCCAGAACGCTGAGGGTTGCAGCAGTGTTGTCCTGGGAGGACCCAGGGGTGGACATGGATGGGGTGAGGCCGTGGATACGGACCTCCTTGGACTCTTGGAGATCGCTGACCAGGATCCGGACGACACCCACTGGAATCTTGATGTGGGCGGACAGTTCCATCACCGAGAGGTACTGCGTTGCGGTCAACTCCAGGATGCGACGGCGCTCAGGGGTGTGCGTGACCTTCGCCTCGACCAGACCCTCGACGAGCGCCTCCAGCGGTACTTCGGACGCATTGGCCGTCCGCGTCCGGCCACCCGTCATCGTGTACGGGCGGACGGAGTAGGACTCCTCCTCGTCCTCGTAATAGAGGTCTTCGTCTTCTGCCATGGGTCGGGCTCAGCTCGTGGCGCGGGTCTCGCCGTGCACCGGCAGGCGGGAGCGCATCTCGGTGACCAGCTGCGGGGTCAGCGTCGCCTCGGTCCGCGAGACCAGCATGGCCATCTCGTAGCCGACCAGGCCCACATCGCAGGACGCGTCCGCCACCACTGCCAGCACTGAGCCGTCGGAGATGTTCATCAGGAACATGAACATCGCGTCCATCTCGATGATCGCCTGGCGCACGTCGCCGGCGCCCAACTGGCGCGCGGCGCCGCGGGTCAGCGAACTCATCCCGGCGACGATGGCGGACATCTGGTCGCCCTGGGTGCGGTCGAGTTCATCGGACATCGCCATCAGCAAGCCGTCCGCGGAGACCACGAGGGTGTGGCGAACGTCTGGCACGCTCTTGACGAAGTTGTCGAGGAGCCAGCTGAAGTTCGCTGCCTCGGCACTCAATGTGGTCACGGGTTTCCTCCGGGATGCTGCGTGTGAGATGTCAGTTGTGATGTCGGCGGAACTGCTACGGAACTTGACCTGGCTCGGGGCGGGTAAGGCCTGTCTGGGCGACTTTGGTCACTTGGACTCACCTCCTGCTCCGGTGGTCGCGCCGTCGGTCTCCCGGCCTCGCGCAACACCGGCCTGGAAGCCGGACAGCATGCTACGGACGTCGGCCGCCGAACGCGTGGGTCGGGTCGGGGAGGACGGCGTCGTCTCGGCCCGGGCCTGGCTTGCCGCAGCGGCACGCCCGGCCTCGGTGGCACCGCGCTCGCGGCGGACCAGAGGCGTCGTGCCGGACAACTGGCTGAGCTCGGACAGTGCCTGGGAGGCCATCGCCGAGCGAGCACGCAGCACGTCGCTGAGCGAGGACTCGTTGGCCGGCGCCGGGGTGGCCTGACCTTCCTGCGGAGAGGACGGGACGAACGCCTTGGGAATGTAGGCCTCGTCCGGGGTGGCTGCCGCGGCGGCGATGGCGGCCGCGTTGGGCATCGGTGCCGCGCCGCGCTCCTGCTTGCGCCTGCGGGGACCTCGTCCACCGGTGGGGACGATGTCCAGGGCACCCACACCGGGGGCGGCAGCGCCGGCCGTCGGCGCGGGCCTGGCGGCCGGTGCAGCGGCGGGACCGGACGGTGGCGCCGCTGCGGGAGTGGGCGTCGGCGCCGAGGCGGGCGTCGCGGGGCCACTTTGCGGTGCCGGCTGGCTGGCCGGGGCGGGCGGGGCGTCCGGGCGCTGGCGAGACATCGCCGACAGAGTCGAACTTGCCGAGCGGCTGTCGTCGCTCATCCGGGCCGCGATCGACTCACGGGTCGTGGTGCGCGCGGGCGTGGACTCGGGCTCCTGGGGCGTCGCGGCTCCGGGAGCCTCGGTCGGCGCAGCCTGCGCGCCCTGAGACCGCACCCCGCCGAAGAGGCTGCCCCGAGCGGGTTCGGGCGTACCCGATGGTTCAGGAGAGGACGAGCCTGGGGTTGCGGACCCTGGCGCGCCAGCGCCCGAGCCGGTCGAGTTGGGGGCGCTGTCGCTGCGGGGTGCCGGGACCCGTGCCGGTTCCGGCGATGGCGCAGGAGGTGAGCCGAACAGAGACGATGGCGGGGCATCCTTTCCGGGCTCGGCGGGCAGTGCCGCCTCACCTTTTCCCAACTGTGGCTGAGCCGTCACCTCCTGCGGGCTCGTCGACTCGGTAGCCGCCTCGGCGGGGGTCTCCTCAGCGGGCGAGACGGGCCCCGCAGCCGGTTTTCCAGGCGAGTCGGCCGGTTTGGCGGCCGCCGCGGGCGCGTCGGACGACGCGGATGCCGACGCAGCAGGCGAGGGCTCGTCCGCCGAGGTCTCGGCGACCTCGGGCTTGGCGCCACGAGCCGGAAGCCCGCGTGCCGGAAGCCCGCCCGGGCGCGACGAGCCGGAGACGATCTCCGGGGCGATCATGTCGTCGTTGGCCAGGCTCGACAGCGCCGAGGCAGCCTGGGAGAAGTCTGGGGTGGCGGTGGTACGGGCCGGCTTGGGTGCCGGTTCAGTGGTCGAGGACGGGACGGAGCTGTCGGTGCCGCCCTCCCCCGCGTCGTCGTCGGTCTCCGGGGCGCTGGCCCAGGTGGCGTCGCCACCGAAGTCCGGCTCCGCCTCGGACTCGTGATTGACGCTGCCCGGGACGAAGAGCGCCGGGGCGAGGTCGACCGTGGCCACCGTTCCCTTGGTCTCGCCCTTGGTCAGCGTCACCGAGGCGTCCAACTTCTTGGCCAGTCGCCCGACCACGTAGAAGCCGAGCTTCTCCGCCGCAATGACGTCGTCGGTCGGCGGGTTGGCGATCCGGTCGTTGAAGCGCTCGAGTTCCTGTGCGCTCATCCCCAGGCCGGTGTCGGCGATGGTGATCCGGATCCCCTTGGGGCCCTCGTTGGTCTCCACCGAGACGCGGCTGCCCGGGTCCGAGTACCGGGTGGCGTTCTCCAAGAGTTCGGCGAGCAGGTGAGCGGTGGGCAGCGCGGAGTGTCCCAGCATCGCGGGGTCGACGTACTGAGCGAGGTCAACACGCTCGTAGTGCTCGATCTCGGACGACGCCGAGCGCACCACGTCGGTCAACGGCATCGGCTGACGACGCCGGCGGCTGGTCTCGCGGCCGGCGAGCACCAGCAGCGACTCGGCATTACGACGCATCCGGGTGGCGAGGTGGTCGAGCTTGAAGAGCGCGTCGAGGGTGTCGGGGTTCTCCTCCGACCGCTCGAGCGTGTCGAGCTGGGAGAGCAGCCGCTTGAGCAGGGTCTGGTCGCGCCGGGCAACATTGACGAACATGTTGGCGATCTTGTTGCGAACGTCGGTCTCACCCTTGCTGGCACCAGCCTGCGACTTGGCGAAGTTGACCGAATTGGTGCTCAATGTGTTGACCGAGGAGGTCAGCCGGCCGATCTCGTCCTCGTTCTCCACAGGGATCTCCGCGAACGAGATGTCTTCGCCGTTCTGCGCGCGGTCCAGGATCGCCGGCAGGCTGTCCGAGACCTCGTCGGCCGCCGCGCCCAGTTCATCCAGAGGCCGGGTGATCGACGCCGCGACGATTCCGCCCAGAACAATGGTGGCAACCACACCCACGACACCCAACGCACCGATCAGCACCGCTGTGGTCGCACCCGCGCCCGTCGCCAGACCCAGAACAACAGCCAGAACAGCCACAACGGCAACGGGGACGGCAAGCACCAGGATTCTGGACTTGATGCCGAGAGTGCGCAGCATGGGGTGGACCCTCCACTCGTCTGACGGCACCCTCGGAATCGGTGCCATCCGATGAGGCCCTATCGGACGGCTATGGCCCGATATTGACCACCCCCTAGTGTGACATCACCCATTCGGCCCAACATTTTCCGGCGCGTCGCTACCAGGGGGTCCATCGTGATCGGAGAACAGCCGTGACGAGCCCTGTAGTGATCATTCTTGCCGGGGGCGCGTCCCGGCGCTTCGGTTCCGACAAACTCGCGGTCGACACGGGCCTGATGGACCAGTTGATTAGGGATGTTTCGCGTGATTCGCCCATCCTGCTCGCAGGCCACGGCGGAGCGTGGCTTCGGGATCCCGGCATCCTGCATATAGCGGACCAGGACCCGGGAGCCGGTCCTGCCGCCGCGATCACCACCGCGTTACGGCACGCCCGAACGCGTGAACCGGGGCGGCTCGCGGTACTCCTGACGGGGGATGCACCGGGCGGTGCCGCGGCCATCCCGCTGCTCGCGGCCCGGGTTGCGGCGGCCCAGGTTGCGCCGGATTGGGTTGCGCCGGATTGGGTTGCGACGGATTGGGTTGCGACGGATTCGGCCCCGGAGCCAGGCGCATCGCCCGCACGGCCGAGGCCGCGGTCGGCGACTGGCACCGCTGGGCCGATCACGAGGTCGGCTGCAGATCCGGCCACAGGGTGGGCCACCGGGCCCCTGGTGGCCTGCGCGACGGACGAAAGGGGCGCTGCGGTGCCGCTGCCAGCCGCCCTCAATCCCGTGGCCATCGACACCGTGCTGGACACCGGGCTTGACGGCAACACCGAGCCGGGCCGTGACACCGAGCCGGGCCGTGACACCGGACGGGGCCGTGACACCGGGCCGGGCCGTGACACCGTAGGCGCCCGCCCCGGACGATCCAACGGACGTGCCGGATCGGTGCGATCCCTGTGGCGGCCGTTGCAGGTGCTACCCACCCGCCTGCCGGCCCGGGCCACCTTCGACGTCGACACCACGACCGATCTGGCCGGGTGGCGGCTGCGTGACGACCCGGGGGTGCGATCGATCGTCGCGGCGGTACGGCGGGTGGCGAGCAGCCGCCCGCCTCAGGGCGCCATGTCGAGCAACCAGTCGGTGGTGCCGGCCGAGTCGGTGGTGCCGATCGAACTGCGCGCCGATGGTGAGACGACGGCACTGCTCGTCGCGGCACTGCGGGCGAACCTGCCCGTGATCGGGTCGCAGCCGGGCGCCGGTCCCGGGCCAGACAGGCCACGCGGGTCACCCGCAGGCCGACCACCCCTTGGGGACGACCTCAGAGCACCGGGTCGGCTGAGCGTTCGCGTCGAGGTCTGCTCGACACCGGTAGGTGAGCAGCCACCGGTAGGTGAGCAGCCGCTGCTCGAGCCACCCATGGGATGTGAGCCGCTGCCCGGCGAGCCCGTCGTCCTGCTCGCCAGCCCCGGCCCGGGTGGCCCGCTGCCCGCCTTGCGTGTGGTGGCACACCGTGGCTGACCCGGAGCGCACCCGCAAGCACGGACTCAGCCGCGGAGTTCTCGGCGCACGACACTAGAGTGCCCCGAGTGAAGGCTGTCGTCATTCGTGAGCCCGGTGGTCCCGAAGTCCTGCACCTGGACGAGGTGCCCGATCCACCCCTGGGGCCGGGAGACGTTCGGATCGATGTCACAGCGACCGCGGTCAACCGAGCGGATCTGCTGCAGCGGGCGGGCCACTACCCCCCGCCACCCGGCGTCCCGGCGTGGCCGGGGCTGGAGTGCTCTGGGCAGATCAGCGAGGTCGGCGACGAGGTCGAACAGTGGCAGGTGGGGGATCAGGTGTGCGCTCTGCTCGCCGGGGGCGGCTATGCCGAGCAGGTGGTGGTGCCCGCCGGGCAGGTGCTGCCAGTGCCCGCCGGGGTCTCGGTAGCGGACGCCGCAGCCCTGCCCGAGGTTGCCTGCACTGTGTGGGCCAATGTCTTCATGGCGGCGGGCCTGCAACGTGGGGAGACCCTGCTGGTGCATGGCGGCTCGAGCGGTATCGGCACGATGGCCATCCAGCTCGCTCACGCGCTCGGGGCCCGCGTCGCGGTCACCGCCGGGACCGCCGAGAAGCTACGCCGCTGCGCCGAACTGGGCGCGGACATCGGGGTGAACTACCGGGAGCAGGACTTCGTCAGCGAGGTACGGGCGGCCACCGACGACCACGGGGCCGACGTGGTGCTGGACAACATGGGCGCGAAGTACCTGATGGCCAACATCGAGGTGCTCGCGGTCGGGGGACGAATCGTCATCATCGGCCTCCAGGGCGGAGTCAAGGCCGAGCTCGACATCAGTCGGTTGCAGCGTAAGCGGGCCGCCCTGATGGCCACCACGCTGCGCGCCCGGCCCACCGCGGAGAAGGCCGCCATCGTCGCCCAGGTACGCGAGTACGTGTGGCCGCTCGTCGCCGAGGGCATCGTCCGGCCGATCATCCACACGAGGTTCCCCCTGGCCGAGGCCGCCCAGGCCCATCAGCTGGTGGGCGATTCAGGACACGTCGGCAAGGTGCTGCTCCTGCGTTGAGAGGTCTCAGCGGGACGGCGCTCACAAGGATTGCCTCCGACCGGCTCACCCATGCGCGCGCCGGAGGCGGTTGGATGGTCACGCGGACGGCGTGCCGTGTGGAGACCACGGCGTGGGCTCTTCAGCACAGAAACCAGGGCGGGTCAGCGCAGGTACCAGGGCGGGCCCGTGGGGCGCGCAGGCAGGTCGCAGGCTGGCAGCGGGGACAGGCGGCGCGCGGCTCCGCAGCAGAGGCGATGGATGCCGGGAGGACGGCGATTCAGATGACCCACAGGACGCAGGCCGCCCATCACCCGGCCGCCGGCCGCGCCGACGACGATGGCCTGGCGCGGTGTCCGGACGCCTGCGCAGACGCGGCCGGCCGACGGCTGAGCACCCGAGGACGACCGACCACCGGCAGGGCCTTGCTGGGTTACATCTTCGGCTCTCTGACCGCTGTGGCCGTCCCGGGCCCGGTCCTGGTGCCACTGATGACCGACCTGGGGATGAGCCACTCCGCGGCGCGCACCAGCCTGCAACGACTCCTGCAGTCACAGGATCTGATCGCCGAGCGAGTCGGCAGAGTGGCCGTGTATCGCCTGGTGGGCGGGTACGCGGACCGATACCAGCGCCTGACGCAGGGTGACCCGATCACCCCCTGGCAGGGCCACTTCGAGGGCTTGCTGTACGAGATCCCCGAGATCCGGCGTACCGCACGGGACGAGTTGCGCGAGCGTGCGTTTGCGCACGGCTTCGCAGCGGTGCGTCCGGGTCTGCTGATCGGCACGAGCGATCCTCGTCGATGGTCGGCCGAGTGGCTGGGATCGTCCGGCGAGGTCGAGCGACTGCGGATCGGCTGCGATCTGGCAACCGCCGCCCGGATGGCGCGGCGAGCCTGGGATCTGGACCAGCGTCGCCAGGAGATCGACACCTGCCTGGCGGTGTTCGATGGCTGGTCGGCCAGCTTCGCGAGCGGCTCGCTCGACTCGCTGGGTACCTGGCAACTGCTCTTCAGCGGCTGGAGTCGTCTGGCGGCGATCCATGCCCGGCTACCACCGCTGCCGGCGCAGATCCTGCCCGCGGATTGGCCGGCTGAAGCCGTGCGCAGCCGCTTGGTCGAGATCACTCGACGGGAATGGGACGCCGTACAGGCCCACCTGGACACACGGCTCGCCGAGGCGGGGCCGGTCGCCGGGCTGGTGGTGGGCGGAGGATGGGACGACGACCCGCAGATCTGAGGTCAGCAGCCCCCGCATCGAGGCGGCACCGGCCCGGTGACAGTGTGCCGGCCGTCGCCGATGCGCTCAGTCGGGCGTCAGTGGGAGCCCTGCGGCGATTGCTCGGCGTCGGCCGAGCCGACCAGGCCGGTGCTCTCGGCACCGGGGACCGACCTGGATGACGGGACCCGATAGAACTCCAGGCTGAACGTGACCGATCCGGGCAGGTCCACATGGTGGGGGCGCGCGGGCGGAATCGTCAGGATCTGACCGGCCGACACCTGCCGAGGCTGGTCGGGGCGATCCTCGAAGACGAAGGTCAGCGCTCCGGTGTGCACGACCAACCGCGCCCAGACCCCGTCGGCCACCTGGTGGGCCTTGCGCAGGCCAGGCGGCACCGACTCGGGGTCGAAGACCGGGGTGGTACGTACGTACTCCAGGCCTCCGGGCAGTTCGGCAGGCGCTTCTGCCCGGGTGGGCGCACCGGGAGTGGCCGGTGTGCCCGTCGAGCCTTCGACCTCGTCGTCGGGTGCGCGGACCATGGAGGAGGTCACCTCTCGCTTGCGGACGGCATTCGGGGTGCGGCGTGGACGGCGTCGGCATGACGCCGACGGCGCTCTTGGCCCACCCACCATCTCACGCACCGGGTCACGAGCCGGGGCACGAACCGAGCACGAAACCAGTCAGTTCCTCAGACCGCGGATCGCACCCATTGGCGTCGACCGAGCCAGGGCCTCATCAGCGGCACCGGGCAGGGCACGTCCAGCGGGGCACCGGGCCGGGCGAAGTGGAATCCCTGCGCGGCAACAACTCCGAGTTCGGCCAGCATCCGGGTGGTGACCGCATCCTCGACGCCCTCGGCGACCACCGTCATCCCCAGCCCTTCCCCCAGGCGCACCACGGTCGCAACCATCGCTTCGGCCTCTGGATGGGTCCCCAGGCCCTCGAGCAGGGACTTGTCGATCTTGAGCATGTCCGCCGGGACGGTGCGCAGCCGATGCAGGTTGGACGCCCCGGTACCGAAGTCGTCGATAGCGATCGTCACGCCCAGCCGACGCAGCACGCCTATCGCCGCCACCGCGGCCTCGTCCTCGGCGAAGACCGTCTCGGTGACCTCGAGAATCAGCCAACGGGCCAGGTCCGGGTGACCGCCGATCCGTCGTGCGAGTGCCTCGACGGTGACCGGATCCCGCAGTTGCAGCCACGACACGTTGACGCTGACCTGCCGCGGCTCCCCTGCGGCCAGCCATTCACGCAACTGGTCGATGGCCTGGTTCAGCACCACGGTGCCGAGCCGGCGGATCAGACCCTGTTGCTCGGCGACCGGAATGAACTCGGCCGGCGATACCGGGCCCAACTCCGGATCGGTCCAGCGGGCCAGAGCCTCCACGGCGATGACCGGATACCCCGGTGAGAGGGCGACGATGGGCTGGTACACCACGTAGACGTGGTCGATCGACTCGCTGAGCCGGGCCGCCAGGTCGAGATCCCGCAATCTCGCGGCCACCATCGACTCGGTCAGTGACGCAAGCTGGTCCTTTCCGGCCCGCTTGGCCTCCTGCATCGCGATGTCGGAGTCGCGCATGGTCTTGCCGGGGTCGGCGTCCGGTTCGTGCCGGGTGAGCCCGACGCTCGCGGTGAGCCGGGCATAGTGCGGATCGCGCGCCTCAATGAGGATCCGCTCACCGAGCCGGTCGGCCCGCAAGGACCCCTCGGGCACGACGATGGCGAACTCGTCGCCACCGATCCGAGCGAAGTGGATCTCCCGCGGCAGGATCGCCCCCACTCGCTGGACGAACCGGCGCAGGACCTCGTCTCCCGCCTCATGCCCGTACTGGTCGTTGATCTGCTTGAAGCCGTCCAGGTCGATGGTGATCAGCCAGCCGTTCGGCAGGTCGGTGAGGTGGCTCAGCAGCGACCGCCGGTTCCCGATCCCGGTCAACGGGTCGGTGAAGGCCAGGGTGTGCAGACGGTCCAGCAGCCGCAGCTCGGAGGTCCGGACCACTGAGACCCGCAGATAGATGATGACGATGCAGACGAAGGCCAGCACCACCGTCATCACGTCCATCGGGTGACCGAGCAGGTAGATGAAGGTTGCCGCCCACATGAGCAGGTGGAAGGCCAGCGCGCCCATCCGGTCCCGCTGCGCCGGCTCGGCGAAGACGATCTGACGGGCGTTCGCGGGGTGGAAGACCGCCAGCGGCAGGATCAGGGCACCGATCGACATCATCGTCAGCCCGATCCAACGCCGGTCGACGCCGAGCTTGGCGAAACACCAGATCATCACGCCGCCGGCCATGATCACGCACGCGATGGCCAGCAGCCCGCTACCTGGTTCACGACGCTGCCAGAACCTCGTGATCTGCGAGCCCGCGATGACCCCGCCGCCGAAGACGTACCCCATCACCAGCCACAAGGTCGCCGGCCGCAGCGGTGAGTGCTGGACGAGTGGCACCACCACGTGCCAATACACCAGGACCACGGCCAGCGCGATGAGCAGGGTGTCCATGCCGGTGCGTAGCAAGGCTCCCGGATCCAGGTAGGTACCGGCCCGGCTCCAGAGTTGGTACGCGGTGAGGCTGAGGGCGAAGGCCGCACCGACGAAGATGGGATCCGAGGGAGACAACTGGGTCGGTTCCGGATGCTCCAGCATCCAGAACGACTCCACGACATGCCCGATCCACCACACCCCCAGGGCGACGGGAAGGGTGGCGCCGGGGCCTCCTCGAGGCATCCGGCGCGTCCGGGCAATTCTGGCGCACACCACGATCACCGCGAAAAGGATTATCAGGAAGAGAATCTCGGCAACCCACGTGCTGCGCACGAGGGTGTTCACTAGCACGACCGCAACCGCCGTCGAAAGGGTCACCGCCGCGAGAACCGGCTACCCTGGACGCACGCTCCACTCCCCTCGACAGCCCGCGCCGGACCCACCGGTCGGCGTGCCGTCGCCAGATTGCGACTGCGCACCCTGCACAGTCCTCGTCGACACCGGCGGACGCGGGATGGGTGGGCGAGACCGCACCAGCGCGCGCCGTCTGCCACCTGCCCAGCACCACATGCGTCACGTGCGAGTGCGATCCGCGCAGGTTTCCAGGCGGCACAGGGGTGTATCGGCAGGCAAGATGGAGGACATGAGCGAGCCCACGAGCAATCAGCCCCCCGGCCCCGACGGTATGACGCCCCCGGACGGCCCGCCCGCCGAGAACACACCGGACGATGCAACGGGCCGCGAACCCGTGGTCGTCGTCTCGGGTGACGGCATCGGGGTGTCGGGCGGCGAGGGTCCCTCCCCGCTCGATCTGGTCGACCAGCCGGCCAAAGTGATGCGGATCGGCAACATGATCAAGCAGTTGCTCGAAGAGGTGCGCAGTGCGCCGCTGGACGAGAAGGGCCGGGCCCGCCTCGCCGAGGTGCACGAGCGTTCCCTGGCCGAGTTGGAGGCGGGGTTGTCCAGCGAACTCGTCGCCGAGTTGCGTCGGATCACCCTGCCCTTCTCCGACGGGGAGACCCCCAGCGACGCCGAGCTCAGGATCGCCCAGGCCCAACTGGTCGGATGGCTCGAGGGCCTGTTCCACGGGATCCAGACGGCCTTGGTGGCACAGCAGATGGCAGCTCAGCAACAGATCGCCCAGATGCGAAAGGCCTTGCCCGGTGGGCCTGGTGCGGTGGCACCGGGAATGCCCGGGCAGCAGTCCGGGCCAGCGGGCCCGCCAGCCCAGGGCACCGGGCAATACCTCTAGGCATCCTCGAGCAGGACGGCGGTGGCCCCGGCACAGCGGTCGGTGAATCGGCATCGGCCCCTCGGGGGCCCACCGCCATAGACTGCCCGACGTGACACCCGACGAAGAGGACTTCCTCACGTTGCTGCACCAGAATCTGGAACAACGTGAACTTCGGCCCGACGACCCGCGTTATGTCTCGGTCACCGACCATGCCGCCGCATTCGGGCCCGATGTGATTCTGGAACTCAGCCGGGAACTGTCACGCAGTTCCGTGGGAGCCATGGCCTTCCTCACCGGCACCCGAGGATCGGGCAAGTCGACGCAGTTGCTGCGGCTCAAGCAGCAGTTGACCGAACGTGGGTTCGCCGTGGCCTATGTCGACCTCGAGGACTATCTCAACCTTCGGCAACCGCTGGAGATCACTGAATTGTTGTACGGCATGGTGGGAGCCATTTCCGACGCCATTGCGCAGGAGCGCTGGATTCCCACCGAGGATGCGATCGCCCTCGGGTGGGGACGGCTGGCCGACTGGCTCCGCAATCAGTTGTCGAGAATCACGTTGACACCCGAGGCCGAGGCATCTCTGGGAGTCGATCTGCCGGGCCTCATGACGGGCAAGGTGAGCGTCAAGGCCGAACTGCGCCAGGACGAGTCCTTCGTGGCCGCCATGAACCGGTACCTGCAGGGCCGCACAAGCGAACTGGCGCGGGCCGCGAACGAAGCGGTCGACGCCATGGTGGATCGACTGCGCACCGCCTCCGACACGCGGGGTGAGACCTGGAAGGGTCTGATCGTCCTGTTCGACTCTCTCGACCACGTGCGGGGCACCGACTTCACCCATGTCCGGCGGGCTCTTCAAGAGGTGTTCGATCGCCACGCGCGAACTGTCCGCCTCACCGGTGCGCGGACGGTTTTCGTGGTCCCGCAGTGGCTGCATCTGGAAGAGACCGTCAGGCGGGTCGTCAACGTCAAGGTGCATGATCGGTCCGGTGAGTGTTTCGAGCCGGGCATCGACGCTCTCGTCGAGATTGTGCGACGCCGAGTGCCGGAGGGGAGCCTCGACCGACTCTTTCCCGATCCCGATCAGCTACGTGACTTTGTCGCCGACAGCGGTGGCCACCTGCGGGATCTGCTCCGGCTCGTCCGCAACGCCGAGACCAGTGCTGTCGCATTGCCTTTCGACGGCCCCCTTTTGCATCGTGCTCGCCAGCTGGAGCGTGAGCGGATGACCCCGATCGCCGACGATGAGCGGGCGTGCCTGCGTCACGTGCGTGCCACCCATCACGTGCCGCTGCCCAGCCAGGACGAGTGGGAGGCGCTCGCGGGGCTCTTCGACCGGCATCTCATCCTCGGCTACCTCAACGGTCAACTCTGGTATGGGGTGCATCCCCTGATCGTCGACGAGATCGACCAGCCGGCCGTCCGCTGAACACCGCCCATGGACGAGTCCCTCGACGCAGCCTGGAGCAGGCTGCGACGTCAGCTTGATCGGTCCCGGACCTTCTGGTTCGGCGTGATCGCCACAGGGGACCATCGAGTGGCCGACTCGTTACGCACTCGGGCCGAGTGGAACCGCCGCTCGCGGGTGAAGCCGTTCGAGCGGTTACAGCCGGCGAGCCCGCGCGGCCTTGCCGACGGGTTCAGTTGGATTGAGAAACTCGCGGTGCCACCGGGTGGGTGCGCATGGGTCGAAGCGATCGACACTGCTTCCGACGAAGGGGAGTGGATTCCCGCCTGGGCCCACCTGCTGCAGGACTTGAACCACCGACGAGACTGGATGCGCCGCACCCTGGGTGGGTTGGTCCTGGTGATGCCACCGACCGTGAAGCCTCTGGCGCAACGGGTGTCGTCGGATCTGTGGTCCGTCACGGACTACTTCGCCCAGCCACAGCCGCACGTTTCCGGGCCGCCGACAACCCGTTCTGTACCGCCCGAGGGTGGCTCCGGTGCCGCTGGGCGGGAAGCAACCGCATCCATTTCCTCGGTGTCCAGACGGTTGACCGAATCCGAGGACGAGGCTTGGGTCGACGCGTTGGTGGCCATGACCGCGCGACCGGACGAGGAACTCACGTCCAGTGCCGCAGAAGAACTGTCAGCGCTCATCGAAGAGGCCGACAATCGGGGCGACCCGGACGCCTGTGCGGCACTCCTCATCCGTCGAGGGACCTCCCGTTTAAGCGATCGCGATGCCGGTGGGGCCCAATCAGACTTCGCCCGCGCCCTCGAGGTGATCAATGAGATCGCGGGGGCGGTGTCGCTGGAGGTTGAGGTGCGATCCCAGCTGCTGGAGCTGGCCTTCGCCGGCGGTGACGTAGCTGCGGCAGAGGGGCATGCAGAACGGCTCTTGCAGATCCACGAGGACCTGGCCGAACGGGTCGGCGGCCCCCAAGAACTGCGCGACCTGAGCATCTCCCTGAACAATGTCGGGCGCGTCCAAGAAGCCCGGGGCGACTGGACCGGCGCCGAAACCTCCCACACCCGGTCCCTGCAGATCCACGAGGACCTGGCCGAACGGGTCGGCGGCCCCCAAGAACTGCGCGACCTGAGCATCTCCCTGAACAATGTCGGCCGCGTCCAAGAAACCCGGGGCGACTGGGCCGGCGCCGAAACCTCCTACACCCGGTCCCTGCAGGTCAGTGAAGACCTCGCCGAACGGGTCGGCGGCCCCCA
>JBKECN010000061.1:0-12242 GCA_047974565.1 Actinomycetales bacterium
GGGATGTCTGGCAAGGCGGAGGTTTGCCCTCGTAGCAGCGCTACGGGGGCGGGCCGACAACGCAGCCAGGCGCCCGAGCCAGGAGGCGACACGCAGCAGTAATTTATTGGCGGGCCCTTAGGGCCGCACGATCCGCTGCGGATCCGACTCGTCGAGAGAAGCCTCGCCCGCAGGGCCGTCCCGGGCCTCGGCGTCGGCCATCTCCAGCGTGCGCACGCTGGCCGCGATGAGCAGCGGGATGACGAGCACTGCCCCGATGGCCGGCACGACGGTGCCGGAGTCATTCACCGCGAAGCCGATCGCCAGCAGCACACACAACGCGATGAGCCCGTGCTTGAGGGTCGGGGCCGCTTCATAGGTGCGCTGCAGGGCGGGGGCGCCCCAGGCCACCGGCCGCATCAGGATGACGGCGATGAAGACCGCTCCGAAGGGGACCAGGAGGGTGAGCCATGAGCCGGTGAGGATCTCCCAGTTCTGTGCCGCCTTGCGCATGATGACCTGGCCGGCGCCACCTTCCAGCAGGGTCTGCACGAAGCGCCCGAGGTGGGTGCGTTCGCTGGGTGGGCGCAGCCAGTCCAGGATGCTGATGGTGGAGACCACGACCAGGGTGGCCAGGCCGATGACGAGCAGCCGCCGCACCGTGATGCGCACCCCGGCCACCATGAGCGCCAGAAGCAGGAAGGCCGGAATCATCGCCGGCGGGCCACCGAAGTCGCTGCCCAGCCCGGGGGTGCCGTCGATGGCGACCGCGATCACGCCGATGACGCAGACGGTCACTACGGCCAGCCGGCGGCGTCCCGCCTTGAGAGCCGCATCGGCCAATGACGTGGCGAGCATGATCGAACCGGAGGAGAACAGCGCGAACTGGACGTTGCCCAGGCCGTAGAACCGGCCGGCCACCAGGGGCTGTAGACCCATCAGCGAGGAGATCTGCAGGCGTGACCCGGTGGCCACATCGAGGGCCAGCACGCCGGCGGTGACCCCCCCGACGAAGCCGAGCGGCCCGAGTCTTCGGTCGCGCCAGGGGCCCAGCAGGGCCACCACCGAGATGGCGGTGACGAACAGGCAGACCGCGCCCACGATGGTGGCCAACTGGTACGAACTGCGCCACCAGGGCACCAGGTTCGCCAGGAAGGTGGAGATCGGGACGCTGGCGAAGACGATGGCGACCCGGCGCAGCACCGCCAGCACCCGTCGTCGTCCCTCGATGCCACCCCATTCCTTGCGCAGCGCGATGGTTCCCGCGCCGTAGAGCAGGATCTGCGCGATCACCAAACCGTTGAAGAAGACCGGTACCAGCCGGGCGATGTGGGTGGCCTGGGAGTCGAGGTCGAGAACTCGTTGCAGCCGGTCTGCGGTTGAGGGCGAGTGCGGCTGAGGCAGCACGGAGGCGCCCGGCAGATCCGACGGCGCGGGGGCCCCGACGAGGGCGAGCAGGGTGGGCAGCAGGTCGGTGACCTGAACCATGGCGTCCTGGCGGGTCGAACTCGACCCCACCAGCCCCGGGCCGTACGAACTCGGGGAACTGCCCGCCGGAGCCGGCCCCGTCATCGCGAGCAGTTGCAGATGCGGGCTGTACCCGGAGTCGGCCAGCGAGGCCACCATCACCGTGGCCGTCTGCGGGCTGGCGGCGAGCACTGCAGCGATCCTGGCGTCGATCTCCTCGGCCTGCTCCGCGCGTGGCGGGCTCAACTGTTCGGGGTCGGTGTCGGCGAGGTTCTCCGGGTCGCGCAGCGCCCCCACGTCCACGACGACCAGCCGGGCCGAGGTGAGCGACTCGGTGACCGTCGCGCCGAGGCGATCGGGCTGCTCGGAGCCGGGATAGTAGGCGCCGGGCACGATGCCCTCACTGTTGGCCAGGGCGATGCCCGCGCCCCGTCCGATCGCTGCGGTAGGTACCCCAGCAGCAGACAGGGTGTCGGACAGCAGGCCCGGGTGGGCGTCGAACGTGCCGTTCTCGGCGAGGGCGACGAACTGGTCCCAGTCCGGAACCCAGGCGTGAACGCCCGATGAGCCCAGCGGCGGTACCGCTCGACACAGGCGCCCCGAGCCGGCCGAGACGTCACCCGCGCGGCGTCCGGCCGACAGGGCCAGCCAGCCATCCACCGGGCACGCCACCGAGCGCACATTGCGGATCGAGATGACGCCCACCGAGCCCTGCTCGAGCAGACCCCACAGGGCCGGGGTGCGCTCGGGGTCGACGTCGTCCCAGCGCAGGCCCGAGGTGCCGATCAGGATCACCGGTGGGGCGCCGGTGTCCCCGGTCGGGGTGTCGGCCGGGTCAGCCGTGGTGCTCGGGCTGGTGCCGGCGGCGGTTCCCGGAGAGTCACCGCTCGGGGAGGTGACTCCGGGCGCACCGCTGGCCGGGAGCGCGCTACCGATCATCATCGCCAACGCCAGCAGGGCACTCGCCAGGACGGCCGCGATGGTGGCGCCGAGCTGGCGGGAGACTGACACCCGATCAGGGTATTGGCCAGCGGTGACAGTCCCGTGGAGTCGGTGTGTCGACGGCGTAGGGCCGAGCCGGGGCGTCGGCCCCGGCGGACAGGCTAGGTGAGCGGATCGCGCGCTTGGTCGGATCGCTGAGCAGGCTCAGCGGGCTCGGTGTGCTCAGTGGGCTCGGCGAGGCCGTCGACAGCCGCGATGGCGGCTGCCTGGGCCCTGGCCGCTACCCAGCGCGCGGGACGCGAGAGCCGGGCCGCAGCGGCCAGAACGTCGTCCCATTCGGGGTTCGGGTACAGCTCGGGGTTCGCAGACTGCGGTGTGAGCGGGTCTGCCTGCGATGGATCGCCGGACGACTGGGCACCTGGTTGCCCAGCGACCGGCCGGGCCACTTTGACCCGCACCGGCTGCCCGGCGACGCGGACCACGATCTCGTGGCGCGGGACGGCATGGCGTTGCACGGGGAAGCGACGGACCCCCAAGGTGGGTGCATGCCGGACCAGTTGGGCTGTCACGGCTTGCGCCTGATCGGGTGCCGCCAGCGCCTGCACCTGCTGGCCGGGGCGCCCCTTGCGCATGAGGACCGGGGTCAGCCAGGCATCGATCGCGCCCGCTGCCAGCAGCTCATCGATCACGCTCGGCCACAGCCGCGGGTCCGCGTCGTCGACGATCGCCTCGAGCTGGATCAGCGTCGCGGCGCCCTCTGGGCCGGTGCGCAGGGTCGGGTGCGGCTGCCAGGGTTCGCCGACGACGAGGCGTAGTGCGTTGCTGATCCCGGGCGGGTCGGCGGCACCAGCACCGAACCCCTGGCGAATCCCGGTCATCGCCGGTACCGGGCCGAAGTCGTCCACGTGGGTGATCAGCAGAGCCGCCCCCGTGGGGGTGGTGAGTTCGCGGTGCACCGGCCCTCCATGGCTGGGGGCGGCGGCCAGGAGCTCGACCACTGCCGGCCCGGGGACGGCGATCCGACCGTGCGCGGCGCTCACCGTGCCCCCGCCGAGGGCGACCGGTGAGCAGGTCAGCGAGGTCAGACCGAGCCACGCCAGGCCCGCGCAGGCACCGACGATGTCCGCCACGGCGTCGAGCGCTCCCACCTCGTGGAGGTGGACCTGGTCGGGATCCAGGCCGTGCACCCGGCCCTCCGCCTCGGTGAGCGTCCGGAAAGTGGCCAGCGCGCGGTCGATGCCGGGAACCGTGCGGGCCGATGCGGTGGTCAGCAGCTCTCGCAGGTGGGCCCAGGTTCGGTGGACCCCGGATTCGGTGTCGAGCACCTGCACCCGGGTTGCCCGCAGACCCCCGCGATGCACCTGCTCGGCGACCAGCCTGACCGGTTCTGGGCAGACGGCGTCGATCGCCTGGGTGATGACGGGCAGCGGCACCCCGACATCGACCAGCGCGCCCAGGAGCATGTCCCCGCTCACACCGCTGGAGCAGTCGAGCCAGCCGAGTCGGGGTGGTTCGGTACCCGAAGGTGTCTGCTCCGACGTCCGTGCCACGGGGTTCCCCGGCGCCTGTCCCGAGTTGCCCGGCGGCGCGCCCTGAGAGCTGGGCGCAGCGTCGTGCGGCGTGGTCATCGGCGAGCCTGCGCTGATGGGCTGACCTGCCTGCCCACCGCCCGAGCGATGCGTGCCGCGTGCACGGCCGCGCCGTAGCCGTTGTCGATGTTCACCACGACCACACCGGCGGCGCAGGAGTTGAGCATCGCCAGGACGGCTGCCAGCCCACCGGCACCGGTGCCGTAGCCGGTCGAGGTGGGTACCGCCACCAGCGGCACGCCGGTGAGGCCACCCACCACGCTCGCCAGGGCGCCCTCCATCCCGGCGACCACGACCAGCGCGTCGCACTGACCCAGCTCCGGTGCGACCGACAGCACCCGATGCAGGCCGGCCACCCCCACGTCCGAGAACCGCCGCACCCCGGCACCATGCACCGCCAGCGTCCTGGCGGCTTCCGCGGCGACCGGTTCGTCGGCCGTGCCCGCGCTGACCAGGCCGACGATGCCGCGGGGCGTCGGGAGCGGGCCGAAGATGCCGGTGCGGCTCACCGGATCGACATCGCCGCCGAGTTCGCGCGACAGCAACGCCAACGCCGGGTCGCTGAGCCGGGTGGCCAGCACCGCCCGGTCGGGGTGTGCCTGGCGCAGACCGCGGACGCAGGTCAGTACCTGGTCGGGGGTCTTGCCGGTGCCGTAGACCACCTCGGGGTCGCCGGTGCGTTCGGCTCGATCGGTGTCGAGTCGGATGGGCTGCTCCACCTGCGTGAGCCTACGGTCTGCGTCCCGTGCGCGTTGGGTCCAGTGGTCGAGCCGGGCGTCGTGGTGCTGGAGTCGAGGTGGCGACTCGAGTTGGCGCTGACTGGAGGTGGCACTGCCTCGAGGGCACTGCCTGGAGGTGGCACTGCCGAGTCGATGGCAACCGGGTTCGTCCGCCCGGGCTGGTCACTGCGCCGACGGCTGCTCGCGACGGGTAGGAGTTTTCCGGACCATCCAGGGCGTGGGCATGTCACTCTGACAGCAATCGCATCGCAGGGCAGATCTCGTCGGCTTCCGGGGACCGCGCCCCACCCGACCGCGCCCCACCGTCGATCCCCGTTGATAGGAGAGTGCATGAGCCAGCGCCACGATCCCAGTCGTCGAGGCCATCCCGGTCGCCGACACCGGCCGCGTCGGGACACGTGGCTGCGACGGCGCGGACGCGACCTGGTCGACTGCGGCGACGCTGTGGAGTGCCTGGACTGTGTCCCCGGCTGCAACCTGGCGGTTCTCATGCTGATGCCACGCCTGCTGCTGACGGTTCTGGTGGGGGCCTGCCGGGCCAGTGCCGTCGACCCGTACGTGCACCCGCACGGCGCGGGTGCCGCACTGGCCGCTCGCCTGGTCCGCTCTTACCAGGTCAACGTCTCGGCGCGTCGGGCCCGCCCGGTCTGCAACCTGTCGCCCTCGTGCAGTCGATACGGCCTCAGTGTGCTCGGTGAGCACGGAGTGTGGACCTCCACCCGGCTGATCTGGCGCCGCCTGCGCGAGTGCCGTGCGGCCGGCCGCCGGGCCAGGGCCGCCTGAACCGAACTGGACGATCGCAGCCACCGCAGCGGATCAAGGTAGGGCGTCCGCCGGTCAGAGGTTCGGTTCCGCCCCGAATCGTCAGGTACCCTCTGGCGCCACACTCTGCCGGGCGCCGCAACATCGAGCGCGCAGCGGACCCCAACCACCTGCATCGAACGGAGCCTGATGCCCGAACCCGCGAACCTGTCGCACCGACTGGTTTCCATGACGGGCCGAAACCCGCGCGAAGCGGGTCGGTCGGCGACCCCCCTGGAACTGCTCTTCGACCTCACCTTCGTCGTCGCCTTCGGCATCGCCGGCAACGAGGCGGCACATCTGATCGCCGACGGCGCCTTCGTCGTGGCGACCTTCGCCTACTGCTTCGCCGGCTTCGGCATCACCTGGGCCTGGATCAACTTCACCTGGTTCGCCTCCGCCTTCGATTGCGACGACTGGCTCTACCGGGTGCTGACCATGGTGCAGATGGTCGGTGTGGTGATCTTCGCGCTGGGCCTGCCGACGATGTTCGACTCGGTGCACCACGGCCACATGGACAACACCGTCATCGTCATCGGTTACGTGGTAATGCGCGTGCCGATGATGCTGCAGTGGGCCCGGGCAGCTCGCCAGGCTCCCCAGTACCGGGCGGTGGCCCGCGGCTACATCATCAGTCTCGCCGTCGCTCAGCTCGGCTGGATCGCGGTGCTACTGGCGCACGTGTCCCTGTCGGTCTTCATCGTGTGTGCGGTGGTGCTCATCTCGGTCGAAATGGCGGGGCCACTGATCGCCGAGGTGCGCCTCGGCGGCACCCCGTGGCACGCGCACCACATCGCCGAGCGCTACGGACTGCTGGTCATCATCACCCTCGGCGAGGGAGTGGTCGGCACCGTGGCCGCACTCAGCGGGCTGCTGGAGGGCGAGGGCGGCGCCGGATGGTCGCTGGAGGCCGTGCTGGTCGTCATCGCCGGTGTCGGCCTCACCTTCGGGATGTGGTGGATGTACTTCAGCGTCGACCACGCCGGGGCCCTGCACGCCGCTCCGCAGCGGTCCTTCGGCTGGGGTTACGGGCACATCGTGCTCTTCCTGGGCGCCGCCGGGGTGGGCATGGGCCTGCATGTGGCGGGCTACGTGCTCGCGCACGAGGCACACATCTCCAACGTCGCGGCGGTACTCAGCGTGGCGATTCCGCTGGCCGTGTACACGGTCTCGCTGTACGTGCTCTTCTCCCTGCTCACCCGCTCGTTCCACAATTTCCACGCGATGCTGGTGACGCTCACCATGGTCATCCTGGGCGCCGCGGTGTTCCTGGCCGCGCAGGGGGTGCCGATGGGCTGGTGCCTGGTGGTGACCATGCTGGCCCCGTGGGTGAATGTCATCGGCTATGAGACCGTCGGGCACGAGCATCAGCGTCAGGTCCTGGCCAGGATGGGCCACTGAGTCGAACCTCGTCGCCGCTGACCGTGGCATATCCCGCGAGCCGCCCACTGCCCTCGTCCAGGGTGAGTGGCCTGCCCGAGCAATCGGCCTGCTGGGCTGGCCGCGGATAGTGCAGGGGATAGTTCAGTATTCGGAGTGGGTCCGCGGGTCGTAGTTGTCCGGGACCCCCTCGTCCAGGGCCGAGAGCCGGCCGAGTTGATCCGCGCTGAGTTCGAAGGCGAAGATCTCCAGGTTGGCGGCCTGCCGGGCGGGGTGCCCGGACTTGGGGATGGTCGACACCCCCTGCTGCACCTGCCAGCGCAGCAGCACCTGGGCCGGGGTGCGACCGGTCTCCTGCGCGACGGCGCGCACGCTCGGATGGTCCAGCAGGCCGACGCCGAAGGGGCGCCAGCCCTCGGTGTGGATGCCGTTGGAGTCGTGGAAGGCCCTGAGGTCGTCACGGGTGACCTGCGGGCAGAACTGGATCTGGTTGACGGCCGGGAAGACCCCGGTGGCGGCCTTGAGCCGGTCGAGGTGCTCGGGCAGGAAGTTCGACACTCCCACCACCCGGATCAGCCCCTCCTGCTGGGCGGTGAGCATCTGCTCGAAGCTGGGCAGGTACTTCTCGTCCATCGGGTTGGGCCAGTGGATGAGGTACACGTCCACGTAGTCGAGTCCGAGCTTGGTCAGGCTCGCCTCCAACGCCTGCCGGACGTTGCCCTGGTCGCGTCCGGCGAGTTTGGTGGTGACCACGATGTCGGCGCGCGGCACGTCAGACTCGGCCAGCCCCTGGCCGACCCCGTCCTCATTGCCATACTGGGCCGCGGTGTCGATGAGCCGGTAGCCGGTCTCCAGAGCCGAGCGGACGGCGTCGGCGCACTCCCGGCCGGTCATCGGCCAGGTCCCCAGGCCGAGCAGCGGGAAGTCGACGGGCGTGGAACCTGCCAGCGGAACTGTGGGGATGACCATGAGCGCGACTCTATGGCCGCTCCCGGGCCACACGCACGGCCGGCTCTTGCTCAATGGGAGCCTCGCGTCGATGAGAGCCTCGGCGAGGAACGCCTGCCGCTGGACGCGGAGATCGGCGCCCCAGCGGGCACCCGGACTCCGGACGGGGAGATGACAGACTCCTCCTGGTGACCTGGGCCGAGGAGGCCCGCCGAGTGGACCTCACCCTGGAGTCGATCGAGTGGAGTCGGGACGGTTGGAGTCGGGACGAGTGGTGTCGAATCGAGTGGAGGTCGAGCCACGTGTCGTCGACCATGGCGGTGGACCCGAGTGAATAACCCGAGCGAGTGGGCCTGGGAGTCGGCCGCCGCCAGCGACGCGGACGTGGAACTGGCCACCCGACTGATCCGTGAGGCGGGGGATCTGGCCGCTCGGATGCGGGCCGAAGGCGTTGCCTCGCAACGTAAGTCATCGGTGTCGGATATCGTCACGGCCGCAGATCACGCCGCCGAGCGTCTGATCGTCGACACGCTCGCGGCCGAACGCCCGTGCGACGGGGTGCGCGGTGAGGAAGGCAGTTCCCGCGCAGGTTCGTCCGGCCGGCGGTGGGTGATCGATCCGGTGGACGGGACGTGGAACTTTCACTCCGGGATGGACTACTGGTGTTGTGCCTTGGCCCTGGTCGACGCCCGGGCCGGGGAAGGCCAGAGCGTGGCGGGCGACGGCGCAGACCTGCGTGGTGATGGCGAAGACCTGGGCGACGCCGCGTGCCTGCTGGGCGCGGTGTACCGCCCGGCGACCCGCACCCTGTGGCTGGGCGGGCCCGGACGGCCCACCACCGAGAACGCGCATCCGGTGCCGGGGGTGGTGCAGGCTCCGCTGGCCGAGTGCAGTCTTGGCACGTACATCGCTCCCGGGGCGCCGGACGATCCGGCGATCTTCGAACCATTGCGCTCGATGCTCGCCGGGGTGGCCACGCCCCGGGTACTCGGCTCGGGTTCGGTCGATCTCGCGGGGGTGGCCTCGGGGCGGCTGGGCTGCTGGGCGCAGCATTCCTGCCCGGAGTGGGACTGGTTGCCCGGAGCCGCGCTGGTGCGGGCCGCCGGTGGGGTCACCGCGACCCTGCAGCATCGCGGGCTCACCTGGTACCTGGCCGGGGGCCGGGCTGCGGTCGACGAACTGGCAGATCGGCTGTGCGCCGGCTGATCCGTCGGCTCACCCAGGGCACTGCAGTCGCTCAGATGATCCCGCTCAGATGATGACGGGCAGCGTCCTGGGACCACGCAGTGTGGTGGTCGCCCGGTAGGTCAAGGGGCCCGCCGGTCGCAGGGTGGGGGCGGCCTTGACGAGTTCGGCGATCCCGATCCGAGCCTCCATCCGGGCCAGGGGTGCGCCCAGGCAGTAGTGCACGCCGGCCGAGAAGGCGAGCGTCTCGGCCTCCTGGGTGCGGGTCAGGTCGTACACGCCGGGACGGGTGAAGACCTCCGGGTCCCGCCCGGTGGCCCCGATCATCGGCAGCACGACGGTGCCGAAGGGCACCCGGTGTCCGCTCACCTCGACGTCCGAGAGCGCCCAGCGCGCGGTCATCTGCACCGGAGGGTCGAAGCGCAGGGTCTCCTCGGTGGCGGCCTGGGCCAGGGCCGGATCGTCGGTGAGCAGGTCCCACTGCCCTGCTCGGTGCAGGTGTATGACGGTCGATCCGATGAGGTTGACCGTGGTTTCGAAACCGGCCACCAGCAACAACGTGCACAGCGGCACCATCTCGTCTGGGTGGATGGTGTCACCGGCCTGCACGAGATCGCTGATCGCGTCGTCGGTGGGCTGGTGGCGGCGCTGTTCGAAGAGCCGCTCGAACATCGCGGCGAGTTCCTCCTGCCCACGCAGTAGGCGGCGCCGGTGGGCCAGGGAGGAATAACCGTCCAGCGCCCGGGCGATGGCCTGACCCCAGTCCCGGAACCGGCCGCGGTCCTGCTCCGGGATGCCGAGCAACTCGGCGATCACCCGCATCGGCAGCACCGCGGCATAGTGCTCGATGAGGTCGAAGGGCTCCCCGCGGGGCAGTTTGCCCAGCAGGTCTGCCACCGTCGAGGCGATCAGCGTCTCGAACTGGGCGAGCCGGCGGGGGCTGAAGGCGGGGGCCACTACGCGACGCAGCCGGGTGTGATCCGGGGGGTCGATGATCAGCAGGCTGAGATCGACTTCGTCGCCGGTGCCACGCGGATTGATCGCCCCGGTGGGGTCGACCACGCTGAAGTCACGGCTGCGCAGCACCTGCCCGCTCAGGCGGTGTGAGGTCACCATCTGCACACCCAGCCGGCTGGACGCGAACTGGCCCCTGGCCCGGATCTTCTCGTAGACCGGGTAGGGGTCCGTCCGGGTCCAGGGCATGAACAGGCTGGCGGCCTGATCGCGCCCCAGGGTGGCCGCCAGCAGGACAGCCTGTCCTAGATAGATCTGCTTAGCCGCAGTGAGCGTGTGACGCAGCTCCGTCGGGATCATGGCCGGGCTCCCAGTCTTGCTCGATTGTCCGGCTCAAGTATTCCCGGCCGCCGTGTCCGTTGTCCGCCGGGCGGTTGCCCGGCCCGGTCAGCCGTTCGGGGTGATTACTCCCTGCCCCGTGTAGTAGCGGCAGGTGCGTGAGGCGATCGGGAACGGGACTCCGGGGGCGGCGGGGTAGAGGTCGTGTTCGACGATGGCCCACAGCGGCACGTCCAGCCTGTCGAGATCGGCCAGCAGCGCGGGCATCTCCGGCTCGCCGAACTCGGGCTCGACCATCGCGCCCTGCTGCACCGCGGTGGCGAAGGACAGGCCCTGCTCGCGGACCTTGGCGATCACCTCGGAGTTCACCGACTTCAGGTGGACGTACCCGATTCGATCGCCGTGCTCGGCGACGATGGCCGCGTTGTCCCCGCCGGCGTAGGCGACGTGTCCGGTGTCCAGGCAGAGCCATACCTGGCCGGGGTCGGTCAGGGCCAGGAAACGGTCGATGCTGGTGTTGCCGTCCACGTGCGCGTCGGCGTGCGGGTGGAACATCTGACGCACCCCGGATTCGTCCTGCAGGATCCGGCCGAGTTCGTTGTGACCGGTAGCCAGGGCGTCCCATTGCGCGTCGGTGAGTTCGGCCGGCTCGGTGAGCTCACCGGTGTAGAGGTCGGTGTACATGGCCGGCAGGGTGATCAGATATGGCGCGTCCATGGCGTGCAACAGTGCGGCCACCGGGCGGCATTCGGCCAGGGCCTGGTCGAGGGCGTCCGGGCCGCGGTGCAGGGCGGTGCCCGCGGTGGCGCCGGACAGGGTCAGGCCCCGCGAGCCGAGTTCGTCGGTGAGGTGTTCGGGGTTGGTCGGCAGGTAGCCGTACGGACCGAGTTCGACCGCGCGGTATCCGGCTGCGGCGGCCTCGTCGAGGAACTGGTGCCAGGGCACCTGCTTGGGGTCGTCGGGGAACCAGACTCCCCAGGAATCGGGGGCGGTGCCGAGACGGAGGTTGGGCAGTGTCATCGCAGTCGTCCTTTACTGGCGTGGGCGCGCTGGCGGCGCCGGGGGTGAGGCAGCGCTGGTGGGTGAGCCGGCGGATGGGGGGAGGTGCCCAGCGGCCGTGTGTCGATGGGTCGGCGGTTCTGCTGATGGGCCGGCCCGGCCGTTGCCTGGCAACAACGGTCGGGCCGGCGGCGCGCGTGTGAAGCCGACGGTGGTGCCGCCGGGCTGAGGAGGTCACACGTCGCGGATCGGGGTGGGTATCAGTGGAAGTCGCCGGCGGCGAAGGCCTCTTCCAGTTCTTCCAGGGAGCGACCCGAGGTGTTCGGCAGCAGCTTGTACAGGAAGAAGACCCAGAAGATGCCGACGACGAAGAAGAACAGGAAGGAGCCGGTGATTCCGCTGACGTCCACCAGGATGGGGAAGGAGAAGGCGATGACGGCGTTGGCGATCCACAGCATGAGCACGCAGAAGCCCATGCCGAATCCGCGCATCCGCAGCGGGAACAGTTCGGAAAGGCACACCCAGACGGGCACGTTGAGGGCTGTCTGCATGCAGAAGACGAAGGCCACCACGAGCGCGAGGATGGTGTAGGCCTTGGCCATGCCGTCCGGCATGAGAACCGAGGCGAGCACGATCAGGCCGTGGCAGATCGTCGTGGCGATGATGCCGCCGATGATGAGGGTGCGCCGGGGAACCCGGTCGATGAGCACGAACAGGCAGATCATCGAGCCCACCACGGAGATGATGCCGGGGACGATGTTGGCGATCATCGCGGCGTTCTGTGCGAAGCCGGCGACGACGAGCAGTTGGCTGCCGTAGTACATGACGGAGTTGATGCCGGTGCACTGCTGGGCGATGGCCAGGCCGATGCCGGCGATGAAGATTCGGCGGACCCAGGGGACGTTGAGGTCGGCCCAGC
>JBKECN010000094.1:0-5005 GCA_047974565.1 Actinomycetales bacterium
AGAGGGCCAGATTCGCCCACGCCGTCAGCGTGTACGGATGCCGCTTCCCCAACACCTCCACACTCTCCACCACCACACGCTCTTCCAGCGGGATCGCCTCCCCCGTCCGCCCCGCCGCCCGATACGAGGCCGCCAGATTCGCCCGCGCCGTCAACGTGTCCGGATGCCGCTCCCCCAACACCTCCACCCTCTCCGCCACCACCCGCTCGTGCAGCGGGATCGCCTCCCCCGTCCGCCCCGCCGCCCGATACGAGGACGCCAGATTCGCCCGCGCCCTCAGCGTGTCCGGATGCCGCTCCCCCAACACCTCCACACTCTCCGCCACCACCCGCTCCTGCAGCGGGATCGCCTCCCCCGTCCGCCCCGCCACCCGATACGAGGACGCCAGATTCGCCCACGCCGTCAGCGTGTCCGGATGCCGCTCCCCCAACACCTCCACACTCTCCGCCACCACCCGCTCCTGCAACGCGATCGCCTCCCCCGTCCGCCCCGCCGCCCAATACGAGGCCGCCAGATTCGCCCACGCCCTCAACGTGTCCGGATGCCGATCCCCCAACACCTCCACGCTCTCCGCCACCACCCGCTCCTGCAGCGGGATCGCCTCCCCCGTCCGCCCCGCCGCGTGGTACGAGGCCGCCAGATTCGCCCGCGCCCTCAACGTGTCCGGATGCCGCTCCCCCAACCTGCCACGGGCGATTGTCAGGGCTGCCTCGTCCGTTGCTATCGCTTGCGAGTGAAGCCCGTTGATACGCAGGCTGTAACTCAACCAGTCGGTGATGGCCGGTAGCCCATTCGCCCACAGTTCGTCCTCGTGGACGTGGGTCAGCACGGACTGTGCATTGGCTCGCAGTACGGCATGCCCTTCCGCATGTGCGACACCCTCCGCCCACAAACTCACGAGGCCGGCAACCACGGCTCGCGTGGACGCCCTGATGTTGGCGCTCGGGCAGGATTCGAGCACCGCACGCTGGGCGAGCGCGTGCATGCGGACCTCGGCACCTGATCTGGCCGGAGAGTGGTCGAGGATCGAGAAGCGGTGCAGGAGGCGCAGGGCGTCCCGGGCACGATCCGGGTCATCGGTGCCGAGGTACTGGCACACCACTGGGCTGGTCCACAGCGCCTCCGGGGCAGCAGCCGGGTCAAGGAGAGCCGCAACAATAACGGCCGTGCGGGCCAGACCCGCTGGTTGCCGCCGGTTTGCCTCCTCGATCGCCAGGCTCCACGTGGCAGCGACAGTGAAGGTGTACTCGTCGCGAGCGTCTTCGGGGAACAAGTCGGCCAGACGCGACTCCGCCGCCGCAAAATCCTCGCGGTACCTCGCGCAGGTGATTCCTCGGTTCAGCACCACAGCGGCAGCTTGCGCCAACGCCACCGGTGAGTGGTGCAGATCGTCAGCGAGTTCTTCGGCGGCGTCGGCGGCCTGCGGGTGATCCGAGCCCTTCAGCCGTTGGCGGAGGTAGCCAACCGACTCCTGCGGGCTGAAGACATCGACATCCACCCGCGTCCGGCCGTCGGCCAGGTAGGCCGCCTCTCGGCGGCGCGTGGTCACCAGCGTCCGGCCCCGTCCACGCGGCCACCACCCCTTCAGGTCCGGTGGGTCAAGAGCCAGGTCATCCAGGACCACCAGCCACGACCGATCGGTGCCTTCCAGCCAGGCGAGGAAGTCAGCCGCCGCCTCCGGAGCGGACGCTGCGCCACCTGATGGCAGGCGGACTGCCCGGGCCGCGGCCGCATAGCCCGCCACCAGTTGATCGAGCGTGGTGGCGGTGACCCAAACCCGTAGATCGGCCTCGCTGTCCTCGAGGACCCCTGCCGCGAGTTGGGACTTGCCGACCCCACCGTCACCGGTGACGAGTTGGGTGAGGACTACCCCACCCGACTCCCCTGCCCACGCGTCAAGGACGCGGGTGCGCAGTTCCGGACGGGACTGGTATGCCGCTGCCTTCGCCGGACGGGCGCCGACCGTGACCGGCCACTGCACCGGCTCGGCTGAGTAATAGTTGTACTGGTTGTTGCCGCCGCCGCCGCCGATCTGCACGCCTTGCAACACGAGCGGCGGAGAGCCTTGGCTGCCAGTGGGCTCGTGGCCTGCCATCAGCGATCAGAACTTATTGATTTGAGTGTTGCGGTCGCCGATCTGCACGCCCTGGGCTCCGCGCAGGTCGTACCTGGCGCTTGCCGCCCCAGCGGCGTCGACCAGCGACATGAGCAACTGGGCCTGCTCCATCGTTGCCTGGGGCACCTGGTCTGCCACGGGCGCCAGTTCGCGGGTCAGTACCGGCGCAGCCTGCGCCGGATCGTCGGGCCCCTCCAGAACGGCCAACTCCGCGGCCCGATTACCGCGCAGCAGCGAGAGCACCTTCGACTTCACCGCGTCGTACGCAGCCTTGATGTCTTCGGTCGCCGCCGATTCGACCGCCTTCGATGCTCCCAGCGTCAACGCCGTCACGAGCAATGTCACGGGATCCATCCACGCCCCCTCTTGAGCCGACACCTCCCGACAAGAGGCGCCATATGTCCCATAAATACCGTAGATCGGTAAGAAGGATCAAGAGTGACCCATGATCCCTTGGTTACCATCGGCACCACACGACCCGACAGGATGCCCGCCCCGATGACTCCACTGCCCGTCACCGCACGCGAGTCGAAGTTCGCCGCCCTGCGCACACCCGTCGACGTGCTCGTCATCGGGGGTGGCGTCAACGGGCTGGCGATCGCTTGGGACGCGGCCCTGGCTGGGCGGCGGGTGGTCGTGGTCGACAAGGGTGACTGGGGGTCGGGCACGTCGTCATGGTCGTCGCGGATGATCCACGGCGGGCTGAAGTACCTCGAGAAGTACGACGTCCGGCTCGTCCGCGAGTCCCTGAGGGATCGGGAATGGCTGCTGCGCAACGCCTCCCACCTCGTGCAGCCGCTGCCCTTCCTCCTGCCGTTCTACCGCGGCAACGCGCACTCCGCCGCCGCACTGCGGGCCGGGATGATCGCCTACGACGTGCTCTCCTTCGACAAGTCCGTGCCCTGGCACCGGACCTTCTCCCGGGACGCCCTCCTCGAACGGCTGCCCGGCCTGGCCCCGGAGAACCTGCAGGGCGGGGCCCGGTACTACGACGCGCAGGTCGAGTACGCCGAGCGGCTGTGCGTCGAGCTCATGCTCGCCGCACGCAACGCCGGGGCGCTCACCCTCAACCACACCCGGGCGAGCGAGCTGACCCTCAGCAACGGCACTACGGTCACCGGCGCCACCCTCGTGGACGAACTGACCGGAACCCGGCATCAGGTCGAGGCTGCCTTGACGATCAATGTCAGCGGCGCCTGGGCGGACACCGTCCTGGCCGGAACCCCGGCCGACGAGCGCCGCTGGATCGGCGGCACCAAGGGCACCCACCTCGTCGTCGATCGCTTCCCCGGCGCCCCCGACGACGCGATGTACTACGAATCCGTCGACGCCCGCCCGATGATGGTCATCCCGTGGCTGGGCCGCTACCTCCTCGGCTCCACCGACAAGCACGTCGACGGCGACCTCGACACCATCGCCCCCGACGCCGCCGAGGTGGCCTACATCCTCTACGAGACCAATCGGGTACTCCCCTGCGCCAACCTCACCCACGCCGACGTGCACTACGGCTACACCGGCGTCCGCCCGCTCCCCTACGTCGGCTCGGGCAAGACCGCCGACATCTCACGGCGGCACGAGATCCACGACCACGCCCCGCAAGTCGAGGGTCTGCTCAGCGTCATCGGCGGCAAGCTCACCACCTTCCGCGCCCTCGCCGCGCACGCCTGCCGAGTCATCTCAACCAAAATCGGGCCGACCCCGTCCACCCTCGGCCTACATCGCCTGCCAGGCGCACTCACCCGCGACCGGATCACCGGCGAGACCGGCCGGACGCGCGCCATCTACGGCGGCCGCAGCCCGCAGCTCCTCGAACTCGCCGGCGCCGAACCCCGCCTGGCACACCCGCTGGACGAGGAGGTGATCGCCGCCGAGGTCGCCTTCGCCGTCCGACGCGAGGAGGCCGTGCACCTGGCGGACGTGATGGCCCGGCGGATCATGACCGCCCTTCGCCCGGATCTGGGCCGCAGCCTGGCCGAACCGGTGGCCGAGGTGATGGCCGCCGAACTCGGCTGGGACGACGACCAGCGAGAGCGTGAGATCGCCGAATACCACCGGTACCTAGAGCGTTTCGCGGTCCCCGAACCTGACCCGGCCTTCCGGCCAGGGCAGCAGTGATCGACTCGTCATGAACACCCTTGCGGCCCCCAACGACCCACGCGGGCACCAGCCGGCGCTGCTGGCGATCGACGCCGGCAGCACGGTCACCAAGAGCGTCATCTTCTCCACCGACGGGCACATCCTCGCGACCGCGTCCCGACGGGTCCGCCACCACCTGCCCGCCCCGCATCACGTCGAACGGGACATCGACGAGGTGTGGGCGAGTGTCGTCGAGACCGTCCGCGAGTGCCTGGCCAGCCTGGAATCTCCATCCGCCGACGAGAACACCCGGCCCATGAACCATGGGCCGATACAGATCGCGGCCATCGGCGTCACCAGCCACGGCGACGGCATCTACCTCGTCGACGCCGACGGGCGCCCCACCCGGGCGGGCATCATGTCCCTGGACACCCGGGCCCGGGACATCGCCACGCAATGGGAGCAGGACGGAACGGCGGCCACTGCCCAGCAACTCACCGGCCAGCGACCCTGGGCGAGCGCTCCGAGCGCGCTGCTGGCCTGGCTGGTCCGACACGAGCCGGACATCCTCGAACACTCGGCGTACGCGCTCGCCTGCAAAGACGTTCTGCGGCACCGACTCACCGGCGTCTTCGCCACCGAACGCACCGAGGCCAGCACGTCCTTCACCAATGTCGCCACCCAGGTCTACGACGAGGCCGTCCTCGACCTGTACGGCCTCGCCGGTCTCGGACGGCTGCTGCCTCCGATCCTGGAGTGCCACGAGGTCGGTGGGCGGCTCACCGAGCAGACCGCCAGCGAACTGGGCCTGCC
>JBKECN010000026.1:0-29243 GCA_047974565.1 Actinomycetales bacterium
AGGCTCACAGGCACCACACAGGATCCGGGGTCGACCACGACGAACCCCCCAAGCATCCGCCTCGACCACGACGGTCCGCAACGAACACGCCGAATCTTCGCGCACCACGGTGCGCCAAGGAACGAAGGCGCCGGGTTGCTGACCTGGATAATCGTCCGTGGGCTCGAGGAATCCGTGAAGCAGAGTCTGACTGCCCAGGCGAAGGCGGACGACCTCTCCATGGAAGCCGAAGGCCGAGAGATTCTCTCCTGGGCCGCTCGGCCGCCGCACATCGGTCGAGCACTATTGAGCGCTGCCCACAAAGTGGGCGGGTGGAGAATCTTCCGCTACCCGAACGGAGCGACGAACCTCGTGTCGCGGAACCGGAGTGAACGTCCTCGACGCGAGTGTCATCTCCAGGATCCGAGCCCAACGGCACGCCACGTTCGACGCCGCCCAGGCCGCTCACCCGAACGTTCGGTAGCCACCGACCCAAGCACCGAAACTCCCGACCGCCACCTCGATCAATCCACCATCACCGCAGGCCCCATGCAGACGACCTCTCAAGACGTGTCTCACACGTCTAGACATCTTCCGTTGCGAGAGAACGCGGCTGGCGAAAACACCGCCAAGTCGATCTCGAAGACCCTTGCGAGGCTTGCCATGATCGGCGACCACTGCAGCGGGAACTTCACCTCGACAGCGGCTACACCGTAGCTGGCCTCGACAGCCGTGTAGGCCCGTCAACAATCTAGAATGCGCCACGTGACCTCGTACCGCTGCCAGCGTCTCGCGGTGGGTGGTCTCGTAGGGCTCGGCACCTTCCAGGCTTGCCTGGCTGCTGGCGCTCCCTGGGGCGCGGCCTCCTATGGCGGGACCCACCGTGGAGTCTTGCCAGCAAGGCTCCGACTGGCGAGCGGCTTGGCGGTGCCGCTCTACGGCGGCCTGGCAATCTGGGTCGGCACCCAGACCGGATCCGTAGCAGCCCGTCGTCAGGCCTTCGCTGCGGTCAGCGCTCTGCTCGCGGTAGGCAGCGTGGCCAATCTGGCGTCCCCCAGCCTGCTGGAGAGGGCACTGTGGGCACCCGTGACATCGGCGACCGCTTGGTGTCTCTGGCACTCACGCCCCTCTCGACCTGGCGTGCGTGTCGGCTGACATCATCGGGAGCCCGAGATCGGGCACAGGTGGGCTGACCCGCTACTTCTTACCCCCCCGGGTCTGCTATAGCACCTGTTCTACCGTCCACGGGTGGACGCGGAGATCGGATTGCGCGAACTGAGGCAGAACGCCAGAGAGGTCATCCGTCGGGCCGAGGCGGGAGAGACGTTCACGGTCACCGTGGCCGGGCGTGAGGCCGCCCGGCTGGGCCCGATCCAAACGTGGCGCACCTGGGCAGATGCCTCGCACATCTTTGACAAACAGGTCGACCCAGCACTTGCTGAGGATCTGTCCGCACTCGCGCACGACGTGAGTGATCCCTGGGAACGCGGGTGAACTCGGCCCAACGGGGCATCCTCGACACGAGCGGCTCATCGCCGACGATGTGGCGCCCGTCCCCGGATTGCTCGCGATCAGCACGATCAGTCTTGCCGAACTCCATTTCGGGGTGCTCTTCGCGAAGGACGAAGCTGCACGAGCACGCCGACTTCAGCGATTGAGTGCGGTGCTTCGCCGTTTCGACCCGTTACCCCTGGACGGAGCGGTTGCCGAGAGCTACGGGGCCATGGCAGCTGCGGTCGCGACCCAGGGCAGGCAAGAGGCAGATCGTTGGACCTCATGATCGCAGCGACTGCCCATGCCCACGCAGCCACGCTATACACGCGCAACGCCGACGATTTTCGCGGGCTCGAGGCCTGTTTCAGGTCGCGTCGATCTGATTCGAAGCGCTGTTCACTGACGATGCGTCGATCGTGCTTCCGGCATGGACGTGGGTACATGGGCACCCGGCGGAGTGCCGCGAAGTCCCTGGCACCACGCGCGCCATCTCAACCCAGCGCATTCACAGCACGGATCATGGTTCAGAACAACACGTGTTCAGAACAGCACGTGTTCAGAACAGGACCGTCGCGAACGTCCCCACCTGCCGGAACCCGGCGCGGCGATAGGCGGCCACGGCGGGGGTGTTGAACTCGTTGACGTAGAGGCTGATCACCGGCACCTGGGCCTGAGCGAGTTCGGCGACGGCGGCCATGCCCGGCGCGGCCAGGCCCCGGCCACGTACCTGGGGATGCACGTAGACGCCTTGTACCTGGGCGACGGTGTCGCTGATCGCTCCGAGTTCGGCTTTGAAGATCACATTGCCGAACTCGTCCACGCGTAGGAACGACCGGCCGGAGCGGACGAGGTATTCGATCCGGGCGCGGTAGGACCAGCCGCCGTCTCCGGAGACGGGGGAGTAGCCGACTTCCTCGGTGAACATCGCCACGCAGGCGGGTACGAGCATGTCGAGGTCGTCGGGGACGGCGACCCGCACGCCCGGGTCGGGTGGGATGGCGGGTGGGCCGTCAAGCACCATGACCGGTTGGTCGGGGCGGATCTCGCGGGGTGCCTTCCAATGCGGCTCGAGCAGGCCCCACAGCGCCAGGGTCGGTTCGGCGGCGCCGAAGATGGACATGCAGCGGCGGCCCTCGGTGCGGGCCCGCCCGGCGAACGCCTCGACCGCGGCCGGGGTGGGCTCGACCAGGACGAAGTTCGCTCCGCTCCAGCATGCCGAGACCAGTTGGGCCTCCTCGAACCAGCCCCACAATTGCCCGCCTTGGCTCAACGGCACCGGTGACAGGGCGCGTTCCATGACGAAGACGTTGGTCACCGGGTCGCGTCGGCACAGGGCCAGGAGGTCGTTGCGGTCGTGGTCGGTGAGCGTGCGCACGTGCGGGCGGCGTCGCCCCAGGAGGCGAAGCCCCAACCGCTCCATCTGCTCGCTTGCGCTCATCGGCCCACGCGGTTCAGCCGACGGTGACCGTCGGCTCGCCGGCCTCGTCCGGGGTCATCGACTCGGCGATCCGCATCGCCTCCTCGATGAGGGTCTCCACGATGAGGGCCTCGGGGACGGTCTTGATCACCTCGCCCTTGACGAAGATCTGCCCCTTGCCGTTGCCCGAGGCCACCCCCAGGTCGGCTTCGCGGGCCTCGCCTGGACCGTTGACGACGCAGCCCATCACCGCCACCCGCAGCGGCACCTCCAGGCCCTCCAGCCCGGCGGTCACCTCGTCCGCGAGCTTGTACACGTCCACTTGGGCGCGCCCACACGAGGGGCAGGAGACGATCTCCAGCTTGCGCGGGCGCAGGTTGAGCGATTGCAAGATGGCGATGCCGACCTTGACCTCCTCCACCGGTGGGGCCGACAGCGACACCCGGATCGTGTCACCGATGCCCTTGCTCAGCAGCGCGCCGAACGCGGTGGCGGACTTGATGGTGCCCTGGAAGGCCGGCCCGGCCTCGGTCACCCCGAGGTGCAATGGCCAATCGCCGCGCTCGGCGAGCAGTTCGTAGGCGCGCACCATGACCACCGGGTCGTTGTGCTTGACCGAGATCTTGAAGTCGTGGAAGTCGTGTTCCTCGAACAGGGACGCCTCCCACACCGCGGACTCCACAAGCGCCTCGGCGGTGGGCTTGCCGTACTTGGCCAGCAGCCGTTTGTCGAGCGAGCCGGCGTTGACCCCGATCCGGATGGACGTGCCGTGGTCGGTGGCGGCCTTGGCGATCTCGGCGATCTGATCGTCGAACTTCTTGATGTTGCCGGGGTTCACCCGCACCGCCGCGCACCCGGCCTCGATGGCCGCGAAGACGTACTTGGGCTGGAAGTGGATGTCGGCGATCACCGGGATCTGGGAGTGGCTGGCGATCTGCGGCAGCGCGTCCGCGTCGTCCTGGCTGGGGCAGGCCACCCGCACGATGTCGCACCCGGACGCGGTGAGTTCGGCGATCTGTTGCAGGGTGGCGTTGACGTCGGTGGTCGGTGTGGTGCACATCGACTGCACGCTGATCGGTGCGTCACTGCCGACGGCGACCTTGCCCACCCGGATCTGGCGAGTCGGGCGTCGAGGGCACAGGGTCGCGGCTGTGGGTACGCCGAGGGAGACCGTCATGCACCCAGTATCGCGCAGCCGGGGCAGGCTGCCGCGATGGCGCGATCCTCAGCCCCGCAACCGGATCGGGCGGACGATGTCGGCGTACAGCAACAACAGCGACATCCCGATCAGCACGACGGACATGACGTACACCAGCGGCAAGGCCTTGGTGACGTCCACCGGACCTGGATCCGGGCGCTTGAACAGGGCGGCGAGCCGACGGCGCAGGGCCTCCCAGATCGCGCCGGCCACGTGTCCACCGTCCAGGGGCAGCAGCGGGACGAGGTTGAGCACGAAGAGGAACATGTTGAGGGACCCGAGGATGCCGATGATGAAGCTCGCCTTGTCCCGCACTTCCAGGGAGTCCAGGGACACGGCCTCCCCGGTCAGCCGGCCCACCCCGACGATCCCGATCGGTCCGTTCGGGTCCCGCTCCTGGCTGCCGAAGGCGGCTTGGGCGACGTCCACCAGGCGTACCGGCAGATGCGCCAGTGCCGACACCGAGCCGGTGAACTGCTCCCAGGTGAAGGCAGGCACCGCGGTGATGGACTCCGGGACGAGCTCCTGCCGGGGGGTGACACCGATGAAACCGGCTTGGGTGGTTTGCGGCTGCCCATCGGCACCCATCACCACGTTGCCCTGGTCGTCGAGCTCATACACCTCGTTGGGTGCCGGGGTGATCTCCAACTCAACGAGTTCGCCGTCGCGTTCGACCACGAGGGGGACCGTCTGGCCGGCCCGTTCGCGGATGAGCTCCCGCTCGGTCATCCAGTCGTCAACCGGGACCCCGTCCATGGACACGATCCGGTCGCGGGGCTGCAGGCCGGCCTTGGCGGCCGGAGTCTGCTCGTCCGGTGAGCAGGTTGCCCCGGCCCCGGCTGTGCTGCCCGCCGGAGCCATGCACAGGCTCACCGTGTCGATGGTGGTGGTGGTCTGTGGGGTGGACGGGTTGCCGAAGCCGACCAGCAGGATCGCGAAGAGCACGATCGCCAGCACCAGGTTCATCACCGGGCCGCCGGTCATCACGATGATCTTCTTGGGGGCGCTGAGCTTGTAGAACACCCGGTCGGCGTCCTGTGGGGCGATGACCTCCACCCCCGCGGTGCGGGAATCCTCCGCGAGGGTCTGGATGGCGCCGGTGGAAGAGTCGCGCAGATGGGTGTCGTCCTCGCCCGGGCGCGGTGGGAACATGCCGATCATCCGCACGTACCCGCCCAACGGGATCCATTTGAACCCGTACTCGGTCTCGCCCTTGCGGCGAGACCAGATGGTCGGGCCGAAACCGATCATGTATTGGGTGACCTTGACCCCGAAACGCTTGGCCGGGACCAGGTGCCCGACCTCGTGCAACGCGATCGAGGCGGTCAGGGCCATCACGAAGATCAGCACGCCCAAGGCGTACAGCAGCACGGTCATCGGGCGGCCTGCGCTGGGTCGCCCGAGGAGGGGCGCGGGGGAGCGCCGGCGGCGATGAGTTCGTCGGCGCGGGCCCGTGCCCAGCGTTCGGCATTCAGGACGTCGGCCACGGTGATCCCTTCGGTGTCGGTGGTGGGCGGGCTCGGCTCGGCAGCGGTGTCAGGGGTGGTCGAAGTAGCTCCGGTCGTGGAGTGCGGCGCGGTGCCACGTCGCCACGCATCCACAACGTCTCGGACCACGTCCATGATCCCGAGAAAGCTCAGTCGCTCGCTGAGGAATGCGGCAACCGCCTGCTCGTTCGCGGCATTGAAGACCGCCGGGACGGTGCCGGCTGCGTTGGCGACCTCCCGGGCGAGGTCGACCGCGGGGAAGGCGTCGCCGTCGAGGGGTTCGAACGTCCAGGACGTAGCCGTCGTCCAGTCACACCCGGGGGCTGCGTCCGGCACCCGATGAGGCCAGGCCAAACCGAGCGCGATCGGCAGCCGCATGTCCGGAGGGGAGCACTGGGCCAGGGTGGACCCATCGACGAACTCGACCATCGAGTGCACCACCGACTGAGGATGGACGACGACGTCGATCCTTTCGAGTTCGATGCCGAACAGCAGGTGGGCCTCGATCACCTCCAAGGCCTTGTTCATCATCGTCGCCGAGTTCGTCGTGACCACCGGACCCATCGCCCACGTGGGGTGGGCGAGCGCCTGCGCCGGCGTGACCTCACCCAGTTCGGAGCGTGAGCGCCCCCGAAAAGGTCCGCCGGACGCGGTGAGCACGAGCCGGCGCACCTCCTCGGCGGAGCCGCCGCGCAGGCATTGCGCCAACGCCGAATGCTCAGAATCCACCGGGACCACCTTGTCCGTGGTGCCGGGGCCCCGGCCGCCGGCCTTGCGGGCCGCGTCCACGACGAGTGGGCCGCCGACGATGAGGGACTCCTTGTTCGCCAGGGCCAGGGTGCTGCCGGCCTCGAGAGCGGCCAGTGTTGGCCGCAGGCCGACCGAGCCGGTCATGCCGTTGAGGACGACGTCGACACCGATTCCTGCTGCCTCGACGATGGCGTCGGGGCCGGCGGCGATACGCGGGGGTGTGGTGCATCCGAGGCGGTGCAGGGCGCGGGCCACCTCATCGGCTGCGTTCTCGTCGGCGACGGCCACGAACTCGACGCCCAGCTGGGCGGCCTGCGCGGCCAGGAGGTCGGGCTGGGCACCTCCGGCGGCGAGCGCGGCGACCGAGAAGTCAGTGGGGTTACGCGTCACGACGTCGATGGCCTGGGTGCCGATGGAACCGGTGGAGCCGAGGAGGGCGAGGTGTCGCACTGACCCAGTATCGCCCCGTCGAGCGTGGCAACGAAGTCGCGCGGTGGGCCTGGCGCGCGACCAGGGTTCACTCGCGTGGTGTGCGGGTTGGTGGGGGCGGGCCTTGAGGGGTCGATGCGGTTGATCCCATCGATGGCGGGGTGCGTCTTTGGTCCGCTCGAGTTTCGTTACGGGAGCCATCCGGGTGATGAGGTGCTCCGTTCGGGTGTTGCCTGAGAACGGACTCGTGACGCTGCGTAGCGCGACGGTACGGTCGGTCGCAGTCCGAGGTGAACGCACCTTGACCGGCACGGGGGCTTTGATGTCGTGGATGAAGCGGGTCATCGGACTCGTGGTTATGGTGCTCATCGCGGGGATGTTCCAGGCGATCGCGCTCGCGCCACCTTCGGCAGCGGCTAAATGCAAGTCTCCTGCGCAGCCGGCGAAACCCACGGCCGAGGCTCTGGACGCCTCGGCAACGGTCTCGTGGACCCCCACGACGGTCAGAGGGTGCTCCGTGGTGGCCTATCGACTCGTAGCCTCTCCCGACGGGCCGACCATCGAGGTGGCTGCGACCGAGACCTCAGCGGTGGTCACGGGGCTCTCCAACGGTGCTGCATACACCTTCACCGTCAGTGCGCAGAGCTCGGCGGGCTGGTCGACACCTTCCCAGGCGTCGGACCCGGTGACGCCGCGGACGGTGCCGGGTGTTCCCTCAGAGGTCGTCGGGGTTCCCGGTGACCGTGCCGTGGCTCTGTCCTGGCAGGCGCCGGCGGCTGATGGTGGGTCAGCCATCGACGGCTATGACGTCCGGGTGACGCCGGGGGACCGGGTGGTTTCGGTCGACGCCACCGCATCCACGACGGTGGGAGACCTGGTCAACGGGACCGAGTACACGTTC
This sequence comes from Actinomycetales bacterium, assembly GCA_047974565.1. Lineage (GTDB taxonomy): Bacteria > Actinomycetota > Actinomycetes > Actinomycetales > CAWJMD01 > JBDIAG01. The sequence continues at coordinate 7,656 of JBKECN010000026.1, forward strand.
TCGGTCTCCGCACGGAACTCCGCGGGCGTGGGCCCTGCCAGCGCATCGTCCGCGGTGATCGTTCCGCGCACAACGCCGGGCGCTGTCACCGCCGTGCAGGCGACTCCTTCCGCCGGATCGGCTGTTGTGACCTGGCAGCCACCGGAGGTCGACGGCGGAAGTGCGGTGACCTCGTACCGGATTGTTGTGGCTCCAGGAGGTGCGACAGTCGAGGTTGGGGCAGTGACCTCCGCGACCGTTCCGGGCTTGGAGAACGGTGTTGCCTACTCGTTCAGGGTGGCTGCGATCAACGATGCGGGTGTTGGACCACTTTCTGCCGCATCGAACACTGTCACTCCGGTGGCCCAGGCGCCCGGCCCGGCGACCCACGTGGCGGCCGTCGCAGGCGCGTTGAGCGCCACGGTCACCTGGACGGCTCCTACCGACGACGGCGGATCACCGCTGACCGAGTACACGGTCACGGCGAATCCGGGGGGATCCTCGATCACGGTGGAGCCGTCACAGACCACGGCGGAACTCACGGGTCTCCAGGGCGGGCAGACGTACACGTTCGTGGTCACCGCAGCGAACGTGGCGGGTGCCACCGAATCGGCACCCTCAGATCCGATCACCCTCGCGAACGGACCATCGGCGCCGGTGCAAGTGGTGGCCCAAGTCTCGTCGGCCACCGGCGTGACTGTGTCGTGGCTTCCGATGAACAACGGGTTCGAGGTCTCGGGGTATGTCGTCATGCTCCTTCCGGGAGGCGCGTGTCGGGTAGCCAGTGCCGACGCCACCAGCGCGGTGGTGAGTGGTCTGGATCCCGGCTCCAGCTATCAGGCAGTGGTGAGAACCCGAACGGCCACTTCTGGGTCGTGCAGCGCCCAGTTGGAAGGCGACGGGCCACTCTCAACGCACTCCGAGACTGTGACGTTGCCGAACCGGCTCCCGGGCGCACCGTCGAACGTCTACCGGGTCGTCGGGGACGGCCAGGTGAGAGTTTCCTGGAGTCTTGTCCCGGGCGCCACGTCCTACACCGTGATGGCGAATCCAGGCGGTATCACCCGATCAGTCTCGGCCAGGACGGTGTCCGCCGTCGTCGGTGGGCTCGACAACGGCAAAACGTACTCCATGACTGTGAGTGCCAATAACGACATTGGCTCAACATCGACCAAGGCATTCAACGTCACGCCAGCGCCGCAGGTTTCCAGTGAATTGACCGACTTGATGACCGCGACCGTGCGCTCCAGTGGGGAGTCCCTCTCGGACGATGGCCGCTATGTGGCCTGGCGAGAAATGGGCTCCGGCTCGATGGTAGAACCTTGGCTGCTCTCGGTCTTCGTCGCGGACACCGCAGCCCAAACCACGATATTGCTGCAGCAGGCATTTCTGCCAACTGATATTCCAGGCCCGACTTCCATGTCGGCGGATGGTCGTTATATTACTTTTGATACGCCACTGCCCTTGGTGGCGTCCGACGTGAATTTCGCCACCGACGTCTATGTTTACGATCAGCAACAGAATTCGTTGTCCTTGGTCAGCGGATGGGCGGATGGGGTTGGCAATGGGGCGTCAAATTCTGCGGTCATGTCGGCCGACGGGTCCACTGTCGCGTTCTTGTCCAGGGCTACTAATCTTTCCGCGAACGACTCCACCTCTTCAAGGGACGTCATCGTCAAGGACCTCCGAACGGGCATGTTTGTTCAAGTCGGCGAGAATGGTGGCGATCGCCTGTCTCTCTCGGGAGATGGCGCCCTGGTTGCGGGAAATGCGAACGGCCGCGCGTTCTCCGTTGTCTGGCGGGACCTTGCATCGTATGCCAGCTATGGGGTCTCCACTCGATCTAAAGTGTGCGGGATCTCCCGTGACGGGTCCACGATCATCTACTCCGATGGCTGGAAAAACCCTGAGACCGGGATCTCTCGTGACGATCTCTTCGTTACTGCGCCGGGAAGCGCGACGGGTTCCTGGGTGAGTCGTGATTCGCTCAGCTCCACCTCGCAAGTCGGCTGCGATTCTGCGCCCGTCGGGAATTCGCTAGTCGCGTACATAAGAAATGGTAATGCCTACATCTATGATATCGAGGCTGGCGTCGGCGGTCTGATCGTGCCCGGAAACTGGAGTCTCGCTAATGGGCTGCAGGGCCCAATCGGCTTGACAGTATCGGCGGATGGTCTGACGATAGCCGTTCGCTATATGAACTACCCGGACACGACCATCAAGGTGATGCAATATCCGGGTATCGCAGCCCTCAAGGGCCAGGTTTGGACGTCTGCTTGGCGACATTCGGTAAATACTCAATCGGGTTCCTATGTGCGTACCGACATGGATGCGACCATGGGCGGCGCTGGTCCAAATATGGATATTGTGCGACGCTATTCGAGCGATGATCGTGAGGGTGGCGGGTTTGGTGCGGGTTGGCGGCATCCTTTTGAGTATCAACTCGCAGTTATCGGCTCATCAGTGGCTGTCTCATCTCCCGATGGCCGTAGGCAGGTCTTCTCCGGTTCCACCTCGTCGTCGGGGTATGCGGCGTCGAAGGGGAGCAGTAGCCGCCTGGTGAAAGCCTCGGGCGGATGGAAGTTGACTGAGGCGAACGGGGCTTCGGTCGTGTTCAACTCGCTGGGTCGCGCAGTGGAGATCACCAATCCGCAGGGTCAGGCCCTCACCCTCGCCTACGACGGCACTGGGCAGCTTCAGGAGGTGTCGAACGCGCTGAGCAGCCGGGCGTGGAAGTTCGACTGGAGTGCCGGCCGGGTCACCTCCATCACTGGGCCCGCCCTCAATGGGACACCCTTGACGTGGAACTACACCTACACCGATGGGAAACTCACTGCCGCCTGCACGCCAGCAGCCTCGGAACAGCCCGCCGGATGCAGAACCTATTCCTATGACGCCGTCGGCATGACTCGAGCGCGAGATGGCCAGGGTCGCGAAGTTGCGAACGTCTCGTACTATCCCACATGGCGTGTCTCGCGGGTCGCAGAAAATGGCGTGCATCCTATTGTCTTCACGTATGGATTCATCGATGGAGACCCGCTCAGGGGCGCCTTCACGCGTACGTCCAACGCTAGGGGCTTCAGTGCTGTGGATGAGTTCGACAGTGACGGGCGTCTTGTCGCGCAGGTGGATGCCTCCGGATATCGCACCGAAAATTCGTACGATTCGAATGGTTGGCCGGCATCGATCAAGAAGCCGGATGGAACGACAACGGTATTCACATACACCTCCTCGGGCCTTAAGAAATCCGAGACTGTTGGCAAGACAGACAGGTCTCCTGGCGAAACGCAGTGGTTCGCATATGACGCTGACAGGAATCTGACGGAGACGAGGGATCCACGATCAACCTCAGCGACAGATGCATCTTTTCTGACCCGGCGTGCCTTCGACGTGCGCCACAACGTGACATCTGAAACCGGCCCCCCAGTCCCGGGCAGCCCCGACGGGGTCACGCGTACCTGGACCTACTCCGACGGTTCGCAGCAGGCCCAGGGTGGTGGCCTCGTGCCCGCCGGGCTCATGCTGTCGATGGTCGATGAAGTTGGCAGGACCACATCCTTCGCCTACAACTCGAAGGGCGATCTTGTCGCCAGTACGGGCCCGACCGGGGTGGTAACGAAGGCTGAGTACAACGACTATGGATGGCCGACGCGTCAGACCGTGGTGAGCGATGACCATCCCGATGGCGTGACGGCGAACCTGTCGTACGACGCGCGCGGGCAAATCGTCAGCACGACGCATCCCGCGGTCAAGAACGCGGTGACCGGTGAAACCCACCAACTGCAGGAGTCCACGAGTTATGACGCTGCCGGTGTGGTCACGACGCGCGCAAGGCGTGACATCGCTGGCCAAGACGAAGAGCGGGTGACGTCGGTCGCGTTGGATTCGGGTGGTCGCGTGCTTTCCGACAGCCTCCGAGTCGGGCCGAACGGTCCGCTGCGGACAACGACATATGAGTACGACGAAGTTGGGAATCTTGCTTCCACGACCGATCCCTCCGGGCGAAAGACTGTCTTCACGTATACCGGTAAGGATGAGGTGGCGACGGTTGCACGTCTTAATGTGGAAGCCTCGGGAGCGACAGGTTCAGTCCTTATCTCGGCATACACCTACGACGCCGCCGGACGAGTTCACACCGAGACCGATATCCTTGGTCGGACCACGCGATTCGAGTACGACGCGGTCGGACGACAAACGCGTAAAATACTCCTAGACTTCAAGAATCCTGACGGTAGTCAGCGGGATTTCGTTCTCGAGCAGTCCTCTTATGACGGTGCCGGGAACACGATCACGCGTACCACCGGGAATGGTCAGGTGACGCAGAACTACTCGTACGACGCTCTCAATCGTCTTCAGTCGCAGATCTTCGACCCGCGCGGCCTGTTGAACCCCGACGGCGTAGCCCGGTCAACCACGTATGAGCAGGATCGAGCCGGCCGCGTCACGGTGGAAAGGGTCTCCGACGCTGCGGGTAGTCAGGAAGTGCGGTACGGCTACGGCCTGGGTGACCTTCCCGAGACGGCCACTGTGGAGAATGGCGACACCGACATCACCACCTGGACCCAGTTCAACGATCTCGGCCAGCAGATCGCGGTGACAGATCCCCGGGGTTCCGGCGCGGGAGATCCGGTTTTCACGACCGCAAGTGCGTTTGATGAGGTGGGCCGTCCGGTGTCGGTTACGGGCCCTGAGGTGGCGGTTGAAGGCGGTGGACCCGCCCGGGCCACGGTCGTGACGGGGTATGACACGTTCGGCAATGCCACCCATCAGCGTGATCCGCTCGGCAATATCACGTCAACGGAGTTCGATTTCCTGGACCGGAAGACGTCGGTCACGTTGCCCGAGTACACCCGTCCGGACACCTCAGAGACGATCTCGTCCACCACGAGGTGGACCTACGACGATGCCGATCGGCTGTCACGAGTCACGTCTCCGGCTGGGTCCACTGATTACACCTACGACGACTTGGATCATCTTGTCCGTCAAGAGGATCCGGAGACGGCGTCGGGGCGACCCACCACGACGTGGTCGGTCGACAGGGCGGGTCGGGCGACGCAGGCGGTTGATGCGACCGGTGCAACCGTGTCACTCGAGTTTGATCTGCTTGATCGTGCGATCTCGAGTACTCGGCATGTGCGGGCAGCCGGGTCGAATCCGGCCGCAGACTTCACCAGTCGCGTGGAGTACGACGACCGGGGCTTCGCGTTGGCCACGATCACTCCGTCAGGTGCCACGTCGCGGTTCACCTACGACGCCACCGGGGCGGTACGGACGAGCACGGACGAACTGGGCAACCAATCGTCATTCGACTATGACCTGGCGGGTCGTCCGACGCTGAGCCGTGATCCATTGGGGCGTGCGACGTGGACTGAGTACGACAAGGCCGGTCGCGCGGTCGGGGTTCGCTGGACGAGGCGGGCCGCGGACGGACAGGACTCGGTGTTGCGGGAAACGAGTACCGAATACGACTCCGCGGGCAATCCCGTTCGCATGACGTCTGCGCGGGGATATGACTCGCTCACCCGATTCGATGCCGGGAACCGAGTGGTGTCGATCACCGATCCGGTTGCGGACGGGGTCTGGCGAACCCAGTCCTTCGGGTATGACGTGGCTGGTCGGCTCGTGCGTTCGACCGATGGTCGTGGTCATGATGATGACGCTGCAGGTTCGCGTCGTGACACGTCGCAGTTCGACACCACGTATGGCTACACGGCGTGGGGTCTGCCGGAGTCCGTGGTGGAGCCGTCTACCTCGGCCCATCCTGCGGCGGACGACCGGTCATGGACGATGTCATATGACGCGGCTGGTCGCGCTGTTCACGAGCGTGAGCCTGGTGGTGTTCAGGTCGACCGGACGTTTGATGCCGCTGGCAACCTGCTGAGCGAGAACGGCCGTGGCGAGGGCGTGGCGTCCGCAGGGCGTTCCTTCGGATATGACGCTGCTGGTCGGATGATCAGCTTCTCTCACCCCGGGGGTGTGCAGAGCCTGGCGTATGACGATCGTGGGCTGGTGGTGTCCTCGACCGGGCCGGCCGGGGACGCGGGCTATCGGTATGACGCGGATTCGCGTCTTGTGGGTTTGTCGGATCCCTCAGGTTGGTACGCCGTGGGGTACCGCGCGGATGGGCGGATTTCGTCCATGAACTTTGATGCCGATGGCCCGACCACGCTGGACGGGCGGGGTACCTCGATCAGCCGTGAGTACGACGCGGCGGGTCAGGTGGTCAAGGAGGCGTATGGGGAGAACGGGGCTCCAACCGGCGCTGTGCGGGCGCTGCAGTGGGATGGTTTGGGTCAACTGACCAAGGACACGCTTGCGGGGTCTTCTGGGGGTGTCGTTGCCGAGACCGGCTACGGGTATGACGCGGACGGCAACGTGGTGAGTCAGAGCAGTACTGGCACGGCGTTGGGTGCTGCGGGTGGGACCACGTCGTATGGGTACGACCGTGTCGGTCGCTTGGTGAGCACTGCGTTGCCGGGTCAGGATCCGGTGGTGTCGGTGTGGGATGCGGCGGACAATCGGGTGGGGCAGGGTGCGGATTCGTATGTGTATGACGAGCGGAGTCGGCTGAGGGTCGGTCCGCACGGTACGTATACGTGGACGCCGCGGGGGACCCTGTCGACGTGGCGGAACCCCGGTGATGACGGCGCCGGTGTCGCGGTGGCGTTCGATGCGTTGGGGCGGATGACTCAGGTCGGATCGACCGAGTACGGGTACGACAGCCTGGATCGAGTGGTCTCGGCCGTGCGAGCGTCCGGGACGAGCGTGTTCTCGTATCGGGGTACCGGACTTGACGCCTCGGCTGTGCAGGGTCCGGGTGGGGTGATCGATACCCGGGTGCGGCGGGACCTGGATGGGGATGTGCTGGGCGTCGTGGACGGCGCGGGGTCACGGTTGGTCTCGGGGAATCGACACAGTGATGCGGTGACTGGGTTCACCGCGGATGGGTCGGTGACCGGGCAGGCGATGTTTGACCCGTTTGGTGTGCCGGCTGCCGCTGAGGGTGTGGTGGCGGGAGAGTTTGGCTTCCAGTCTGATCTGACTGATCCGGACAGTGGTCTGGTGTTCATGGGTGCGCGGTGGTACGACCCGGGCACGGGTGTATTCACTGCTCGGGACAGCATCGCTCGTCGGGTGGGTGAGGCGAGCCTGATGAACCGGTACGGGTATGGCGGGGCCAATCCGTTGGCGGCCGCGGATCCTGATGGGCATTGTCCGGGGTCGGGTGCGGGTGGGTGTACGTCGTCGGCGGGGTCGTCGTGGAGTGTGCGGGGGTGGTTCCATCGGGCTGTCGAGCAGTGGCGGTCGTTGGGGACGTCCTCGGCTGGGGAGGGTGTGCGTGCGGCTCCGACTGCGGCGCAGGTCAAGCGGCAGCAGGAGGAGCAGGAGTTTTACGCGGACTTGGGATTGTCCCCGAGCGGTCATTTGCAGACCAGTGACGGGGTGAAGAAGACCAGGGCGTACGTGGCGGTTGCGGCGGCCACGGATGTTGCCGCCGATAGCGGGCGGGCGATGGCGTGGGTCGGGCAGAAGGCGTCCACGCGTCAGGGCCGTGAGGAATTGAAGTCCTGGGTCAGCAGTGGTCAGGCCCGTCGGGATGTCAAGGCGTGGGCTGGCAAGAACAAGGACGTGTTGATCGGGGTCGGGTTGGTCACGGTCGGGGTCGGGGTGCAGGCCCTGGTGCCGGGTGGGTCGATGGTGGGTGCGGGGTTGGCGGGGGCGGGGGTGGATGCGCTGGTGCAGAAGGGGTTGACCGGGGAGGTGAACTGGGCCCAGGCCGGCCTGTCGGGGGTGGCGTCCACGGTCGGGGTGGGTGGCTGGTCGCGTCTGGGTGGGGCGACCGCCGCGGGTGCGGGTGTGGGTGCGGTGACCGGTGCGGGGATTTACCTGGCCGGGGACGGGGACCACACCTGGGGTGGGTTGGTGGCCGCGGCCGGGGTGGGTGCGGTGACCGGTGGCCTGGCCGGTCGGGTAGCGGGGCGTGCGGGGGCTGCGGCGCGCGCGGCTGATGAGGTGCCGCGGGTGTCGCCCACCACCACGCGTGCCGCCGGGGCGGGTACGGCCCGCCCGGGTGGGGGTGGTGTGGGGGTGCGGGGGGCTGGGACCGGGTGTGAGGCTGGTCGGTGTCCGACGCCGGGTGGTACGTGTTTCGTGGCCGGGACGCTGGTGCGGACCGAGCGTGGGGATGTGCCGATCGAGCAGGTCCGGGTTGGGGACAAGGTGTGGTCCCGCAACACCGACACCGGTGCTGAGGAACTCCACTCCGTCGTGGAGACGTACGTGCGGGACAGTCACACCCTGGTGGACTTGAGTATCGACGGGGACGTGGTGACCACCACCCCGGACCATCCGTTCATGGTCCAGGACCGGGGCTGGGTCGCTGCCGGTGACCTGCGGCCAGGGGATACGCTGGTCACTCCGACTGGTACCACCACCCTGACCCGCATCCAGGAGCGTGAGTCCACTGACACCACCACGGTCTACAACTTCCAGGTCGGGTCTACCCACACGTACTACGCCCTGGCCGGGACCACACCCATCCTGGTCCACAACGCCAACTACAACCCAGGCGCCGCAGAAACCGCATCTGACAGAGTTGCGGTGTACCGAACGCCACGCGCCGGCATGGTCGATGAGGAAATGCGCGGTCTTAACCCGGCGAACCACGCCGTGGGAGACCGCAGCGCGTATGTCGGCTCGGAGAGCGTGGCTCGGGACTTCGCCGACCCGAAGATCGGGGGGTACGCGAACGGCTACATCCGATACCAGATGAATCCGGCCTTCGACGAGGAGTTCGCGCCCTACCGCTTCCGGTACGAGGGGGGCGGAGCCGAGCGATGGGAATACCAGATCCCCCAGGAGATGATCCCCCGATTCAACGAACTCATCGCTGGCAGGGAGTGGCGGAAGTGGTAGACCGCCCGCCTATTGGCGAACTCGTCTCGGGTCGAGTCGTGGCTCACTGGCCATGGGGGATTGAACTCGAGCTCCGAGCGCTCTGGGACGGTGTCACGGGCACCGTGGACTTGATGTATGTCACCGACGTCCGCCCCTTCTCTGTGCCTGACGACTACCCGTCGATCGGCACAATCTTGGACGCGGTCGTCACGGCGTACACACCATCGGGCCAACTTCGCCTTAGCACTCGCGACTCTGACCTGGAACTCTCTACGTGACCGCGGCTGAGATTTGGACCGCCCTCCGCGAGACGGCTCCCCGCCTGGCAGGGTTGTGGGTGTTTGCGGCTGTGCTGGCCCAACCAGTGCGAATGCTCATAACGCTGCACGGTCGGCGCAGAACGCAGCAGTTGGCCCGCATTGGTGTGCACCATAATGCGGCGGGTCGAGGGATTCTTCAGAGTCATTTTGATGATGTTGTTTCGGGTAGCGGGAACATCGAACGAACTTATGCGGACGACTTTCGGTTGTTCCAAGTCCGGGAGTCTCTCTTCGCTGGCCCGGGCGGGTTCTTGAAGTTTGAGTGGACGGGACAGGTGACTGACGACGGCCATTCCGCGTGGTGCTGGACTGGATATAGGGGGCAGTGATGAGCGCGTTGCTGGAGGTCCCGCGTCTTGGCGATCTTGACGGGCTGCCGGTTGATATCGATGTGTCTGGCTCGCTTGGGGTTGTCTCGGTGACCGGTTGGTCGGGTGACGGTGACACCGTCGTGTTGACGTGGGACGAGTTCGCTGGATCTGTGACTGTTCGTTGGCTCGAGGATTCTGAGGAGAGGTTGGTCATCGAGCGGGAGGCTGCGTCGAAGGTGTCGGTTCGCGAGGAGGAAGGCCAAGTTGAGTTCTGGATCTGGTCGGGCTCTGACGGGCTCGGCGGCCAGTTGGTGGTGCGCGTGGGCGAGCGGGTCCGAGTGACTGACGCGATCCTGTGCCAGTAGCGGTCGCGCGTGGCTGGTCTGGGTGAGTCGTCGGGCTTGGTCGCATCGCGTACTCAGGCGCAATCCAGGTGTGAGGCCGGTCGGTGTCCGACGCCGGGTGGTACGTGTTTCGTGGCCGGGACGCTGGTGCGGACCGAGCGTGGGGATGTGCCGATCGAGCAGGTCCGGGTCGGGGACCGGGTGGGTCCCGCAACACCGACACCGGTACCGACGAACTCCACCCCGTCATCGCCACGTACGTGCGGGACAGCCACACCCTGGTGGACTTGACCATCGACCAGGACGTGGTCACCACCACCCCGGACCACCCGTTCATGGTCCAAGACCGGGGCTGGGTCACCGCCGGTGACCTACAGCCCGGGGATACGCTGGTCACTCCGACCGGTACCACCACCCTGACCGGCATCCAGGAGCGTGAGTCCACTGACACCACCACGGTCTACAACTTCCAAGTCGCCTCGACCCACACGTACTACGCCCTGGCCGGGACCACCCCCATCCTGGTCCACAACGCCAACTACAACCCCAACGCAGGCGCCGCAAACAGCGAGGCGAACTTCGTGTACCGGGGGCTCGCTGAGGGTGAAGATCCCGCGCTCGGCCTGGTGGCGCGCAACCCGGAAGCGGGCAACTCTGTGGCTTCGCATGTCGGTGGCGCGCGTGATACTCAGTGGATCTCTACGACGAAGGACGAGGCTCTGGCGGCTGGGAAGTACGGCCAGCACGGTTACGTGAGGATCGACTTGAACAAGGTTGGAAGTGAGGTAGTCGACGTCTCGGGGGGCATCCCCGGGATGCCGTCCAACTACATGCTGCCCCGCTGGGCGAGGAACGCTCAGGAAGTTTTGATTCGGGGGAACATTCCTCCCGGAGCGATCGGGTAGGCCAGCATGGAACCTCGCGACGCGGTTGAGAGGCTGGAGGAGTCATGGGATCTGGACGGTTGCCTGTGGTCCTTGCGCGAAGGCCAGTGGGACCGAGAGGGCGCCGATGGATTATTGGATCTTCTTCGTGGGGTGACGGCCTCTGAGGCTGCCGATCTTCCTCGGAGGTTCGTTTCGCTTACCTGGTACTTGCCGATCTTCCTTGAGTGGCAGCTACCCCGCCTTTCGGATCCGGCCCAGGTGTCTGAACTGGGTTCCTTCATCACGTCGGTGCGAAACGAGGTTGAACGGCTGTTGGGAGTGCCCTAGCATTTACAAACTTTACGAGGGTTCGATGAATGGGAAGTGTGTCAATCTATCCTTCGATGAGGCGATCCAGGTTCTTCGGGTGCTGGAGGAGGTCGTTGTATCCCTGGACCGGCTTGGCTCAAGCTCCCGAGACCCACAAGAGACTTCAGCCAGGATCCAGGGGTACTTGGCCGAGGGCGGGGCTTGGCACAGATTGTCCGAAGCCAGGCGGGTTATGACCGTGGCTATGGATCGCGAACTTCCGGCCGGAGAGGCTGACTGGTCGTCTGGGGGAGATTACATATTGGAGTGATTGAACTGCGAAGGCCGATGTCCCTTCTCTTGAGCCACCAGGCTGGTGACAGTTCCATCCACTTCAGGGAGTGTGGTTCCCGCCCCCCGAATCGTGGAGGGCTTGGCTGTGCGGCTTCCCGGTCGTGGCCGGGGTGTTCTCGTAGTTGATCGGCTCATCATGCCCGCCGAGTTGTGCCGGCGCTCGTGGTTGTATAGCCCGTAGTAGCAGTCCAGCACGACAGCCTGGGCCTGGCGGGTGTTCTCGAGCTCGTGGCGTGAGAGGACGGCCCACTCCAACGAGCTGAAGGGACGCCTCGGCTGCGGCATGGCTCAGTGCCACCATGTGTAGTTCGATTGCTGGGAGGGTCTTGACGTTGGAGCGAATCATCTCTTATAAACGGGGCGACTGGTTTCGCCACGTCCATCCGCATGGGCGAAGGTATTGACTGGGCTAACGGTGTAACTGGCCGTGCGTCTTAGAGGTTATCAGAGGTGGGAATGCGGTCGGAATGCGAGCGCCAGGACGTTGAGGACGGGCTTAGAATCGGTTCATCCAGCGTTTCTGTCCGGTTCCTTTCGGGTCGAGGGAGCGGATGGTCAGGTATAGGCATTTGAGGGCTGCTTGTTCGGAGGAGAAATGGCACGGGCGTTGATCGTGCGTCGATATCTGGCATTCAGCGATTCGATCGCGTTCGTGGTGGACAAGACCCCGCGGATCTCGATCTCGTAATCGAGGAAGGGGATGAACTCATTCCACGCATTTCGCCACAAGTTGATGATTGTCGGATAGGGTCTCCCCCATTTCTCCTCCAGTCAGCCCAGGAGAAGTCGATCCTCCAGGCTACCCCTCGACCCTGTACCTGCGTTGGGCGGCGCGTTACATCATCACCATTCCCGAGTTCCCGCGGCGCTCGATGACCTGATCGCGTTCGTCCATCGCGTAGATTTGCCCGTGCTGGTACAGGTCGCGATCGCCCACGCGCAGTTCGAGACGATCCACCCGTTCAATGACGGCAACGGCCGCACCGGTCGCACCCTCGTCCACGCCATGCGTGCGCCACGCAGGCGTCACCCGGACCCTGACCGTTCCGGTCTCGGCGGGTCTGTTGACCGACAGAGCGGCCTAATTCCAAACGCTGACCGACTATCGCGAGGGGTACGTCGAGACGATCATCCACCAGTTCATCAACGCCTCGTTCCGCGCGATCAGCAATGGGCGCGCCCTCGTCGAAGACTTAGAGAACGTCTACGAAGGCTGGAGCGAGAAGCTCTCTGTGCGAAGAGGTTCCGCAGCAAGACGCATGCTTGCGCACCTGCTGAACCAACCCGCGGTCAACGTCGCGCACGTCGAATCCGCAACGGGGGTCGCCCTGTCAGCCGCACGGCGAGCCGTCGAACAGTTGGAGGACGTGGACTTCCTCAAACGCACCAGCGCCAACCAGCGCAACCGCGTGGGGATCGCCCAGGACGTCATCGATGCCCTCGACGCCTTCGCCGAACGCGTCGGGCGGCGCGGGTACTGACTCCAGCCCCCAAGGATGGAAGTCATCCTGGCGGTCGACGCCCGGGTGCAAGACCCGACACGCCCGGTGGTGTGCATGCACCAGAAGCCCTACCAGCTGATCTGGCTCCATCTGCTGAGAGGCGGGCAGTCGTGCAGCCTCACACCTTCCACGACGAGTGGATCACGAGGACGCGAGGAGCCGCATCACAGGCTCGCGTACTTCGCCCGAGCAAATGAGTACATCCCGTACGCCCCGATCCCCGCAGCCACGGCACTGAGCACGTAGGGCCCGGCTGCGCCCTCGTTGAAACTCTTGAGCGCGCCGTCCAACCCCGTGGTCTTGTTCGGGTCGGCGGTGAGCGCGGCGTAACAGAAGAAGTAGCCAACGACCCCCAACGCGAAGCCCTTTGCGGTGTAGCCGATCTGACCAATCCGAATCACCCACTGCCTCGGATGCTCCTGCAAGTCCTGGAGGAAGCGTCGGCTCAGACCCTTGTAGACGTGATAACCGGCGACGCCGATGATGCCCACGCCGACCGCGCCGATCGCCACCCGGCCGATGCCCGTGCTCATCGCCGCGGCGGTCAGTCCCTGAGTCTGTTCCGAACTGTCGCCGGTACTGCCGAGTGCGACGATCTTGAACGCGGTCCAGGCGAGGAAGAGATAGCCGGCACCCTTCCCGACTCGCTTGGCGAAGTCGACCAGGTTGTGTCGATCCAGCAGTCCCTCGGTCACGCTCCATAGGCCGAGCAACACGAAACCGGCGACGCACATCCACAGCAGCACCGGTCCGAACGGCGAACTGGCCATGGTTTGCAGGGCGCCCGTCGAATCGGCGTTCTGGGTGCCGCCCCCGAAGCCCCAGGCAACCTTGAGTGCGATGTAGCCGATGATCAGATGGAGCACTCCGACGATGGTGAAACCGAGTCGGGCGCCCCACTCCACGATCGGATGCTCATGCACCTGCGCCGTCGCCTCATCGACATCCTCACCGTCCACGCATCCCAGCCTGCCACCGGCGAGCCCATTAGGCGCCCCGGAACGTGGCGTGCCCATTCGAGAGTCGTGTGATGGGTGTGCCGACACGCCCTGACGAGGCGACGAACTCTCAGCCCCGCTCCCAGCAATGACCGCTATGCTCCGGCACCTTCGGCTCCCGCGCCCGGGCGGGAACCACCGGGAAATGGGAGTTCACGTGCCGACATCAGCCCGCGTCAGCCCTCGCATCCGCATGCGCAGGTCCCTTCGGCTCGCCGTTCTGGCGCCCACCATGGTGTGCGTCGGCCTGCTGGGATCGTGCGGCTCGAGTTCGCAGGACGAGTCGACCGAGACGCAGGCCACTGCGAGTTCCTCCAGCGATGGCGCCCCGGGTGGGGGAGTCGGTGGAGGGAGCGTCGACTGCTCCGGCGCGGGCTCACCGACCGCACCCGCGGACGGTTCGGTGCCTGAGAACGACGACAGTGCGCAAGTCGGGGCGGTGGTCTCCGCTGCCGAGGCGTTCGTGAACACCCTCGATGACGATCAGAAGGACGCGCTCTCCCTCGAGTACACCGATCTGGAGACCAAGGAGTGCAGTTGGTCCAACTTCCCTGACGGCTTGTTCGACGGCCGGGTCGGACTGCGGATGGGAGACCTCACCGACGAGCAGGTGGCAGCGGCGAAGACCGTTGTGCAGACCGCCATGAGTGAGGCCGGATACACCTACGTCGGTGACCAGCTCGAGGGCGACAATCAACTCTCCAGCGGGGACGACGACACCACCTACGGCGACCAGAACTACCACATCGCGTTCTACGGCGATCCCTCGACCGAGTCTGCCTGGTCGCTCCAGTTCGGCGGGCACCACCTGGGTGTCATGGTGAGCATGGGTGGACAGGCCCTGAGCCTGTCGCCCTACTTCAAGGGCAGCCAGCCGGTCAGTTATGAGTACGAGGGCGAGACCATCGAGGCGATGGGCACCCTGGCGGACGACTTCTTCGGCATCTTCACGTCCATGGATGAGACCGCCCAGGCCGCAGCGCAACTGGACGGTGAATACGCCGACCTGGTGATGGGGCCACAGAGCGACACCGACTACCCCGAGACCGCTGGCACCCCGTACACCGAGCTCACCGCGGACCAGCAGGCGCAGGTCAAGAGCGTCATCGAGGGCTACGTCAACGACTACGCAGGCTCCCTGGCCGACCCTCTCGTGCAGCTCTACGAATCCCAGCTCGACGAGACCTCCGTGGCGTGGGCCACGGGCCTGGATCAGGACAGCACCGCCTACCTGCGCATCGACGGTCCCCGACTGTGGCTGGAGTGGGTGAACACCAACAACCCCGGTTCCAGTGGCATCCATTACCACACCATCTACCGCGACAAGGAGCTCGACTACGGCACCGGGACGGCCACCTCCTGATTCTCGAGGCTGCCTGAGATGCGCACGCCACATCGGCTGACGCCCACCCTGCCCGACGCCCGGCCGGGTTGGTCATCGGTGTGCCGTGCGGGATCCGACAGTCACCCCCGCTCCCGCGCGGTGTCGGCCGCAGCGAGGTCGCTCGCTGCGGTCGGCACCCGAGCCGCCGCCGTGCTGTGCGCGTTGACCTGTCTTCTTGTCATTGGTACCCCATCGGCGACAGCGCACAGCCCGGCGTCGACGCTGGTGACCATCTCCCTCGAGGAGGCATCCACGCCCGTTGCCGGGCCTGAGCTGAGCATCGACGCTCTCGTGGCCCTGCAACCTCTCGATCTCGCATACCACACCACCCTCGCCGAGGAAGCTGCCCGGGACGGCGCGCAGGCCACCATCGACCGACATGCCACCGCACTGACAACCCTGTTCGAGAAGGGCGTGCAGGTGCGTTCGGCTACCGGGCAAGCCTGGCAGGTTCAGATCGAATCCCTCACCGCCGGAATGGATCAGGATCAAGACGCCGTGCACGCGGTCCTGGTGGCCCGCGCCCCGGAGGCGGCCGCGACCGCGCAGCTGACCTGGCAGGTGGTCATCGACCGGGTCGTGACCCACACCGTGTACGTGGGCGGAGTCGACGCAGCCGGCAACACCGAACTCATCGCCGAACTCACCAGGGCCGAGCCGAGCACCGAGCTGACCGTGCAGCAGCCGGCCGGCCCAGTCGGCGCCGGGACCCTCGTGGTCGCGGGCTTCGATCATTTTCGCGAGGGCCCGGACCATCTCCTCTTCCTCTGTCTCGTCGCGCTCGGAGCCGCCTGCACGCACGCCTCGCAGGTGAGACGACCCTCGACGACATCGGCCACGCCCTCGCCTCCCACACCACAACCCGGTGAGCCAAGGAATCCCCGCTGGATTCGCCTCGGCTGGCATCTGGCCCTGCTGACCCTGGCCTTCACCGTGGGCCATTCCATCAGCCTTGCGATAGCCGCGTTGGGGCTGCTCACAGTCCCTACCCGGTGGGTTGAGACCGCCATCGCCGTCACCATCGTTCTGGCCGCGCTGCACGCTGCCCGCACCACCCTGGGGCTGCGGTCCCAGGTGTGGGTGACCTTGTGCTTCGGCCTCATCCACGGTTTCGGCTTCGCCGGGACCCTGCAGAGCCTGGCCCTGGACGGTCGGGCACTGGTCCTGCCACTGCTGGGTTTCAACCTCGGCCTGGAGGTGGCGCAACTGACCGCCTTGGCCTTGACCCTGCCCTCCATCGTCGTACTGGCCCGTTCGGTAGTGGCTACCCGCGTGCTCGCCGGGATCGTCGGGCTGGTGGCGCTCGGCTGGATCATCGAACGCGCCCTCGCAGCCACCAACCCGTTGGAACCCGTTGTCGCGGTCACCCTGTCAAGCCCAGAACGACTCGCCGTGGTGCTGGCGGTCAGCGCCGCGCTGGTCTGGAGTGATCGCCGTCGAAGGCCCACGCCCGCCGCGCCCCTGCCACCGCCTGACTCGAACGTGTCGGTGACACAAGAAAGTGTCAACGTCGGTGAAGCCACCCACTGATCCGTACCAAGCCCTATGGTGGTAGCACTCCAAGCGCCACTACCGGTCGCCACGACGATTAGCCGAACTCATGTCGTGCACGGTTCGTCCCCAGAGCACGATCCCCGCTCGGAGGAGCAGATGAGCACTCGACCCACCAAGAATCCTCCCTCGGGCAGCCCTCACCAACGCTACGACCGGGCGCCGCTCGTCGATCGACGGGACGTCGGCCCGGCCACCATCGTCGCGCTCGCACTCGGGTACGCGGGGATGTGGCTGGCCATCAAGCCCGCGGACGAACCGTGGTCCTGGCACTTGGGTGAGGCGATCGGTGCCGAAGCGGTTCTGCTGATGTCGATCGCCCTTGTGCTCATCAGCACGCTGCCCTGGGTGGAGAGCTGGTTCGACGGGATCGACCGAGCAGCCGTCTGGCACCGTCGCTTCGCCGCCTTCGGAACCGCCCTGCTCATCCTGCATGTGCCCCTGGCCCACAGCCGCGACCGCTCCACCCTCGGCCCGGCGCTGGCCACCATCGGAGCCTGGGGGTTGGGCATTCTCGTGGTGTGGGCACTGCTGCCACGCTGGCGTGACGTAACCCCGGCCTTCCTGCGCACCCAGATCGATGCGCTGCGAGGTACGCCCGTGGCCCGCTTCCTCGCCGGGTTGATCGGCCCGTACGGCCGCTGGCGCGGGTTCCACCGGCTCACCGGGCTGTTCGTCACCGCTGGCTTCATCCACGGAGTTCTCGACGGGGAAACGTTCGCTGCCTCCTCGGCTTTGCGTAACACCTACCTGGCGGTCGGCGGCATCGGCGTGCTCGCCTATCTCTACCGCGAACTGCTGTCCCGTCATCTGCTCCCGATGCACGACTACCAGGTGGCCGAGGTCAACAACCTCGGCGGCGGCATCACCGAGCTCGTCCTGGTGCCTCTGGGCAAGCCGCTCACCTTCAAACCCGGCCAGTTCGCCATGGTCTACCTCGAGGTAAAGGACGGCTGGCACCGGCACCCGTTCTCCATCACCAGCGGCGCCGGCGACGACCGGATCCGCTTCACCGTCAAAGCTCTGGGCGACTGGACCAGCCGGGTGCCCGAACTCATCCGCCCCGGCATGCCCGCCGTCATCTCCGGCCCGCACGGTCGCTTCCTGCAACCACGACGGCACCGTCATCAGGTGTGGATCGCCGCCGGAGTCGGGGTGGCCCCATTCTTGTCGTGGGCACGCTCACTCGACGGCAACTCCCGGGTGCCGATCGACTTCTTCCTCTCTGCGGAGGGCGCGCAGTCCTTCGACGCCGAACTCGAGCAGATCTCCGCCCGTTTCCCGGTGCTGCGGCTGCATCTCATCGATACCTCCACCCGCGGACGTCTGACGGCAGCCGAAGTGCTGGACACGGTGGACGCTGCCCCGGCCGACCTGTCGGTCTTCCTGTGCGGACCGACGGCTATGGTGCAGTCCTTCGCCCAGACGTTGCGCCAGGCGGGCGTGCCGAAGTCGGCGATCCTGTGGGAGCACTTCGACTGGCGCTGAGCCCCGCATGACGATGTGGCCTCTGCCCCCTCCCCAGCCACCTGGCAGCACACGACGCCGTCCACCTAGAGCGACTTTGGCAGGCCCTGCGGGGATTGCTAAACCGTCGCGCGGGAGAGCAGGAGTACACCCGCGACCAGCAACCCGGCGACCTTGACGACCTCAAGGCCGATGTAGGCCAGGTGGGCCCGTGACCTGGGCCCCTCGAAACCTGCAAGCACCGCGTCGGATCGCTTGGTCAGCCGGGGGCGCACGAACACCTGTTGGGCGACCAGCATCGCGACCGAGATGCCACCGGCGCCGGTGACCGGGCCGGCGGACAGCAGCGAACCGCTCTGGTGCCCCCACAGGACACACGAGGCCAGCACCGCCGCCAAGACAGACTCAGCCTGGTTCAGCGCCCGAAAGACCAAGCGCCCGATCCCCAGGCCGATGGCAAGCGTCACACCCGGAGCCCGGAACTTCAGCGGCGCCTCGAGGAAGGAGATCGCCAGCACCATCCCCAACCACACGAAGATCACCGCCACCGCCACCGAGTCCCACGCGCTCATCCGCTCATTCTCGCGCGCGATCGAGGCGACCGATGAGCCGGGCACGCTCGCAGGAAGTCGCACCAGTGCGGCCGGTCGCGACCACTACGCTTGCGCCATGCTCAGGATGTCCACGCTCTTCGTCCGCACGCTGCGCGACGACCCCGCCGACGCCGAGGTGCCCAGCCACCGCCTGCTGGTCCGTGCCGGCTACGTACGTCGCTGCGCGCCGGGAATCTACTCCTGGCTGCCGCTCGGCTGGCGGGTCTACCGCAACGTCGAGCGGATCGTCCGCGAAGAGATGGACGCGATGGGCTCCCAGGAGGTGCACTTCCCCGCGCTACTCCCACGCGAGCCCTACGAAGCAACAAACCGGTGGACCGAGTACGGCCCCAACCTGTTTCGGCTCAAGGACCGTAAGGACGCGGACCTGTTGCTGGGCCCCACCCATGAGGAGATGTTCACCCTCATGGTCAAGGACCTGTACTCCTCGTACAAGGATCTGCCTCTGGCGATCTACCAGATCCAGACCAAGTACCGGGACGAGGCCCGTCCCCGCGCCGGCATCCTGCGTGGGCGGGAGTTCGTCATGAAGGACTCCTACTCCTTCGACGTCGATGACGCCGGACTGCAAGCCTCCTACGACAGGCACCGTGACGCCTACATCAAGACCTTCGACCGGCTCGGTCTGGACTACGTCATCGTCCAGGCCACGTCCGGGGCGATGGGGGGCTCAGCCAGCGAAGAGTTCCTCGCCCCCGCCGAGACGGGGGAAGACACCTACGTACGCTGCACGAACTGCGATTACGCGGCCAACGTCGAAGCGGTCACGGTGACCGGACCACCCGCCCAGCCCGTCGAGCCCCAGCCGAGCGCGCACAACGAGCCCACTCCCGACTCGGCCACGATCGGCACCCTCGTACAGCGGCTCAACGAGATGTACCCCCGTGACGACGACCGAGCCTGGCAGGCCACCGACACGCTCAAGAGCCTCATCGTCATGCTGGTGAACCCCGACGGGAGCCGCGAACCTCTCGCGATGGCACTGCCGGGCGACCGTGAGGCCGACCCGAAGAGACTCCAAGCGGCCGTCGGGCCTGCCCTCGTGGAGGACTTCACCGAGGCGGACTTCGCCAGGTACCCCACTCTCGTCAAGGGGTACATGGGTCCCCGCGCGCTCGGCTCGACCAGCGAGTCCGGCATTCGGATGCTCGTCGACCCCCGGGTGGTACCCGGAACCCGTTGGGTTGCAGGGGCGGACGTCCCCGGGCAGCACGCGCTCGACCTCGTCGCCGGACGGGACTTCCCGGCAGCCGGTGACCAGGACAGCGACGGCACCATCGAGGCCGCCGAGATCCGGGACGGCGACCCATGCCCCCGCTGCGGTGGGGCGCTGGAGTCGGCCCGCGGCATCGAGATCGGTCACGTCTTCCAGCTGGGGCGCAAGTACGCCGAGGCCCTGGGCCTGCGGGTGCTGGACCCCAACGGCAAGCTCGTCACAGTGACGATGGGCTCGTACGGCATCGGAGTGTCCAGGCTCGTCGCGGTGATCGCCGAGGCCAGCCACGACGACCGGGGCCTCATCTGGCCGCGTGCGGTGGCACCGGCCGACGTTCATATCGTCATCACGGGCAAAGACCAACCGGTGTGGGACGAGGCAGAGCGACTGGCGGCCGAACTGGAGGCTGTCGGGCTCGAGGTGCTCCTGGACGACCGTTTCAAGGCCAGCCCCGGAGTGAAGTTCGCCGACGCCGAGCTCATCGGCGTGCCGACCATCGTCACCGTCGGCAAGAAGCTGGCCGAGGGCGTGGTGGAAGTGCGGGATCGGCTCCGTGCGGGCTCGCTCGATCCCGAGGCGCCGGAGCGGTTCGAGGTGCCCGTGGCCGAGGCGGTCGAACGGATCGTCCAGGTGTGTCGGGCTGGCTGAATCCTGGTTGGGGCTCGGCGTCTCGGCCGAGGTGACTCTCGGCGCCGCGTGGTTGGCTCCCCACGACCTCACCTGGGCGGGTGTGGCGCTCCTGCTGTTAGCCGCCCTGGCAGCAGGTTTCGTGGACGCGGTGGTCGGCGGCGGCGGGTTGATCCAGTTGCCGGCCCTGCTCCTGGTGCCGGGGATGAGCCCGGTGCAAGCGTTGGCTACCAACAAGCTCGGTGGGGTGTTCGGGACGGCCACCTCGTCCGTCACCTTCTACCGCCGGGTACGGCCCGACCCGGGCACCTTCACACCGATGGCGGTGCTGGCCGGGCTCGGATCGGTGGCCGGCGCGGCCTGTGCCTCGCTGCTGCCCGCCGCCGTCTTCCGACCCATCATCCTGCTCGCCCTGGTGGCGGTCGCGGCGTACACCCTGGCCACTCCGACCCTTGGTGAGCGCACAGCGCTGCGGTATGCCGGGCACCGGCACGTGGTCGTGGCCGCCCTGGCCGGTGCCGCGATCGGCTTCTACGACGGGATCCTGGGGCCGGGCACCGGTTCCTTCCTCGTCTTCGCCCTGGTGGGCCTGCTGGGCTACGCCTTCCTGGAGGCCAGTGCGACCGCGAAGATCGTCAACTTCGCCACCAATCTGGGCGCTCTCGGATTCTTCGCCGTCCACGGCTCGGTGCTCTGGGGCCTGGGCATCGCCATGGGGCTGGCGAACATGACCGGCTCCTACCTCGGCGCCCGCACCGCGATCGGCGCCGGCAACAGGTTCGTCCGGGTCTTCTTCCTCGTCGTGGTCGGCGCGCTGATCGCCCGGCTCGGATGGCAACTCGCCGCCG
>JBKECN010000027.1:0-38507 GCA_047974565.1 Actinomycetales bacterium
CTGCGTCGCCCCCTTACTCGTATGAACGACGAACCCCACCTCAGCCGACCCATCCCAATCGATCCCCGCCACCTCCGCCGCACTCGCCCCCACCATCGACTCCGCCAACTCACACGCCCGCGCAAACCGAGCATCCGCCAACCGCGCCACCGCCACCGCCTGCACCGCCTGCGCCAACCCCACCGCCCGATACGTAGCCCGCACCGTCGACAACAACGCACGATCGGCAGCATCTTCCTCGGTGGCGACGCCATGATCAGTCGCGTCGGCGGACTCAGGAGGGACCTTCGAATCGTGGCCGGCGGCGGCCGGCGTCGCTGCCCCATCGACCTCGCTGGCGCCCGCGAGAAGAGGCGAGACAGGGCTGTCAGCGGGGACGCCCGGGGTGACACCGTCCAGAACCGCTTCTCCGCCAGCCCCCCGGGCGCCGGCCTGCGAGTCGGCCTGCGAGTCGGTGCCCCCAGAACTCCCATCGGCGGTCGCATCGCTCAGCCCGGCACTGCCCACGCACTGGTCGGCGACAGGCGCCGGGACGGCAGTGTCACCCCCCTCGGGTACACCATCACTAGGCAGGCCCGCAGCCTTCGAAGCGTCGGACCGGTCGGCTCGCTCCCGGCGCGGCCCGCTTGATGAAGTGGACATGCTTCGATCATAACTCGATCATCTGTACTAATCAAGAGTCGTTTTGTGGAAATTTAAGACCGCTCGGTGACCACTTTGACAGCGGGAACGTGGCGATTCGCTCGGACGTAGACGTCTGGCAAGAGCCGCTGACGTCGGTCAAGTCCTGACCAACCGTCGAGCGCGCAGGCGACGTGGATCAGCAGCGCCACGCGAGCCCGAGACGGCCCCTGAGTGCTTGCTCCGATGTGAGTGACGAGGACTAGAAACAGCAGCGGACGCCTCGGGCGGAACTCAGTGCCCCTTGACACGGAACCAAGTGACACGGGGGCATTCCCGATCGAGGGATAAGAAAGCGCGAGGACGACCGATGAACTCCTCGGGACGCCCCCCTGACCGAGGGGTGGGACTACATGGTTCGCATGCGGTGGGCAGTCAGCGGTTGCCTGCCACTGCAGATCGTGAACCCCAACTGCGGTCAGGTCAGGGTGGGGCGGGTACTGCGACCCGATCTCGACCTCGCCAGACCACGACCCCAACTCAAGCCCACCATCAAGTGATCGCATCCCGATCACGCTCCCGCCGGATACGACCAATCCGCTCAAGCTCCCGCTGCCCCGCTATAACGCCCAAGGCACCAAGTGTTCACTAGGGTGTCATCCGGACGCGCCCAGCGCGTCGGCACCCGGACAACGTCGACCGATTGGCTGCCCCCATGGTTATGCAACCCATCACCCGCACCCGGCTGCCGATGACCGGGCTGACCCACTCCACCCGCAGCGCGGTCACCTGCCACCTGCGCTGCGGCGACGCCTGCAGCCAGCCGGCCCCGAACACCTCGGCCAACCCCACCTTCGCTGAGGTGGCAGGCAGCTCGCTGAGCAGGCGCACCATCCTGGGCGGGGCCCTTGCCCTCACCCTGGTGCCGGCCCTGGACCAGGGATCGGCGGACGCGGCGACCCTGGCGGGGCGACGTTCCTCGGGCCGAGGCATGCACCGGCTCCGCTTCACCCCGATCGCGCCGGTCCCCGCGACTGTGGACAACGTCACCGTGCCCACCGGGTACACCTGGAAGCCGATCATCCGCTGGGGAGACCCGATCTTCGCGGGAGCCCCGAAGTTCGATCCGACGAACCAGTCTCCGCAAGCCCAGGCCCAGCAGTTCGGCTATAACAACGACTACACCGACGTGATCCGGACCGGGCGGCACAGCGCGCTGCTGGTGTGCAACCACGAGTACACCAACGAGGGCATCATGTTCCCGCCGGACACCGATCCGGAGGTCGTGGCCCGCACCGCCTGGGAAGCCCACGGGCTCTCCGTAGTCGAGTTGCGTCGATCCAGGCACGGCTCGGTGTGGCAATACCAACGGGCCGGGCGCCGCAACCGGCGGATCACCCTCACCACCGAGTTCACCGTCGACGGACCGGCCGCCGGATCGCCGCTGCTGCAGACCGCCGCGGACCCGACCGGCCGCACGGTGCGCGGCACCATGAACAACTGCTCCGGCGGGACCACCCCGTGGGGCACCGTGCTCTCGGGTGAGGAGAACATCCACCAGTACTTCTACGCCGCCGGCACCAGCGAGCGTGAGCAACGCTACGGCCTGGGCGCACTCGACAGCCGGAACTGGCGGGCCTACGACTCACGCTGGGACGCCACCGATCTCGGCTACGTCAACGAGCCCAACCGGTTCGGCTACGTCATCGAGGTGGACCCGATGAATCCCGGCTCCACCCCGGTCAAGCACACCGCGATGGGCCGGATCAAGCACGAGGGCGCCAACGTCATCGTCGCCAAGGACGGACGAGTGGTGGCCTACATGGGCGACGACGAACGCTTCGAGTACGTGTACAAGTTCGTCTCCCACGGCACCTACGACCCCACCGGGACGAAAGCGGCACGCCGCTCGAACCTCACGCTGTTGAGTTCGGGCGACCTCTACGTGGCCCGGTTCACCGGGGACGGCTTCGAGGACGGCATCAACGACGGCACCGGGGTCTGGCTGCCGTTGACCCTCAATGGCGCCTCGATGGTGCCGGGAATGAGCCTGGAAGAGGTGTTGGTCTTCACCCGGCTCGCTGCCGACACGGTGCAACCGACCAAGATGGACCGCCCCGAGGATGTTCAGCCAAGCCTGCAGTCGCGACGGATCTACGTCGCCTGCACCAACAACACCAAGCGCACCGAGGCCGAGACCGACGAGGTGAATCCGCGCGCGGCGAACAAGGACGGCCACATCATCGAGATCACCGAGGACGAGGACGACAACACCGGCCGCACCTTCACCTGGAACCTGCTACTGATCTGTGGCGATCCCGCCACTGCTGGAACGTATTTCGGCGGCTACACCGGGCCGGTATCGCCGATCTCATGCCCGGACAACGTGGCCTTCGACTCGGTGGGCAACCTGTGGATCTCCACCGACGGACAGCCGAACTCGCTGGAGGTGAACGGGACCTTCGTCAACGACGGCCTGTTCAAGGTGCCGCTGGTGGGTTCGGAACGCGGACACGTCCAGCAGTTCCTCGCGGTGCCGACCGAGGCGGAGACCTGCGGCCCGGTGATCCACGACTGCGACGGGTCGGTGTTCGTCGCCGTCCAGCACCCTGGTGAGGACGGCAGTTGGAACGATCAACACTCATACTTCCCCGACTTCGGCCGGGGTGGACGCGGGAACTGGGCTGGCGGCCCCCGCCCCAGCGTCGTCCAGGTGGTACGCGACTGATCGCCCCGCCCTAAGGGCCCGCGCCGACCTCGCGCCCCCACGGGTGCGAGGTCGGCGCATTTCCCGCAGGATCCGTGCAGTTGCCCTCAGCCGGCCACGGGCCAGGCCTACGCTCAGGCGTTGCGGTCGGCCACCTGGATGGCGAAGGCCTCCAGGGCCGAGCGCACCGGGCCGACCGGGAGCACCCGCAGGTCGTCGACGGCGTCGCGTGACCATTGCACGGCAAGCTCGCGGGTGCGCGCGGTCACCTCGTGCTCGCGCAGGGCCGCGACGGCCTCGGCGAGACGGGCTTCGTCGGTGAGGTCTGCGTCGATCAGCCGCACCAGGTCGGCGGCCTCGGTGTCACCCTGCGAGGCCGCCTGGCGGGCCAACAGAGCCGGCATCGTCGGCACCCCCTCACGCAGATCCGTGCCGGCAGACTTGCCCGAGTCGGCGCCCATGATGTCGATGACGTCGTCGGCGAGCTGGAAGGCGATCCCGATCTTCTCCCCGTAGTTGGCCAGCGTGTCGACCACTTCCTGGTCGCAGCCGGAGAAGAGCGCCCCGTAGACCCCGGAGGTGGCGATCAGCGAGCCGGTCTTGTCTGCCAGCACCGAGAGGTAGTGGGCGATCGGGTCTTCGTCCGGGCGGGGGCCGACGGTCTCGTGCAGCTGCCCGAGGCAGAGCCGCTCGAAGGTGAGCGACTGGATGAGCACCGCGTCCGGTCCGAGTTCGGAGATCAGCCGGGAGGCGCGGGCGAAGAGCAGGTCGCCGGTGATGATCGCCACCGAGTTGCCCCACAGGGTCTGCGCGGTGGGCGCGCCACGGCGGGTGTCCGCTGAGTCCATCACATCGTCGTGGTAGAGCGTGGCCAGGTGGGTCAACTCCACCGCCACCGCCGCCTGCACCACCTCGTCCCGGTCGGGATCGCCCAGGTACGAGGACAACAAGGTCAGCAGCGGACGGACCCGTTTCCCGCCCGCCTGCACCAGGTGCCGGGAGGTGGCGTTGGCGAGGGCGTCTGAGTGCTGCACCGCAGCATGCAGCCGGGCCTCCATGTCGACCAGCCGGTTGGGCAGATCCTCCAGACCCTCGCCGGCCGAGAGCAGAGCGGTGATGGCCGACACCTGAGTGATGTTCACGCTGGGGACTCCACGATCACGGCAAAGCCACCATGGTGCCGGCCACGTCCAGCAGCGGCCCCGGCAGCAGGCCGAAGACGATCGTCGCCAGTACCCCGACTCCGACGGCAACCATGGTGAGCGAGTTCAGCGAGATCGTGGTATCGCCGGCCTCACCGGGCTCGGAGAAGTACATCCGCACAATCACTCTCAGGTAGAAGGAGGCTGCCACGGCCGACATGATGACACCCACGACGGCCAGCACGATGAGCCACGTGCTGCCGGTGGAGACCGCCGCCGAGAACACACCGAACTTGGCGATGAAGCCGCTGGTGAGGGGGAACCCGGCGAAGGCCAGCATAAGCACGGAGAAGCACAACGCCAGCATCGGCGAACGTCGGCCGAGCCCGTTCCATTGCTCGAGGTTGCGTGCCTCGGGGCCGATGCCACCGTTGTCGTTGCGCACCCGGACCAGGCTGACGATGCCGAAGGCGGCGATCGAGGAGAGCCCGTAGACGAACAGGTAGAACAGCACCCCGCGCACCGCCAGGACCTGGAAGGACACCAGGCCACAGAGGATGAAACCGGCGTGGGCCACGGAGGAGTATCCGAGCATCCGCTTGACGTCGGTCTGCTTGATGGCCACCGCCGACCCCACCACCATCGTCAGGATCGCGATGATCACCAGGACCGGCTGCAGGGCGTCCTGCATGAACCACATCGTCCCCGGCCACATCAACTGGCCGTCGGCGGTGGGCAGCGGAGGCAGCATGAGGCGCAGCAGCACCCCGAAGGCCGCCACCTTGGTGCAGGCGGCCATGAAGGCGGTGACCGGGGTCGGGGCGCCTTCGTACACGTCCGGAGTCCAGGAGTGGAAGGGCACCGCACCCACCTTGAACAACAAGCCTGCCAGCATGAGCAGAGCGGCCACCACGACGAAGGCCTGCCACTGCACCGGCTGCCCGGTCTGCTGCGCTTGCAGGTACACCTGACCGACCTGCTGGGTGAGCAGCGTGAGGTTCAGGGTGCCGGCCGCGCCGTAGATCATCGCCATTCCGAACAGGAACAGGGCCGACGAGAACGCGCCGAGCAGGAAGTACTTCAGCGAGGCTTCCTGCGACCGCAGCCGCTGGGTGCGCGACAGCCCGCACATGATGTACAGCGGCAGCGAGAGCACCTCGAGCGCGACGAACATGGTCAGCAGATCGGCGGCGGCCGCGAAGACCATCATGCCGCCGATGGAGAACATCATCAGCGGGAAGACCTCGGTGATCTCACGGCCGGCCCGCTCCGCAGCCCGCTCGGCCGCTGACTCCGGCCGGGAGGCGGCATCGGCGGCGAACGGGTCGAGAGCGTCACCGCCACGGGCGCCCAGCAAGAGCACGGACAGGGCGCCGAGCACCACCAGGGTGGCTTGCAGGAAGAGCGAGACCGGGTCCATCTGCATGCCCATCGGCAGCCCGGCCACCGACCCGGTGGCCACCAGCACGCTCGGGGAGAGCCCGGTCAGCGGGGAGGCCGGGGCCGCGGCGTTCAGGCCCAGGGCGACCAGGGCGCCGGCGAGCCCGAGCAGGGCGATCACCATCTGCAGCAGGCGCCGCCCGGAGCGTGGCGCGAAGGCCTCGACGAGCACCCCGATCACCGCCGCCGAGAAGACGAAGAGCACCGGCGCCGCAGCAAGCCAGTCGACCTCGGGGGCCAGGAAGGTCGTCACTGGTCAGCTCCTTCCAGGACCGGGGCGGGATCGACCACGCCGACGGTGGTCATCGTCTCGGCCACGGCCGGATTGATCATCTCCAACACCGGCTTGGGGAAGAAGCCCAGCACGATGATGACCGCGATGACGGGCCCGAGCACCCACCGCTCACGGGCGGACAGGTCAGGTGCGGTGTCGAATCCGGGCCGGGTGGGTCCGGTCGCCATCCGCTGGTAGGTCAGCAGGATGTACAGGGCGGACAGCACCAGACCCGAGGTGGCCAGCACCGCGGCGGCCGGGTACCGGGCGAAGGTGCCGGCCAGGACGAGGAACTCGGAGATGAAGCTCGACATGCCGGGCAGCGCCAGGGACGACAAGCCCGCCAGCAGGAACATCCCGGCCAGCACCGGCGTGACCCGCTGGATGCCGCCGTACTCGCCGATCCGGGCGGTGCCAAACCGGGCCATCAGCATCGCGCACACCCCGAAGAGCGCTGCGGTGGAGAAGCCATGGTTGAGCATGTAGAGCACGGCACCGGACTGCGCGGTCGAGGTCATCGCGAAGATGCCCAGGATGATGAACCCGAAGTGCGAGACCGAGGTGAAGGCGATGAGCCGTCGCAGGTCCCGTTGGGCGATCGCGACAAGGCCGCCGTACACGATGGAGACCACCGCCAGGGCCGCGATGACCGGCGCCGCCCACTGGCTGGCCTCCGGGAACAGCGGCAGGCACAGGACGATCATTCCGTACGTGCCGACCTTGTCCAGCACACCGACCAGCAGCACCGAGACCGCCGGCGGGGCCGCCGCTGCGGCGTCCGGCAGCCAGGTGTGCACCGGCCACATCGGTGCCTTGATGGCGAAGGCGATGAAGAAGGACAGGAACATCCACCGCTCGGCGGCCACGGAACTGAAGGTCAGCCCGGTGAGGTTGTCCACCAGGTAGGCGTCCGGGGCCAGGCCGCCGGTGACCGGGTCGACCGCGGAGAAGCCGATGGCGATCACCCCGGCGAGCATGATCAGTCCGCCGGTGAGGCTGAAGAGCAGGAACTTCATCGATGCGGACTTGCCCTGCTGCCCGCCGAAGCGCCCGATCAGGAAGTACATCGGGATGAGCATCGCCTCGAAGAACATGTAGAACATGAAGACGTCGCGGGCCATGAAGACACCGAGGATGAACGACTCGGCGGCCAGGATCAGGGCGAAGAACTCGCGCACCTTGGCCGGATCGTCCCCGGCCACGTGCCAGGACGCGAGCACACACACCGGCGTCAATGCGGCCGCCAGCAACAGCATGACCAGCGAGATCCCGGTGACACCGAGGGCGTAGGACACCCCGAGCGGGGCGATCCAGGAGTGCTGCTCGGTGAATTGGGCGGTGCCGGCGGCACCGAGGTCGAACTGCACGGCGACGGCGACAACGCCGACGAAGGACAGCAGGGAGAAGGCCAGGGCGAGCTGGCGGGCGAGCCAGCGCGAATCACCCGGCAGCAGCACGCAGACCGCCGCCCCCACCAGGGGCAGCACGCCGATCACGGTCAGCCACGGGAAGTTCATGTCACCTCCACATCAGGGTCAGGCCGAGAATGGCGACGAGGCCGACGAGCATGGTCGCGGCGTAGGAGCGGACGTAGCCGTTCTGCAGCCGGGCGGCCCAGCGGCCGAAGCCGCTCATCAGCCGGCCGAGCCCGACGGCGCCCCGGTCGATGACGGCCACGTCGGTGTCGGCGAGGGTGTCGGTGAGTACCGTGCCCGGCCGTTCGAAGACCGCCCGGTTGACGTACTCCTGGCCGAGGTCGGCACGCGCCAGTTGGGTGAACGACGTGCCCTCGGGGGCGGTGCGGGGCACCGGGCTGAAGGCGTACTGGTACCAGGCCAGGGCCACCCCGCAGGCCACCAGGGCCAAGGTGATGGCGATGATCGCCCAGGGCGCCAGCACCGGCTCGTGATGCTCGACGTGCCCGGTGACCGGGGCCAGCCACTCCAGGAAGCCGCCGTAGTAGAGCACCACGCCGAGCCCGAGCGAGCCGAGGGCCAGGATGATCATCGGGACGGTCATGGTGGCTGGGGACTCGTGCGGGTGATCGTCCGGTTCCCAGCGGGCCTTGCCGTGGAAGGTCATGAAGAACAGCCGCGACATGTAGAACGCGGTGAGGCCGGCCACCAGCACGGTGGTGAGCCCGAACACCCAAGGACGCCAGCCCTCGCCCACGAACGCAGCCTCGATGATCTTGTCCTTGGACATGTACCCGCTCAGGAACGGGAAGCCGATGATGGCCAGCCAGCCCGCCATGAAGGTGAGCCAGGTGATCCGCATCTTCGTCGAGAGAGCACCGAAGGTGCGCATGTCGACCCGGTCGTTCATCCCGTGCATCACCGAGCCGGCACCCAGGAACATCCCCGCCTTGAAGAAGCCGTGGGTGACCAGGTGGAAGATCGCGAAGGCGTACCCGATCGGGCCCAGCCCGGCGGCGAGCATCATGTAGCCGATCTGGCTCATCGTCGAGGCGGCCAGGGCCTTCTTGATGTCGTCCTTGGCGCACCCGACGATCGCTCCGTAGGTGAGGGTGATGGCTCCGACGACGGTGACCGCCAGGGCCGCGCCGGGGGTGCCCTCGTAGATCGGGCCGGAGCGGACCACGAGGTAGACGCCGGCGGTGACCATGGTGGCGGCGTGGATCAGCGCGGAGACCGGGGTGGGGCCGGCCATCGCGTCACCGAGCCACGACTGCAGCGGGAACTGGGCGGACTTGCCGCAGGCGGCCAGCAGCAGCATCAGGCCGATGAACAGCAACCAGCCCTCGCTGATGTCCGGGGCGTCCGACAGCACCCGGTCGTAACTGACCGAGCCGGTGACGACGAACATCGCCATGATCGCCAAGCCCAAGCCCATGTCCCCGATCCGGTTGACCACGAAGGCTTTCTTGGCCGCGGCGGCGTAGTCGGGGTTGTAGTTCCAGAAGCCGATCAGCAGATACGACGCCAGACCGACGCCTTCCCAGCCGACGTACAGCAGCAGGTAGTTGTCGGCCAGCACCAGCAGCAGCATGGCCGCGACGAACAGGTTGAGGTACGCGAAGAACCGGCGGCGATCCGGGTCGTGGGCCATGTAGCCCAGCGAATAGACGTGGATGAGTGAGCCCACGAAGGTGACCAGCAGGACGAAGGTCATCGACAGCGGGTCCACCCGGATGCCGGCGGTGACGTCCAGTTGCCCGGCCGGGATCCAGTCGTACAGCGTGAAGCCGAGGACCCGGTTCTCCGGAGCGAGCGAGATGAGTTGACCGAAGACCCCCGCCCCGACGCCGAAGGCCGCCCAGGACAGGCCGGTGGCCAGGCCCGGGCCGATCCGGTCGGTGCGCCGGCCTCCGAGCAGCAGGAGGGCAGCGCCCAGTAGGGGCAGGGCGACGGTGAGCCAGGCCAGTGTGCTGAAACCGGTGGCGACCATGGAGGCCGAGGACACCGGCTCCAGGGCTTGCACGGGCACGGCGCCGACCACCACTGAGGTACTCACGGACACGGGCTCCCTCAGTTCTTCAGCAGGTGCACGTCGTCAACCGACGAGGACCGCAGCGATCGGAAGATGGACACGATGATCGCCAGCCCCACCACGACCTCGGCGGCGGCCACGACCATCACGAAGAAGGCGATGGCCTGCCCCTCCAGCGAGCCGCGCATCCGGGCGAAGGTGACGAGCATGAGGTTGGCGGCGTTCAGCATCAGCTCGACGCCCATGAAGGCGACGATGGCGTTGCGGCGCAGCAGCACGGTGGCGGCGCCGATGGCGAACAGGATGCACGCCAGCACGATGTAGTGGGTCATGCTCACGGGGTGCTCTCCTCCTCGTCGGAGACCGAGTGCGGTTTCGGGTCCTCGAGCTCGGCCGCGATCACCTCGACCTGACCGGCCACCCGCTTGGAGTCGGCCTCCTGGCCGCGGGCCCGCAGCACCCGGGAGACGGACAGTTCGCTGGCGCTGCCGTCAGGCAGCAGGGCCGGGGTGTCGACCGCGTTGTGGCGGGCGTACACGCCCGGCGGAGGCAGCGGGGTGACCTGGGTGCCCTCGCGGACCCGCTCGGTCGACAGGTGTCGCTGGTCTCGCTTGGGGCCGAGCCGTGGGGAGTGGGTCAGCACGATGGCACCCACCGCCGCGATGATCAGCAGCGTGCCCACCACCTCGAAGGTGAACACGTACGGCCCGAAGACCTCTCGGGCCACTCCCACCGGGTTGGTGTCGGCGTTGGCGGCCTCCAGACCGACGGTGGCCGGCTGGGCCCATCCGGTGAGCTGCAGCAGCCGGGCCTCGTTGAAGGACAGGTCCACGCCGACCACACCGGCGACCAGGAAGAAGGCCAACCCCAATCCGGCCAGGGCGCCGATCCAGCGTTGCCCGGTGATCGCCTCCTTCACCTCGTCCGCGGTATCCACACCCACGAGCATCAGGACGAACAGGAAGAGCATCATCACCGCGCCGGTGTAGACGACGATCTGCGCGGCGAACAGGAAGGGCGCGTCCTGGGCGGCGTAGAGCGCGGCCAGGGCGATCATCACGAAGGCGATCAGCACGGCACCGTACACGGCCTTGCGGGCCAGCAGCAGTCCGAGCGAGGCGAGCACCATGAGCGGGGCCAGGATCCAGAAGAGCACTGCCTCCCCGGTGCCGATCTGCACCGTGGGCTGCCCCAGCGGTACCCCGACCAGAAGGATGTGACTCATCGCCTGCCTCCGTCCGCGCCGGTTGCCGAGGAGGTGGCCGGCTTCTCGGCCGAGGAGCCGAACCGGGCCAGGGATGGGTCGTCGGGCCGGTTCTCACGCACCCAGTCCACCTGCTCGGCGGTGGCGCCCCCGACCTCGCGACGGTAGTACGCAGTGTCGTCGGTGCCGGGAGCCATCGGATGCGGGGCCGCCACCATGCCCGCCTGCAGCGGCGCCAGCAGGTCCTGCTTCTCGTAGATCAGCCCAGCCCGGCTGGGGCCGGCGAGTTCGTAGTCGTTGGTCATCGTCAACGCCCTGGTGGGGCAGGCCTCGATGCACAGCCCGCACAGGATGCAGCGCAGGTAGTTGATCTGGTAGACGCGCCCGTATCGCTCACCCGGGGAGTACTGGGCCTCGGGGGTGTTGGCGGCACCTTCGACATAGATCGCGTCGGCCGGGCAGGCCCAGGCGCACAACTCGCAGCCGATGCACTTCTCCAGCCCGTCAGGGTGCCGATTGAGCTGGTGCCTGCCGTGGAAGCGGGCGGCGGTAGGCACCTTCTCCTCGGGGTACTGCTGGGTGATGACCTTCTTGAACATGGTCGAGAAGGACACCCCGAAGCCGGCCACGGAATCGAGCAGGCCGGGCTCGGACGCTGGGCGGGGGCCGAGCGCCTCGGGGGGCAGATCGGTGCGCGCCAACTCGCCTCCGCTGCGCGGTGCGAGGTCGCCGCGCTCGGCGTCGGACTCGGGCTCAGTCACGGGGCACCTCCGGGTCGGTGGTGGTGGCCGGGTCGGGGGTCGGCTCGCCTGCGTCGGTCAGTGCTCCGGCGGACGTGGCCGCCGCGGAGGCAGCCAGCCGGCGGGCCCTGCGGGGGGAGTCGGGCACCGCCTGGCCGGGCAGCGGTGGCACCGGGTGGCCGCCGGCGAAGGGGTCGATGACCACCGGTCCGGCGGGTGCGTCGGCGGCCTCGGTCTTCTTGGCGGGCCACAGGAAGAGGGCCAGGGCGAGCAGGGCGAAGGCCACGGCCAGCGGAATGGCCACGGCCGCCAGGTTCACCTCGTAGATGACGAAGGCCGCGCGCACCAGGGCGAGCACGAAGATCCAGGCCAGGGCGATCGGGATGAGCCGTTGCCAGCCGAACTTCATGAACTGGTCGTAGCGCAGGCGCGGCAGGGAGCCTCGCAGCCAGATGAACAGGAACATGAACACCCAGACCTTGAGGGTGAACCACAACAGACCCCACCAACCGGCCTCGAAGAAGCCGTCGAAGAGCAGGCCCAGGCCGAAGGGTGCCTGCCAGCCGCCCAGGAACAGGGTGGTGGCCAGTGCGGAGACGGTGACCATGTTGACGTACTCGGCGAGGAAGAACATCGCGAACTTCATCGAGGAGTACTCGGTGTGGAAGCCACCGACCAGTTCGCCCTCGGCCTCGGGCAGGTCGAAGGGCAGCCGGTTGGTCTCCCCGACCATGGAGATGACGTAGATGACGAACGGAACGATCAGCGGCGGGAACCAGGTGAGCCAGTTCCATCCCGATTGGGCCGCGACGATCTGCGAGGTCGACATGGAGCCGGCCATGATGAAGACGCTCACCAGGGACAGGCCCATCGCCAGCTCGTAGGAGATCACCTGCGCGGACGAGCGCACCCCGCCCAGCAGCGGATAGGTGGAACCGGACGCCCACCCGGCGAGCACGAAGCCGTACACCCCGATCGAGGCGATGGCCAGGATGTACAGCACCGCGACCGGGAAGTCGGTCATCTGCAGCGGGGTGACGATATCGGTGAACGGGATCCGCACCGGCCCGGCCATCGGGATGACAACGAAGGACAGGAAGCAGGGCACCGCCGCGATCGCCGGGGCCAGCGGGAAGATCCACCGGTCGGCGTTCTTGGGGACGATGTCTTCCTTCAGGGCCAGTTTGACCCCGTCGGCCAGGGACTGCAGCAGCCCGAAGGGCCCCGTGCGGTTGGGGCCGTATCGGTTCTGCATCCGCCCGATGATCTTGCGTTCGAGGATGATCGCCATCAGGACGTTGACCACCAGGAAGGCGAAGACGAAGACCATCTTGCCGGCGATCACCCAGCCGTTGTCGGCGGAGAAGTCGGCCGGTCCTACGACCGCCGATGACAGAGTCACTGTGCGCTCCCCTCGGTCAGCCCAGCTGCGCTGCCGGGCGGGCCGGCAGAGACCTCGACGAGTTCTCCGGCGACGGCGCCCAGGGTGCGTCGCACCGTGCAGCCATGACTATTGGTGGGCAGCCAGACGACGTGGTCGGGCATGTCGGTGATGACGGCAGGCACGGTGATCTCTCCCCGCGCGGTCCGCACCCTCACCTGGTCCCCGGTGGCCACACCGGCCGCCTGCGCGGTGGCCGCCGACAGCCGGGCGTGTGCCCGGTGTGCGGTGCCGGCCAGGAATGGGTCGCCGTCCTGTCCACGGCCCAGATCGAGCAGCAGCGGCCAGGTGGCCAGCACGGCCTGCCCGCGCTGGACGGTGACGGGCTCGGGGGCGGGCACCGGCTCGGGTTCGGGACGCGGCCCGGTCCACTGTCCGAGGGCGGCGAGTTCGGCCGCGGCGTCGCTGACTTCACGCAGGCGCAGGTCGACCCCGGCCTGGGTGGCCAACGCGCCGAGCACCCGCGTGTCGGACATGGCATTCGAGTCGAGCACCTGGACGAAGTGCCGGGGCCGGCCCTCCCAGGTGGTGTAACTGCCGTAGGACTCCACCGGAGGGGCCACCGGCAGCACCACGTCCGCGTACTCGGTGACCGAGGAGGAACGCACCTCCAGGCTGACCACGAAACCGGCTGCCGCAAGTGCCCTGCGGGCCTGGGCCGGGTCGGGCAGATCGTCCAGGTCCACCCCACCCACGAGCAGCCCCCCGAGGCGGGACTCCTCCAGCGCGGTGAGCATGTCGCCGACCGTACGCCCCGGCTGGGTGGGCAGCGTGGTATCCCACGCCGTTGCCACCTCGTCACATGCGTCCGAATCGCTCACCGGACGGCCTCCGGGCAGCAGGCCGGGCAGGGTTCCGGCGTCGACGGCGCCCCGGTCCCCGGCTCGGCGCGGCACCCATGCCAGCCGGGCGCCGACGGCGTCGGCGAGCGTGGACAGCGCGGTGAACGCTCCGGGGGAGCCTGCGAGGCGTTCGCCCGCCAGGATCACCACGGCCCCGGAGTTCAGGGCATCCACGGTGGCCCGGTGTTCGCCCACCCATTCCTGCGCGGCACCGCGGGCGGCGTGCGCGTCCAACAAGGTGCGCAGCACCTCGGCCTCGGTGCCAGGTGCGGTCGGCACCAGCGTGCCAGCGAGCTTGGTCAGGCCCCGACTGGCGAAGGGGGCCACGGCGTGCACCGGCAATGAGCGTGCATGCACGTTCTTACGCAGCCGGAGGAAGACGATCGGCGCCTCCTCCTCAGGCTCCAGGCCGACCAGCAGGACGGCCGAGGCGGCGTCCAGGCTGTGATAGCTCACGCCCAGCCCGGTGCCGGCCACGTGGGCACCGAGGAAGCCGAGTTCCTCGTCGCTGCCGGGCCGGGCACGGTGGTCGATGTCATGGGTGCCGAGCACAGTGCGGGCGAACTTGGCATAGGCGTAGGCGTCCTCGGCGCGCAGTTGCCCACCGGGCAGCACCCCGACACCGACCGCCCGGTGCCGGGGATCGTCCTCGTCGTCCGGGTCACCCAGCCGACCGTCGCGAGCCTTGATCAAGCCGAAGGCGGCCAGCTGGAGTGCGACCGGCCAGCTCACCTCACGCAGTTCGCCGGAGTCGTCGCGCACCATCGGGGCGGTGAGACGGTCGTCCAGGGTGGTGGAGGTGAAGGCGAACCGGCCCTTGTCGCAGGTCCATTCCTCGTTGACGTGCGGGTCGTTGCCGGCCAGCCGACGCAGCACCACGCCGCGGCGCGTGTCGGTGCGCTGGGCGCAGCCGCAGGCGCAGTGTTCGCAGACCCCCGGCGTGGAGACCAGGTCGAAGGGACGCGAACGGAACCGGTAGCTGGCGCTGGTGAGCGCCCCGACCGGGCAGATCTGGATGGTGTTACCCGAGAAGTACGAGGCGAAGGGGACAGCCTTCTCGTCGAGCATCTGCTCCCCGCGGGTGGAGATGCCCAGCACACCCGGAGAGAAGATGCCGATCTGTTGGCTGGCGCCACGCTTTTGCAGGTCGATGAAGGGATCGCCGGCGATCTGCTTGGAGAACCGGGTGCAGCGCTGGCAGACGATGCAGCGCTCCCGGTCGAGCAGGACGGCGGTGGAGATCTTGATCGGTTTGGGGAAGGTGCGCTTGATGTCGACGAACCGGGACTCGGCCCGGCCGTCGCTGATCGCCTGGTTCTGCAGCGGGCACTCCCCGCCCTTGTCGCAGACCGGGCAGTCCAGCGGGTGGTTGATGAGCAGGAACTCCATCACACCGTGCTGGGCCTTCTCGGCGACTTCGCTGGTCAGTTGGGTCTTGACCGACATGCCCTCGGTGAGCTCGACCGCGCAGGCCGGCTGTGGCTTGGGCATCGGCCGCAGGCTACCGTCCGGGCCCGGGGTGGCCACCTCGACCAGGCACTGTCGGCAGGCGGCGACCGGGTCGAGCAGCGGGTGGTCGCAGAATCGGGGGACGGCGACGCC
Source organism: Actinomycetales bacterium (assembly GCA_047974565.1). GTDB lineage: Bacteria > Actinomycetota > Actinomycetes > Actinomycetales > CAWJMD01 > JBDIAG01. The sequence goes on from JBKECN010000027.1 coordinate 15,464, forward strand.
CAAACCCTCGGCGGCCCGGATGATCAGGGTCCCCTTGGGCACCTGTACCTCGACGCCGTCGATGCTGGCGGTGACCGGTGGGGTCACGCTCTGTTCGGCCGACTTGGCGGTGACGGTCATCGGGCCCCCTCTGCGACGGCGCCCACCGGCCCGGCCTCGCCGGCGAAGGCGGTGCTGCGCTCGGTCGGGAAGAGTTCGGAGGCGGGGGTGTGCATGCCCGCCTCGAACTCGCTGCGGAAGTGGGCGATACCACTGGCCACCGGGGAGGTGGCGCCATCGCCCAGCGCGCAGAACGAGCGGCCCAGGATGTTGCCGCAGGTCTGGTCGAGTAATTCAATGTCGCCGGGGCGTCCCTGGCCCGCCTCCAACCGACGCAGCACCGCCCGCATCCAGAAGGTGCCCTCGCGGCACGGGGTGCATTTTCCGCAGGACTCGTGAGCGTAGAACTCGGTCCAGCGCAGTACGGCTCGCACCACCGAGACGGTCTCGTCGAAGATCTGCAGGGCACGGGTGCCGAGCATCGACTTGTGCGCGCCCACGGATTCGAAGTCGAGCGGTACGTCGAGGTGCTCGGCGGTGAAGATCGGAGTCGACGAACCGCCCGGGGTCCAGAACTTCAACTGATGCCCCGAGCGGATGCCACCGGCCATGTCGAGCAGTTCACGCAGGGTGATGCCCAGGGGCGCCTCGTACTGGCCTGGCCGGGTGACATGCCCGGAGAGCGAGAAGAAGCCGAAGCCCTGGGAGCGCTCGGTGCCCATCGAGGCGAACCAGTCCGCGCCGCGACGCACGATGGAGGGCACCGAGGCGATGGACTCGACGTTGTTCACCACGGTCGGGCGGGCATAGAGCCCGGCCACAGCGGGGAAGGGCGGTTTGAGCCGGGGCTGCCCGCGCTTGCCCTCCAGGGAGTCCAGCAGCGCCGTCTCCTCCCCGCAGATGTAAGCCCCGGCGCCAGCGTGCACGGTGACGTCCAGGTCGAAACCCGAGCCCCGGATGTTCTGGCCGAGATAGCCGCGGTCGTACGCGTCCTGGACGGCCTTGAGCAGCCGTCGGTAGACGTGCACCACCTCTCCGCGCACGTAGATGAAGGCGTGCCGACAGCCGATCGCGTAACTGGTGATCGCCACGCCCTCGATGAGCGAGTGCGGGTTGGCCATCATCAGCGGGATGTCCTTGCAGGTACCCGGCTCGGACTCGTCCGCGTTGACCACCAGGTAGCGCGGGCCTCCATCCGGAGGCGGCAGGAAACCCCACTTCATCCCGGTGGGGAAGCCCGCGCCGCCGCGCCCGCGCAGGCCAGATGCCTTGACCGTGTCGATGATCGCGCCGGGCTCACGGGCCAACGCGAGCCCGAGGCCGCGGTAGCCGTCGTGGGCCAGATAGGTGTCGATGGTCCACGAGCGGTCGGCGTCCCATGTGTCCGAGAGCACCGGGGTGAGCGTGGTCATGCGTCCTCCTCTCGGGCGGCACCCTTGTCGTACTGACCGGAAATGCCGCTCGGCGGGGCCATCCAACCCCGCTCGCGGGCCAGCCGGAGCCCGGCCAGGGACGGGCCGCCAGCCCCGACCCCCTCGTCGGCGCGCTCGTCGAGGAAGCCGGCCAGCACCCGGGAGACCTCCTTGAAGGTGCACACCTGGGCCGCGCCGCGAGTGGGCGACACCGGTTCACCGGCCCGCAGCCGGTCGCACAGGTGCCGGGCGCCTGCAGGGGTCTGGTTGTCGAAGAACTCCCAGTTGACCATCACCACGGGCGCGTAGTCGCACGCGGCGTTGCACTCCACCTTCTCCAAGGTGATGGCGCCGTCCTCGGTGGTCTGGTCGTGACCGACCCCGAGGTACTCACTGAGCGAGTCGAAGATGTCGTCCCCACCGAGTACCGCACACAGGGTGTTCGTGCACACCCCGACCGTGTAGGTGCCATTGGGCCGCGGCTTGTACTGGGTGTAGAAGGTGGACACCGCCGACACCTCCGCTGCGGTGATGTCCAGCACCTCGGCGCAGAAGCCGATCCCGTCCGGGCTGACGTAGCCGTCCTCGGACTGCACCAGGTGCAGCATCGGCAGCAGCGCCGAGCGGGCGTGGGGATAGCGGGCGATGATCTGTTCGGCGTCGGCAGCCAGCCGGGCCCGAACCTCCTCGGAGTACGCCATCAGCGGTCAACCCCTCCCATCACCGGGTCGATCGAGGCCACGGCGACGATCACGTCGGCGACCGAGCCGCCCTCGCTCATCGCCGCCAGTGCCTGCAGATTGTTGAAGGACGGTTCGCGGAAGTGCACCCGGAAGGGCTTGGTACCGCCGTCGCTGACGACGAAGGCGCCCAGTTCGCCCTTGGCCGACTCCACCGCCTGGTAGGCCTGCCCGGCGGGGACCTTGAAGCCCTCGGTGACCAACTTGAAGTGGTGGATGAGCGCCTCCATGGAGGTGCCCATGATGTCGCGGATGTGGTCGAGGCTGTTTCCCATCCCGTCCGCCCCCACGGACAACTGGGCTGGCCAGGCGATCTTCTTGTCGGCCACCATCACCGGTGCGTTGCTGAGCCGCTCGAGCCGGTCCGCGCATTGGGCGGCGATCCGCATCGACTCGTAGATCTCGTCCACCCGGAGCCGGAACCGGCCGTACGCGTCGGCGGTGTCGGTGACCGGGATGTCGAAGTCGTACGTCTCGTACCCCAGGTACGGCTGGGACTTGCGCAGGTCGTGCGGCAGTCCGGTGGAGCGCAGGATCGGGCCGGTGACCCCCAGGGCCATGCAGCCCGCCAGGTCGAGGTAGCCCACGTCCACCAGACGGGCCTTGACCACCGGCGACTCATTGGCCAGCGCCTCGAGCTTGCGGGTGATGTCGACCACCCCGCGGATGGCGTGCCGGATCATCTGCACGCCGTCGGCGGGCATGTCATTGGCCACTCCCCCGGGCCGGATGTACGCGTGGTTCATCCGCAGGCCGGAGAACTCCTCGAAGACCTTGAGGATGAACTCGCGGCCCTCGAAGCCGTTCGTCATCATCGTGGTGGCGCCGATCTCCATGCCGCCGGTGGCCAGGAAGACCATGTGGGACGCGGCCCGCTGCAGTTCGTTCATCAGCACCCGGATGACCGTGGCCTTCTCGGGGATGTCGTCGGTGATGCCCAGGAGCTTCTCCACCGCCATGCAGTAGGCGGTCTCGGTCATCATCGGCATCACGTAGTCCATCCGGGTGCAGAAGGTGACCCCCTGCGTCCAGGTGCGGAACTCCATGTTCTTCTCGATGCCGGTGTGCAGGTAGCCGATTCCCGCGCGGGCCTCGGTGACCGTCTCGCCATCGATCTCCAGGATGAGCCGGAGCACTCCGTGGGTGGATGGGTGCTGCGGGCCCATGTTGACGACGATCCGCTCTTCGCGGAGTTCGGCGGCTTCCTCGGCGATGTCGGCCCAGTCGCCGCCGTGCGCGGTGAAGACCGGCCCTTCGTCCACGACGGGGTCGGTGGCCGCGGCACCGGTGGGATGCACATTCATCGGTACTGCCTCCGGGTGTCCGGCGACGGGATGGTGGCGCCCTTGTACTCCACCGGGATCCCGCCGAGCGGATAGTCCTTACGTTGTGGGTGCCCGGGCCAGTCGTCCGGCATCTGGATTCGAGTCAGTGCCGGGTGGCCGTCGAAGACGATCCCGAAGAAGTCCCAGGCCTCGCGCTCATGCCAGTCGTTGGAGGGGTAGACGGGCACGATCGAGGGAATGTGCGGGTCTGTGTCGGGACAGACCACCTCCAGGCGCAACCGTCGATTGTGGGTGATCGACAGGAACGGGTAGACGGCGTGCAACTCACGCCCGGGCTCGGTCGGGTAGTGCACTCCGGCCACGCCCATGCACATCTCGAAGCGCAGGTCCGGGTCGTCCCGCAGGAATCGCGCAACCCGGACGAGGTGTTCGCGGCGAATGAAGAGAGTGAGTTCGTCGTTCTCGATGACGACCTTCTCCACGGCGGCCTCCCAGCCGCCCTCCTCGCCCTCGGCGAGCACCTCGGCGAGCACGTCCGCCGCCTCGTCGAACCATCCGCCGTACGGCGGGGTGGCCGCGCCGGGCATCAGCACCGTGCGCTCGAGCCCGCCGAATCCGGAGGTGTCGGGGGTGCCCGAGACGCCGAACATGCCCTTGGTGACCCTGATCACCTCGGCGGGGGCTCCCGTGGTGGCCAGCCTGCCCTGTTCGCCGCCCGCCGCCTCGTCGGCAGCCGTTTCCGGCGTTTCCGGGGTGTCGCTCATGCCAGCAGCCCCTTCATCTGCGAGGTGGGAATGGCCGCCAGGGCCGCTTCCTCCGCCGCCCGGGCCGCGGCCTCACGGTTGACCCCCAGCGGCATCGCCTGGATCTGCTTGTGCAACTCGACGATGGCGTTCAGCAGCATCTCCGGACGGGGCGGACAGCCGGGCAGATAGACGTCCACCGGCACCACGTGGTCGACCCCCTGGACGATCGCGTAGTTGTTGAACATGCCGCCCGAGGATGAGCACACGCCCATCGCGATGACCCACTTGGGCTCGGACATCTGGTCATAGATCTGGCGCAGCACCGGAGCCATCTTCTGACTCACCCGGCCGGCGACGATCATCAGGTCGGCCTGGCGCGGGGTGGCCGAGAATCGCTCCATCCCGAACCGGGCCAGGTCGTACCGCGGACCGCCCACGGCCATCATCTCGATGGCGCAGCAGGCCAGCCCGAAAGTGGCCGGCCACACCGAACTCTTACGCATGTACCCGACCAGGCCCTCGACGGTATCGAGGAGGAAGCCGGCGGGAACCTTGTCTTCAATGCCCATCTGTTACTCCTGGCTCAATCCCAGTCGAGGCCGCCGCGGCGCCACTCGTAGACGAAGGGGACGGTGATCAGCGCGAGGAAGCTGAGCATGGCGACGAGGCCGAAGCCGCCGAGCTCCTGGAAGGACACCGCCCAGGGGTAGAGGAAGACCACCTCGATGTCGAAGATGATGAAGGTCATCGCCACGAGGTAGTACTTGATCGGGAAGCGGCCACCCCCGACCGCGTGCGGGGTGGGTTCGATACCGCACTCGTAGGCGTCCAACTTGGCCCGGTTGTAGCGGCGGGGCCCGGCGAGGGCGTTGGCGGTGAGCGAGAAGGCCACAAAGCCCACCGACAGGGCCAACATGGCCAATACCGGGATATAGGGATTGAACGTCGAGGATGTCGCACTCACGTCCGTACTCCTTCGCGTCTGGCCGGTGATCCGGGTGGGCTTCCGGCACACCCGCCCCACTGGTGTGGACCGGGCGCCTCGCCCATCCTAGGGGCCAGCACCGACAGCGCTCAGACCCGCCCTGGGCGAGTCAGCGATTCGGCCTCTCGCCGACGCTCAGAGCTGATGGATGCGCGCCCTCACGGCGGCGACGAGCTCCGGCGAGATCTCGGTGAGGCCGTGGTCGGCGGCGGCGTGGGCACCGACCTGGCCGAGGATGTCATCCTCGCTCTCACCGCGGAACACCGACGTACAGCCGGGGACCACATCCCCACAGGCGAACTGCTTCACGATCCTCGACCTCCTTTCTGCGTTGAACCTACTCGTTGATCGCCCATTTTGGGACTGATCTGCGCTTTCGGGCAGGTCGTCGGCGGGGGGCCGAGCACCCGAAGGCCCCACGCCCGATGGCTGGTGAACGCAGGCCAGGTCGGCAAGCCGTCCGAGCAGCCGTTCCATCCGGACGATTCCCATCGCCCGGCCACGGCCGTCCACGCAGACCACCGGGTCGAAACGCACCGCCTCGGGACGGGCCAGCACCCGCCGCGCGACGTCCCACACCGCGTCGCTGGCCCGGACCCTCAGGCTGACCGCCACCGTTCGGCGCACCCCCGAGCCGATCAGGTGGAGCGAGACCGGCCGGCCGTGGGCGTCGGTGTCGATCTGGGCGACGCTCGCCGAATCCACGGGTTCGACCAGCGATCCCAGGTGCTCTCGCCGATGCACGGTCGCGGTCAACTCGCTGAGCCGGCTGACGGCCTGCTCGTCGATCCCCGGCCACCCCAGGCCGGGGTGGGCGAACACGAAGCCCTGCATGAGCGGCACCCCCAGCCGGGCCAGCGCCAGCACCTCACCCCAGGTCTGCACGCCCTCGACCAGCAGCCAGGCGTCGATCCGACCGGCGAACTCGCCGAGCATCTCCACCAGGGCGAGCCGGGTCTCGTCGGTGTCGAGGCCATGCACGAGTGAGCGGTCGAGCTTGACCAGATGAGGTCGGGTAGTGGTGATCTGGTGCAGACCGGAGTAGCCCGAGCCCGCGTCGTCCAGGGCCAGCAACCCACCACGTTCGGCGACCCGGGCCCGGAAGTCCTGGACGACGGCGAGGTCATCGAAACGGGAGTTCTCGGTGAGTTCGATCACCACCCGGTTGAGGTCCTCCCCGGTGAAGAGTGCGGCCGTGATGCACGGATCGGCGAGCAGGTGCGGGCTGAGATTGACGCTGAGGAAGCAGTTCGGCGGCAGGTCATCGCGCATCTGCAGGCAGCGCCGGATCACCAGCGCCTCCAAGGGTGCCCGCAACCCGACCCGCTCGGCCTGGGCGAACCACAGATCCGGACGGGACGGGATGCCGTCCAGCACCGGAAACCGGGACAGTGCCTCGTAACCCACCACTGCGGCCTCGGCGGTCGACACGATCGGCTGCGTGTGCACCTCAAGCAGTTGTGGGTTCGACACCACCGAGCGGACGGCCTCGAGCCATCGACTCTGCAGCGTCGCGAGCACGCTGTGACGCTATAGCACCGTCTGGGCGCCTCGTGCGGGATTCGGCGAGTTGCCGACCATGCGTCCGATCAGCGGGACGGGGCCAATGCGGTGAGTCCGTTCACCACCCGGTCCAGGGCGTCGCCATCACGCGGGTCGTGCAGATTGGCCAGCAGCTTCAGGACCAGCTTCATCAGGGTGGGCCGCGGCAACCCGTAGGTGGCGGCCAACCGCATCACGTGCGGATTGCCGATCAGCTTCACGAACACCCGGCCCAGGCTGTAGTAGCTGCCCAGCGCGTCCGCGAGCACGGCGGGGTAGTTCTGCAAAGCGCGCTCGCGTCCGGCCTCGTCGGGGCGGGCCAGTGCTTGCACGACCACCTCGGCGGCCAACCGGGCGGATTCCATCGCGTAGGCGATGCCTTCGCCGTTGAAGGGGTTGACCATTCCCCCGGCGTCACCGAGCAGCAGCAGCCCACGGGTATAGGCGGGGGTGCGGTTGAAGGCCATCGGCAGTGCCGCCCCCCGGATCTGTCCGATCTGATTGTCGGGGGTGTACCCCCACTCGGGTGGCATGGTGGCCACCCAGCGCTGCAGCAGTTCCTTGTAGTCCACCCGGCCGAACGCGGTGGAGGAGTTGAGGATGCCCAGGCCGACGTTCGAGGTGCCGTCCCCGACCCCGAAGATCCACCCGTAGCCAGGCAGCAGGTTGGACTGGCGGGGCTTGCCGTCCCACAGTTCCAACCAGCTCTCGAGCCAGTCATCGTCGTGCCGAGGGCTGGTGAAGTAGGTGCGCACGGCCACCCCCATCGGGCGGTCGTCGCGCTTGTTCAGCCCCATGGACAGGGCCAGTCGAGCCGAGACGCCGTCGCAGGCGAGCACGATGGGCGCGCGGTAGGTGACCTCATCCCCGGCGCGCCGGCCCTGATCGTCCACCGGGCGGGCGATGACACCCACGATCCGGCCGTCGTCATCGAGCACCGGCCCGGTCACCGTGGTGCGCTCGAGGATCTTGGCCCCGGCGGCGGTGGCAGTCTGGGCCAGCACCTGGTCGAAGTCCATCCGGGGGCGGACCAGCCCGTAGTCGGGGAAGCTGGCCAGGTCTGGCCAGGGCAGTTGGGCCCGCATCCCGGCCCCGACGATCCGCAGCCCCCGGTTGCGGATCCACCCGTCCTGTTCGCGGGTGGGAACACCGAGATGAATGAGCTCCTTGACCGCCCGGGGGGTGAGGCCGTCGCCGCAGACCTTCTCCCGGGGGAAGGCCGTCTTCTCCAGGACAAGAACGTTCACGCCACTGCGCGCGAGGTAGGTGGCCACGGTGGACCCGGCCGGGCCGGCCCCGACCACGATCACGTCGGCGTCCTGGGATCTCACGGCGGAGGTGGTCTCGGTGGTGGTGTGCGGCACCGGGTGAGTCTACGACGGACGAGCGCGGGGCTATCGACGCGCGAGGACGTCGGCCAGGGTCCGAGCCCGATGCCCGGTCAGGCGCGGAACGCAGTCGCTGATCGCGGCCAGATCGCCGCCGGCGATGGCCCGGTAGGTGCTCACCCAGGCCTCGCGCTGCCAGTCCGGGATCCGGAACCGGGCTCGCGAGGCGAAGGCCTCCTGCTCGGTCTCCTTGACGTAGCGCACCGGGATTCCGCGGACCGTGGCGATCTGCTCGGCGACGTCGAAGAGAGTCAGGGCCTGGGGACCGGTGAGGTCGTAGGAGTTCTGGGCATGCGGAGCCGGATCACGCAGGATCCGGGTGGCCACCTCGGCCACGTCCGTCCTGGACACCGCGGCGATCCGGCCGCCCTCGGCGGGGCCGCGGATCACCCCGTCCGAACCGACCCATTCCTCGAGGATGTCGAGAAAGAGGTTGTCCCGCAGGAAGGTCCACGCCACGTCCTTGTGCCGGAGGTACTGCTCGGTGGCGAAGTGCTGGCGGGACAGGGTGTACGTGGCCGAGGGCGCGGCGTGCACGAAGGAGGTGTAGACGATGTGCTCCACACCGGCGGCCAGGGCCGCGTCGATGAAGCGCTCGTGCTGATTCACCCGGTCGGCGCTCTGCCAGGCCGAGATCATGAACAGGATCCGCACTCCGCGCAGCGATTCCGGCTGCGGTTCGGCGTAATCGCCCGGCAGGACGGCCTCGACTCCGGGAAGTCGGGGCACCAGGAAACTCCCCGGGCGCCGGGCCAGCAACCGGAAGCGGACCCCGGCGGCGTCGAGCATGCGGGCCACCTGACCACCGAGGCGCCCGGTGGCACAGGTGACGGCGATCGCCGACCCCCTGTCGTTCATGATTTCACCAGTATGCCCACGCCCGATGGCCTGCGACGTTCCGCAACGCGACGACTCGCCACAGGCGGGGGTCGCCAGACTCGGGTTCGACCCCGCAAGCGTGCTTGCCGGGCGATCGGCTGGCAGGGCTATCCGCTGGCAGGGCTGTTCAGCAGGAGCGCTCGAGGAAGTCGGCGACCCGGTCGATGTACCCCTGGCGGTCGGCGAAGTAGCCGCCACAGTGCTCGGCCCCCGGGAAGATCACCAGTTCCTTGGGCTCGCCGGCGGCGGCGAACATCCGGTGGGCATGTTCCAGGGGAATGATCCGGTCGGCGTCGCCGTGCAGGAGCAGCAGCGGGCGCGGGGCGAGGGCTCCGATCGCCTGCTCGGGTGCCACATGCGCGAACTGGTAGCCGTAGCGCAGCCGGGTGACCAGATCGGCGGCGTCCAGCAGTGGTCGGGTGGGCAGCCGGTACCGCCGGTAGGCGGAGGCCACCACATCCCGCATGGTCGCGAAGGGCGAGTCGAGCACCAGCGCGGAGATCCTGGGGTCCTCGGCGGCCACCAGGGCGGCCACACTCGCGCCCATCGAGAAGCCCACCACGGCGATCGACGCCTGCGGGCGGCGCGCTCGCACGAAGTCCACGGCCGCGCGCAGATCCTGCTGCTCGGTGTGCGCCAGCGACTGGGGGCCGTCGGCGCTGGCACCGCAGCCGCGAAAGTCGAAGAGCAATACCGTGTTACCCGCCCGCCACAGGCCGGGGCCGATGCCGAGCAGATCCGCCTTGGCGCCGCGGTGGCCATGGCAGCAGATCACCACCCGGTCCGAGCCGGCGCGCTCGAGCCACCAGCCGGCCAACCGGACCCCGTCTGCGGCGTGGAAGGTGACGTCCTCGGCATCCACTCCGACCTCGAAGGGGGTGAAGGTGTAGTCCAGGTCGGGACGCCGCGGCCCGGACAGTGCCCAGGCGGTGTACCCGGCCGCACCGCCGAGCGCGGCCAGGCTCAGCCCACCGACGCCGGCCAACACGGTAGTCACCGCGTGCCGCATTCGCATCAGCCGCGCCAGCCCCGGTGCAGAGCCACGATTCCGCCGAACAGGTTGCGGTACTGCACCTTCTGCCAGCCGGCCCGGTACAGGGTGCCGGCCAGCGCCTCCTGGTCGGGCCAGGCCCGGATCGACTCGGCCAGGTAGACGTACGCGTCGGGGTTCGAGCTGAGCCGACGAGCGATCGCGGGCAGCGCCATCATGATGTACTCGCTGTAGACGGTGTCGGCGACCGACAACGTCGGGTGGGAGAACTCACACACCACGAGGCGCCCACCGGGACGGGTGACCCGCAGCATCTCCGCCAGGCCGGCCTCGTGGTCGACGACATTGCGCAGACCGTACGAGATCGTCACCGCGTCGAAGGACTCGTCGGCGAAGGGCAGCCGGGTGGCGTCGGCCGCCACGAAACCCAGATCCGGGCGACGCTTCTTGCCGACCCGCAACATTCCGAGTGAGAAGTCGGCGGGGACGGTGCGCACCCCCGAGTCCGCGAACGGCTCGCTGGAGGTTCCGGTCCCGGCCGCCAGGTCGAGCACGCGCTCCCCGGGGGCTGCCCGCACGGCGTCGACGACCGCCCGGCGCCAGTGGCGAACCAGCCCCAGGGTCATGGCGTCGTTGGTGAGGTCGTAGCGCTCGGCGACGTCGTCGAACATCGCCGCGACCTCGTGGGGGCGCTTGTCCAGCCTGGCTCGGATCACCATCCGATCTTGTCACGCCGGCGCCCGCCGGCAGCCGACCACGCAGGCGGTGCGGCTCCGTCGTCGGTTCGCCGCGCAGGGCGGTGACCAATGCCGCCTATCCCCGGAGGTATGCGGTCACACAGCGCGATTCCGGTCACATCGGGACGATCGACGCGCCGCGGGTTTCCCGATCCGAATGCCCGGTGCCGCGCCTGACCCTAGAGTGACCTTCGATGTCCAGCATCTCCGCACCCGTCAGCCGGCTGATCAGCCGGACCACCCGGCTGCCCCACGGGTCGCCGGGAGGCTCGGCGTCGCTGCTGGACCTGCTGCCCGCTCCGGACGCGTGCGCCTGGGTGCGCCGGGGCGAGGGCCTGGTGGGTTTGGGGCCGGCGCTGCGCTTGGATTTTCCGGCCGAGAACGGGTTCGCCGCCGCCGCGCGCGCCTGGCAGGACCTCACCGACCTGGCCGTGGTCCGCGACGACGTCGACCTGCCGGGCTCCGGACCGGTGGCCTTCGTCTCGTTTCCCTTCTCTCCCGGCTCCGCGGCAACGGCCAGCCTGATCGTCCCCAGCGTGGTGGTCGGCCGGCGCGAGAACCAGAGCTGGATCACCACGATCTCCTGGGACGGACGGCTGCCCACCGCGGCCACCGCCGAGCAGACCGACCCCGCGCCCGGCCCCGGGCGAACCCGTCCCGAGCCGGGCACCCTGCCACCACGGGTGTGGACGGACCGGGTCGCCGAAGCGGTGCGGATGATCGGCGGCGGACTCGACAAGGTCGTGCTGGCTCGCGACGTGGTAGTCCGCGGCGAGCACGATTTCGACGCCCGCTGGGTGGCCGGGCGCCTGGCCGAGCGATACGAGAACTGCTGGACGTTCTCGGTGGCCGGTCTGGTGGGCGCCACCCCCGAACTGCTGGTTCGCAGCGAGCGCGGTCTGGCCACCTCGCGAGTGTTGGCCGGCACCATCCGGCGTACCGGGGACGACGAGCACGACCTCGCCCAGGCAGCCTCGCTGGCCCGCTCCAGCAAGGATCTGGAGGAGCACGAGTATGCGGTGCGCTCGGTGGCCGAGGCCCTGCACCCGCACTGCGACAGCATGAACGTTCCCGAGTCCCCGTTCGTCCTGCACCTGCCCAATGTCATGCACCTGGCCACCGACGTCACCGGGGTGCTGCATCGGGCGGACGAGACCGGCGAGCGAGTCGCGCCGCACGCGTCCATCCTCGACCTGGGGGCGAGCCTGCACCCGACCGCGGCGGTGTGCGGCACCCCATCGGACCTGGCGGCCAAGGTGATTGACGAACTGGAGCAGATGGACCGTGGCCGGTATGCCGGCCCGGTGGGTTGGGTGGATGCCAACGGCGACGGCGAACTGGGCATCGCCCTGCGATGCGGACAGGTCGAGGACGACGGTGCGGCGATGCGGTTGTTCGCCGGATGCGGGATCGTGGCCGGATCTCAACCCGCCGAGGAACTCGCCGAGTCCGAGGCCAAGCTCGAACCGATGCTGCAGGCTCTGGGCAGCGGCCATCTCGGCTGAGCGACGATGGCGACCCGGGCGCGCGGCAGTGCACCGCAGCTGACCACTCCGTCGTGGTGGACCCGGATGTGGAGCCCGTTCTGGGCAGTTCCGGTGGCCTGCGCGGTCGCCGCCCTCGCCCTCGCGGTGCTGCTTCCCCTGGTGGACCGTCGACTCACCGAGTATCTGCCGGTCTTCTTCCACGGTGGCCCCGACGGCGCCCGCTCGGTGCTGACAACCATTGCCACAGCGATGATCTCGGTCACCGGGCTGGTCTTCTCCATCACCATGGTGGTGCTCCAGCTGGCCAGCAGCCAGTTCACCCCACGGGTGCTGGGCAGCTTCCTGGACAGCCGGGTGACCCAGGTGACGCTCGGGGTCTTCGTGGCCACCTTCGTCTTCGCGCTCACCGTGCTGCGCTCGGTGGTGGGAGATTCGGTGCCGGGCTCGCAGCGGTATGTCCCGACGCTGTCCGTGTCGACGGCTTTCGTGCTCGTGCTGGCCAGCGTGGGGATGTTCCTGGCTTTCATCCATCACATCACCACCTCGATCCAGGTGACCACCGTGGTGTCCCGGCTGGCGGACGCCACGGTGGACCTGGTGGACCAGCACTTCCCTCAGGACGAGAGTTCGCGGTCGGCGATCCCGCCGACCTGGTCGCCCGGCCCCCAGGACGAGCGCGCGACGCTGCCGGTGGTCGATCGGTATGGCTATGTGGTGGCCATCGATTTCGACCGGCTCATCCGGGCCGCCACCGCCGCCGGGGTGGTTCTCGTGCTCGAGCGTGGCCTGGGTGACTACCTGGTCGAGGGTCAGCCCCTGGCCACCACGTGGCGGGCACCCGGTCAGCAGCCGGACGGCGCGCAGCAGGACGAGGCAGACCTCGACCTGGCGTCCCAGGTCAGCGGTGCCTTCCTGGTGGGCGGTCAACCCTCCATGCGCCAGGACGTGACCTTCGGGGTGCGGCAACTCGTCGACATCGCCGAGCGGGCGCTCTCACCGGGGATCAACGACCCGACGACCGCGGTTCAGGTGCTCAACGAACTGCATCGGGTGCTGCGGATCGTGGTCACCCGCGACCCGACCAGCGCCTACGTCAGCGACGACGACGCAGTGGTGCGGGTGGTACACCGGCAACCGACCAGCGGCGACCTGGTGCGGCTGTCCACCGAGGAGATCGCGCACTGGGGACGCGACTCGGTGCAGATCCCCCGACGACTCATCGAGCTCTTCGACGACCTGCAGGCCGCGGCCAGCGAGCGCAACTCCAGCGAACTGGCGCGGGTGCGGTCGCAGGTGCTGGAGATCGTGGGCCAGCGTTGACCGCGCAGCGAAGGGCTCGGCTGTCGGCGTGCGGGTCACCAGGGCGCGTCGGCATGGGCAGTGTCCGCGCGGGGTGGCAGAGTGTCTCGGGTGCGGCGGACCTTGCTCGTGGTGGACGGCAACTCGCTGCTGCACCGCGCCTTCCATGCCTACGCCGGCACCGGCTTTAGGGTCGGCGGCGAGCCTGCCTGGGCGGTCCGTGGGCTGCTCACCCAACTCGCCGCCGCAGTTGACCGCAGTTGCGCCGAGGCCGTCGTCGTCGGCTTCGACGATCCCGAACGCAGCCTGCGCCGGGAGCGCTGGCCCGTGTACAAGGCCCAACGGCCGGACAAGTTGCCCGGCTTCGTCGATCAGCTCCGGTTGGCGGTGCGGACGCTGATCCGGCTCGGGTCCGCGGTGTGCGTGCCGGCCGGGTTGGAGGCCGACGATGTGCTGGCCTCCGCCGCCGCTCAAGCACCTGGGCACGGCTGGCAGAGCGTGCTGGTCACCTCGGATCGTGACGCCTTCGCACTGGTGGACGAGCACACCCGGGTGTTGCGGATCCTCAACGGCGGCGTGGACGCGTCCCCGATGCTCACCCCGCAGCGGTTGCCACTGGTCACCGGTGTCGCCGCTCACCAGTACCGCGACCTGGCCGCCCTACGGGGAGATCCCTCGGACAACCTTCCCGGAGTCCGTGGCGTGGGCGCCCGCAAGGCGGGTGCGCTGCTGGCCGAGTTCGACTGCGCCGAGGCGATGTTCGACGACGCCGCAGCCGGCGGACAACGCTGCCGGGAGGTGGTCGGGGTGCGTCTGGCAGCTCGGCTCGGCACCGCCGAGGCACGCGATGCCTGGGAGTTCAACCGGGCGGTGATGGCCACCCACACCGACCTGAACCTGGAGCTGGAGTTGCCTTCCCCGCGCCCGGGGGCCGGCGCCCTGCCCCTGGACGGGTCGGCGGTGGCCGAGGTTTTCGCCGAGTTCGACCTCTTTCTGCCTTCCGGGCTGCGGGCGCTCGCCGGGGTTGAGCCACGCACCCGCCCACCGCGCGAAGCGGACGTGGACCCGGCCTGGCGTCCGTGGCGGCCCCGGGTGGGCACCCGCTTGCCTGCGCTGCCCAAGCCGATGGCTCCGAAGGTGGTTCAGGACGCACTATTCTGACCCATCGCGTTCTAACTCCATGGCGTTCTGACTCCATGGCGTTCTGACTTCTTGGCGTTCTGACTCGTCGGCGGGCTGGCCCTTCGCGGGCAGGCTCCCGCTCGGCAGGCTCCCTCACGGCCCCGCCCCCACCTGCACGAGGGCTTGCGTTGGCAACTGTCAGGCTGCAGCCGAGTCCGGCACATCCCGCAGTGCCCGCTCGGTCCGGGACGGCCCGGTCGCCGTGACCAGGGTCGGCGCCCGCAAGGTCTGTTCGATGGCCCGAACCCGCTCGGGCCCAGTGGCGGTTCGCGTCACCGGGGTGGCCTGCGAGACCAGCCGGGTGAGTCGGGTCTGATGGTCAAGGTCTTGCGTGGGCCCCAGCGCCAGGTCGTGCACCGCGCGGCCGGCTTGGTCGAGGTAGTGGTCCACCAGCCCGACCTGATCGCCAGCCGGATCGGCGTCCAGGTGGGTGATGGCGATGCGGTCGATGGGCCCGCACGCTCGGGCGGCGTAGCGCAGCAGCACCAGATCCAGGTGCCCCACCCGCCAGGCCCCTTGATACCGGCCGGTGCCGTTGTGGCGCTCGGGCAGCTCCGCCTGGGTCTGACTGGGCAGCGGCCCGGCTCCGTGCCGGGTGTGGTAGGTCCGGGTGACGCCGATGACGGTGGGCCGGACCGAGAATCGGGCGAGGAGGCGCCGGGCCGCGGACGGCTCGGTCACCGACCAGGTGGTGTGCGGGTGGAAGCCACGCCACTCGTCCAGCAGCACTCCCTGAGCACCCTCGAAGAGCACCGGCCCCCGGGTCAGGGCAGCCGCGATCCGCGCATCGGAGCCCAGCCGGACCCCGGCTCCGAAGTCGCTCAACAGGTCGGCCAGCTCACCGACACTTCGATGACCATGCTCGGTGCCCGCCAGTAGCGGGGCGTAACAGCGTGCCATCGCGTCCAACTGGGCGATCAGCCGCCGCCGGTCACGGCAGTCCCGCACCCGAACTGCGGTGCCGGTGACGTCGCCGGGAGCCGCGAGATTCCCCCAGTACTGCCCCGCGGCCAGGCGACGCGTGGATGCCTCGTCGTACCAGCGGGTTTCACCGATCCCCTTTCCGCACGAGCCGTGCCGCCGATCTCCTCGGCGGTCCTCCCGGGCTCGATTCGCGGCCACCTGAATCGGGGTGGTCACCAATGCGTCCGGATCCAGCGTGACCAGCTCCAGCGGATCGTCGACCCCGAGCCCGCTCAGCGCGCGCGCCTCGGCGGCCAGCATCATCGGTTCGACGAGGACGTCCCGGGTGAGGTGGGTGGGAACCCCGCAGAAGGTGGCCGAGGCGAACTGGGAGAAGGTGTGCTCCCGCCCGTCCGGGGTGACGACGTTGTGCGCGGCTTGGGCGCCGCCGTTGAACCGCACCGCCAAGGCAGCGGGGCGACCCTGGGCGCGTCGGCTGTCCGCCAGCCAGTCCACGGTGGCGCCCTTGCCCTCGTCGCCGAAGCCGAGACCGACGACGACGAGGGCTTCGGGCCGGTGAGGTGCGCCCATCAGGCACCGATCCCGATGACCGGCCGAGCTGACTCCTGGCGCTGGGTCAGTCCGACCATCGCGGCGATCAGCTCGCAGATGAGTTCCGGCTCGTCCAGTTTGTGGAAACGGTCGCCGAGCAGCCCGTGCCAGTGGGCATTCACCTGCGGATCGTCGAAGTAGCTGGTGCCTCGCGGCAGGACGAAGTGCACGTGCCATCGCTGCTGGGCATAGCGGTACAGGGTGGGGATGTCCAGGCCGTCGAACTCCGGGCGAGGTGCTTGGTCGAAGACCTCACGCAGCGCCCGGGCACTGAGCCGGGGCTTGTTGAGTTCGTCTCCGATCAGGAAGAGGTGACCCTTGCGGCCTCGGCGCGTCCAGTGGTCGGTCTCGGTGTGGGCGAGCATCGCGTAGGTGGCCAGGGCGTAGGACTCGCACTTGTCCCCTCCGCCTCCCCCTTCGAGCAGGATCTGCCGAAGCTGGTCGTCCATCCGGTTGTCCGACTCGAACTGGCCGATCTGCAGCGGCACCCGGTCGAACTCCTCGTCCCCGACCGCCCCGAAGAGCAACTGCGGATCCTCGACGCCGACCGTGACCAGCAGCGCGTGCAGATCCGAGAGCCGACTCTGCAGCAGCCGGGGGACCCGGCGCATCGAGCCGGTGACATCGAAGAAGACCGCGATCGGCGTCGATCGTGGGTGTTCGGCGGAGTCTCGCGCCTGGCGCGCCTGCAGCCCCCGCGGGCTCAACTCGGCGGCGGCCCGCCACTGACGTCGCGGCTTGGTGAGCATCTGCCTGCTGTAGCCGAAGTCGTCCTCACGACGCTGGCGGCGGTAGCTGGCCTGAGCCCGGTAGAGATCGTCGTTCCATGCCCCGTATCCCATGACGGAGTTCCCTTCTCTCGTTTTTAGCCGACCTCACTAGTTATAGACACTAATTTACAGGGCGTCAAGACTCGTCATCGACGCGGGGGTGGTGGTCACCCGAACTGACCAGTCGGGACGCAGGTAACGGCTCGGCGGGAGGTGCGCTGTGAGGCGCTCGCGCTTGTGCGCTGACGAGGTGGCGGCCGGAGCGCGTTGCCCCTCATCCCCCGGATACCCAGAACCCTGGAGGCCAGGCAGCCGACGCCGCCCTCCTGGTGTGCTACCGGAGGTTGCGACCAGCCAAGGCGGCGCGATCCTGGCGATGGGTCGGCACCTCCACCACGCTCACCCCCTCTGGCATCGCCGCGCAGGCTGAGCGCAGCGCCTCGATGCTCTCCACCCGTTGGTGGGTGACGCCGAAAGCCGCACAGGCAGAGGCCAGATCGGCTCCGAGCGGGGTCCCGAAGATCCGCTCGAACTCGCGCGGGTGCTGGCTGTGCTCCAGGGTCTGGAAGATCCCGCCGCCGTCGTCGTTGGCCACCACCACCTGCACCTGCGGGCGCTGACGCTCGAGGGCAGGCAGCGCCAGACCGGCCAGGTCGTGCAGGAAGGTCAGGTCACCGACCAGCGCCCGGGTCCGGCGGCCGGTGGCCAGCGCCACCCCGATCGCCGTGCTCACTGTGCCATCGATGCCCGCCAGCCCCCGGTTGGCGAGTACCAGCGCCCCATCGCGGACGGCACCGGCGGCCAGGTCCGCGTCCCGGATCGGGTTGGAGGCACCCAGCACCAAGGCTTCATCGGCTTCGGTCGCCGCCAGGACGTGCGCCGCCGCGTGCAGCCCGGTCGCCCGTCCCCACCCGGCGAGCTGTTCCCCGAGCCGGGCCGCCCGCTGCCGACCCGCCTGCAGCCACCAGCCCAACCACTGCGGGTCGCCGCCGCGGTCGAAGTCCACCGACCCCGCGCGCAGCACCGTACGCCCCGGACCGGGCCCCACCCCGACCAGCACCACCTCGACGGCCGGATCCTCCAGCAGTCGAGTGACCGGGCGGGACAGCGTGGGCCGTCCGAAGACCACGGCCCGTTGGACCCGATCGCCGGCATCGGCCAGCACCTCGCGGTAGCACGGCACCAGGCACGGCCCACCCCGGGCACCCGAGGAGGGTTCGGCGAGCAATGGCAGCCGATGCTGTTGCGCCAGCAGCCGGGCACCGGGGCCGGCGCCGTCACCGGCCACCACGACGGTGCCGGACGCGCGGTCGAGTACCCGGTGCGAGAGCGCGGGAGGGTCCTGCTCTGGTGCCGGGCGGGCCAGAACTTCCGGGAGCGAGACCGACTCCCCCGCCGGGGGCTGCAGCGGATCGTCGAAGCAGGCGTTCAGGTGCACCACCGCGCCCCGACGGGCCGCCGAGACCGCCTCGGCGACAAGCAGATCGATCTCTGGCTCGGCAAGGGCAGCGGGCTCGACGTCACGCGCCCAGTGGGCCACCTCGGTGAACAACCCGCTTTGCAGATCGCTGGTCTGGTTCGCCCAGGTGCCGCGGAGCCGGGCTGGGCGGTCAGCGGTGACCAGCAGCACACCGACACCTGCATGATGGGCCTCCAGGGCAGCAGGAAGCAGGTTCGCCACCGCCGTCCCGGAGGTGGTCACCACCGCCGCCGGGTGCCGTGGGTTGGCCTTTCCCGCGCCCAGAGCCAGGAAGCCGGCAGTGCGTTCGTCGTGGCGCACGTGCAGGCGCACCCGCCCCTCGCGTTCGGCCGAGGCGAGGGCGTAGGCCAGCGGAGCCGAGCGCGAGCCGGGGCTCAGGCACACGTCCCGGACCCCCTGGGCCAGCAACCCGGCGACGATGCGAGCCGCCGCCTCGCACGAGGTCAGCACGACGCCAGCAGCCGGTGACAGCGTCGGACTCGCTCCTGCCACCAGCGTTCCCGCTGCGCGGGTGCCCGCAGGCGTTCCAGCCGGCGAGGATCGGGTTGGACGTCCCGGACCTGAATGATTCCCCCTGCGGCAGCCAGGCTCTCGTCGACGACGTCGTCGCCGAGCAGACTCGCCGTGGCCAGCCCGCAGGCCAGCGGCGGCTCGCTCAGGCAGGCCGCGGCCCGCACCCCGGCGGCCAGACCGACTGAGGTGTCGATCGCTGAGGAGACCACGATCTGCACGCCCAGCCGCGCGAGTTCCGCGGCCAACTCCAACACCCGGCGTACCCCGCCCAGTGGTGCGACCTTCACCACGGCCACGTCCACCGCGCCGGTGCGGGCCACCGCGAGCGGATCGGCGGCCTTGCGAATGCTCTCGTCGGCGGCGAGCCGAACCCGAATCCCGTTGCTCCGCAACATCTCCCGCAACTCGATCAGCTCGGGCACGGTGGCACAGGGCTGCTCGGCGTACTGCAAGCCGAAGCCCGCCAGGTCGGACAGAACCCGGTAGGCCTCGGCCGGGGCCCAGCCGCCGTTGGCGTCCACCCGCAGGTGCGCGGACGCGCCCAGCACCTCACGCACGCGAGCCACCCGGGCCACGTCCTCGGCTGACGACTGCCCCGCCTCGGCCACCTTGATCTTCACCGTGGTACACCCGTCGAATCGGGCCAGGACGTCGGGCACCTGGTCGGCCGGCACGGCCGGCACGGTGGCGTTGACCTCGACTGCCTCGCGCACCGGCGCGGGCAGTCCCCGATAGGCGGCCTCCAGGCCGGCGGCCAGCCACCAGGCGGCCTCGTCGTCCGGATACTCGGTGAAGGGGGCGAACTCGCCCCACCCGGCCGGACCCTGCAGGAGCACCGCCTCGCGATGGCGCACCCCGCGAAAGCGCACACTCAGGGGCACCGAGACGACCTGGGCATGCGCCAGCACCTCGTCCACCGGCGGCAGCAAGCGGCCCGTCATGGACAGCGAATCACCTGGCCGGCGTAGGCCAGACCACCACCGAAGCCGAAAAGCAGAATGGGTGCGCCGGACGCGACCCGGCCGGATTGGACAAGCTTGGACAGGGCCAGCGGGATGCTGGCCGCCGAGGTGTTTCCCGACTCGACGACGTCGGTGGCCACCTCGGCCTGCGGGGCGCCGATCGCGGCCGCCAGCGGGGTGATGATGCGCAGGTTCGCCTGGTGCAGGACGATTCCCCCGAGTTCCTCGGGGGCCACCCCGGCGGCGTCGCAGATCCGGCGGGCGATCACCGGCAACTGGGTCGTCGTCCAGCGGAAGACCGACTGCCCGGCCTGGGTGAAGCCACCGTCCTCGATCTCCCGGATGACCACGGCGGCGCCCATCTCGGGGACCGAACCCCACACCACCGGGCCGACCGCCCGCTCATCGTCGGCGTCGGCGGACAGCACCACCGCTCCGGCTCCATCGCCCACCAGGATGCAGGTGGAGCGGTCATCCCAGTTGACGAAGTCGGTGAACTTCTCGGCCCCGATGACGATGGCGTTGCGGGCGCTGCCGGCGCCGATGGCGTGATCGGCCACCGCCAGGGCATGGCAGAAGCCCGAGCACACGACGTTGACGTCCAGCACGGCCGGGCTCTGTGCGCCGAGCGCGGCGGCGACCACCGCAGCGGTGTTCGGCGACCGGTCGTGGTTGGTGCAGGTGGCCACGACGATGAGATCGATGTCCCCGATGCTCAGCCCGCTGGCCTCCAGGGCCCGTCTGGCCGCCGGGATCGCCATGTCTGCCACGGACTCGTTCGGCGCCGCGACCCGCCGCTCGGCGATACCGACGCGCCGTCGAATCCATTCGTCACTGGTGTCCAGGCGATCGGAGAGCTCGGCGTTGGTGAGCACCCGCTCGGGTTGGTAGTGACCGACCGAGACGACTCGTGCACCACTCAACGTCCGCCTCCTTGCCTGCGCCGACTCATGGCTCATTCTCGGGCGCGCAGATGACCCGCGGCACCAACTTAGCGGATCGGCGGGACCCACCAAGCGGCAAATCGGGTGGCCTAGGTGACCCGAAAACGGAATGTCCGGAGTAGGGTCCGTTGTGTGAGTTCTGCGATGTCGAGCCCGGGCGAGCAATCTGCCGTCTCCGTGGACGTCGTGGTGCTGCGCTTCGATCGTGACCTGCGCCGCGCCCTGGTGGCGGTGGCGCCACGCCCTCATGAGCCATACGCGGGGACCCTGGCCCTGCCCGGAGTGTTGCTGCACCGGGGAGAGCGGCTCACCGAGGCGGCGCGCCGAGCAGCGTCCACCAAGGCCGGTCTGCCGCTACGGGCCTGTGGCCAGTTGGCCACCTTCGACACCCCCCACCGGGACCCGCGGGGACCGACCCTGTCGCTGGCCATGTGGGGGGTCACTAACGTGGCCGGTGACGCTGCCACCTGGGCAAACATGGACGACTTGCCGGAATTGGCCTTCGACCACGCGCGGATCGTCAAGGACACCCGCCCGGTGTTGGCCGGCAAACTGTGGCGCGACCGCGACTTCACCCAGGCGCTGACCGGTGACTCGTTCCCGGTGGCCGACGCGGTGAGCCTGGTCGCCAGCCTGGACGGTGAGTCACCCGATCGGGGCAATCTGAACCGAGCCCTGCGCGCCACTCACGGGCTCACCCGCACCGATCAGGTGCAGCACGTCTACGGCTCGGGACGACCCAGTTCCATCTGGCGGTGGGAGCAGCCTTTATCGTCGCTGTCGTGAGCGCGTCCGAGATCTTCGATCCCCAGGCCTGGATGGCCGTCCCCGGCTTCGACTTCACCGATATCACCTACCACCGGTGCGTCCGGCCGGGCCCCGAGCGAGGCACCGTCCGGATCGCCTTCGACCGGCCCGAGGTGCGCAACGCCTTCCGGCCGCAGACGGTGGACGAGTTGTACCGGGCGTTGGACCACGCCCGGCAGACTCCGGACGTGGGTGTGGTGCTGCTGACCGGCAACGGCCCCTCTCCCCGGGACGGCGGCTGGGCGTTCTGCTCCGGTGGCGATCAGCGGATCCGGGGGCGCTCCGGATATCAGTACGCCGACGGGGAGACCGCCGACACGGTGGACACCGCCCGGGTCAAGGCCGAGGGCGGGCGACTGCACATCCTGGAGGTGCAGCGGCTGATCCGCACCATGCCGAAGGTCGTGGTGTGCCTGGTCTCGGGATGGGCGGCCGGGGGTGGGCACTCCCTGCATGTGGTGTGCGATCTGACCATCGCCAGCCGGCAGCACGCCCTGTTCAAGCAGACCGACGCCGACGTGGGCTCCTTCGACGCCGGCTACGGCTCGGCGTATCTGGCCAAGATGGTCGGGCAGAAGTTCGCCCGGGAGATCTTCTTCCTCGGACGCACCTACTCCGCCGACGACATGCACCGGATGGGCGCGGTCAACCTCGTGGTCGACCATGAGCGCCTGGAGAGTGTCGGCCTCACCGTCGCCGCTGAGGTGCTGGGGAAGTCCCCCACCGCGCAACGGATGTTGAAGTTCGCCTTCAACCTCCTCGACGACGGACTGATGGGCCAGCAGGTCTTCGCCGGCGAGGCCACCCGGCTGGCCTACATGACGGACGAGGCCGTCGAGGGCCGAGACTCCTTCCTGGACAAGCGCGCTCCCGACTGGAGCGACTACCCCTGGTACTACTAGTTCAGGAACGTTTGTGCTGGTCAGAGCGGGTTCAGGGAGTCTCGGACACCCCGATAGTCCGCAAGATTCCCGGCAACTGCCGGTTGTTGGCGTTCGCCGACGGTCGTCGTGGCCGTCTGTGCTGGACTACGCGAGTGGCTCCAACAGCGACGAGGTGCAGGCGTTCAACGCTGAGGTTCCAGCGGTTGGACGGCGCCGAGGCAAGGGCTGCCGCGGTGCTGACTGGGTTGGATGCCGACGAACTCGCTGACCTCGGGGGACTACCGGGCTGAGTCTGCCGTGCAGGTTTCCATCAACAAAGCCCAAGCTCTGTTTCTGCAGGTCAGCAACCCGGCGCCTTCGTTCCTTGGCGCACCGTGGTGCGCGAAGATTCGGCGTGTTCGTTGCGGACCGTCGTGGTCGAGGCGGATGCTTGGGGGGTTCGTCGTGGTCGACCCC
>JBKECN010000044.1:0-60725 GCA_047974565.1 Actinomycetales bacterium
GGCCCGGTGGTGCGCCGGCGGAGCTGCAGCTGGCTCGTCGCGCGCGCGGGAGAGGACATCGCCGCGCGTTTCAGGGCGTGTGCCGGGGGGGTGGTGAGCAGCGTGAGCACCCGCCCGCCGAGCGCCTCCAATGCCGGGTCGGCTGGCCAGCCGGTGGTCGTGGGGGTGCGCACCGCCGACGTGGTGCTGGCCGCCTGCTCCTGGATGAGCTCGGCCAGCAATTGCTGCTTGCTGCCGAACCAGGTGTACAGGCTCTCCTTCGACGAACCCGCGCGCAGAGCGACTCTCGCCATCGTCAGGCCCTCATAGCCGGATTCGGTGAGCTCGGCTCGGGCCGCCTCCAGGGCGGCCGTGCGGCGGGCCTGACGTTCGGCAGCCGGTGGCCGACCGCGGCGGCGAACTGCTCCGCCAGAGGCGCCGGACGGCCTCCGGTTGGGGGCCTGGGGAGAGGGATCGGAGATCGGCACTTGACAAACGTACCACCGGGTACGCTTAATTAATCGAACCCATTGGTTCTGTTTAATCGATTCGATCCACGAGCCCAGACTTCCCGCGAGGAGTGCAGATGACCGCCCAGACCCTGACCGCCCCCGCCACGCCATCCGTCCACCGATCGCCCGGAGCGCGCGCGGCGACCTGGCTGGCCGTGGTGACCACGATCTTCATCGGCCTGATGGCCGGCTTCTTCTACGCCTACTCCTGCTCGGTGATGATCGGACTGGTGCACACCGACGACGCGACGTTCATCAACGCCATGCAGGCCATCAACGCCAACGTGCGCAACTTCGGCTTCGGCCCGGTCTTCTTCGGCTCGCTCGCCCTGGGGCTGGTGACCAGCGTCGCCGCCTTCGCCACTCGCCTCGGCGGCCGCTGGTACCTGCTGGCTGCTGCCGTCCTGTATGCGGGCGCCTTCTTCGTCACCATGCTCGTCTCGGTGCCGCTCAACGAGGCGCTGGCCGCCGCCGGCCCGGTGGCGCAGCAAAGCGATCCCGCCGCAGTTCGGGCGGTGTACGAGTCGCCCTGGACCACCTGGAACCTGGTGCGGACCGTGCTCAACACCGCCGCCCTGGGCGTGGCCTGCATGGGTTTGCTGCGGATCCGTCGCTCGGCCTGAGACTCGGCCTGCGGCCCGGTCAACGCCGGATCAGCCGACCGCCCACGTACGCCAGCACACAGCCGACCGCGCCCACCGCGACCCCCGGTCCGATCACCACCCCGGCACCGGCGGCGAGGAACATCGCCACCACGCTGGCCAGGACCACAGCCGCCAATAGGGCACACAGCCGGGTGAGCCGACCCGTCCGGCTGGTCAGGCCCAGGAGAACGCCGCCGGCCAGGACCAGCAAGACCAGGCTGGCGGTGAGCACCTGCTCCAGACCACCCAGCGCCAGCGACTGACCGGAGAACTGCCTGGCCAACAGATCCGCGTCCAGGTCGAGAGTGCGCAGCGATCCGCCGGGAGCAACCGGCAAGAGCGTCGAACCGGCGATCACCAGGGCCGCCACGGCCGTCGTCACCGCCCGAGCCAGCGGGAGGCGATCCCGGCCGGCCTGAACCAGACGGGCCTCGGTGGTGACCTTGCGTACCCCATCGGTGGCGGCCAGGGTGAAGGTGCGCTCCACCTCCTGGTGTGCCCCGGGCGGGTTGGCTTTCACGGTCACCTCGGTGGTGACCCGGTGTCCGGCGGGGACGTCGAGCAACGACTTGGCGATGGAGAACCGAATGCTGTTCTCCGGGTCGGAGCCGACCACGCGCACCCTTACCGCTCGGGTGCCGTGGGTGTTGTCGACGCCGACGGTGAGTCGAGCGCTGGCCCGGTTGGTGCGCAGCAGGCTCGGGCTCGCGCTGATCGCCAGGGTGGACATCGAGGACGGGCTGGCCACCTGCTCCAGACGCACTTGGGTCGTTGCCTTGCGGTGGCGCTGGTCGGTGGCGGTGAGTTCGACGGTGCGACTGGTCTGCGTGCCCGGCTCTGGTACGGGTGCCAGGAACTGCACCTGTGTGTGCGCGACCCGGCCCGCGGGCACCTGCACCACCTGCTCACTCCAGGCGACCTGGACCACGCCCTCCGGGTCGCGGGCCTGGAGACGAACGTGAGCCCAGTCCTGCCCGGCCCGGTTGTCGATGCTCACCTGGGTGCGGGCGACGGCGTCGTCCACCACGTGCACCACGCTCGGCGTGACCTCGAGCGTCACCGGAGGGTCAACCTCCGGCACGGGAGTGCGTTGGTGCAGGGTGACCGTGACCTCGGTGGTGGTCGAGCCATCGTCCCCGGTGATCGTGACCCGACGTGAGATCTCTTGTCCCGCAGGCGGTGCCGGTGAGTTGAGAGCGACTCGTGCGGTCGCGCGCTCCCCGGGGCCCACGGTGAGGGTGTCCGGGAAGAACTCCACCCGGACCGCTCGCTCGGGATCCGCGGCGGACAGCCTCAGCTGTCGTGGGCTGTTGCCGGTGCTGTTGTCGACCCGCACCACGCAGGTGGCCAGGTCTCCGTCCGGGATCCGGATCACCTCGGGCTCGGCGCGCAGCGTCATCGACGCATCGACGGCCGGGACCTGCACGGTGATCGGCAGGTCCCGGTACCGTGCGGTGTCGCTCTGGGCCATGACCCGCACCACCACCTCGACCGACTGCGCCGGGATCAGCTCCTGGGAGACGATCCGCAGACGCAGCCGCAGTTCGCCGGTGGTGTGCGGCATCAGCCGATCTGGCTCGCCCTGCAGGCTGAGCCACGGCGGGGTCGTGGCCAGAGCCGCCAGGTAACCCTCGACGATCTGCGAGGAGTTCGTCACCCGCAGCACGAGATCGCTCGCCTCGCCTGTGCTGGACACGCTCAACTGCGTCGGGAAGTTCGGCACCTGGAAGCCGGCCTCAGGACCGTCAGGCCCATCGGGACTGGACGAGATCCGCGGCGAGCCGGCATCTTCCCGCAGGCGATGTTCGACCGGGCCCAGGCCGACGTCCGGTCCGTGTGAGTCGCGGCCACTGCGACTGGCGGGTTCGCGATCGTTGGTCAGCCCGGATGCGTGCGCATGGGCAGGTTGTTCGCCGGACACCGCCTGCGGGATGGCATGCACCGCCACGGTGGCGTCAGGGCTCTCGGGCCCGGCCTCGAGTTGGTCCCAGGCGAGGAAGGCGTTGCAGGCGGAGCAGAACTCGGTGCCACGCGGGTTGCGCTCGCCGCACTCCCCACAGATGAACATCATCGGCTTCACCACGCTCGTCGGGGCCCGACAGATCTCCTGGCTCATTCTTCCAGGAGTGGCGGCGGCGTTGCGGTGATACCGCCGATCGGCTGCGCGGACCCGGTGACGAGACGCCGGAATGGCCTCGACCTTCGGCTGACAGGCCGTGTCGACGATCAGGTCTGGGGTCAGCGTCTGGGGAGCGCAACGCTCGGATCCGCCAATGCAGACACGTCTATGGGGATCTGTCGGTCGATGATCCGCCTGCACAGCTTGATCTCACGGGCGTTGCCGGGCCCCATCGCTGCTTTGAGGCGATCCCCTTCGGTGTACAGGACGGTGAAATCCTCACCCTCGGGGTCACCCCGCAGAGTCATCACGTGATGCTCCTGCGGGAGCCCGTAGATCTGCACCGTGGCCTGGTACTGATCCGACCAGAACCAGGGCAGGATCGCGTGCTCGGTGTCGATCCCGAGGGCGGAGCGGCCAGCTGCGGCGCCCTGCTCCTGGGCGTTCTGCCACGACTCCAGGCGAACTGGGACCCCTGAGTACGGATTGGGGCTGACCGTGACGTCCCCGGCGGCGAAGACCGCCGGATCGCTGGTGCGGCAGGCGGCATCGACGACGATGCCGTTGTCGCAGACGATCCCGGCTTCGGCCGCCACCTCGTCGTTGGGGATCAGACCCACACCCACCACCACGGTCGCGGCCGGGATCTCGGTGCCGTCCGCACATTGCACGACCAGTCCGGGGTGTCCGTCTGCCGGGCCGGCGGCACAGCCGGTCACCGTCGAACAGCTTGGCACGATCGCCGAGACCTGGGCGCCGAGCCGGACATCCACCCCGTGTGACTCGTGCAGCCTGAGCAGATATGCCGAGATCACCGGTGGCACGGTGCGCGGGCACAACCGCGAAGCGAACTCCAGAACCGTTGTCGGGCAGCCGTGCCCGCGTGCGGCCGCCGCTACCTCCAACCCGATCCAGCCGCCACCGACGACCGCGACGGGCGCGCCGGTGCGCAACTGCTGAGCCAGGACGCGGGCATCCTCGATGGTGCGCAGGGTCAGTACTCCGGGCAGTCCGCCCCCTGGGAAGGGGGCCGGGCGCGGCCTGCCTCCGGTGGTCAGGATCAGACGGTCGTAGGCCAGAACCTCAGGCTCGGCGGTATCCGGACCGGTCAAGGTCACGGTGTGCTCGTCCAGCGAGATCGCCTCCACGCGATGCCCGATCCGAAGCTCGAGATTCTGGGCGTCGAAAGCGTCGGCCGGGTGGATGGAGGGGTCCGGGTCCTCGCCGCGCAGCAACTCCTTGCTCAGCGGCGGACGTTCGTAGGGACGATGCGGCTCGTCCCCGACGAGCACGATCCGGCCGGCGAAGCCGGCGGTGCGCATGCTGGCGGCCGCCCAGGCGCCGGCCTGACCGGCTCCGGCGACGATGACCGTGCCGTCCTCGAGCACTGCTTCTCCTCCCGCCGGCACGCCGACCGGTCGACTAGCTCCTCAGGTCCGCTAGCGAGGCTATGCGACCCGCTTGGGCCGTGTCATCGTGCCGGGCCGCCCGAGCCCGGTCGACCTGCCGGGTCCCCCGCGCGGCTACCCTGCCAAGGGCCGGTCATCGTCCGGCCCGTCGCGAGCAGGAGGTGTGACGATCGAGTACCTCACCGTCGCCGACGATGCCGAGGCCGAGATCGAGGTCAAGCGCTCGCGGTTCCTGGCTGCGGCGTGCCGGGTGGAGTCGCAGGAGGCTGCCCGTGAGGTGGTCGAGGAGGCGCGTCGACGGCATTGGAATGCCCGGCACCACTGCTCGGCCTTCGTCCTCGGCCCGGACGGTTCGTTAGCACGCTCGAGCGACGACGGTGAACCAGCCGGCACGGCTGGAGCGCCCATCCTGCGTTCGGTTCGGGCCCACGAGGTATCCGATGTTGTTGTGGTCGTCACCAGATGGTTCGGAGGCGTCTTGCTGGGTGCCGGTGGCTTGGCGCGAGCCTACGGCGAGGCGGCCACCGCCGCCCTGGACGCCTCGGGCCGGCTGAGGCGTGAACTCATGCTGGAGGTTGGGATCCACTCACCCATCGCAGACGCTCCACGATTGGAGAATCTCGTTCGTTCACAAGGCTTCTCAGTACAGGGAACCGAGTACGGGCCGGACGGACGGGAGGCGGAACTGCGGGTCGCCATCCCGACTCCGCGGCTACCCGAACTGCAGAGTTTCGTCGATACGCACAGCCATGGACGCGCGATAGTGCACCCCGGAGGCGAACGATGGGTCGATTCGAGCTCCCTACGCTGACGGCTCAAGCCGTCCGAGGATCCGGGCCGTCGTCGCCAGGCCTGGCCGGCGCAAAGGACCCGCAGCGAGCAGGCCAGGGGTGGGGCAGAGTTCCCGGTCGCCAGCTCAGCGATTCCGGCCGGTTCGGGTCTCGGTGAAACCTACGATGCACGCATGGGTTGGAATATTCGCGGCACGCTGTTGCCGGCCGAGCAGCGCCGCACCTTGGATGAACTCACCGAGGACCTCGACCTGCGGTCCGGCGACAGGTCATCCAAGGCGACCGCGTTCTGGTTGATGCTGTCACTGGCCGCGGTGATCGCCTCGGCCGGCATTCTGCGGGACTCGACCGCGACGGTGATCGGCGCGATGATCATCGCCCCGCTCTCCACTCCGATCATGGGTACCGCCCTGGCCTTGGTGAAGCGACAGCGCAACGGCTCAGCGGCCTTCGTGGCCGCCGGGGTGGCCGTGGTGGTGGCGATCGGTTTCGTGTTCTCCTACTTCGTCCTGCCCGGTGCGGACCTGACTCAGAACAGCCAGATCGCGGGGCGGACGTCACCGAGCATCCTGGACATGATCGCAGCGCTGGCCACCGGTCTGGCCGGCTCGGTGGCGATGGCCCGCCGGGACGTGGCTGCGGTGTTGCCGGGGGTGGCGATCGCCATCTCGTTGGTGCCGCCGCTGGCGGTGGTGGGCATCTGCCTGGGCAATGGCGAGTTCACCCTGGCTTTCGGCGCGCTGGTGTTGTTCGTGTCGAACCTGCTTGCGCTGGTCCTGGCCGGAACCTTCGTCTTCGCTGTGCTCGGCTATGCCAAGGAGGAGGCCGAGCACCGGGGCAGCTCCAAGCAGCGGTACCACCGGGTGCTGGCGGTGATGCTCGTCCTGGTGAGTGTGCCCCTGGTGCTCAACACCGTTGGTAATGCACTGCTGTCGATCTACGAGAGCCGGATGCATCAGCTGGCCACCCGTTGGCTGGGGGACGTGCCGGGTGCCCGCGTCACGGACGTCGAGTTCAGCGCGCTGACGATGACGGTGAGCGTGGAGACCCCGAGTGCGCTGCCACCCCCGCAGACCCTGGCGGACACCCTGCCCGGGCAGATCCCGGACCTCTTCGGAGTGCAGGTGCGAAGTGTGTTGTCCGGTGATCTGGAGGTACGCCCATCCGGCGGCTGACCCTTGTCGGGCTACCGGGTCGACCGAGTCAGAGTCGATGGTCCCCAGGGTCGCCCATCTCCAGCGCGGCACCTGCGTCGTACCTAGGCCCCGTGCCATCGCAGCTGCGGTGCCCTCATCGTCGCTGGGCGACCAGGACGGCGTACCCGAGGTCGCCGCGGCGCACGCTGTCTCGCGCGGCATCGAGTACCGGCCGGGCCCTGGACGGGTCCCAGCCGTACTCCTGTTGCAAGGGCCGGGTGAGTCGCAGGAGCTCGATCCGCGCCTCGATCTGGTCGATCATCCGGGTCACCTCCCGGTCGTGGTTCTGCAGATGCAGCACGTTGAAGCCGGCCCTTTCGAGCAGGTCCTGGTAGTACCCCCGCGGCCGGGCGTCGGCGATGCAGGCCACCCAGGCGGTGAGCCCGGTGAGTTCACTTGGCAATCGCGCCGGTTCGGCCGTCACATCCGCGATTGCGACCCGACCGCCGGGAGCCAGGATCCGCCCCACTTGCTGGACCGCAGCGGCCTTGTCCGGGAAGAGGCACAGCGAGCATTCGCTGATCACGGCCTCGCAGCAGGCCGCTGGCAGCGGCAGCGCCTCGGCGTCGCCGACGTGGAAGCGGACCCGATCGGCCAGCCCGCGCTGCGCAGCCCCAGCCGTTGCCGTCGCGACGTTCTCGGTTGAGGCGTCGACTCCCACCACGTGAGCCCCGTACTCCGCGGCAGCCACGAAGGCGGTGGTGCCCAGCCCACTGGCCACGTCCACCAGCGTGGTGTTCTCGTCCAGGTCCAGCAGATCGAGAACGTGCCGGGTCAAACTCAGCCCACCGGGGTGATAGCTCGCCCCCAGCAGCATCGCGACCAGGTCGCTGGAATAGCTCTGCGCGCAGCACGCCTTGATGGTGTTCGGGTCCGGGCCCATCAGCGCACCGTCCAACTGCCATGGCTGGTCCGGGTCAGGATCGGCCTCAGTTCCGTGGCCCGGGGGACGACCGGGGGGACCTCGACCCCGGTCATGGCAGCCCGGACCTGCTCGCGGTAGCCCACCGAGTTGTAGGCGCAGAACGGGATGAGCCGCCCGTCCGGGGTGATCTCCTCGACGCAGCACTTCATCAACTGGCGAACATTAAGGGTGTAGGGGTCGAGGAAGTCCTGGACCACGATCATGAAGGCGGTCTCGGTCAACGTCGTCAGGGCCTCGGGCAGGTTGACCCCGCAGGCGTCGGCGCAGTCCAACGCGGTGGTGACTGCGGCCAGCCGGTCCGTGGTCGTGTCGGTCCCGGCGAAGGCCGACGCCGACCAGAGCCGCTCCAGTGCCTCGCGGATCTGGTAATCCGGCACGACCCGGTTGGCCGCGTAGTCAAGGTAATCCTCCACCCGCAGCAGCCGCGGGATGGGGACGAGGCCGAAGTCCTCCTCATCCGGATGTCCGGAGGTGAGCAGGTAGGTGATGCTGCGGCAGGTGGGGGCGCAGCAGGGCACTGGGAAGAAGTCGTCAAGGGTGAACCATTGAGGTAGTTGCTCGCAAATTCCTTCCAGCACATCGGAATTCGTCAACCTAGTGCGTGGGTCGAACTCCAGGTGCCGGCCTGCGTGGGTGACCGGTTGGAAGGCGACCGAGCGCACCGCGGGGTGGGCCAGGCCGAACCGGATCACCGGACCGATCTCTTCGGTGTTCACCCCCGCCTCGATCGCCGCTACCAGGGTCACGCTCAGCCCTGCTTCGGCGCAGTTGTCCAGGGCTCGCTGTTTGATCTCGCGCAGATCGCGGCCCCGGATGGCCAGGTGGGTCTGTTCCTGCAATCCGTCGAACTGCAGGTAGATGGTGATCCGACGGCCGGGCCGGTTGCGATCGCCCAGTTCTCGGACGAAGCCTGGGTCACGGGCCAGCCGGATTCCGTTGGTGTTGAGGGTGACAGCATTGATCGGGCGCTGCTGTGCCAGGTCGATCATGGCCAGGATGTCCTGGTGGATGGTGGGCTCTCCGCCGGAGAACATCACCACCTCCGGTTCACCCTCGGCGGCCACGAAGGCATCGAGCATCGCCGCACACTGATCGAGGGTGATGGAATAACCGTCCGGTTGGTGCCCGGAGT
This sequence comes from Actinomycetales bacterium, assembly GCA_047974565.1. Classification (GTDB taxonomy): domain Bacteria; phylum Actinomycetota; class Actinomycetes; order Actinomycetales; family CAWJMD01; genus JBDIAG01. Next base: position 8,708 of record JBKECN010000044.1, read on the forward strand.
CGGCGAAGCAGATCGGGCAGTCGAGGTTGCATCCGGTATTGACCTCGATGAGTCCCAGGCAGGCGTGTTGGCGGTGCTCCGGGCACAGGCCGCAGTCCGAGGGACATCCGAGCGCGGATTCGGTCTGGAGTTTGAGCGGCCGGCTACCCGGCTTGTTGAACCGTTGAATCGCCAGATACCGGTCGGCGTCGCCATAGACACGGGCCTCGAAGTGCCCATGCTCGGGGCAGGTCTTGCGCAGGAACACCTGCCCCGACCGGGCGTTGACCTCGGCGTCGATGGTGCGTTTGCAGACCGGGCAGATCGAGCGGGTCAGTTCGAGGAAGATCTCGTCGCGCCCGCCTCGGGCGGCGGGGGTATCACCGGGGCGCTCCATCGCTTCACGGTAGGGGGTATGCCGGGCGGGTGAACGTGTGCGCCCCCACGGTCCGACCGGCTCCGGCGGGGGGAGGATCGAGGAATGAGCACTCAGTCCCACGACGATCCCGCGGGTCTGCCGGCCGTGCGCATCGGACTGGTAGCGGGCCTGACCGGAATGCTGTGCTGTGTCGGGCCGACCGTGTTGGCGCTGGGTGGGCTGGTCAGTGCGGGAACCGCCTTCGTGTGGGCGAACGATCTGTATGACGGTTACTCCTGGGCGTTCCGGGCCGGTGGCCTGGTGGTGCTCGTCGCGCTGGTGGCCTGGACCCTGCGGCGGCGCAATCAGTGTTCCCTGGCCGGGGCACGGCGTGTCTGGCCGAAGCTGGCGCTCGCCTTGGGAGTGGGCGTGGGCACGTACGTGGTGCTCTACGCGGTGACCACCTGGCTGGGCGGCTTCGCCTGAACGGGTGTTGCCGGGGCTCGGGATTTCGCTGCGGACGGATCGGGTCCGGCGGAGTACTGGTTGAATCGGGCAGTCGAGGTTCGCGATCGGGGCGATCCGCGATTGCCGTCCCAGCCGTACAGCGGGCCGGCGTACCGGCCCATCAGCAGCACGCCGGTCCGTTCGGCCACCAGAGCATCGAGGAGCCTCGTGGCCACGTCAACGAAGTCGACCAGCCCGGTGCGTCGGGATGACTCGGAGCCGACCGAGTCGCACCCGGCCGATCGTCATGACCTGATCAGGGTCAGCGGGGCACGGGAGAACAACCTGTGCGACATCAGCGTCGAGTTGCCCAAGCGTCGCCTGACGGTGTTCACCGGGGTCTCCGGCTCGGGGAAGAGTTCACTGGTCTTCGGCACCATCGCGGCGGAGTCGCAGCGGATGATCAACGAGACCTACTCCGCCTTCTTGCAGGGTTTCATGCCCACCTTGGCCCGACCGGACGTCGACCTGCTCGACGGGCTGACTACCGCGATCATCGTCGACCAGGAGCGGATGGGTGCCAACCCGCGATCCACGGTGGGCACCGCGACCGACGCCAATGCGATGCTGCGGATCCTGTTCAGCAGGCTTGGTGAGCCGCGCATCGGTGGCCCGCAGGCCTATGCCTTCAACGTTCCGTCGGTGTCGGGGTCGGGCGCGATCACCGTCGAGCGGGGTGAGAAGACCATCGCTCAGAAGGCGACCTACTCCAGGCTCGGTGGGATGTGCCCACGCTGCGAGGGGATGGGGGCGGTCTCCGATTTCGATCTCACCGCGCTCTACGACGGGACGAAGTCGCTGAGCGAGGGGGCGATCACCGTCCCCGGCTACAGCATGGACGGGTGGTACGGGCGGATCTTCGCCGGCAGCGGCTTCTTCGACATGGACAAGCCGGTCGCGAAGTTCACCAAGCGACAGCTTCACGACCTGCTCTACCGGGAACCCACCAAGATCAAGGTCGAGGGCATCAACCTGACCTATGAGGGCCTGATCCCGAAGATCCAGAAGTCCATGCTCTCCAAGGATCGCGAGGCGATGCAGCCGCATATCCGCGCCTTCGTCGATCGCGCCATCACCTTCACCACCTGCCCGGAGTGTGACGGCACCCGGCTTGCGGCGGCGGCTCGTTCCTCGAAGATCGACGGAGTGAGCATCGCCGACGCCTGTGCCATGCAGATCACCGACCTGGCCGAGTGGCTCGCCGGGGTCGAGGACGCCTCGGTGGCCCCGCTGGTTCGCGGTCTGGCCCACCTGCTCGACTCCTTCGTCGAGATCGGCCTGGGCTACCTCAGCCTCGACCGCCCCACGGGGACGCTGTCCGGCGGAGAGTCGCAGCGCACCAAGATGATCCGCCACCTCGGGTCCTCCCTCACCGACGTCACCTATGTCTTCGACGAGCCGTCCATCGGGTTGCACCCGCATGACATCCAGCGCATGAATCGGCTGCTGCTGCGGCTGCGCGACAAGGGCAACACCGTGCTAGTCGTCGAGCACAAGCCGGAACTCATCCAGATCGCCGACCATGTGGTCGATCTCGGCCCGGGTGCCGGTACCAACGGGGGCCAGGTGGTCTTCGAGGGGACCCCGCACGAGCTGCGTTCCAGCCAGACCCTCACCGGGCGGCACCTCGACGACAAGGCCCGGTTGAAGTCGCAGGTACGTGCCAAGACCGGGGTGCTGGAGGTGCGCGGCGCTGACGAGCACAATCTGCGCGACGTGGACGTGGACATCCCGCTGGGGGTGCTGGTCGTGCTGACCGGCGTCGCGGGTTCGGGTAAGAGTTCCCTGGTGCAGGGCTCGGTGGTGGGCCGTGAGGGTGTGGTCTCGGTGGACCAGACCGCGATTCGCGGCTCCAGGCGGAGCAACCCCGCCACCTACACCGGCCTGCTGGACTCGGTGCGTAAGGCGTTCGCCAAAGCCAATGGTGTGAAACCTGCTCTGTTCAGCCCGAACTCCGAAGGCGCCTGTCCCACCTGCAAGGGCGCCGGGGTGATCTTCACCGAACTCGGCTTCATGGACACCGTCTCCACGACCTGCGAGGACTGTGATGGGAAGCGCTTCCAGGCCTCGGTGCTGGAGTACACCCTGGGAGGCCGCACGATCAGCGATGTCTTCGCGATGCCGGTCGCCGAGGCCGAGAGCTTCTTCGCCGAGGGGGACGCCCGGGTGCCGGCCGCCCATACGATCCTTCGGCGACTGGTCGATGTGGGTCTGGGCTACCTGGCCCTGGGGCAACCGCTGACCACGCTGTCCGGTGGGGAGCGCCAGCGGCTCAAGTTGGCGGCTCAGATGGCAGACAAGGCAACGGTATACGTTCTGGACGAGCCCACCTCCGGGCTGCACCTGGCTGACGTGGAGCAACTTCTCGGCTTGCTCGACCGGCTCGTCGACTCAGGCAAGTCCGTCATCGTGATCGAGCACCATCAAGCAGTGATGGCGCATGCCGACTGGATCGTCGACCTCGGGCCGGGGGCGGGGCACGATGGTGGAACCGTGGTCTTCGAAGGGACCCCGGCCGACTTGGTGACAGCCGCCTCCACCCTGACCGGCGAGCATCTGGCCGAGTACGTCCAAGGTTGACGGCCAGGTCCGGCCGAGTGTTGGCGCCGAAGGCCAATGGCTCCCCGTCATTGGTCTGGAAGGCTCTGCGATAGGTCCGATCGAGCCCGGCCGCGCCGAGGCGCCGTAGGATCGCCCCATCAATCGGGTGCACCAGGAGCGGGTGAGGGTATGGCGCTGACCGCGGTCGAGGTGGAGGTGTCCGGGCGCGTCCAAGGCGTGGGGTATCGCTACTCGTGCCAGGTCGAGGCGACTCGCCTGGGAGTGCGGGGTTGGGTGCGTAACGACGACGCCGCGGGCACTGTCTCCGGTCTCTTCGAAGGGGAGCAGACGGCCGTCGACGAACTCGTGGACTGGTGTCGGCAGGGGCCGCCGTTCGCGTCGGTGAGCCGGGTGCGGGTGCTGCCGGCCGATGTTCAGGGGCTCACCCGCTTCGTCGTCACGGGCTGATGTGCGGCTCGGTCACGGCCGGGCCGGGTCGGCCTCGATCAGCCGGTGCCGGGCCACGAACCGGAACCGGTCACCGCGGAAGACCGAGCGCGTCCATTCCGCGGCCCGCCCGCCGGCATCCCATCCGGTCCGATGGACCAAAAGCATGGGTAGGCCGGTGTCGACGCCGAGCAGGTTGGCCTGTACCGGGTCGGCCAGCACCGTCTCCACCGTGTCCTCTACGGTGACCAGCTCCACCCCGTAAACCTCGTGCAGGGTGCGGTAGAGCGAGCCGATCCGCTCCAGGTGTTCTGCCAACTCCGGCAAAGGGCCTGGCACATGCGCGATCTCGTAGGCGATCGGTTCGGTGGCGGCGGTGCGCAGTCTCTCGATCCGATGGATGACCGCGCCCGGGGGCACCTGCAGATGCTCGCAGACCTCGCCCTCGGCCTGCTCCTGGCGGATGTTGAGCACGATGCTGCCCGGACGCCACCCTTCGGACTGCACGTCCTGGCTGAACGAGGTGAGCGGACGTACCTGCATGAGCTTGGGCTTGGCCACGAAGGTGCCACGGCCCTGGGTGCGTTCCAGCCGGCCATCCACCACCAGCTCGGCGATCGCCTGCCGCACGGTGGTCCGGGAGGTCTCGAAGCGTTCGGCCAGCTCACGCTCGGTGGGCACGGACGACCCCGGTGCCAGGTCCTCGATGAGATGGAGGATCTCGCGCTTGACTTGGTAGTACTTGGGGACCTTCACCTCGGGGCCCTCGGCGCGCGTGGTCGTCATGTCGGCTGACGGTACGTCATTGGGCTAGACCAATCAAACGGTTCCCGCACTTGAGTGTGATCCATGTCACAAACTGTGGTTCCGCTTGAACCAACGATTGGTCTATGCCAATCTATGACAACTGGTCTATACCAATTTCACCCCCCACCCCCAATCACCTAGACCGGTCGATCAGATCCCGCAAGGAGGACGGATGGCCACCGCAACCGAGGCCCCGGCGCAGAAGTCGGGCCTACGCATTCCGGGCTTCGCCCAACTACAACGGCTCGGCAAGAGCCTGATGCTGCCCATCGCCCTGCTGCCCGCCGCAGGCATCCTGCTCAGGCTCGGCCAGGACGACCTGCTCGGGCAGATCAACGCCCCCGTGATCGGTCCCTTCTTCGACGCGATGAGCGCCGCGGGCGGGGCGATCTTCGCCCAACTCCCGCTGCTCTTCGCCGTCGGTGTGGCGATCGGCTTCGCCAAGAAGGCGGATGGTTCCACCGCCCTGTCGGCGGTGGCCGGCTACCTGGTCATCGAGGCGGTCTTCACCGCGATGTCGCCGATCGTCCTGGACGGCGTGACCGACCAGGCCGGCGCGCAGGCGATGATCAACTACAGCGTCTTCGCCGGTATCGCAGTGGGTCTCGTCACCGCCTGGCTGTTCGACAAGTACCACAACATCCAGTTGCCCTCGTATCTCGGCTTCTTCGGTGGACGACGCTTCGTGCCCATCGTCGTGTCGCTGTCCAGCCTGTTCATGGGCTTTGCGATGAGCTACTTCTACCCGATCTTCAACTCGGGTCTGACCTCTGTCGGCCAGTTCATCGGTGGCACCGGTGTGTTCGGAGCCTTCGTCTACGGCTTCGCCAACCGGATGCTCATCCCGGTCGGTCTGCACCACATCCTCAACACCTACATCTGGTTCATCTACGGCGACTACACCAACGCTGACGGCGTCGTCGTCACCGGCGAGCTCACCCGTTTCGCCAACGGCGATCCCTCCGCCGGGCTGCTCACCTCGGGCTTCTACCCGATCCTGATGTTCGGCCTGCCCGCCGCCGCGCTCGCCATGATCCACGTGGCCCGCCCGGAGCAGAAGAAGGTCGCGATCGGCATTCTGTCCGCCGCCGCGCTGACCGCCTTCCTCACCGGGGTCACCGAGCCGCTGGAGTTCGCCTTCATGTTCGTGGCGTTCCCGCTGTACATCATCCACGCCCTGCTCACCGGGCTCTCGCTCGCGATCGCCCACGCCCTGGACATCCATCTGGGCTTCTCGTTCTCGGCAGGCCTGATCGACCTCGTGTTGTACGGCACCGCGCCCGCAGCCAAGAACGTCCCACTGCTCCTGGTGATGGGTGCTGGCTTCTTCTGCCTCTACTACGTGATGTTCCGCTTCGCCATTGTCAAGTGGAACATGCGCACCCCGGGCCGCGAGCCCGAGGACGAGTTCGAGGCCGAGCAGGCCGCCAACCTCACAGACGACGCCACCGGCGGTGTGGTGGCCGGCACCAGCGCTGCCGCGGGCAGCACCGCAGAGGCACTCATCGCCGCCTTCGGCGGACGGGAGAACCTGGTCAACGTCGACGCCTGCATCACCCGGCTACGGATGGAGGTCGCCGACAAGGGCAAGGTCAACAAGGGCCGGCTCAAGGCCCTGGGTGCGGCCGGCGTCATCGAGGTCGGCAACAACGTCCAGGCGATCTTCGGCACGCAAGCCGACGCGTTGAAGAACGACATCAACGTCGCCCTCGCCGGCCCGGCTCCGGCCGCAGTGGCAACCGCCACCGCAGCCCCGGTCCAGGCGTCGGCACCGGCACCAGCAGCAGCCACCTCGTCGGCGCCCGCCGGCGCCGTCACCATCGCCTCCCCCGTCCCTGGCCGTGCGGTCGCCCTGTCCGAGGTGCCGGACCCGACCTTCTCCCAGGGCCTGGTCGGTTTCGGGATGGCTGTCGACCCGCCGCGCGAGGTGGTCGAGGCGGTGGCGCCGGTCAGCGGCAAGATCATGAAGCTCTGGCCCCACGCCTACGTCATCATGACCGCCGACAAGGTCGGGGTGCTGGTCCACCTCGGGCTGGACACGGTCCAGCTCAACGGAGAAGGCTTCACCCTGCACGCCAAGGACGGTGACCAGGTCGAGCAGGGCCAGCGGCTGATCACCTACGACGTGCCCTCGGTCGAGGCTGCCGGACGCAACCCGATCATCCCGGTCGTCGTGATGGACTCCAAGGCAGGCAACATCGACGTCACCGCCGAACTAGGTGCCCGGGTGAACGCCCTGGACAACCTCTTCCGCGCCACCCGCTGAGCGCACCCCACACCACCCATCGTCGCTCTCGAAAGGTTCCTGACCACAATGGAAATCGTCATCCTCAACGACGAAGAGGAAATGGGAAGGCTGGCTGGAGAGGCCATCACGGCACTGCTCAAGCGCAAGCCCGACGCCGTGCTCGGACTCGCCACGGGGTCATCGCCCTTGTGCATCTACGACAACCTGGCAGCCCGCTGTGCGGCCGGCGAGGTGTCCTTCGCCAACGCCAAGGGCTTCACCCTGGACGAGTACGTCGGCCTGGCCGCCGACCACCCGGAGACCTACCGCAATGTCATCACCCGGGACATCGTCTCGCGAGTGGACTTCGCCCCCGGCGCGGTGCGGGGACCCGACGGCCTGGCCGCTGACATCCCGGCCTCCTGCGCAGCGTACGAGGCGGCGATGGCCGAGGCGGGCGGGGTGGATCTGCAGATCCTCGGCGTCGGCACGGACGGGCACATCGGCTTCAACGAGCCCGGTTCCTCGTTGGGCTCGCGTACCCGGATCAAGACGCTCACCCGGCAGACCCGGATCGACAACGCCCGCTTCTTCGCCGGAGACGTGGACGCGGTTCCGACCCACTGCCTGACCCAGGGCCTGGGCACGATCATGTCCGCCAGACATGTTCTCCTGGTTGCCGCCGGGTCGCAGAAGGCCGAAGCCGTGCACCAACTCGCCGAAGGGCCGGTGAGTGCGATGTGGCCGGGCACCATCCTGCAGCATCATCCGCACGTGACAGTACTGCTGGACGAGGCGGCCGCCAGTCGCCTGCAGCTGGGCAGCTACTACCGCCAGACCTTCGCGGCCAAGCCCGCCTGGCAGGGCATCTGAGCCCACCCGCGAGCATGGCCGGCCGCAGCGCACTGGGCCGGCCATGCATCGCGGACCCTCACTCCGGGGCTCCCCTGCCTCGGCGGTTTCACGAGCCCAGCCATCCGCAGGCCGGTGGCCAACACGCACCTGCCCTACCGAGCCCGGCCAGTTCAGGTCACGTCCACATTCAATCGGGAGACCATCGCCATGATCATCACCGCAGACACCGTCGTGACCGGGCAGGAGGTGCTGCGTCCCGGATGGATCGAGATCGCGGGCGACCGGGTCGTCGCAGTCGGCGGCGGCTCACCGAAAGGCTCTCAGCCATCGAACGATGCTGATCGGGTCGCTCTTGGCGCCGTCACTGTGGTTCCGGGTTTCGTCGACATGCATTCCCACGGCGGGGGCGGGGGTTCGTTCGGGGAGGGCACCGCGCAGAGTTGCGCCACCGCCGTCGGCCTGCACCGCAGGCACGGGACCACCACGATGATCGCCTCGCTGGTCTCAGAGCTACCCGACGAACTGCTCCGACAGGTGAGGGTGCTGACCGAGCAGGTGCAGGACGGCCTGCTCGCAGGCATCCACCTCGAAGGGCCGTGGCTGTCACCCCGACGAAAAGGTGCTCATGAGCCGAGCGCACTGCGCAGCCCCGATCCGGACGAGATCGCCGAGGTGTTCGCCGCAGCCCAGGGCACGATCCGAATGGTCACGATCGCACCCGAGCTCGACGGTGCCCTGGACGCGATCAGGCAGATGGTCGACCTGGGTGCGGTGGCCGCGGTCGGGCACACCGACGCCAGTTATCCCCAGGCGCGGCAGGCAATCTCGGCCGGTGCAAGGGTGGCCACCCATCTCTTCAACGCCATGCGGCCGGTGCATCATCGCGAACCCGGGCCGGTGGTCGCGCTCTTGGAGGACCCCAGGGTGCTGGTCGAGATGATCACCGATGGCGTGCACCTGCATCCGGCTCTGTACCGTGACGTGTTCAGCCGGGTGGGCCCGGATCGAGTGTCCCTGGTCACCGACGCGATGGCCGCCGCCGGGATGGCCGACGGCGCCTACCGGCTCGGCACACTGGCCGTCGACGTGGTCGACGGAGTGGCCCGGCTCACCGGGACCGACACCATCGCAGGCAGCACCGCGACGATGGACCGGGTCTTCCGCTTCGCTGTCCAGCACAGCGAACTCGACCTGGACGACGCTCTGCTGCTCGCGGTGCGCCAATCCAGCATCAACCCGGCCGGGGCGCTGGGGCTGCAGCCGGCCGGCCTCTATGCCGGGGGACCGGCCGACCTCGTCGTCCTGGACTCCGAGCTTGCCGTGACGGGAGTCCTGAGCAGGGGAGAGTGGGTTCCCGATCCTGCAGGGAGGTGACCCGAAGCCTGGTGGGCCGAGGCGGACGAGCGTGATCAGGATGCTCGGCCGCGCCGAGCCGGGATGCGTCCGGCGATATCGGATGATCGTCGGGTGAGTGAAACGGCAGGTACCCAGCGTCCCAGCCTGTGGCGATCCCACGATTTCCGTCAGTTGTGGATGGGTGACACCGTCTCGTTCTTCGGGATGCAGGTGGTCGGCTTTGCGATGCCTTATGTCGCCATCCAGGTGCTGCATGCCGACGAGGTGCAGATGGGGCTGCTCACCGCCCTGGAGATGCTGGCCTTCCTGCTGATCGGCCTGCCTGCCGGAGCCTGGGTGGACCGGTGGCGAAAGAAGCCGGTGATCGTCGTCGGCGACCTGGCTCGTGCCGGCCTGCTGCTGAGTGTTCCAGCGGCCTTTCTGGGTGGCTGGCTGGGCATGTGGCAGCTGTACGCGGTCGCTTTCCTGACCGGATGCATCACCGTCTTCTTCGACGTGGCCAACCAGTCCTACCTGCCCGAGATCGTCGAGCCCGACCAACTCAGCGAAGGGAACTCCCTTCTCCAGGCCAGCCAGCAGGTAGCGCTCGTGGCCGGCCCGGCGTTGGCCGGGCAACTCGTACGGCTCATCGCCTCACCCGTGGTCATCGCAGTCACTGCGGCCTGCATGGGCCTGTCGTCGCTGTTCGTCAGCCGGATCAGGCACCGCGAGACCGCCCCAGACCCCGGGGCCCGCCGACCGCTGGCCACGGAGATCCGCGAAGGACTGTCCTTCGTACTGGGCCATCGGCTGCTGCGCCGGATCGTGGCCTGCACCGGGCTGGCCAATCTCGCCGGCAGCGGCCTGGGGGCACTCTTCATGCTCTTCGCCCTGCGTGAACTCGGCCTGACCTCGACGAGTCTGGGACTCGTGATGGGCCTGGGCGGCGCCGGTGGCCTGCTCGGGGCAGTGACCGCGGGTCGGTTCGCCCGTCATCTGGGTGAAGGCCGGGCGATCCCGGTTTCCGCCGTGATCGGCGGCGTGGCCACGTTCAGCGTGCCGCTTGCCGCCTCGACGCCGGCCCTGCCCACCCTGCTGATCGGCTGGACCCTGACGAGCTGGGCCGTGGTCACCTACAACATCAGCCAGGTGAGCTTTCGCCAACGGCTCTGCCCTGCGCCACTGCTCGGCCGGATGAACGCCTCGGTGCGGTTCCTCGTGTGGGGGCCCATGCCGATCGGAGCCTTCCTCGGTGGTCTGCTCGGCGGGTGGATCGGGATGCTGAACACCCTGTGGTTGCTCTCGGGGCTGGCGCTGATCGCCGCCCTACCCGTGGCCATCTCACCTCTGATGACCATGCGAGACCTACCGGCCGACCTGGGATCCACCTCGTAGCCGTCCTGCCCGCGACGGGTTCCGGGGGTGGATCGGATACCGGGAATGCGCAGCGCGCCCGTCAGTCTCGTACGTGGCCCCGCAGCAGGCTGCCCAGGGCGGCGGCCTCTTCGACGGTGTTGTTCACGTGGAAGGCCAATCGCAGCCGCCCGGCTCGCACACTGGCCACCGCCCCCGCCCGCTCCATCAGATCCCCCACGACGGCGTCGGCTTCCAGCGAGCGGATGGCGCGCCCGACCGGCTCCACTCCCGCGTGGGAGGCGAATGCGGCTTCCACCTGCAGCGCATGCGCATGCAGGGAATCGACGCCGATCTCGCCGAGGAAGGAGAGCGAGGTTCGGGTGCCCACCCAGCAGAACCATGCCGGAGAGACGTCGAACCGCCGCGCGTCCTGGGCCAACCGCAGTGGCAGGCCGTAGATCGAGTCCCAGGCAGATTCCCCGGCGTACCAACCCGCCCACGCCGGGGTGAGTGTGTCGAGGCGATCAGGGCGCACGGTCAGAAAGGCGGTTCCTCGCGGTGAGAGTAGCCACTTGTAGGTGCCGCACACGGTATAGGCGAAGCGACTCGCGTCCACCGGCAGCCAGCCGGCCGCTTGGGTGAGATCGACGAGAACATCGGCGCCGTGTTCGGCCGCGGCCGCCTCGATCGCCGCCAGGTCCGCGCATGAGCCGTCCGCGGACTGGACCGCCGACACGGCCACCAGAGCCGTCTGCGGCCCCACCCGCTCCGCCAGCTCGGTCAGTGGCACCTCGTGCACGTCGACCCCCCGGTGAGCCTGGGCGGCGAACGGGAAACTCACGCTGGTGAATTCCCCCTCGGCCACCAGAACCTGGGCCCCGTCCGGCAAGGCCGAGGCGACCAGACCCACGAGCGGTGAGACCTGATGGCCGATCGCCACCGCACCCTGATCGACGCCCACCAGAGCGGCGAACCGGGCACGCGCATCGGCGATCACCGCATCGAACTCCGCGGCTCGCACCTGCCCGCGTTGCCACTGGCGCAGCACCTCGGTCATCGCCTCAGACGTAATGCGCGGGGGCAGCCCACAGGTGGCGGTGCCGAAATACCCCGGATCAGCGTCGAAGTGTCCCGACCACGGCCATGCGATCTCCATGACTGGAATCTAACCTCTATGACTGGAATCTAACCGGAACACCGGCAATCCACCGTGACTCCGGGCTCTGCCCCGCACCGGCAGGGTGCCAGAATCGGCGGGGTGAGTCTGACGACGATGACCGCAGCGGCATTGCGCGGCGAGCAGGTGAGGATCGAGAGCGGATGGGGCCAGGGCCGGGCCACCTTCGGTGGTCTGGTGGCTGCCCTGTTGATCGCCCGGATGCGGGGCCTCCTGGACGATCCGGCACCTCCGCTGCGCACGGTCACCACGATGCTCGTCGCGCCGATCGCGCCCGGACCGGTCGAGATCCACGCTCAGGTCCTGCGCCGCGGGCGATCGGTGGTGCTGGTCGAGGCCACGTTGCTGCAGGACGGGCAGCCGGGCGCCACCGCGCAGGCGGCTTTCGCGGCCGGGCGTGCCAGCTCGATCGTGATACCACCTGGCGCCGGCCTCACCCGACCGAGCTGGCCAGCACCCGAGGCCCTGCCCGGCATGCAGACGGCACTGGAGCTGGCCCCGGAGTTCCTCGGGCAGGTCGATCTGCGGCCGGCCACCGGGCATCCGCCGTTCAGCGGCGCCGCCACGCCGGACTTCGGCGGCTGGATGAGATACCGGGAGCCGATCGCCGATCCCGCGGTGGAGCATGTCGTCGGCCTGATCGACGCGTGGCCACCGGCGATGGCCCCGATGCTCCCGGGTCCGAAGCCCCTGTCCACCCTGGCCTGGACGGTGGAACTGTTCGTCGATGACTTCTCCGGCACGGACTTCTGGCAGTACCTGGTGCGAACCGACGCCTGCCTGGACGGGTACGGGCACAGCGCCGCGCAGATCTGGAATGGCGACGGTGTGCTGAGCGCGATCAGCCGCCAGACGATCGCGGTGTTCGGGTGACCTCCGGTAAGGACACCCGATCCGGTCCGCACGCCGAGGCATCCGCCGACGCTGGGGACAGCATGCTCACCGTGCTGATCGCCTTGGCCGCGAACGCGCTCGTCGCAGTGGCCAAGACAGTGGTGGCGGTGATCACCGGCTCGGCGTCGATGGTCGCCGAGGCGGCACACTCCTGGGCCGACACCGGCAACGAAGTGTTCTTGTACATCGCCGAGAAACGCTCGGCCCGACCAGCGGACGACACGCACCCCTTCGGCTATGGACGCGAGGCCTACGTCTGGTCGATGTTCGCAGCGATCGGCCTGTTCGCCGCCGGTTCGCTGGTCTCCATCTGGCACGGGATCAGCCAACTCGGCGCCCACGAACCCGACACCGACTACGGCTGGGCGTATCTGGTGCTGGGCATCTCCTTCGTGCTCGAGGCGATCTCCTTCACCCGCGCGGTGCGCCAGGCCAAGGGGCAGGCATCCAGGTTCGGGCTGCGGCCGTTGAGCTTCATCGTCAAGACCTCCAATCCGACGCTGCGCGCGGTCTTCGTCGAGGACGCGGCCGCGCTGGTCGGCCTCGTGGTTGCCGCCGCAGGCATCGGCCTGCACCAGCTCACCGGCAACGCCACGTGGGATGCCATCGGCTCCATCGTTGTCGGGCTCCTGCTGGGCGTGCTGGCCATCTTCCTCATCGATCGCAACCGTGAATTCCTCACCGGGCAGGTCGTCGACCCGGCACTTCGGCAGCGGGCGCTGCGGTCCCTGTTGGCCGAACCCGGGATCGAGGCGGTGTCCTTCCTCTACCTGGAGTTCGTCGGCCCCGGAAAGGTACTGCTGATCGCGGCGGTCGATCTGGTCGGCGACGAACCCGAGTCCGGGGTGGCTCGTCGCCTCCAGCAGATCGAGGACGACCTCAACCAGCGGGACGAGGTGGAGCGAGCCATCCTGTCGCTGAGTGCGCCCGGCCACGAGGGACTCTGAATCCGTGTTTAGGGCCCGCCAGGAAATTATTGCTGCGTGTCGCTTCCTGGCTCGGGCGTCTGGCTGCGTTGTCGGCCCCCCCGTAGCGCTGCTACGAGGGCAAACCTCCGCCTTGCCAGACATCCCGCCCAGAAACCGACACTCGACGCACTAATTTACTGACGGGCCCTTACTCGGTGGAGCCGAGCAGATCCACGGCCCGCTGGCGCATCTCCACCTTGCGGATCTTCCCGGTGACGGTCATCGGGAACTCCTCGACCACGTGCACATACCGGGGGATCTTGTGCCGGGCCAGTTTGCCCGTGGCGAACTCGCGAACCTGCTCGACGGTGAGCGAGGTGACTCCCGGGCGCAGCCGCACCCAGGCCATCAACTCTTCGCCGTAGGTCGGATCCGGAACACCGATCACCTGCGCGTCGAGGATGTCGGGGTGGGTGTAGAGGAACTCCTCGATCTCGCGCGGGTAGATGTTCTCCCCGCCGCGGATCACCATGTCCTTGATCCGCCCGGTGATCTGGACGTAGCCGTCCTCGTCCATGGTGGCCAGGTCTTCGGTGTGCATCCACCCGTCGATCACGGCCGCCGCGGTCTTGTCCGGCTCGTCCCAGTAGCCGAGCATCACGCTGTAGCCCTTGGTGCACAGTTCCCCGGCGACATTGCGTGGCAGGGTCTGGCCGGTCACCGGGTCGACCACCCGGATCTGCAGATGTGGCCCGACCCGTCCCACCGTCCCGACCCGCAGTTCGAGTGGATCGTCGACCCTGGTCTGGGTGGACACCGGAGAGGTCTCGGTCATGCCATAGCAGATCGACACCTGGCTCATGTGCATGCGCTCGATGACCTGACGCATCGTGTGCTCCGGGCAGGGCGAGCCGGCCATGATCCCGGTACGCAGGCTCGACAGGTCGTAGTCGTCGAAGTCCTCCAGCGCCAGTTCGGCGATGAACATCGTCGGGACCCCGTACAGGCTGGTGCAGTGTTCGGCGGCCACCGCGGCCAAGGTGAGTTTCGGGCTGAAGGTGGGTGCCGGGATCACCATGCAGGAGCCGTGGGTGATGCAGGCGAGGTTACCCATGACCATGCCGAAGCAGTGGTAGAAGGGCACCGGAATGCACACCCGGTCGTGCTCGTCATAGCCGAGCAACTCGCCGACGAAGAACCCGTTGTTGACGATGTTGGAGTGCGAGAGCGTCGCGCCCTTCGGGAAACCCGTTGTACCGGAGGTGTACTGGATATTGATCGGTTGACCGGGAGCCAGCGAGGAGCGAATCGCGTCGAGTGCTGTGGCGTCGGGTTCGGCTCCGGTCAGGGCGTGCCATTGCTTGTCTTCGAAGAGCACGACGAAGTCCAGTGCCGGGCACCCGGGTCGCACCTGTTCCAGCATGCCCGCGTAATCGGAGTCCTTGTAGGAGGCGGCGGCGAAGACCGCGCGGATTCCGGATTGGCGCAGCACGTACTCCACCTCGTGCACCCGGTAGCTCGGGTTGATGTTGACCAGGATGAGACCCAGTTCGGCGGTGGCGAACTGCACCATGGTCCACTCCCACCGGTTCGGCGACCAGATGCCGACCCGGTCTCCGACGCGCAACCCCAGGCCGTGCAGCCCGGACGCCAACGTCCGGACGTCCGCGAGGAATTCGGTGTAGGTCCAGCGACGTCCGGACGGAACGTCGACGAGTGCCTCCCGGTCCCCGAACCGATCGGCGGTCGCTGCCAGGATCTCGGGGATGGTGCCGGTCAGTAGCGGGGTGTCGGTCTCGCCATGGGTGTGGGCGTCGGGTGGGTTCGGCTGGTCCGTGCTCATCAGGGCCTCTCCTGGGTCGGCGTCGTTGCCTGAGCGGGTGTGGTTGCCGCAGTGGTCATCCCGGCTGCGCGAGCCCGGCGCAGGGTGCTCTCGGCCTGCCGGAACACCGGGCCGTCGATCATCATGCCGTCGAGCGCGAACACGCCGGAGTGCTGCTGCCCGGCCTGCAGCACCCTGCGGGCCCAGTCGAGTTCGCTGGCGGACGGGGCGTAGGCGGCGCGCACCACGGGCACTTGCGCCGGGTGGATGCAGCCGGTGGCGGCAAAGCCCAGGGCCACCGCGTCGCTGGCTTCGGCGTGTAACCCGCCGGTGTCGCGGATGTCGAAGTGGACGGCGTCGACCATCCACCGTCCGAAGGCCGCAGCCGCGAGCGCGACGGTAGCGCGGGCGAAACGGGGCACATCCCGATAGCGTCCGGGCACGACCTGCGGGGAACTCCACCCGCTGCCGGCAGTGGCACGGTCGCCTGCCCCGGAGCCGCTGCTGGCCGGGTCGGCTTCAGCGGCGGTGAACCGGCTGAGCGAGCCTCCCATCCCGGCGACCAGGTCTTCCGAGCCCCACATCAAGCCGGCGCATCCGTCGGCGGCGGCGATCTCGGCGGCGCGCACCACCCCGAGCGGAGTCTCGGCCAGCGCCAGCACGGCGGCACCGCTGGCCTGGTGCAGCTCGCGCACCTGATCACCGGATTCGGTCTTGGCCAGCATGACGCACCGGTAGGCCGTGTCGGCGAGGGCCCGCAGGTCGGCCTCGTAGTCCGGTGAGCCGTGGGGATTCACCCGCACGATGACGCGTTCGGGGTCAAGGGCGCTGCGGCGCAGGTGTTCTCGAGCAGCGGGCCGATCCTGCTCGGCCACCGCATCCTCCAGGTCGATGATCACCGCGTCGGCCCGCTCGACGGCCTTGGCGTATCGCTCAGGCCGGTCCGCCGGGCAGAACAGTAGGGCCGGCCCGGGTGGCAGCCACGTCGTCATGAGGCTTCCCAGGCGGCCTGGGTGCGCACCAGGGTGGTGCGCACGGCGCGGGCCACGATCTCACCGTGCTGGTTCCGGCCGATGTGTTCGAGGGTGACGATGCCTTCGCCCGGGCGACTGGCCGATTCGCGTTTGGCGGTGCACACGGTCTCGGCGTAGAGGGTGTCCCCGTGGAAGACCGGCTTGGGGAACGTCACCTCGGTGAAGCCCAGATTCGCCACGATGGTGCCCTGGGTGAGTTGGGCGACCGACAGCCCGACCAGGGTGGACAGGGTGTGCATCGAGTTCATCAGCCGCTGCCCACCGAACCCAGGCTGCTGCTGAGCCCAGGCTGCGTCCAGATGCAGCGATTGGGTGTTCATCGTCAGGGTGGTGAACAGCACGTTGTCCGCTTCGGTCATGGTCCGTCCGGGGCGGTGCAGGTACGCGGTGCCCACCTCGAACTCCTCGAACCACAACCCGCGCTGCACGATCTCCTTTCGGGGGGCGGCCGCCTCGGAGCTGGCAGCACCATCGGCCTGGCCGGTCACAGCCCGAGCTCCCGGCCGATCAGCATGAGCTGTACCTCGCTGGTGCCCTCGCCGATCTCGAGCACCTTCGAGTCACGGTAGTGCCGGGCCACCGGGTACTCGTTCATGAAGCCGTAGCCGCCGTGCACCTGGGTGGCGTCGCGGGCGTTGTCCATCGCCGCCTCGGAGGCGACCAACTTGGCGATCGCCGCCTCCTGCTTGAAGGGCTTGTCGGCCAGCATCAACCGGGCGGCCTCGTAGTAGGCGCAGCGGGCGGTGTGCGCGCGGGCCTGCATCCGGGCGATGGTGAAGGCCACCGATTGGTAGCGGGCGATCGGCTGACCGAAGGAGTGTCGCTCCTTGGCGTACTTCACCGACTCGTCCACGCATCCCTGAGCGGCACCGGTGGCCAGGGCTGCGATCGCGACTCGGCCCTCGTCAAGGGTACGCAGGAAGTTCGCGTACCCGCGTCCTCGCTCGCCGAGCAGATTCTGCTCGGGTACCCGGACGTCGGCGAAGGTCAGAGGATGGGTGTCCGAGGCATTCCAGCCGACCTTGTCATAGGCCGGCTCCACCGTGAAACCCGCTGTCCCCGAGGGGATGATGATCGTCGAGATCTCCTTGCGGCCGTCCTCGCGGGCACCGGTCACCGCGGTGACGGTGACCAGCGAGGTGATCTCGGTACCCGAGTTCGTGATGAACTGCTTGGCGCCGTTGACCACCCAGTAACCGTCCTCCAGGCGAGCGGTGGTGGCGGTGCCGCCCGCGTCGGAGCCCGCGCCCGGCTCGGTGAGCCCGAAGCCCGCCAGCGCCCTCCCCGCAGCCAGATCCGGCAGCCAGCATTCCTTTTGCTCTTGGGTACCAAAACGATAGATCGGCATCGCGCCCAGGCCGACCCCGGCCTCCAGAGTGATCGCCACCGACTGATCCACCCGTCCCAACTCCTCCAGCGCCAGGGCGAGCGCGAAGTAGTCACCACCCATGCCGCCGAACTCCTCGGGGAAGGGCAGCCCGAAGAGGCCCATCGCAGCCATCTTCTCCACGACCGGGTAAGGGAAGGTGTGGGTGCGGTCGTACTCGGCGGCTACCGGTGCCACTTCCTTGTCGGCGAAGTCGGCCACCGTGGCCTTGAGATCTGCGTAGTGGTCTTCGAGTTCCATCTGTGACGTCCCTTGATTCTGTGAGTGGTTCGAGTGTGTGAGCTGTCGGGCGCGGGTGCGGCGGTGCTGTGAGCGTTCGGTGTGCTTCGGGCCCGCGGGAGTGTCCTGGGGTGCAGGCGGGCTCAGCCCGTACTGTCGCTGGGTGCGTGCGTTGCAGCCTCCTCGGCGGTGTCGCCCGGGCCGGCGTCGATGGTGGCCAGGAGCTGCTCGCCAGTCACCTGATCGCCCAGCGCCACGTGCAGGCTCACCACGCCGTCGATGGCCGAGGTCAGGGAGTGCTCCATCTTCATCGCCTCGATCGCCAGCACCGGCTGGCCCGCGCTGACGGTGTCGCCCTCCTGAACGAAGCACGCGATCACCGATCCCGGCATCGGAGAGAACACCTGCGCCTGCGTGGTCTGGCTGTCATGGATGCGGGAGTCGACCAGGGGGAGCAGACGCAGGTGCCAGGTACCTCCGGCACCGGCCACCCAGAAGGTGTCCCCGGCCCGAACCACCCGCCAGGGCTGTTGGGTCTGGTCGAGGGTCAGCCGGAGCCGGTCCCCGTCCCGGGAGACCCGGGCGCGGTAGGAGGCGGAGACCACCGCCTCGTCCACGGCGCCGATCGTCGCGTCTGTGAGGGTGATCCGGGCATCGTGGGGTGTCCCCTTCAGGCCGATGGTGACTGCGCGGCTTCCTGCGCCGGAGTCAAGGCGGGTCAGGACCTCCGCCCGTCCCCCCACCCGCCAACCGTTGGGCACGTCCCAGGGGGTGCGGTGGTTCGCCGGGACCGCCCGCCACCCCTGCTCGGTGCGGTGCATCGCCACGGCCACCAGCGCAGCCTCCGGGGCAGGAGTGGGACGGTAGTCGGCCACGGTGCGGTCGAGCAGCCCGGTGTCGAGCCGCCCGGCGACCACGTCGGGTTGTGCCAGCAGATACAGGCAGAAGTCGAGATTGGTTCGCACCCCGAGGATCTGGGTCTCCCGTAGGGCGGCTTTCAGGCGGGACAGGGCTGCGTCGCGATCACCCGCGTGAGCGATCACCTTCGACAGCATCGGGTCGTAGTCGCTGCCCACCACGGTGCCCACCCGCAGGCCCGAATCCACCCGGACCCCTGGGCCGTCGGGCTCGGCAAGCCCCAGCACGGTGCCCCCCGTCGGCAGGAAGCCCTGGGCCGGGTCCTCGGCATAGACGCGCGCCTCGATGGCATGGCCGACGAGCTGGATGTCGTCCTGGGTCAGAGTGAGTGGCTCGCCGGCGGCGATCCTGACCTGCCAATCGACCAGATCCACCCCGGCGACGAGTTCGGTGACCGGGTGTTCGACCTGGAGCCGGGTGTTCATCTCCATGAAGAAGAACTCCTCGGGCCGGTCGGCCGAGACGATGAACTCCACCGTGCCGGCCCCCACGTAGCCCACCGAGCGGGCCGCGTCGCACGCGGCCGCCCCGATCCTGGCCCGGGTTCCTGCGTCGAGCAGCGCACTGGGTGCCTCCTCGATGACCTTCTGGTGGCGGCGCTGTAAGGAGCACTCGCGTTCGCCCAGATGCACGATATTGCCGTGCGAGTCGGCCAAGACCTGGACCTCGATGTGTCGAGGCGTATCGACATAGCGCTCCAGGAAGAGGGTGTCGTCCCCGAAGGCGTTGGCCGACTCCCGGCGCGCCGACTCCAGCGCCGCGGGCAGATCGGCCTGATCGTCAACCCGCCGCATTCCCTTGCCGCCTCCGCCGGCGGAGGGCTTGACCAGTACCGGGAAGCCGACGTCGCCGGCGCCGGCGATGAGTTCGGCGTCCGTCAGGCCCGGCCTGGATAGTCCCGGCACCGTGGGGACTCCGCGCGAGGCCACGGCCTCCTTGGCGGTGATCTTGTCACCCATCGTCTCGATCGCGGTGGCCGGCGGGCCGATGAAGGTGATCCCATGGTCGGCCAGCGCCGCTGCGAATGTGGCGTTCTCGGAGAGGAAGCCGTAGCCGGGGTGCACGGCTTGGGCCCCGCTGTCCAGGCAGGCCTGCACCACCTTGTCGATGTCGAGGTACGACTCGCCCGCCCGGGCGGACCCGAGACGGACGGCGACGTCCGCCTCCCGGACATGCTTGGCGTCGGCATCAGCGTCCGAATACACCGCGACGCTGCGGATCCCGGCGTTGCGCAGGCTGCGGATCACCCGGCAGGCGATCTCCCCCCGGTTGGCGACCAGGACGGTGTGCAGCCGGGTGGTGTCGGTGTCCTGGTCGCGCGGGCTAGGCGGGGTACTGGTCTGGGTCGAGGTCATGATGGTCCTCACATCCGGAAGATGCCGTTGTTCACCGGCTCGAGGGGGGCATTGCCGGCCGCCGCCAGCGCGAGCCCGAGAACCGTTCTGGTGTCGGCGGGGTCGATGATGCCGTCGTCCCAGAGCCGGGCAGTGGAGTAGTAGGCACTGGACTGGCGAGCGAACTGGGCCCGGATCGGGGCGGTGAAGTCGGCCTGGTCGTCCTCGGTCCACTCTGCGCCGCGGGCGCGGACCTGGGTGGCGCGCACGCTGGCCAGGGTGTCGGCTGCCTGTGGGCCGCCCATCACGGCGATGGTGGCATTGGGCCACATCCACAAGAATCGCGGCGAGTAGGCCCGTCCGCACATGGAGTAGTTGCCGGCCCCGTAACTGCCGCCGATCACGACGGTGAACTTCGGCACCCGGGCACACGCCACCGCGGTGACCATTTTGGCGCCGTTCTTGGCGATGCCGCCGGCCTCGTACTGCCGCCCCACCATGAAGCCGGTGATGTTCTGCAAGAAGACCAGCGGAATCTTGCGGCGGTCGCATAACTCGATGAAATGAGCTCCCTTGAGGGCGGACTCGGAGAAGATGACTCCGTTGTTGGCGATGATCCCCACCGGGTGGCCGTGGAGGCGCGCGAAGGCGGTCACCAGCGTGGTGCCGTAGTTCTCCTTGAACTCGGTGAAGGCGCCCTGGTCGACGATCGTCTCGATCACCCGCCGGGCGTCGTAGGGGATGCGCGGATCCACCGGGACGAGGTCGTACAGGTCGCTCTGCGGCCGGGTCGGTTCCCCGCTCGGCTGCAGGTCCCACTCCGGGCGTGCCGAGGGCGGACAGGTGGCCACGATGGCGCGCACCCGCATCAGGGCGTCGTAGTCGTCGTCGGCGAGGTGGTCCACCACGCCCGAGGTGCGGGCGTGTAGATCACCGCCACCGAGCTCTTCAGCGGTGACGTCCTCCCCGGTGGCCGCCTTCACCAGTGGCGGCCCGGCCAGGAAGATGGTCCCCTGGTTGCGCACGATCACGGCCTCGTCGCTCATCGCCGGCACGTACGCGCCGCCAGCCGTGCACGACCCGAGAACCGCAGCGATCTGGGGGATCTCGCGTGCACTCAGTTGGGCCTGGTTGTAGAAGATCCGGCCGAAGTGATCCCGGTCGGGAAAGACCTCGTCCTGCTGCAGGAGCATGGCGCCGCCGGAGTCGACGAGATAGATGCACGGCAATCGGTTGGCCAGCGCTACCTCCTGGGCGCGCAGGTGCTTCTTGACCGTCATCGGGTAGTAGGTGCCACCCGAGACGGTGGCGTCGTTGGCGACCACCATGCATTCGCGCCCACTCACCCGGCCGATGCCGGTGACGATTCCCGCAGCGGGCGCCTTGCCGTCGTACATGTCCTCGGCGGCCAGCGGCGACAACTCCAGGAATGGGCTGCCCGGATCCAATAGCACGTCGATCCTCTGCCGGACGAGGAGTTTGCCGCGCTCGAGGTGCCGGGACCGGGCTCGTTCCCCTCCGCCGAGGGCTGCCCGCTCGAGGCGTCGATGTAGGTCATCGAGCAGGGACTGATGTGCGTGACGGTTGTCGCCGGCGGCCTCGGCTGAGCCGGTGGGCCCCTCTGCCTGCGTCGCTGCGGTCATTCTGGCTGGCCTCGCTTCAACGAGTCCGGGGTGGGCCCGGAGGTCGGTCGGGACGGGGGTCTGCACGAGTGGTGGTCTGGCAAGCGGTGGTCTTGGACGAGCGGTGGTCTGGCACGAGCGGTGGTCTGCGTGGAACGACGTGACCTGGGTGGAAACGACCCCGGTCCGCCTGGGCAACAGGAGCGGTGTGAGTCGCAAGACCGCACGGCTACCGACCAGCATTTTCAGTTAACGACGATTAACTGAAACTACGATAGCGCCGGCAATGCCCGATGTCCATAGCGTCGGGCTGATTCGTGAGCCTGGGTACCGCGAGGCACAGGATGGGCGCGGGCGCTACCCGTCAAGGGGGTAGCGTTGTGAGTCATGACTCAGCCCCCTGCCGTGGGTACCGCCCGGGCGCGTGCCAAGGCTGAGCGCCGACGCGAGATCCTGCAGGCGACCGCCCGGCTGATGGCCCAGCGCGGTTTCCACGCGGTGCGCCTGGAGGACATCGGAACGCAGGTCGGTATCAGCGGTCCCGCGGTCTACCGATACTTCTCCTCCAAGGAGGACGCCTTGGCGGAGATGCTGGTCGACATCTCGCAACGGCTGCGCGACGGTGGTACGGCAGCGGTCGCGTCCGGAGGTGGACCTGGAGAGGTGCTCGAGGCGTTGATCGCCGTCCACGTCGACTTCGTGTTGACCGAACCCGACCTGATCAGCGTGCAATTCCGCGATCTGGAGTCGCTCCCGCCCCAGCCGCATCGCCAGGTGCGATCGCTGCAACGCGAGTACGTCCAGCTGTGGGTCGACGCGTTGGAGCGGCTTCGCCCCGAGTTGGCTCCCGGGGAAGCTGGCACCCACGTGCACGCCGTCTTCGGCCTGTTGAACTCCAGTCCGCGGCTGCCTGCGCTGCCCTCGGCGCAGGCCCGAGAGGTGTTGACCCGGATGGCCCGGGCAGCGTTGGAGGCCTGAGGTTCCCCAGACACGGATATCCGGTCAGCCTGAGGTGAATGACGCCGGCGCGCTAGCGGTCTCGCCAGTCTGTCAGGCGTCCTGGGTCAAACCGGAGTCCTGGGTCAAACCGGAGTCCTGGGTCAATCGGGTCCTGGGGCCAATCGGGGTCTGGGTCAATCGGCGTCGCGGGTCAGTCAGGGTCGCCGCCGGGCGGCAGCAACGGCCGGCAGGGGCCGGCTGCCAGCACCAGGACGGCCGCCTCGCACCAGGCGGGATCGTCGAGCCGCTCTCCGAGCAGCTCGCGCAGTTGGGTCATCCGGTAGCGCACGGTCTGCGGGTGGACGAAGAGGTCCGCGGCCACCGGCTCCCGACGTCCCTGGTGCAGCAGCCAGCTGCGCAGGGTCTGCAGCAGGCGCTCGCGGGGGCCGGCCCGCAATTCGGCGAACGGGGCCAGGACCACGCCCTGAAGGTCGGCCAGAGCCTCGCGATCAGCGCAGACCACCAACCGGGACAGCATGGCGTCGGTATCCAGCACCGTGCCGGCGTGCGGTGCGATATCGGTGGCGGTCAGGCCGGCTGCGCGCGCCCGGCCCGCTTCGTCCGACCGAGCGCTGCCCAGCGGCACGGCTCGTGCCCCCGCGACTTTCGCTGCCTGGTCCGGTCGCGCCGGTGCCAGTCGTCGCAGTTCCTCTCGCGCCAGCTCACGGGCGCGCAGCGCCCGGCTCAAGGATGAGTTGACCCGATTCCAGGCCCGGGTGGGGCCGACGACCGCCGAGCTTGCGGCCAGGGTGCGGACCAGGCGAGTCCGGTTGGCGTTGGGCACCAGCACGATCGCGCTGTCCGCGTCGGCGAGGATCTCCGCGGTGTCGTCCGAGGCGACCAGCGTCGCCGGATCGAGCCGCAAGCGCACGCCCGTCAGCTGGGCGCCCGGCAACAGGACGGCGGTCAACGTTCCCGCGGGAGACCACGCGGCCCGTTGCGCCGCCTCCACGGCGTCCTCGACGGTTTCCGCGGTGAGCAGGCGGTGGGTCAGCCGCTCGAGTCTGCGTCGGCGGGCCACCTCGGCGTCGGTGAGCTCGTCGCTGTGGCCTGCGACGCTGGCTGCGGAGAGCTCGTCGATGTAGGCGAAGACCATGGCCGCGAAGCCGGCCACGAGCTCGGGGCCGGCCTGCCGGGCAGCCACGTCGGCCAGCTCCTGCCAGGAGGCGCGCGCTCCCACCCGGTAGGCGGCCAGCAGCGCCTCCATGGACCTGCCGGACCTGGCCTCATCGCGGCCCAGGGCGTAGGCACCCTCCAGCACCACCCGCAGGCGGGCGGGGTCATCTCCGGCGGCGGCCGTGTCGATGAAGCCGCTCAACGCCAGTTGCACGGCAGCCACGATTCGGGTTGCCCGGCGTCCGGCACTCAAGGCCGCGCGGTAGGGCGGGACCTCCCCGACGATGGCCCGCACCGCCGACTGGGCCGCCTGCGGCAGGCGCTCGCGCAGGTCGTCCACGAGTTCGGCGGGCAGGGTGAGTCGCGGCCCCGAGTCGAACGGGTCGGGCATTGTCGCCAGCTCCCTTCATCATCGGGCAGACAGTGTCGCTCCTGTCACTTTCGTCACGAAGTGCCCGCTCTTCGGCGGCTTCCTGGCCTCACTCTTATCATCCTCGAACAATCATCGCGGCGGAGTCTGTGGGTGATGGTCAAGAATGTGGCGCCGATCTGCCGGATCGTAGAAGCATGACCGCACTTGCGCCGCGCCAATGGCCGGCTCCCGCGCCGGACCCGACGCGCCCCACGGGCTCCACCCTCAGGCAACGGGTCGGTCTGGTCGCCGCACGGCTGCTCGACGGCCTGGCCACGCCCTTGGTCTCGGCCGACTACCTGGACGTCGTGGCGCCGTTGCGGGCCGGTGCCGAGTTGTCCGCCCGGGTGGTGCAGATCCACCCGGAGACGGCGGACGCGTCCACCCTCGTCCTGCATCCCGGCCGAGACTGGGCCGGTCACCTTCCCGGGCAGTACGCCCGGATAGGTGTGGAGGTGGACGGGGTTCGGCTGTGGCGTACGTACTCGCTGACCTCGCCGCCGGTACTGGGCACCGACCGGGACGCCCGGATCAGCATCACGGTGCGGGCAGTGCCTGGTGGCGCCGTCAGCACCGCTCTGCTCACCCGTACCCAGGTGGGTGATCTGGTGCACCTCGGACAGGCCGAGGGCTCCTTCGTCCTATCGCCCTCGCACGAGGCTGATCTCGGCTCACCCGGCGCTGCGATCCCCGTCTCCACTCACACCGGCGAGGGCTCGCCTGCCGCACCCGGTGGGCCGGATGCCGGGTCGTCTGTTCCCACTCTCACGCCGGTGCTCTTCGTCACCGGCGGCAGCGGCATCACGCCGGTGATGGGCATGCTCACCGCAGGTCTGGCGGATACCGGGCGCGACGTGGTCGTGGTGCACAGTTCATCCACGCCCGAATCGACGATCTTCGGCCCCACCCTGCGCCGCTGGGCAGACGAGGGCCGGATCCGATTCGTCGAATGGCACACCCGCACCAGGCAGCGGCTGACCCCGGACGCGCTCCTGGAACTCGTTCCCGACGCCGACACCCGCGAGGTCTACCTGTGCGGGCCAGCCGGCCTAGTGGAGTCGCTGCAGACCCGGTGGGCCGCTCGAGGCGCCGGGCACCGGGTGCACACCGAGGTCTTCCACACCCCGATCCAGCACGGCGGGGACGGCGGCGCGGTGCATTTCGAGCGCAGCGGCGTACAGACCCAGGCACAGCCGGGGCAATCGCTGCTGGTCGCGGGTGAGGCGGCCGGTGCCACCCTGCCCTACGGCTGCCGGCAGGGGCTCTGCTTCGGCTGCGTGGTCCCCCTGCTGGACGGGAGCGTGCGTGATCTGCGCACCGGCGAGGAGACCCACGCCAGCGCCGGCGACGGCGTGAGCATCCAAACCTGCATCACCACGGCGTCCGGCTTCTGCCACGTCGACGGGTGAAGGGGAGCCGCCCCCCAGCCAGCACCTCTTCGCCACCACGGCCCAGCCGACCCCACCCGATCGTCGCCAGGTTTCCACCGACCTGACACCTAGCACCCGACAAGGATTCTCGTGACTTCAACCGCGAACCGCAGCTCCGCCGAGATCGTCGACCACTCCGTCACCCCCGACGACCACCACCAGGACTCGCCGATCGCGCACCTCAGCGAGGACGACATCGAGACGATCGGTGCCGAACTCGAGGCGATCCGCGCCCAGGTGCTGGCCACTCGCGGAGCCCGTGATGCGGCCTACATCCGCCGGGTGATCGCCGTGCAGCGTGGCCTGGAACTGGCCAGTCGGGCCGTGCTGGTGTTCTCCGCGCTGCCGCCGGCCTGGGTGCTCGGCACGGCCGGGCTGTCGGTGGCCAAGATCCTGGAGAACATGGAGATCGGCCACAACGTTCTGCATGGGCAGTGGGACTGGATGCGCGACCCGAAGATCCATTCCACCACGTGGGAGTGGGACAACGCCTCGCCCGCGGCCCAGTGGAAGCACTCGCACAACGAACTGCACCACACGTACACCAACGTCATCGGCAAGGACAATGACCTCGGGTTCGGGATCATGCGGGTCAGCCCCGACCAACGCTGGCATCCCTTCTATCTGGGGCAGCCCCTGTGGAGTTTCCTCAACGCCTGCCTCTTCGAGTACGGCATCGCCGCCTATGACCTGGAACTGGGACGCAACCTGCACAAGAGCCGTCGCCGCGATCCCGAGTTCCGGGCCCGGGTGGCTCAGGTGGGCCGCAAGATCCGCAACCAGGTGCTCAAGGACTATCTGCTCTGGCCGGCGCTTTCCGGCCCTGGATTCGTCCACACGGTCACGGCCAATGCGACCGCGAATCTGATCCGCAATCTGTGGACGAACTCGGTCATCGTCTGCGGGCATTTCCCACGGGGGGTACAGACCTTCTCCAAGGCCTCGATTCAGGGCGAGACCAAGGCCCAGTGGTACGTGCGGCAGATGCTCGGTGCCGCCAATATCAGCGGCGGACGGCTCACCCACATCCTCACCGGCAACCTGTCCTTCCAGATCGAACACCATCTGTTCCCGGACCTACCCTCCAACCGGTACGCCCAGGTCGCTCCCCAGGTGCGGGCGCTCTTCGAGCGTTACGGCCTCACCTATGTGACCGGCCCGATGCCGGTCCAGGTGGCGTCGGCCTGGGGGACGATCTTCCGACTCTCGCTGCCCAACGAGTTGCTCGCCCGACGCGGGGAACGGCGTCCGGCCAGTGAGGCCGGTCCGAGCAGAGTGAGGGCAGCGGCCAGGCGAGTGATCGCCCGGGCCGCGCGCCGCCGCGCGGGCTGACGCACTGCCCATCCAAAACGGGCGCCACATCCGTGCCGCCACGTCCATGTCGTCGCGCCCGTCTCGTCGGGGCTGTGTCGTCGCGCCCGTCTCGTCGCGCCCCGTGTCGTCGCGCCGGCGCCAGGGCGCGATGGCGAACCGGTCGCACTCGGTGGCACATGCGTGCGACCGGTTCGGAGAGTGGCGCCGGTCCCGATAGCGTGGCGCCATCGTCGGCCCGATCGGTTCCTGGGGGATTCGGCGCAGGCGACCGGATCGGACGAGGATGGTGCGACGATGAGTGAGCACGGGACACGCTCGTGCCTGCCCGGTGTGTTGTCGAGCGCTGCCGGCGACAGCCTGCGAGGCAGCAGGTGAGCGCGGAGCCCGAGCACCATCTGGTCGGCGACGGCCAGCCGGTCACCCCCACCGGTCGCAGTTACCTGCAACTGGTGCTCGTCCTCGGCCTGCTCATCGCCTTGGGGCCGCTGACCATCGACATGTACCTGCCGGCGCTGCCGGACGTGGGCCAGGAGCTGCAGGCCACCGACTCCCAGGTCCAGCTCACGCTCAGCGGGATCATGGTCGGCTTGGCCTTCGGGCAACTCATCATCGGGCCCATCTCGGACGCGGTGGGTCGGCGACGTCCGCTGCTGATCGGGATCACCGCTCACGCGGGTCTGTCGCTGCTGTGCGCTCTGGCACCCTCGATCGCCCTGCTCACCACCACCCGGGTGGTGCAGGGTTTCGCCGGCGCGGCGATCTCGGTGACCGCGATGGCGGTGGTGCGGGATCTGTTCGCCGGGCGGGCGGCGGCGAGCCTGATGTCGCACCTCATGCTGGTGCTGGGTATCGCCCCGGTGCTCGCCCCTACTCTCGGTGGATACCTGCTGACCGTCACCTCGTGGCGGGGGATCTTCCTCGTCCTGGCGGCGGTGGCCGCGATGCTGGTGGCCTTGGCCTGGTTCGGGCTGGGGGAGACCCTGCCGGTGAGCAGGCGTCGCCCGGCGCGCATCCCGACGATCCTGGCCACCTATCGCTCGTTGTTCGCCGACCGGGTGTTCCTAGGGCTGGTGCTGCTGGCCGGGCTGATGATGGCCACGCTGTTCGCCTACGTCTCAGGCTCGCCGTTCGTCCTGCAAGGGGTATACGGGATGGACAACCAGTCCTTCGGGCTGGTCTTCGGTGTTATCGCGATGGGCATGGTCGTCGCCACTCAACTCAATCCGTTCCTGCTCAGGCGTTACGCCCCGCAGCAGGTGCTCACCGGCGCGATCATCGTGGCGATGGCGGCAACCGCCGTGCTGGTGATCGCCGCCGTCGCCCGTGCCGGCCTGCCGCTGCTGCTGGCCTGCATGTTCCTGGCCATCAGCATGTGCGCCTTCGTCTTTCCCAATGCCCCTGCGGTGGCGCTGACCCGGCACGGTGAGGCGGCCGGGACGGCGGCAGCTATGCTCGGAGCCGCCCAGTTCGGCATCGCCGGGCTGGTCTCGCCGCTGGTGGGCGTGCTCGGGACCGATTCGGCTACCCCGATGGCCGCGGTGATGGCTGCGGCCATCTGGACGGGGGCGTTCGTCCTCTTCGTGGTCGTGCGGCCCTGGCAACTCGAGACGGATTGAGCGAGTGACCCAGGATCAGAGTTGGACGCGGACGATGCGTGGATCCACCGCGGCAGCGACCGCGACATACACGCTGCCGTCCGGGGCGGCGACGACGGTCTTGGCACCCAGCGGGCACTCAGTTGACGTTCGCGGCTGAGGCTCCGGGCCAACGGGCATCACACTCGGACCGAAGCCGCACTGGTCGACGGACCCGATGGCGACCTCCCGCACCGTTCCATCCGGTGCCACCACGTGCAGGCCACCGTTGTCCGCCGTCGTGGCGATGTCGCCGTTGGGCAGCAGGGCGCTCGGACGTCCGGCAACCTCGTCGATCGATCCGGCGTCGGCGCCGGTCACGGTGAGCCGGGCGTTGCCGGTGACGTAGCCGTTCCCGTTGGACAGCAGGTTCGCGGTGGTGCGGGATTGCCCCGGTTCCAGGTTTCCCTGCGGGTCGCGGTAGAGGAGTTGACCGCCGTCCGTGCCCGGCTCCTGTACCGCCAGCACGGCCGAGCCGTCCGCTGCGGAGGCCAACGCCGTGAGCTGGTGACCAGCCGGCAAGGGGATCGGCCGGATGGTGTCTGCGGCGTCGGTGATGGCGAAGGCATCGGCGGAGTTCGTCAGGCCGGCCAGTACGCCAGAATCCGCGCAGGCCAGGTGGCTGACCTGGGCGAGGCCGCGCAGTTCAGGCGGTCGATGTGCATCGATACCGGGAATCGGTTGGCTGTCGGGGAGATCGATAGCGTGCGCTCGCCCTGCCTGGTCGAAACGAACCACCTGCCGACCAATACCCGCCCACACCTGGCCATCACACACCGCCAAGGCCTGCGGCATCGGCGCACTCGAGCCGAACTCACCGGGTACGGAGATCGATGTTTCGACCCCAGCAGAGGTCAGGTGAACGAGTCTTGCGCCTTTCGGGCCGGCCAGCCAGGCCCACGCGCCATCGTGGTCGTCGGCTGCCATGGTCCTGATCGAATCGACCAGGTCACCGCCCACATTCAGGACGGGGGTGACTCCATCAGCAAGCGTGACCTCCGCAGGCAATGCCGGCCCCACGGAATCGCTCACCACAACAATCGCGGCGGCGTCGTCGGCTGGTTTCGCGATCGAGGCTTGCTCTGGGCCTTGGCCGCAACTCGTCAAAGCGAGAATCCCAGCAGCAAGAATTGAGACACGCTTGAGCGCCATTCGATGACTCCTTCGCCTGCTTAGCGCGTACGCGCCAGCCACTATCTATCACCGTAGGTGGGCACGAATCCCGACACCGAATCCTCTTGCGATCCTCTCGCGCGTGCACCGGACGGGTACTCGATCCAGTGAACGTACCCCCAGCCGGGCCTGGTGTCACGCCCGCCAACGAGCCCCTCACAGGCTCCCCGCGGGATGATTCGAAGGCGAGAGCAAAGGAGCATTGCGGTCATAATGGGCGACTATCCTCGATAGCTGACGCGTCCTTCTGTCTGGATCGAGTCCCGCCGACGCCGATTGCGGATCCTCCATTCGAACACCGAACTGTTGACGGCGTGTGGCATCTGCGGCCCGTTTGATAGTGCACAGTGCGCGCGGCAGGAATCGCCTCCTCCGATCGGTGTCGGTAAGCCGGTAGTCGTACCAGCCCACGTGAATCCGAGGTCCGCTCGTGGCCAGTAGGGTTGGGTGATGGCCGCTTCGCTCCTGCACGTCCACGTCGACATCGCCGTACTGCCCGAGCGGGTGGACGACTTCCTACGCGCCAGCGAGGCCAACGCCGAGGCCAGCCGAGCCGAGCCCGGGGTAGTGCGTTTCGACGTGCTCGCCGACCGGTCCGACCCAACCCATGTGGTGCTGGTGGAGATCTACCGAGATGAGGCGGCGGCATCGGCGCACAAGCAGACCGCCCACTACGCCACGTGGCGCGAGACGGTCGAGCCGATGATGGCCCGACCTCGATCGGCCCAGCGCTTCGTCAACATCTCCCCCGACGACAGCGGCTGGTGAGCAAACAGTGAGCGCGCAATTCGCGCCGATTCCGGCGGGAGCCACCGATGGCGAGACGGGCTCACGTTTCGACCTGGCCACCGCCACCGAGATCAGATTCGGAGCCGGGCGGGCGCACGAACTGCCGGACCTCGTCCAAGCGCTGGGCGTCGTCCGGGTCGCTGTGGTCACCGGCGCCAATCCGGCACGGGCCGAGCCGCTGTGTCAGCGGCTTCGCGCAGCGGGGGCCCGCGTGACCGTGGTTGCGGTGCCGGGCGAGCCGAGCGTCGACCTGATCGGCGAGAGTGCTGGGCGGTTGCGGGCGGCCGACTGCGAGGCGGTGATCGGCTATGGCGGCGGGAGCGCGCTGGACGCGGCAAAGGCCCTGGCCGCGCTGACCCCTTCGGGCACCGACCCACTCGAGCATCTCGAAGTGATCGGAGCGGGTCGCCCGCTGGCCGCCCGACCCCTGCCGTGCATCGCGGTACCCACCACAGCCGGCACCGGGTCCGAAGTCACCCGTAACTCGGTGCTCTCCCACCACGGCGTCAAGGCCAGCCTGCGCAGCCCGCTGATGCTGCCGCGAGTGGCAGTGGTCGACCCGGATCTGCTGGCCGGCCTACCGGCGGCCACCATCGCCGCGAGCGGCTCCGACGCGCTCACCCAGCTGATCGAGCCGTACCTCAGTACCCGCGCCAACCCGTTCACCGATGCTCTGGCCAGGGAGGGGATCCAGCGTTCGGCGCGTGCCTTGCGCCGTGCCCACGAGCAAGGCTTGGACGACCCGAAGGACCGTGAGGATCTAGCCCTGGCCAGCCTGTTCGGAGGCCTGTGCCTGGCCAACTCGGGCCTGGGCGCGGTGCACGGATTCGCGGCCGTACTGGGTGCCCGCTACGACGCACCGCATGGGGCGGTGTGCGGGGCGCTCGCCTCCACGGTGCTGGCCACCAACCTCAAGGCGCTGCGAGAGCGCGCCCCCCGCGCCGAAGCTCTCGCGCGGATCGAGGAGATCGCCGGGTTGCTCACCGGCGACCCCGCCGCGAGTGCCGACCAGGCCCCAGTCTGGCTGGCCGACCAACAGAGCGCGCTCGGGGTACCCGGCCTGGCCGCCTACGGGGTGCGAGCCGAGGACGTGGACGGTCTTGTCGCGCAGGCCGGTCAGGCCAGCAGCATGAAGGCGAACCCGCTGGAACTGACTCACGACGAGTTGCGGGGGATCATCCTGGGGTCGCTGTGACCCGTCCGGGGCGGCTATAGCCGACCAGCGCTGCGGCCGTACGGTTGGGTCTATGGCACGCGTGAAACTCGACTACTCCCAGGTCGTCTTCTGTTACTCCACGACCATGGACGTGCGCTTCGACGACATCAACATCGGCTACCACCTCGGCAACGACCGCCTCGTCTCCCTGCTCGGTGAGGCCAGGTCGCGCTTCCTGGAATCGCGGGGTCTGAGCGAACTGGGCAGCCCCGGCGTGATCGTCAGTGACCTCGTCGTGCAGTACAAGGCCGAGGGCAGGCTGCGGGACCGGCTGCGCTTCGACATCGGCATCGCCGACCCCAACCGGTACGGGGGTGACATCGTCTACCGGGTCGTGCGCGAAGCTCACGACCAAGCCACCGCCAGCGCAGCCACCGGGGGGTCGGCACCCGCGCACGAGGCCGAGCCGAAGGAGACGATCATCGCGCTGGCCAAGACGGGCATCGTGTTCTACGACTACCAGCAGGCCAGGGTGTGCAGCGCACCCGATGCCTTCTTCGTCCAGAGCTAGGCCCCGCGACCTTCGTCGAGAGCTAGCCCCCCTCGACGGCGAGGCTTGCCGCGGCGAGACGGCCACACCACACTTGCCTGGTGAACCGAGGACGATTCGCCCGCGTATCCGGAATTGCGATCCTGGCCATGTTGGTCGGCACCCTCGGTGCCACCGAGGCGTGGGCGCATCCGCGGGGCAACCACTCCCGGCACTGCGCCGGGCTCGACCGCCTGCAGGTGCCAGGTGCCCAGCACCAGGAGGCCGCCTGCCTGGACGACCTGACCACCGCTGGCACGGTGAACACCGGGCACACCGTCCCGGCCGACTTCGCCGGGCTCAACGCGCCCGGAACCGTCAATCCCTCCGGCGTGCCCGGTATCCAGATCGACGGCTACTTCCCCGACACCTCCACGTTCAACACCAACCACGGGTGGAACCACGACGCCCAGTTCGTCATCCGGCTCCCCGACCGGTGGAACGGCGGCATCGTCATCACCGGAGCCCCCGGGGCCCGCACCCAGTACGCCAACGACCTGATCATCGCCGACACCGTCCTGGCCAAGGGATATGCCTTCGCCTCCACCGACAAGGGGAACAACGGCCCCGAGTTCTACACCGACGGAGACCGACCCGGCGACGCGGTGGTGGAGTGGAACGAGCGAGTCACCGAACTCACCCGCGCCACCCGTGCGGTGGCCAAGCAACGGTACCGGGCCCACCCCAAGCACACGCTGCTGTTCGGCATCTCCAACGGCGGCTACCTGGTCCGTTGGCAACTGGAGAACCATCCCGAGCTGTACGACGGTGGCCTCGACTGGGAGGGGACGCTGTTCTCCACCGACGACTCCCTGCTCACCTACCTGCCCGCGGCGCTACGCAACTACCCGGTCTACGCCGCCGGTGGCGCCGGAGCCCAGGAAGCGCACCAGGCCATGCTGGACGCCGGATTCGAGCCGGGTACCGAGTATCTGTGGCCGTTCCACTACGCCTACTACTGGGACTTCACCCAGCGCACCTTCCGCGAGGAGTTCGACCCCGAATGGGACGGTGCGCTGCAAGCCGGAATCCCGTTCTGCGCCAGTGGAACCCCGAACTGCGACGCCGATTACGACGTGAGCACCCGGCCCATGGCTCGCGAGGCGATCGCCCGGGTGGCGCTGACCGGCCGGATCGGCAAGCCGCTCATCACCGTGCATGGCACCCACGACGCGCTGCTGCCGATCTCCCTGCACGGGGACGCCTATGACGCATTGGTCGACCAGGCCGGGCGGGGCCGGCTGCACCGGTACTACCGGTTCGAGGGCGGTACCCACGTGGATTCCCTCCAGCCGTACTACCCTGACCAGATCCGTCCGCTGCTGCCTTGTGCGCGAACCGGTTTCGATGCGCTTGAGCAGTGGGTCGGTTCGGATCGGCCGGGACGGGGACGGCGGGTCCCGCCGCCACCCGACGCGACCCTGGCGCGACCTGCGGACGGCGACCCGGTGACCGGCTGCTCGCTGACCTGAACCGGCGCGCGCTCTGCCAGGCATGACGTCAGTCCACCGGGTTGGCGCGCAGGACCGCTTGGGCGCGGGCGCAGTCGGATTCGGGGACGAGCAGCAACTCGTAACCCCGAACGGGGGTCACCACGCTCGCGATGCCCTCCCCGCCGAGGACGCACCGGAAGTACTCTGCCTCGATCCCGTTGCGGTACCGGGCCGCCTCCACGAGAAGCTCCCCGTCCTCGGCATTCTGGGCCGCTGCCATCGACGCCGGCGTGACGACCGAGCGTCCCCTGGCGAAGGCCCAGCGCAACAACAGCGCCAGCACGGCGATCATCACCAGGGCCACCACCGGCCCGAACATGAACGACCAGGACCCCAGCGAGTCCTTGATGCTGGTCATCTGGGCACGGTACGCCCAATTCCCGCGGGACTGGCCGCCGGTGCCGAGCGACGTTGACCTACTCCGGCCAGCCTCGGTGGCACCGTTCAGGAGAGCTGGGCGGGACGCCGCTGCATCGAACCAGCGTTCAGCCTTCGGCCCGGCGCGCCCGGTCGAGCACCGTGGCGGCTGCGATCGACCGGCGGCTCTCGACGACGGCCGGCTCGCCCGAATCGACGAGCCCGGCGAAGTGCCGGACCTCGTAGACGAGGTTGTTCGGCTCCCCGCCCACCCGGATCACCTCCGGCTCGGCGCCGAGTTCGTGGACGGTGATCACCCGGGGCATCGCGATGTGGTCGAGGTACATCGTGGCCAGCTCACCCTGAATCTGGCTCGGCGTGGTTGAGGCGGTGATCTTGGAGTAGCTCAGGTCTGCCACCAGGCCCGGGTAACCGGCGAGCACAACGCCGGCGCCGTCGGCGCCGGTGGCGATCGGCACCGACACACACTGCACCGTCTCCGGCTCGCCGAAAAGGTGCACCAGTGGGTGGATGCAGTAGACGCCCAGGTCGTACAGCGAGCCGCCGGCGCTGTCCGGGTCGAAGATGGTCACCGGCTCCCCGGCCAGCACCAGGTCGTAACGCGCTGATCGTTGGCAGTAGGCGAAGGATGCTCGGCGCACCGTCCCGAGCCGGGGCAGCAGGCCTCGCACCAGTTCCATCCCCGGGTCGAAGATCGACCGCACCGCTTCCAGCAGGACCAGCCCCTGGGAGGCGGCCAGGTCGAACAGCCTGACCTGCTCGCCGGCGGTGGGGGCCAGCGGCTTCTCGCACAACACGTGCTTGCCCCCGTGCAGGCACGCCTCGACCTGACCGGCATGAGCGAGATTCGGAGAGGCGATGTACACCGCGTCCACGTTCGGGTGGGCGATGACCTGCTCCAGGCCCTCCAGCGCCAGATCGACACCCATCTCGTCGGCGAATGCCTGCGCCTGGTCGCGGCGCCTCGAGGAGACCGCCACCACCTCGGCCACGCCGCTGATGGCCACGGCCTCGATCAACTGCCGGGTGATGGCACTGGTGCCCACCGTCGCGATCCGCAGCATCGACTACCTCCCAGGTACGCCTCACCCTTTATCGGTGGCGAGCCTACGGGCGCGGGTTCGATCGTTGGCTGCCCGGTCGAACCCGGTCGGACGCATGCGCCGGTGAATCACCTCTGCCAGCCTTGGGGAGTGAGGCGAGTGAGGCGAGTCGACATCGTCGGCGGGGGGATCGCCGGCCTCACCCTGGCGGCATCCCTGGATCCGGGACGTTTCCAGGTCACCGTTCACGAGGCGCAACCCGAGCGGGCCGGCGGTGGTGCCGCCCTGGGCCTGTGGCCCGCAGCGCGGCGGGCGCTCGCCGACCTGGGTGCCTGGGAGCCGCTCGAGCCCAAGGTGAGCGAACCAGGCCCGGCAGCCTTGCACACCCTCGCCGGGCGGCCCCTGGTTCGGGTGAGCAGCCCGCCGCTGGCCATGGTCGAACGCGCCGCCCTGCTGTCCGCCTTGGACGCCGCAGTGCCCGCGCAGGTGCGCCGAGTCCACGCCGACGTCGCTGATCCGGCCGCGCTCGCCGGCGACCTGGTGATCGGGGCCGACGGGGTGCGGAGTCGGGTCCGGGCGCTGGTCAGCCCGACGGCGGGCGAACGGTCGGGCACCCCCTGGGTGGCATTGCGCGGCATCTCGACCAGATCGCAGCCGCGGGCCACTCCCGTGGGTGGGGAAGGTGTGGATCGCGACGCCGACGAGTACCAGGGGCTCGCTGAGCACGGGGAGTTCGGTGAGTATTGGGGGCCTGGAAGGCTTTTCGGCCTGGTCCCGCTGAGCGCGGGACGGGTGTACTGGTTCACCACGCACGCCGAGGACCTGCCTGAGCCACTGGACCCGGGGCAGGTGCTGGACCGGGCCAGAGTGCGGTTCGCCGATGCCGCCCCGGTGGTGCGCCGCACGCTCGTCGAGGCCGACCCCCAGGGCTCGGTGCTGGCGACCCGGCTCTGGGTTGCTCCGCCGCTGACCCGCTATGTGCGGGGGCGGTACGTGGTCATCGGCGACGCTGCCCACGCGAGCCTGCCCAATCTCGGGCGAGGAGCCTGCGACGCGATCGTCGACGCCCACACCCTCGCGCGGAGTCTGAACGGCGAGGACAGCCTGCGCCGCTGGCAGGCGGCGCGGGTGCCTGTGACTCAGGCAGCCAGGCTCGCCGCGGGAGCCGTGATGCGGTTGGCGGTGACGGCGCGCCTTCGCGGTCGGCGTGATGCGCTGCTGGGCACACTCGGCCGGGTGAGAACGTTCTGACCCGCCAGTGACCGAGCCGAGAGCCTGGCGTCGCCAAGCCCTGAAGCCGCGCGTCCTGAAGGCCAGTGCGGCGTCCGCCAAGGATGGGGGTGACACCACGAACCCCGCACCCGAGGGAGCGGGTGCGGGGTTCGTTCCAGGCGTGGGACGACGATGTCAGCGTCCGGCGGCCGGCTTTCCGACAGAGCCCTCGGTCTCCAGGATCGTGTCGGTGTCGAGGTGATCGGCATGCGGATCGACGTGGACGACGCTGTGGTTTGCCGCGTCCTCGTCCACACCGCGGCGGACGATCGCGCAGCAGATCGCGCCGAGGACGGCGATGCCCGCGAGGATGTAGAAGATCATGTTGAGGTTGCCCGGGTCGGTGACCACGCCGGCGGCGTCGGTCTTGGGCCCGTAGGCGGCGGCCAGCATGCCACCGACGATCGGGCCGAGGATGCCGCCGATCCGGCCGAAGCCAGCACCCCAGGCCACACCGGCGGCCCGGACGTTGGTGCGGTAGAAGGTCGCGATCAGCCCGAAGATCAGGGTCTGCGTGCCGGAGGTGCCGAGGCCGACGATGGCCACGACGATGAGCAGCAGGCCCACGCTCTTGAACAGGGTCATGGCCAGGATGCCCAGAGCGCCGATCAGGAAGCAGACGATGACGGTCGGCTTGGGGCCGATCTTGTCCGAGAACCGGGAGCCGAAGACCGCACCGACGATGGCGCCGCCGTTGAGGAACAGGAGCATGGTCAGCGACTGGGTGGAGTCCATCCCGGCCGACTGCATGATGACCGGCAGCCAGGTGTTGAGCGCGTACACCAGCAGCAGGCAGGAGGCGCTCATGATGCCCAGCACGATGGTCGGGAACAGGTAGTGCGCGCTGAACAGGCCTGCGAAACCGGCCGGGCCCTCGGCCTTGCGGGCAGCCTCGCCGGCGTGGTCGTGGTCGGTCTTCAGGGCGGCGGTGGCCACGGGAACCGGGACACCGGTCTTGGCGGAGATTGCCGCAGCCTCGTCGAGCCGGCCACGTGAGGCCAGCCAGGAGACGGACTCGGGCATCTTGAAGTAGGCCAGCGGCAGCAGGGTGACCAGCGGGAGCGCACCGAGCTTGAAGAGTCCGCTCCAGCCGAGTGCGTCCTGGAAGAAGATCGCCAGCAGCGCAGCCAGCAGCGAACCCAGCGGCACCCCGGCGTAGACGACTGCCGTCGCGGTGTTCTTCTTGCCGGGAGGAGCGAACTCGGACACGATCGCGCCGGTGGTGGCGACCAGGGCGCCGACCCCCAGACCGGTGAGGAAGCGCCACAGCCCGAAGCCGTTGTAGGAGGACATCAGCGAGGTGGCGAACATGCCGACGGAGAACCACGCGTACGACATCAGCATCACCTTGCGGCGGCCGATGAGGTCGGCCACGGCGCCCGCGCTGAGGGCGCCGACCAGGACGCCGATCATTGCCAGCGAGCCGAGCAGACCGGCCGAGGAGCGCGTCACCTCACCGATGAGTGAGGGGTCGGCCAGGAACATGGGCAGGACGGCGCCGTAGACCACGAGGTCATAGCCGTCGAAGATCAACCCGACGAGGGCGATACCGCACACCCAGAGCATGGTGTTGCGGCGTTTGCGCGCCTCCTCGGCGTGCAACGTCTCCAGGGAAGGGGTGGTCATCAGTGCCTCCTTGCACTACGGCCAGCGAAGTCGGGCCAGGTGGGGTGGGGGGCCTCGCTGTTTACCCTCAGCGAGCCGGAACTCCGGCTTGCGGCTTGATCACGATGGAAGCAGCCGGGTAAGTGGCGGGGCATCGGACATACCCCTGGACTTGACCTAGGTGCCCAGGACAGGGCGCCTGAGGTGGGCGATACGTCGGCTTTCCTTTCCACTGAATGGTGGAACGCATTGCGACTCCGGGCGGGTGGGGCAGGATTTTCCGTAGCAATTCCTACCCCATTGCCCGGCGGCTCATCCGCGGCTCGTTCATCCAGTGAACTCCGTCTGCCTACACGGGGAATCGTGCTGCCAGACGCGCAGGAGCGTCACGAAAAGGTAACGCAGACAGGTGATTCCCCGGCTCGTCGAATTGGTGGGGACGATTGCTGTAATCGATGTGGAACAAGCCCCGCCTCGCATGAGCCGCGCAATTGTCCGCTTATGTCACGGTTTCACGACGTCGCCTGCCGGGCGGGGCGATCGGCTCCACCGTCCTCGCCGCCCAGGGGCGGCCGGAACCGCCGCCGCCGGCAGGGGCCGTCTGCTCCGGCTGCTGTGCGCGTCCGAGTTCGGCCTGCGGTGGCGTCCGAGCTTGCTGAGTGGCCGAGCGCGGTAGCCTCAAACCACCCCGATAACCTCATCGCATCCCGGTAGCCTCAAGACCCTGGAGGTTGGCCATGACCAGCAGCATCCCCCTCGACATCGTCGACATCGACTCCGCGCTCAGCCCGCAGGAGAAGGAGATCCGCGCCGCGGTGCGGGGCCTGTGCGAGAAGGTCGTCGATCCGTACATCGCGGACTGGTACGAGAGGGGTGAACTGCCGGCCGCCCGTGAACTGGCCCAGGAGTTCGGACGGATGGGCCTGCTGGGCATGCACCTGCACGGTTACGGCTGTGCGGGTATGAGTGCGGTCGAGTACGGCTTGGCCTGCATCGAGCTGGAGGCCTCGGACTCGGGGATCCGCTCGCTGGTCTCGGTGCAGGGATCTCTGGCGATGTTCGCGATCTGGAAGTGGGGCAGCCCGGAGCAGAAGGAGCAATGGCTCCCGGCCATGGCCGCCGGAGAGGCGCTGGGTTGCTTCGGCCTCACGGAGCCGGACCACGGCTCGGACCCCGGTTCGATGCGCACCAGGGCTCGCCGCGACGGCGACGACTGGGTGCTCAACGGCGCAAAGATGTGGATCACCAACGGGTCAATCGCCGACGTCGCCGTGGTCTGGGCGAACGCCGGAGAGGATCACGGCGGTATCCGCGGCTTCGTCGTCCCTACCGACACCCCGGGCTTCTCCGCACCGGAGATCAAGCACAAGCTCTCGTTGCGGGCCTCGGTCACCTCCGAACTCGTGCTGGACTCCGTCCGCTTGCCGGCTGACGCCGTGCTGCCCGAGGTGCGCGGCCTCAAGGGCCCACTGTCGTGTCTGTCCGAGGCGCGCTACGGGATCCTGTGGGGAGCCCTGGGAGCAGCGCGCTCGGCCCTGGAGTCGGCCGTGCGGTACAGCCAGGAACGCGTGCAGTTCGGGCGTCCGATCGCCGCCTTCCAGCTGACGCAGGGCAAGCTCGCCCAGATGAGCACCGAACTTCAGTTGGGGCAATTGCTGGCGCTGCACCTGGGCAGACGCAAGGACGACGGCGGTCTGCGCCCCGAACAGGTCAGCGTCGGAAAGTACAACAACGTGGCCAAGTCCATCGAGATCTGCCGCACCGCGAGAACGATTCTGGGAGCCAACGGGATCAGCGGCGAATACCCGGTGATGCGGCACGCCAACAACCTCGAGTCGGTTCTCACCTACGAGGGAACGGTGGAGATGCATGCCCTGGTGATCGGGCAGGCGCTCACCGGTGAGTCGGCCTTCCGCTGAGCACCCTCAGGCGCGCCCAGGTGCTCCTCGCCCCGCTGTCCGCGATGACGGGACACGTCCCGGGGCTGCGCCCCGACGGGTGATTATCGTGGGTCGCATGGCGTCACACTCCGAGCCTGGGTGTCGTCGAGTTTCGTGACTACCGATGCTGATCTGGCCGCCACGTTCACCGCTGAGCGGGCGCGTCTGCTCAACCTGGCCTATCGGCTGCTGGGGAGTTGGGCAGACGCCGAGGATGTAGTCGCCGACGCCTGGCCGCGGTGGTCGTCCTCGGGGGCGCAGGTGCGCAATCCGGCAGCCTGGCTGACCACCGTGGTGAGCCGTCTTGCGCTGGATCTGCTGCGCTCGGCGAGGGCCCGGCGGGAGAACTATGTCGGGCCGTGGCTTCCGGAGCCCGTCCTGCATGGCCTGGACGGCCACCCGCTACCCGGCGTCACCCCGGGACAGGACCCGGCCCTGGTGGTGGAGCTGGACGAGAGCGTGCGGATGGCCTTCCTGGTCGTCCTGCACGAGCTGTCCCCCGAACAACGCGTCGCCTTCGTCCTGCACGACGTCTTGCAGGTTCCCTTCGTCACCGTCAGCGAGGTGCTCGGCTGCAGCCTGGTGGCGGCCCGCCAGTACGCCTCGCGGGCGCGGGCGCGGGTACGGGCAGCCGACCCGCCCGAGACCATCGCCGTCGAGCCAGCCCTGCTCTTGCTCGATCAGCTGGGCGCGGCGCTGGCGACGGGCGACGCCCGAGGACTGGCCAGACTGCTGGCACCCGATGTGGTGATGGTCAGCGACGGTGGCGGTGACGTCTTCGCCGCCCGCAGGCCGATGCTCGGTGCCGAGGTTTCTCGCTTCCTGCTCGGCCTGGGCACCCGGATGTCCACCCCGGAACTCACCGTCGACCAAGTCCTGGTGAACGGCCAACCCGGCGTCCTGATGCGCTCACCGCAGGCACAGACCGGCCAGCCGGCGGTCGGGGTGTACTCCTTCGCGGTGCGCGACGGCCTCATCGTCGGTGTGCATGCCGTGCTCGCGCCGGCCAAGGTGGACCGCTACGCCGGGTAGACCTGCACACCCGGCCCGACGACGTGGACAGGCCGCGCCGACAGAGCGTCAGGCCGCGCCGTCAGATCGTCAGGCCCGGGTCACCGGTCGGCACCTGTCGGCGAAGCCCTGGCTGGTCAGGCCCAGAGCGGCGTTGAACCGGGAACGCAGATTCTCCAGGGCCGCCCAGTAGGCCACTTCGACCACCCCCTGCTCACCCACCAGTTCACCAAGAGTGGCGGCCAGCATGCTGGTGTCTTCGAGTGGATCCGCGCACACCGCCTCGGCGAAGGCGAAGGCGGCCAGCGAGGTGGCGTCGAACGCCTCAGGCCGTTCCCGCCAGCGGGCCGCGGCCTCGAGTCTGCTCGGGTCCAGACCACTGCACTCCCATCGGGCACTGGAGTAGTCGATGCACCAGGAGCAGCCCAGCCGGTTGGCGACGACGAAGACCACCAGCTCCGCCAGCTCCCCGGGAAGGACGCTCTTCATCCGCATCGTGCCCGCCTCCAGGAGCATCCACGGCAATAGCACGCCCTGCCGGTGTGCCATTGCGCCGAGGGTGTCCAGGTCCTCGCCGGAGACCCGCCGTGCCGCGGCCAAGGCCGCCCGGACCAGGACCGGTGGGCGGGAGCCGAAGGTCGTCGGATCCGTACTGACGTATGCCATCTGCATGCCTCCAATGTGTTCACCGCCGGACGTGCCGACCGGCCGGGTACCCGCTTGACGGGACGGGGCGGCCGAACGTGACGCCCAACTCCTGGCGCGACTGGCGGCAGACCCCATCGGCCCGAACATCCCGGCCTGGGAAGCTGTCACCCGCCGGGCGTTTCGTCCGTCCAGGTTGTGGTGGACAATGGCCGGGTGCGGGATGTCCGGCCGGCCGCCGTGGCCGGCTTCTTCTACCCGGAGGACCCCTTCGAGTTGGCTCGGGTGGTCGACTCCCTGGTTTCGGCAGCCTCCGTCGAGGCGACCGGTGAGGATTCGGCAAGCGCTCGTGGTGTCCGCCCCAGCCCGGCTGGGCGTGGCCCGGCCTGGCTGCTACCCCACGCCGGGTACCGCTACTCCGGATCCACTGCGGCGGCGGGCTATGCAGAACTGGCGCTGGCCAATCCTGCGATCACCCGGGTGCTGCTGCTGGGCCCCTGCCACCGGGTGCGCCTGGACGGCGTCGCCCTGCCACAGGCGCGTGCCATGCAGAGCCCGCTCGGCTTGCTCCCGGTTCCGCAGGTCGATGCCGAGATCCGCTCGCGACTACCCGCTCTCGTCGATTCGGCCGCCGCGCATGCGGACGAGCATTCGATCGAAGTGCACCTGCCTTTCCTCCAACGGACCCTGGGTGAGGTGGAGGTCATCCCGTTGGC
This sequence comes from Actinomycetales bacterium, assembly GCA_047974565.1. Lineage (GTDB taxonomy): Bacteria > Actinomycetota > Actinomycetes > Actinomycetales > CAWJMD01 > JBDIAG01. The sequence goes on from JBKECN010000044.1 coordinate 51,150, forward strand.
GGTCGGTCGGGTCTCGCCCGAGGCCGTGGCGCAGATCATCGACGCACTCTGGACCGAGCCCGCTACCGCTCTGGTGATCAGTTCGGACCTGTCCCACTACCTGCCGTACGAGCGGGCTCGTCAGGTCGACGCCGCGACGATCGAGCAGATCGGCGGTCTGGGTGGTCCGTTGACGCATCAGCAGGCGTGCGGCGCGACCCCGGCCAACGGATTGCTCGTCCAGGCTCGGCGGGTGGGTGCCCGGCCGCGGGTGGTGCGGGTCTGCAACTCCGGGGACACCGGGGGCGACCGAAGGAGGGTGGTCGGCTATGCCGCCGTCGCCTTCGACGGTTGACCTGCCGGTCGATGCCGGCCCGACCCTGCTCACCTTGGCCCGGGCCGTCATCCAGGCCCGCTTGGACGCCATCAGAGTCCCCGAACCGGACCCGGGCGCCCGGGCCGGCGCGAGCCAGCCGGTGAGCCGGGCCTGGCGGCGAGGCAGTTGGCTCGACCAGCCGGGGGCTTGCTTCGTCACCCTCACGCTGGACGGCCGGTTGCGCGGCTGCATCGGCACCATCGTCCCGCGTCGCGCACTGGGCATCGACGTGCAGCAGAACGCGCTCGCGGCGGCGTTCCGGGATCGGCGTTTCCCGCCGTTGCAGCCGGCCGAGGGATCGCGACTGCGGATCGGGGTCTCGGTGTTGTCCCGGCTCGAGCCGATCAGCGGCCGTTCCCAACGTGAGGTGGGCGAAGAACTACGGCCGGGTGTGGACGGTGTGCTGCTGGAATTCGGCTCCCACCGCAGTACCTTCCTGCCGCAGGTGTGGGCCAAGATCCCCGAGCCGAGCCACTTCCTGGTCGAACTCAAACGCAAAGCCGGTCTTGACCAGGCCTTCTGGCATGAGGACATCATCCTGAGCAGGTACTCGGTCACTGAGTTCCACGAGCAGCCATGACCGCCCACCCCGCACGCTATTGGCAACAGTTGCCGGACGGCAGGATCCAATGCGACGCCTGCCCGCGTCAGTGCCGACTGCGCGAGGGGCAACGCGGCTTCTGCTACGTCCGGATGCGCGAACGGGACCGGCTGGTGCTGGACACCTATGGTCGGTCATCCGGGTTCTGCATCGACCCGATCGAGAAGAAACCCCTCAATCACTTCCACCCAGGCACGTCGGTGCTGTCGTTCGGCACTGCCGGCTGCAACCTCGGCTGTAAGTTCTGCCAGAACTGGGACATCTCCACCTCCCGCGAGCAGGATCGTCTGGCCGATGCCGCAACACCCGCGGACCTGGCCCGTACCGCTCGCGAATGGGACTGCGGCAGTGTGGCCTTCACCTACAACGACCCGGTCATCTTCGCCGAGTACGCCATCGACGTGGCGCTCGCCTGTCACCAGCAGGGGATTCGCACGGTCGCGGTCACCGCCGGCTACGCCGGACCCGAGCTGCGTCACGACCTCTTCGCGGTAATGGACGCCGCCAATGTCGACCTCAAAGGGTTCACCGACTCCTTCTACTCCCGGGTGACCGGCGGGCGGCTGGCCACCGTGCTGGACACGCTCAGGTATCTGCGGCACGAGACCGACTGCTGGCTGGAGATCACCACCCTGCTCATCCCCGGGCACAACGACTCCGACGCCGAGTTGCGGGCCATGTTCTCCTGGGTCGCCGCCGAACTGGGAACCGATGTGCCGCATCACCTTACGGCCTTTCACCCCGACCACCGGATGCGTGAGGTGCCGCGCACCCCAATCTCAACCCTGCTGCGGGCCCGCGACCTCGCCCTGGCCGCCGGGCTGCGATTCGTCTACTGCGGCAATGTGCATCACCCGGACGGTGAGATCACCCACTGCCCGGGCTGCGGATCTGCGGTGATCGAACGAGACCGGTACGTGGTGAACGAGTACCGTCTCGACGCCTCCGGTCGTTGCCGAGACTGCGGAGCGGGGTTGCCGGGCAGGTTCGGTGCCGCTGCGGGAGACTTCGGCCGTCGGCGCATTCCGGTGCGGCTCAGCCACTGAGGGCCCGGCCAGTGAATTAGTGAACGCAGCAGTAAATTTCCTGGCGGGCCCTGAGCCCGGGTTACGACTTCTTCGGAGCTCCGGGACGGGCGTAGCGAATCCAGGTGATGATCACGCACATCACGGCCCAGGCGATGCCGATGAGGTAGAAGACCGTCGGGCCCAGCGTGGTGACGCCCACCCCGAAGAAGAATGGGCCGAAGGCGGCGATCGCTGCCGTCCAGCCGATCACGCCGCCCGCTTGGCGGCGCTCGAAGATCATCGGCATCTGCTTGAAGGTCGAGGCATTGCCGATTCCGGAGAAGAGGAAGATCGCCAGCATTCCCCACAGGAACTGGTTGAAGTCCCCCCGCAGGGCCGCCGCGGACGAGAGATCGGGAGTGAGCGCAGGCACGGTGTACGCGATGGAGCCGATCAGGCCGACGCCCGAGACGAGGGTCCAGATCGCTCCGCCCATCCGGTCGGTCAGCGGGGAGAACGCGACCCGGGCACCGGCTCCCACCAGCGGGCCGAGGAAGACGTAGGCCACCGGGTCGGGGACGGAGTATCCCTGGACGAGCACCTGGGCGGTGGCTCCGGTGCCCTGGATGATCTCGGCGTTGCCGGTGCCGTACAGGTTGGACATCAGCAGACCGAACTGCGCGGCCAAGCCGGAGAAGGTGCCGAAGGTCATGATGTAGAGCAGTGTCATCAGCCAGGTGTCCACGTTGCCGAAGATGTCGAACTGCTGGCGGATGTTCGCCTTCACCGGAACGGATTTCAGCGTCACCCAGGCCACGATCGCGACCACCACGCACAGCGGGATCCACACGAACGAGGCGTTCTGGTACCAGACCTGTCGGGACGCCTGCCCGGGCACCGACAGTTCCTGACTGCCACCGAGAATGCCCAGCAGGGAGATCGAGATGAGGTACGGGGTGAGCAGTTGCACCAGGGAGACACCGAAGTTGCCGATGCCGGCCTGTAGGCCGAGCGCGGTGCCCTGCATCCGGCGGGGGAAGAAATAGGAGGTGCTTGGCATGAACCCGGAGAAGGCCCCGCCGCCGATTCCGGCGAGGAAGGCCAGGACCATGAGTTCCCAGTAGGGCGCCGTCGGCTGCTGCACCCGGACCGCCCAGCCCAGGGTGGGCAGGATGAGCAGCAGAGTGGTGAGGGTGACCATCTTGCGGGTACCCAGGATGGGCGGCAGCACCATCCAGACCAGCCGGAACAGCCCGGCGGCCAGCCCCGGCATGGCCGCCATCCAGTACAACTGGGTCGAGGAGAAGGTGTAGCCGAGCGCGTTGAGCTTGGGCACGATCGCGCTCGGGAGGAACCAGGCCACGAAGCACAAGGTCAGCGCTGTCGTGGTCACCCACAGGGTCCGCCAGGCGAGTCGGCTGTCCCAGGTCTGTTCGTTCTCCGGATCCCACTCCCGGAGCCATTCACCGCCGCTGCGAACCCTGTCCGTGCTGCTCATCCGCATGCCTCCTGCGCTCGATGTCGCGTCGCGGGACGACCCTTCGCTCCCTATTTGCCGGATCGTACTCCGGTAAATGAGTGGAACGTGCGCTGCGCTCGCGATCCGTGAAGATCCCCGAGCTCCGGCAGTGCTTCTAGGCTGCGTGGCGATCTGCACCCGCGTGGGCGTTATGGCACCAACCTGGCCCTGTGCCATGGCCGGACGAGACCGTCAGCGACTGGCGTGGACGCGCGGTGGCCCTTGTCAGCCGCGGTCGCTAGAGTCAGGTTGAACGCAGAAGTTCCGGTAAATAGTCGGCGGTAGTCATTCCGCCGCGATCCACACGCGAAGGACGGGGAGAGTGCCCACTCAGGCGAGGCCCGGCGCATCGGGCGACGATCGACAGCCCGGCGAGGGCGCCGAGTTGCTCATGTCACCGGTGCGCCGCCGGATCGTGGATCTGCTGGTCGCGTATGCCCGTGCAGCGGCTGACGAGCGGGCCGGAGGGCATCTGCGGGCGGTCCCGCCCACCTCCCCGGCAGGTACCGCACGCGCCCACCAGGACGGCGAGTGGGACGCCGGCCTGGGCGGCACCGGACGGCTGGGCGGCACCGGCGGGCGAGGCGGCGCCGGACCGGATGCGACCGACGAGGCGCAGGTCTCGGACCCGCGCCCGGACGACCTGGTTCAAGGCATGACCGCCGTCGAACTGGCCGGCGAACTCGGCCTGCACGTGACCACCACTCGTTTTCATCTCGATCAGCTCGTGGGCGCGGGCATTCTCGGAACCCGCGCCCAGCGCACAGCCCGGGCCGGGCGTCCGCGCAAGGAGTACTACGTCAACCCCGGCACGCTCGAGCCGCCGGGCCAGGCCGGATCGGCGATGGCCTTCCAGGCATTGGCCGAGCTCTTGGCCAACTCGTGGCCGGGGAACTCGGCGGCGGGGATGACGCCCGAGCAGGCCGGGTGGATGTGGTCCTCGACGCGGATCGACAGGTCGGGTGCCCGCGCGTCGAGCACCCCCGGGCAGTTCCTGGTCAATGTGGGCCGCACCCTCGACGCGCTTGTGGACTGGGGCTACACCAGCGAGATCGAGACCGATCAGGGAGGACGGCACGTCGCGCTCCGGCTGACCAACTGCCCCTTCCTCGCCCTGGCTCGGGACCGTCCCGAAGTGGTGTGCGGGGTGCACCGGGGCCTGATCCGCGGGGCCCTGGAGGCGCTGGGGGAGACCGACCTGTCCGTCAGCCTGGAGCCTTTCGTCGGGCCCACCGAGTGTGTCGCGCACGTGGTTCGCAAGGCATTCGACTCCGGGCGCAGGCCGGCCGGTGACGACTCACAAGGGAGTTCATGATGGCTGCTGCAGGCTCTGGTGACGCATCCGGCTCCGCGCCCGCGGTGGACGGGCCACTCGGCTCGCTGCTGGTCGGGACCCGTCGCTTCTTCACTCCGGCGAAGATCTCCAACGATCGTCGCAGCCTCTACCTGTCCGGTGGCCGTCAGGGCGACTCGTTCTACCGGGACCGGTGGGCCCACGACAAGGTGGTCCGCTCCACGCACGGAGTCAACTGCACCGGCTCGTGCTCCTGGAAGGTGTACGTCAAGGACGGCATCATCACCTGGGAGGCGCAGCAGACCGACTACCCGCCCACCGGTGCCGACCGGCCGGAGTACGAGCCTCGGGGATGCCCACGGGGGGCGGCCTTCTCCTGGTACACGTACTCGCCCACCAGGATTCGCTACCCCTACGTACGCAGCGTGCTGCTGGACATGTACCGCCAGGCCAAGCAGGAATGCGGCGATCCGGTGGTCGCCTGGAGCCAGATCGTGCAGGATCCGGACAAGGCCGCGCGGTACAAGTCGGCCCGCGGCAAGGGCGGCCTGGTCCGGGCGAGCTGGCAGGAGGCGGCGGAACTCGTTGCGGCCGCCCACGTCTATACGGTCAAGCGGTGGGGTCCGGACCGGATCGCCGGGTTCAGCCCGATCCCGGCCATGTCCCCGGTCAGTTACGCCTCCGGTGCCCGGTTCCTCGAACTGATCGGCGCGCCGATGCTCTCCTTCTACGACTGGTACGCCGATCTGCCCAACGCCTCTCCGCAGATGTTCGGGGACCAGACCGACGTCCCGGAGTCCGGCGACTGGTGGGATGCCGGCTACCTCATCATGTGGGGTTCCAACGTCCCCTTGACCAGGACGCCGGACGCGCACTGGATGACTGAGGCCCGCTACCGCGGGCAGAAGGTCGTCGCGGTGGCACCCGACTACGCGGAGAACGTCAAGTTCGCCGACGAGTGGGTGGCGGCCGCCCCGGGCACCGATGGGGCGCTGGCGATGGCGATGGGGCATGTCATCCTCACCGAGCACTTCTCCACCACGGTGGAGCCCTTCTTCGCCGACTACACCAAGCAGTTCACCGACCTGCCATTTCTCGTCACTCTCACCGCTATGCCCGACGGCTCTGCCTGGCGGCCGGGCAAGTTCCTCGTCGCGGGGGATATCGACGACTGTGCCGAGCGGGACAGCGAGAACTCGATGTGGAAGCCCGCCGTCATCGACTCGGTCACCGGTGAGGTGGTGATTCCGAACGGATCACTCGGATACCGATTCGGCGACGAGGGCCAGGGCCGGTGGAATCTCGACCTGGGAGACGTCGACCCGGCGCTGAGCGTGTACGGCGGAGGCGGCGGTGCCGGCGTCGAGGTTCAACTGCCGCGATTCGACAGTGCCGACGGCACCGTGCGTTACGTGCGTCGCGGGGTGCCGGTGCGCCGGATCGCCGGGCAACTCGTCACCACCGTGCTGGATCTCATGCTGGCCCAGTACGGTGTCGCCCGGCCAGGCCTGCCGGGCTCCTGGCCGCAGGATTACCAGGACCCCTCCGTCCCGGCCACACCGGCCTGGCAGGAGGCGATCACCTCGGTGCCGGCCGAGCAGGTGATCCGGATCGCCCGGGAGTGGGCGCGCAATGCGATCGACACCCAAGGCCGGGGAATGATCCTCATGGGTGCGGGCACCAACCACTGGTTCCACTCCGACCAGACCTACCGAGCGATGCTCGTGCTGACCACGATCACCGGGTGTCAAGGGCGCAACGGTGGCGGCTGGGCGCACTATGTCGGCCAGGAGAAGGTGCGGCCGCTGATGGGCTTTCAGCATCTGGCGTTCGCCTTGGACTGGAACCGGCCGCCGCGGCACATGAACCAGACCGCCTATTGGTACGTGAACTCGTCCCAGTACCGGTACGACACCTTCACCGCGGACGATCTTGATTCCGGCACGGGGGTTTTCGCCGGGCGTACGGTGATGGACCTGCTCGCGCAGTCGGTCCGGCTGGGGTGGACGCCGAGTTATCCGACGTTCAGCCGCAGCAGCCTGGCGCTGGCGGACGAGGCGGCCCAGGCGGGCCTGGAGCCGGCCGAGTACGTGGTCCGGCAGTTGCAGGACGGGGAGTTGTCCTTCGCCGTGGAGGATCCCGAGGCGCCCCAGAACCATCCCCGGATCCTCAGTCTGTGGCGGGCGAACCTGTTCGGCTCCTCGGCCAAGGGCAATGAGTACTTCCTGCGTCACCTGCTGGGGACCGACAGCTCCGCCCGAGCTCAGGAGGCGCCGCCGGGCAAGCGACCGGCCACCGTCGCCTGGCCCGAGGAGGCGGCGCAGGGCAAACTCGACCTGCTCACCACGATCGACTTCCGGATGACCAGTTCCACGATGCTCGCGGACGTGATCCTGCCGGCGGCCACCTGGTACGAGAAGCACGACCTCAACACCACCGATATGCACCCCTTCGTGCACTCGTTCAACCCGGCGATCGCGCCACCCTGGCAGACCCGTACCGATTGGGACGCCTGGAAGACCGTGGCCAAGATCTTCTCCGACCTGGCGGTCGACCACCTGGGCACCCGCCGGGACGTGGTGGCCAAGCCGCTGTGGCACGACACACCCGAGGCGATGGCCACGGTCCATGGGCGAGTGCGGGACTGGCGTCCCGATCCGGACCGGCCGGACCTGCCTCCAGAAGTGGAGCCGGTGCCGGGCAAAACCCTTCCCGCGCTGGTGGTCACCGAACGCGACTATCCCGCGGTGTACGAGAAGATGACCTCGTTGGGGCCGCTGCTGGAGAAGGCCGGGATGCTCACCAAGGGGGTGGCCTATGACGTCGCCCGCGAGGTCGAGATCCTGCGTCGGCGCAACGGGGTGGTACGGAGCGGGGCGGGAGCCGGGCAGCCGGACCTGACCACCGATGTACAGGTCGCCGACGCCATCCTGCATCTGTCCGGCACGGCCAACGGGCACCTGGCCACCCACGGTTTCGGCTTCCTGGAGAAGCGCACCGGGTGCCGGCTGGCGGACCTGTCCGCAGAGCACGAGGGCAAGCAGATCACCTTCGCCGACACCCAGGTGGCTCCGGTGCCGGTGATCACTTCCCCGGAATGGTCGGGGTCGGAGTCCGGCGGGCGACGGTACAGCCCGTTCACGATCAACATCGAACGTAGGAAGCCCTTCCATACGCTGACCGGCAGGCAGCACTTCTACCTCGACCACGACTGGATCCTGGGCATGGGAGAGGCGCTGCCGGTGTACCGCCCACCGCTGAGCATGACCAAGCTCTTCGGCGAGACCCCGCTGGGAGAGGTGACCGAACTCGGGGTGAGCGTGCGATACCTGACCCCGCACAACAAGTGGTCGATCCACTCCGAGTACCAGGACAACCTCTTCATGCTGTCGTTGTCCCGTGGCGGACAGTCGATCTGGATGAGCGACCGGGATGCGGCAAAGATCGGCGTGCGGGACAACGACTGGATCGAGGCGGTCAACCGCAACGGCGTGGTGGCGGCACGGGCGATCGTCTCGCACCGGATGCCCGAAGGCACGGTCTACATGCACCATGCCCAGGACCGGTTGATCGACGTGCCGCTCACCGAGCGGGACCGTAAGCGCGGCGGGATTCATAACAGTCTGACCAGAATCCTGATCAAACCCAGTCACATCATCGGCGGGTACGCCCAGCTCTCCTACTTCTTCAACTACATCGGGCCGACCGGCAACAACCGCGACGAGGTCACGATGATCCGCAAGCGAGTCAGCGCCGTGGAGTACTGAGGGAGCCGGTGATGCGCGGGGTGACGAGCCACTCGAAATGCCAATGCCGCACCAACCTGGAAGGGCGGTGACGAGATGCGCGTGATGGCCCAGATGGCCATGGTCATGAACCTCGACAAGTGCATCGGATGCCACACCTGCTCGGTGACCTGCAAGCAGGCCTGGACCAACCGGGCCGGTACCGAGTACGTCTGGTTCAACAACGTGGAAACCCGCCCGGGGCTGGGCTATCCACGCGGGTACGAGAACCAGGACGAATGGCGGGGCGGCTGGATGCTGAACCGCCGCGGACGACTCACCCTCAAGGGCGGTGGCCGCTTCGCGAAACTGGCCACGATCTTCTCCAATCCCAAACTGCCCTCCATCGAGGACTACTACGAACCCTGGACCTACGACTACGAGACTCTGATCAACTCTCCCGCCCAAGAGAACTTCCCAGTGGCACAACCGTATTCGCTCATCTCCGGGAAGAAGATGAACGTCTCCTGGTCCGCCAACTGGGACGACGACCTGGGCGGCTCCCGCGAGCATGCTGTCCGGGACCAGATGCTCAAAGGTATCGAGGACAAGGTCCAGTTCGAGTTCGAGCGGACCTTTATGTTCTACCTTCCGCGGATCTGTGAACACTGCCTCAACCCCGCCTGTGCCGCATCCTGCCCGTCGGGTGCGATCTACAAGCGCGAGGAGGACGGCATCGTCCTGGTGGACCCGGACCGCTGCCGCGGATGGCGCATGTGCGTCACCGGCTGCCCCTACAAGAAGGTCTACTTCAACCACAAGACTGGCAAGGCCGAGAAGTGCACCTTCTGTTATCCACGGATCGAGGTCGGGATTCCGACCGTCTGCTCCGAGACCTGCGTCGGACGTTTGCGGTATATCGGCTTGGTTCTCTACGACGCGGACAAGGTGCTGGAGGCGGCCTCGGTGGAGAACGAACACGACCTCTACCAGGCGCAACGTGCCTGCTTCCTTGACCCGGACGATCCGGAGGTGGCCCGCGCCGCGGAGGCGGCCGGAATCCCCGGCGACTGGA
>JBKECN010000047.1:0-32190 GCA_047974565.1 Actinomycetales bacterium
CCGGCTCGACCGGGAATGCCAGGAACGATTCGGTGCTGAGCGGCCAGATCGCGCGCCTGCCGCGCATGCCGGCGCCGCCCTCGGGCCGCTCGACCCCGATGGTGCTGCCGGTGCGGCTGGAGCTGCGCTAGGCGCCCGAGGCGGCGCAGGGTCAGCGGCGCAGGCTGGTGGGGTAACGCGTAGGGAATCTCGTTGCGGGAGATGAGCTCCCACCTGGTGGAGTCCAGCTGCAGCAGATCACCCACCTGTCGGCGGACGAGCGCGTCGTCGGTACCGGCTTCGCCCAGCAGCGCGCTGGCCTGGACGAGTTGACGCCCGGCAGGGGCGTAGCTGGGTTGGGTCGCTGATATCACCGCGGCGTTGACCAGTGGGCCGCGACGTCGACGTCGGCCGTCCACGACGAGATATCTGTCAGCGGCGGGGTCGACGTCACCGGCGAACCACCAGGTGACCACGCCCTTGCCGGGTTCGGCGTGCTGACCCAGCAGGCCCGCGGCGGTACGCCCGTCGGTGGCGATCACCACCGCACGAGCCCGCCGTGAGTCGGTGAGGGTGTCCACCTGCAAACCGGGCCGGCGCAGGGTCACCGCACGCACCGTGACCCCGGTCCGGATCGGCTCTCGCAGCGTGCTCGCCAGTTGTGCCGGCACCGCGCCCATCCCTTCCTCGGGCAGGCCTGGGGTTCCGCGGACGAACATCCGCAGGAGGAGCCGGGCGAAGTTGGCCGAGGTCGTTCCATCGCGCTCCAGCAGGACACCCGCCAGGAACGGTTCGAGCACCTCGCGGCGCAGGGCGCCGCCGATGTGTGCCTGGTCGAGCGAGTCCCGGATGCCGGCGTCCGGTGCGTCGAGCACCGCGGGGACCCGTCCGAGCGCCGGGGACAACCAGCGAAGTAGCGTGCCCAGGTCCAAGAGTCCCTTGGGGTTGGCGTACGGGGTGCGCAGCAGGTCGAGCAGGTCCGACAGGGTGGACGGCCGGGGCAAGGTGACGATGCGATTCGACCGCCGCACTCCCAGCCCCCGGCCGAACATCCGCATCCGCAGCGCGGGCAGGTCCAGTTCCAGGCCGACCGCCGGGTATGCGGGGTTGAGTACCTGGAATCCGCGGTCGCACAGGTAGCCATCGACTTGGTCGGTGCGCACGCGCCCCCCGACCTGATCGCCGGCCTCCAGGACGTGCACGCTCAGGCCGGCCTTCTCCAGGTGGCGTGCGCAGGTCAGTCCGGCAAGGCCGGCACCCACGACGATGACATCGGCGTCCATGAGCTTCTCCTCGCCTCGCTCACCCGCTGGGCGCGGGATGAAGTCGTGCGGACACAACCGCGCCCGCGTTTGGCGGTCAGCGTAGTTGCCCCCGCTGCCGGCGTGGGCGCTCGTGGGCCTATTGGTCTTACCCCCGCCCTGATGCTCGCCCCCTGCTCGGTTCACCCCTGCTCTGCCGCCACCCCTGCGCCACTCATCCCGTGCTCGGCCCTCCCCCTGCTCGCGCGCCCTGCTCGCCTCTCCTGTGTGCCTGTCACCCCTGCCGGGCCGGCCTGTGCCGGAACCGGACCCGTACCAGCCCGTGATCGGTGGTGCCCAGGCGCTTGTGTTCGGCCGGCTCGGTCTCGTTGAGGTGGTCGTTGGTGATGGTCAGGCCGTCGAAGAGCCACAGCCGTCGATAGCTGTTGTCGTAGAACTGCTCCGAGACCAGCACATGGTCGAGGGATTCGCGCAGATCCTGGTGGACGTGGGTGTAGTAGACATCCCGGGTGTCGCGGTACTCCTGCAGCGTCTGCGCCGTGTACAGGCCGACGTCGACGCCGCCGCGCGACTCTCCGACGAGGTATCGAGGCTGCTCGGTGAGGATGTTGAGGGTGTTGGAGTGCTGCCCGTCGTTGAGATCGCCCAGGACCATCACCGGAGTGACCGTTCCCTTCATCTGCTCGGTGAGCAGCAGGCGCAGCGCGGTCGCCTCGGCGGTGCGGCGGATCGTGGAGATGGCCGAGCCCAGTGCCGTGGAGTGCGGGCGGTAGCGGTCGATGTCGGCTCGGAACCAGTCCTGGCGGTACACCGGGGATGGGGCCTTGGACTTGAAATGGCAGACGTAGACCTGGGTGGCGGGCTGGTCGCCGCGAAGCGACACCTCGAAGTGCAGCACCGGCCGACTGAAACCGGTTATCTGCACCGCGATCTCGGGAGTCTGGGGATCCTCACCGGTGGTCCGCAGGATGAAGCTGTCCGGGAAGTCCTCGATCCATCGAGCGGTGCCTGGCACGAGGAGTCCCTTGCGCACCAGGGCAGCGCAGACGATCCGTCCGCCGGTGGCGGGTTCGGCGAGCAGGTCGTAGTCGCTGAGCCCGCCGGCCTGCAGCACCGCGTCCAGCGCCTCGGCGTGCCAGAGTTCCTCAAGCCCGACGATGTCGGCGTCGAGCCCGGCAAGAGCCCTTGCCGTCCAGGCGATCTTGGCCTCGTACTGCTCGCGAGACCAGCCGTCCCGGTCGGAGTACAAAGGCAGACCGGGCAGGTTCAGGTTGTACAGGTTGACGGTGGCCACGCTGAACCGGTCCAGGTTCATCGGACCGCCCTCCCATCTGGTGCAGCAAGCACGATCTGATCGGGCGTCCCGCGAGAGACGCCGGTAGCCGACAACCGCCCTTCAGTCCCGGCGCACGCCGTATCCGAAGTACCCCAGAGGCCCGAACCAGTTGATCGCGATGAGACCGGCCCACACCCGCTTCGAGCCGCGCACCTCTTCGGCCGGACGGCGAGCCAGATCCGCCCACGCTGAGACCGCCAGGGCCAACTGGACCGAGCCCAGCAGGACGACGAGCGCCTTCTGGCGCCTGCTCAGGTCAGACCATTCACGTGCGGACTTTCCAGCCATCCCTGGAGACTACGCCAGTAGCTACGCCGCGTCGCCCGCCGCCCGTGACGTTCGCCTCCCCCATGGATAAGCGCCACAAAATTGCTTATAATCAATCTACGTAATGAAGCGACGGTTCGCACTCGTGCGATTGGCTGGCATGTCGGTCCGGCCCGAGTGCCCAGCGGAGGGCCTGCCTGATGACCAGTCCGATCCCCACCCCCGGGGCTGCCACCGACGATGCCGGACACCCGCCGGTCGCCATTGTCACCGGCGGGGGAAGCGGCATCGGAGCCGCCATCGCAGCCCAGTGGACCAGCCACGGTGGGCAGATCCTGGTCACCGACGTCGATCAGGATGCGGCGCGGGCCGTGGCAGACGGACTCGGGGAGGCTGCCATCGACCGTCGCGTCGATGTGCGCTGCGAGGACGACATCGTCGAGGCCGTCGACGCAGCGCTGGAGAAGTTCGGGCGGGTGGACGCGGTGTTCGCCAATGCCGGCGCCACGGGTGTCACCGGCAGCATCGAGACCACCACGCGAGCCGACTGGGACGACACCCTCGAATTGCTGCTGACCGGCAACTACCTCACGATCAAGCACGCCGTCCGCGCGATGCGGCCGCTGGGCCGGGGCAGCATCGTGGTGACCGGGAGCGTGGCCGGAGTGCACGGCGGACTTGGCCCCCACGCGTACACCGCGGCCAAGCATGCCCTGCGCGGCCTGGTCGAGTCTGTGGCAGTGGAGATCTCGCCCTCGGGGCTACGGATCAACGGGGTGGCACCCGGCGGAGTCGCCACCGCGCTGTCCACCCGCTTGGTGGGCGGAGACCAAGCCGCCGCGCTGGCCCGGCTGGTCTCCCGCTCCTCGGCCGGAATCGCCACGACCGCGGACGACGTGGCCGCAGCCGCGGTCTTCCTCGCGGGCCCGGGCGCCCGCAGGATCAATGGGGCCACCCTGGTGATCGATGGCGGGGACGCGGTCCTGCCCCATGCCGGTCTGCCCTTCTATCAGGACCCGGCGTGAGCAGGTCGATCATGCAGTTCCTCGATTCCGAGACACAGGACTTCGCGGCATCGGTTGCCGGGACCCTGGATCAGGCGGGCTGGGCCGACGCCACCTGCGCAGAGACCGCCCAGTTGCCGCCGCTGTGGGATCGGGCCGTCGACCAGGGCTGGTTCGACCTGGGAGGCGCCGGCGAACTGGGCTACCTGGCCGCAGCGGTGCGCGAGCTCGGGCTGCGGGCCTGTCCACTGCCGATCGTCGACGGATACGTGCTGGCCCACCTCGCCGCGCTCAGCGGGCAGGACGACCTCTGCGACCAGGTGGCACGCGGCCAGATCAGGGTGGTCCTCAGCGTGCACGACGGCCCACAGGTACGGCACGACGAGTTGGTGGAGGTGGCCGGTCGGCCGACTCACCTGCTGCACCTGCAACCCGCCAGCGGCCGAGCGGTCCTCTACCCGATCGGCGATCTCGAGCCTGTCGGCGGGCTGGCGGTACCGAACTGGGGCCGGGCACATGTGGTTTCGGACGCAGGTGAGGCCGGCCAGACGACGGCTCCAGCCGGGCGGGAGCTGGCCTGGTCGGTTGAGCAGGTGCGCTATGCGCTGCACCTGTATCGCCTCGGGCTCGCGGTGCGGATGCTCGCGGCGGCAGAGCGTGCCCACACACTCGCGGTGGAACACGCCCAGGTGCGCCAACAGTTCGGCCGCGTCATCGGGGCCTTCGGCGCGGTACAGCAGCGGGTGGCCCAGGCGCAGATCGACCTGGACGCCGGGTGGTCCTTGGTCGCAGATCTCCTGGCTCGCTACGCCGACCATCACATTGGCGATGGATTCCCTTCGACCACAATGGATTTCCCACTACGGTCCGAGCTGGCCATCCGCTTCGCCAGCGATCACGCAGTGGGCGTGCACTATGCGGCTCAGCACACGCTCGGCGCCATCGGCTATTTCACCGAGCACGAAGCCCCGTGGACCTTCCGGGCCGTGCACGCCGATCAGGTGCGCCTGCGCGCCAGCCAGAACCAGCACACCGACGTAGCAACTCTCGCTTTGGTGCGCGGGCTGCCGGGCCTCGGCCTGGGACGTGCAGCCGAGGAGTTCCGCGGCGAGGTGCGCGCGATGCTCGACGAGGTGCGCGACAGCACCGGCGTGATCGACGCGGAGGCCTTGCGTGAACGAATGGACAAGGCTGGCTGGTTCTCCCTCGGCTGGCCGGCGCAGGTGGGGGGCGGGGGCGCACCGGTCGAACTGCAGGCGGTGCTGGCCGAAGAGCTCAAGTACGCGGGCGGCCCGGTGGATCGCGCCATGAGTGCCTCTGCCCTGCTTGGCCACTCGATCGCTCGCCATGGCAGCCCCGCCCAACAAGCGGAGTTCCTTCCCCTGCTGCGGGCGGGAACGATGGCCTTCTGTCTGGGGTACAGCGAACCCGAGGCCGGCTCAGACCTGGCTTCACTGCGCACCCGAGCCCGCCCGGTCGACGGCGGCTGGCTCATCACCGGGCAGAAGACCTGGACCACCAGGGCACACACTGCGACACACATCTGGTTGGCGGTCCGCACCGACCCCGACGCCTCCCCGCGCCAGGCCGGCATCACCATCCTGCTGGTACCGATGGACACACCCGGGATCGAGGTCCAGCGGCACCAAGCACTCTCCGGCGAGATCTCCTGCTCGGTCTTCTTCGACGACGTGTGGGTTACGGACGCTGCCCGGGTCGGGCCGGTGAACGGCGGTTGGACGGTGATCATCGACGCCCTCGCGGCCGAGCGGGTGGTGATGGGCGGGGTGGTGGCCACTCTGCTGAGCCAACTCGATGACCTACTCGAACTAGTGCGCGAGCGCCCGGACCTATTGGGCGGCAATGACTCTCATCAGCGAGACCAGCTTTCCAGGCTGGCCGCACGGATGCAGGCGGCGCGCTGCCTCGTGCTGGCGGCCACTCGAAAACTCACTGGCGGAGCCGCTGCCCCAGTCGCTGCGCGCGGGCAGGCTCGGCAGGCCGCGATGGCCGCGGTACTGGGCGGCGACGTGGCCGAGGAGTTCGGCGAGGTCGCTCTGCTCCTGCTCGGCCCGGCCGCCACCCTGTCCACTGGCGCTCCGGGCGCCCTGGCGGAGGGAAGATTCGAGGCAGGGCTGCGGCTTGCCCCGATGTATGTGATCGGAGGTGGCACCAACGATATCCAGCGTGGGCTGATCGCCAGATCGTTGGGGTTGCCACGCGAATAGACCCCTGCGCCGGACGCACCGAACGCCCAGTCACGGCTCACCCGAGGTTGGCTGCCCATCCGCGACCCAGGGTGGTCGCCACCTCGAGCACGATCGTCTTGCTGGTGAACTCGCACCGCGTCCCGTCCACCCTGACCTCGTCCCGATAGGTCCCCCACCCCAGGACAGAATCCGAACCCTGCGCCGTGAACAGGAAATGCGATGCGGCCCCCACCAGGCCGGGTCGAAGCCAGACCAGACGCGTGTTGGCGATGAAATGTCTTTTGACTGAGGCATCCTCGGCAGAGCGTTGCCGATAGAAGTCAGCAATCGCCTCGCGCCCCACGTTCTGACCACGTCGCGTGCACAGCCGGCCGTCCTCGGCGAACAAGCCGGCCACCCTGTCGGGGTCGGCCACGTCCAGGACGGCGGCGTACGCGGCCACGTGCCCCCGGGCCGCATCGACCTCCTCCAGTCGACGCACCCGAGCGGCCAGGTCGTCCGTCGGGGGCACATGCTCGATCCACTCCGAGTCGGCGCCGCGCCGGTCGCCTCCGCCCAGCACCATCGCGCCTCATCTCCGGGCCTCTCGAGCCCTTGCTTAGTTCCGTCGTTTCATTATCATGATTACATTCCAGCACAACACGCTCGAATGCAAGCCTCGTCCATCCGCCGCCGGTGACCCGGCGTGGCGGGCGGGCGAGTTCGATGTCGAGGAGGCAGACAGTGGTGTCCACCCAACCTCACCCGTTGTTCGTGGGCGGGCGATGGAGTTCGGCGCGCGACGGCGCGACCGTCGAGGTCCGCAATCCCGCTACCGGCGAGCTCGTCGGCTCCGCCGCGCTGGCCGGGCCCGAGGACCTGCAGCACGCGGTGAACGATGCGCGCACCACCTTTGATGACGGAGTATGGGCCAATGCCTCGCCGGCCGAACGCGGCCACGTGCTCGAGCGTGCCGCGGACCTGCTCGAGGCCCGAGCCCCAGAACTGGCCGAGCTGCTCACCAGCGAACTCGGCTGCCCCCTCTGGTTCAGCCAGAAGGCGCACGTGCCCAACCCCATCCGGCACATCCGGTACTACGCCGGGCTGGCACGCGACTTCGCCTACGACGAGCGACGCAGCGACGGGACGAACACCAGCATCGTCACCCAGGAACCGGTCGGGGTGGTGGCCGCCATCACGCCTTGGAACGGTCCCCTGTCGACGCCGAGCCTCAAGTGCGCTCCGGCTCTGGCCGCCGGGTGCTCGGTGGTGCTCAAGCCACCACCCGAGACTCCGTTGACCGCCTATGCCCTCGCCGAGGCCTTCGGGGACGCCGGGCTGCCGCCCGGAGTTCTCAGCGTCGTTCCCGGCGATCGCCAGGCCGGCCAGTTCCTCGTCGACCATCCGCAGGTGGACAAGGTGGCTTTCACCGGCAGTACCGCCGCCGGGAAGGCGATCATGGCCTCCTGCGCCACGCGGATCGCCCGGGTCACTCTCGAACTGGGTGGCAAATCCGCCGCCGTCATCTGCGACGACGCGGACCTGGATCAGGTGATCCCGACGCTGCTGCCGTTGGCGCTCATGGTCAACGGGCAGGCGTGCATCGCCCAGACCCGCATCCTGGTGCCTCGCCACCGGGAGGCGGAGATCGTGGCGGCACTGGCGGATGCGGTTGCGGCGCAACGCGTCGGCGATCCAATGCAGGCCGAAACGATGATCGGGCCGATGGTCAGCCGTCGTCAGCGTGACCGGGTGACCGGCTACGTGCAGACCGGCCGCGACGAGGGCGCCCGGGTGGTGGTGGGAGAGCGTCTCGAGCTGCCCGCCGAACTCAGCGGCGGCTGGTTCGTCCCGCCCACCGTGCTCGCCGACGTGGACAACTCGATGCGGGTGGCTCAGGAGGAGATCTTCGGGCCGGTGCTGGCGGTGATCGGCTATCGCGACGAGGACGAGGCCGTCCGGATCGCCAACGACTCCACGTATGGCCTGTCGGGCTCGGTGTGGAGCGGTGACGACGAGCGCGCCTTGGCGATCGCCCGACGAATCCGTACCGGGATGGTGAGCATCAACGGCCGACCCCAGGCCTATGGCACCCCGTTCGGCGGGTTCAAGCAGTCCGGCATCGGCCGGGAGATGGGCCCCGAGGGATTTGCCGCGTACCTGGAGACCAAATCGATCGCGGTCGGTGGCTGAGGTGGAGGCCGACACCGGTCTCGCAGCCGTCCGGACTGGTCGACTGGCCGGCCGTACGGCGGTGGTCACCGGGGCCGCCAGCGGTATCGGCGCCGGCATTGCCAGCGCCTTCGCCGAGGCCGGGGCTCGAGTGCTGATCGCCGACGTGCAGACCGACGCAGGCCAGTCTCTGGGCGATCGGATCTGCGCCGACCATGGCTCGCACACAGCTGTTTTCAGGCGCACGGACGTCACGGATGAGAAACAGCTCGCCGCCGCGGTGGACACCGCGGTCGAGCTTTTCGGTGGTCTTGACATCATGGTCAATAACGCCGCGGTGATGGGCGCCCTGGGGCCGATCGATCTCACCGACACCGCCGATGCAGACCTGACCATTGCGATCAACCTGCGCGGGGTGCTGCTGGGCATGAAGCACGCCGCCCGGGTGATGAAACCTGCCGGACGGGGCGTGATCCTGTCCACGTCCAGCCCGGCCGGGCTCCTGGGCGGCGTCGGCCCGCACGTGTACAGCGCCGTCAAGGCGGGGATCATCGGACTCTCCAACAGCGTCGCCGCCGAGCTACGCCAACACGGCGTGCGCTGCAACGTCCTGGTGCCAGGGGCGGTGGTCAGCGCGATGACCGCGGATCTGGTGGCTGGTGGGGCCACCGATCTCGCCGGGGCCGAGGCCGGCCTGCGCACCTCGATGTACATGCATCGTCCGCTACAGCCCCAGGACCTGGCGCGAGCCGCGCTCTTCCTGGCCAGTGACGACGCCGAACTCATCACCGGTGTGGTCTTGCCGGTGGACGCGGGCATGACCGGGGCGGGTGGCCCCTCACCGTTTGCCACCGGCGCCTACGCCCGGCCTCAGGGCAGATTCGAGGCGGGCAGGCGCTCTGGCGAGGAGCCGGCCGGGCACTCCAGAGCCGCTGACGCTGGAACTGCCGACGCTGGACCTGCCGACGCCAGAACTGCCGACGCTGGAACTGCCGACGCGAGGACTGCCGATGAGTGACCCGACTTCGCGCGAACGGGTTGCCGCCCTGCTGCGGCCCCGCACCCTGGCGCTGGTGGGCGCCAGCGACCGGTCCACCTTCTCGCGGCTGATCAGCGCGAACCTGGCCGCGGCGGGCCTGGGCGAGGTCACCGCCCTGGTCAACCCCCGCTCTGAGAGCGTGCACGGCAGAACGACGTTCGCCAGCTGTCGGGATGCGGCCGAATCCATGGGCCGCCCCGTGGATGTGGCCTTCGTGATGGTCCCGCAGGCTGCGGTACCCGCGGCTCTGCAGGACGCTGCTGCGGCCGGCGCCTCCGGCGTCCTGGTGCTGAGTTCCGGATACGCCGAGGCGGGAGCCGACGGACGGCAGGCACAGCACGACCTGCTCTCCCGCTGCCAGGAGCTGGACCTGACCCTGCTGGGACCCAACGTGCTCGGCTATGTCAATGTGGCCGCGGGGATCCCGGCGATCGCGCTGGCCAACCCGCCGGTGGAAGCCGGTCCGGTGGCGCTGATCTCCCAGAGCGGGGCCAGCTGCGCGGCGATGAAGGACTTCGCCGCGCTAGCCGACATCGGACTCTCGCACGTGATCACCGTCGGAAACGAGGCGATGATCACCGTCGGCCACCTGATCGATCACCTTGTCGACGAACCCGACACCCGGGCGATCGCGGTCTTCATGGAGGCGATCCGCGACCCGGCTGTGTTCGCCGCCGCCGCTCGACGGGCCGAGGCCGCCGGCAAGGCAGTCGTGGTGCTCAAGGCCGGCCGCAGCGACCTGGCGGCGCGTGCCGCGGCTTCACACACCGGTGCGCTGGTTGGGGACGACCGGGTGATCGGTGCGGTCCTGGATCGTCTGGGGGTGATCCGGGTCGACACCATCGAGGACATGCTGGTCACCGCGTCGGTGGCGGCCCACACCGGCCCCCTGCGGGCTCCGAGCGCCGGAGTGATCTCAATCTCCGGGGGAGCCTGCGACATCGTCGCCGACCTGGCCGAGGGCCGGCTCGACCTGCCCGAGCTGGGCGAGCACACGATCGCCGAACTGGACGCGGTGCTGCCCGGCTATGCCCATGCCCAGAACCCGCTCGACGTGACGGGGGCAGCCCTGGCCGAGCCCGAGATCTGGCGGCGCAGCGTCGCAGCCGTCGGCAACGATCCCGCGATCGGAGCCACCCTGGTCATCAACAGCCTGCCGCTCGGTGACAGCGACGAGCCCTTCTATGGGCAGGCGTTCGTCACCGCGATAGGTCGCGGGATGGCCGAGTCCGCCGCCCCAGCGCTGTATCTCACCCAGGTGACGCAACCGGTGGGTCTAGCGGCCCGACGCGCACTGCAGACGGGCGGCGTCGCCCGGGTGGTGCCCGGGCTCCGGCTCGGCGTGGACGCACTGACCAAGATCGCGGCCTGGAGCCGCACCGCTGAGCTGCGGGCGCACGACGCATCCGGCTTCGGCCCGATGGCGGACGCCGGCTCGGGTGCCGAGCCGCCGGACCGGTCCAGTACGGCCAGGCAACCCGACTCCAGGACGGCCGGACAGCCCGACTCCAGGGCATCCGGGCGACCCGACTCCAGCACATCCGGGCGAGCCGACTCCAGCGCAGCGCGGGCCGACTCCAGCCCAGCGGGGGCCGAGTCCAGCCCAGCGCGGGCCGAGCCCAGCCCAGCGGGGGCCGACAACCGGCCCCGGTCGGGACCCGACAGCGAGGTGTCCGCCCGCGAACTACTGATCGCCGGCGGCGTCCCGGTGGTGCCGGCCCGGCACGTGCACACCCCGGACGAGGCCTACCAAGCGGCCGTCGAACTGGACGCCGGCCTGGGGGTCGCGATCAAACTGGTGTCGCCGGACGTGGCACACAAGAGCGACATCGGCGGGGTCCGCCTCGGGGTCGGCGCGGATGAGGCGCGCGAGGCCTACCGGGCGGTCGTCGCGGCCGCGGCCGGGGTCCCTGGTGCCAGCGCAGACGGCGCTCTCGTGTCGCCCATGCGATCCCCTGCCACCGAGCTCATGGTGGGCCTTACCCGAGATCCGCAGTGGGGCCTGATGCTCGCGGTGGCCGTGGGAGGTGTGCTCGTCGAGGTGCTGGACGACGCAGCGATCACGCCGCTGCCGGTGAGCCCAGCCCGGGCCAGGCACCTGCTCACCGGCCTACGCGCCAGCAGGCTACTCACCGGCGTGCGCGGCCAACCCGGAGCAGACCTGGATGCGCTTGCCACGGTGATCTGCGCTGTCGCTCAGTTGGCCGCCGATCTCGGACCGGCCCTGCAATCGCTGGAAATCAACCCGTTGCGAGTCCACGAGAGTCAGATCGAGGCACTCGACGCCCTCATCGTCTGGTCCGCAGACACCGCTCCCGGCGACGACCGGACGACGGCGGCCACGCCCCGTAGGGCACCCCCAGCGGGCCTGCGACCGCCGCCGGAAGCGCCGTCCAACCGCTCCCCGGTGGCAACTGACCTGCCGGCTGCCAGCGGCCATCCGATCGAGACGAAGGGTTGACCTGATGATGGACCACAAGCGAGTGCTGGTCACCGGTGCCGGAGCAGGGATGGGACGCGAGATCGCGATCGAGTCCGCCCGCCGGCACGCCGAACTGGTCTGCCTGGCGGACCGGGACGAGGCCGGCGCCCGGGAGACCGCCGAGGCGGTCGAGGCCGCCGGTGCCCGCGCCCACGTCATCGTCGTCGATCTGCTCGACCGCGAGGCGGTTCGCACGATGGTGGCCGACGCCGTCGACGCCGGTGGGGGACTGGACACCCTGATCAACAACGCGGGCGTCATCGACACCGCCTTCATGTCCGGGCCGACCGCGGAGAACCTTCCCGAGTCCGTATGGGACACCGTGCTGGCGGTGAACCTCACCGCCGTGTGGCTGGCGAGCAAGCACGCGGCACCGCATCTTCGAGCGTCCACCCGTGGCCCCTCGATCGTCAACGCGGCCTCGGTCTCGGGGATGACCGGCTATGTGACCCCGGCCTATGCGGTGAGCAAAGCCGCTGTCGTCCAACTCACTCGGACCACGGCGATCGCCCTGTCGCCGGAGGTGCGGTGCAACGCCTTCTGCCCGGGCTCCATCGATACCCCAATGGCCCGTGCGCATCTGGATGCCGCCGAGGACCGGCAGGCGCAGCAGCGCGGGATGACCGGGACTCACCTCATCCCACGTTTCGGTCGTGTTGACGAAATAGCGAAGAGCGTGTGCTTCCTCGCCGGGGACGACGCCTCGTTCATCACCGGGGTCGCGCTGCCGGTGGACGGCGGCACGCTCGCCTGGCGCGGGGTGCGGACCTGAGTGACCAGAGACCACCTCACCGCTCTCGGTAGGTCAACACCCCGAACCGACCCTGCGATCCAGGCAGAAGGCACTCTCATGTCCCGACCCGCCCAACCAGCTCCTCCAAACCCGGCCTCTCATTCACAGATCGATCCGATGGGGCTGCACCTGTCGGCAACCACCGCGGCTGCGTCGTCCAGACTCGCCGGGGCCGCACCACCGAGTGATAACGAACCCTTGACAACCATTGACCTGGACCCAAATCTAGGTTCATGATTGTCACCGATCTCGGCGACCCCACCGGAGGACAAAGATGACCCCACGTCGATCCCGCGCACGCCTGGCTGCGATCAGCACGATCGTCGCAGGCGGCTTGGCCTTCGTCGGCGGCTGCGCCGACGAGACCGCACGCGACCAGGCCTCGAACAATGCCTCGTCCGGAGACGGCTTGGCGGCCGGAGCCACCATGGAGGAATATCAGGCCGCCTTCGAGAGCATCGACCCGATCACGCTCACCACCCAGTCTCCCTCCCCCAAGGGAGCAGCCACCGGCAAGAATGTCGAGGACTACTTCGCCGCCATCACCGAGTGGTCGGGCGGCAAGATCACCTTCGAGATCAGCTATGCCAACGCGCTGGTTCCGGTGACCGAGGTGGACAACGCCCTGAACGACGGGCGACTCGACGTGGGCCAGGTGCTACCGATCTACGAGCCGGCGGAGTTCCCGGCGAACGCGGCCATGGTCGAGCTCACCGTGCTGAGCGATCAGCGTCCGGTGCTCGGTGACCTGCAGGGCAACGCCTGGCCCAACCAGGTGGCCTTCCAGACCCCGGAGATGGTCAGCGAGTTCGAGGACAAGGGCATGAAGGTGCTTGTGCCCTTCTACAACTCCGGCGCCAACGTCCTGTGGTGCCGCGATGAGCGGGTGAGTCTGGATCAACTGAAGGGCATGCAGGCCGCGGCGGGCGGCACCGCGCAGAGCGCGGAGATCACTTCGATCGGCGGGACGCCCGTATCGGTGGCCTACCCCGAGTTGTTCGAGAGCCTGCAGCGCGGCGTGGTCGACTGCAGCGTCTCCAGCATGACGGTCGGCGTCCTCGGCGGCTTCATCAGCGCGGCGCCTCACGGGGTGGTGGACCCGGACGCCGGATTCGCCTTGGCTCCCGGGGCGATGGCCGTCAGTTCGGCTACCTGGGATGAACTGCCACTGGTCGCCAGGCAGTTGATGTGGGACCGGATCGATGTCTTCCTCGGCGAGAACGTCACCGAGAAGATCTGGCCGAACAATGCCGAGGCGGTAGCCACGGCCAAGGCTAATGGCGGCGGAATCACCGCTTTCCAACCGGACGCGCGCACGGCCCTGCAGTCCGCGAACGAGCAGATCCTCACCGGAGTCGAGTCCGGTTCGGCAGTGGCGGATCCGGCCGGGCTGGTGGAGTCCTCACGTGACGCCGCTGAAGAGTGGACCACGAAGATCGAAGGTCTCGAACTCTCCGGCATCGACGGCGTCGACTACACCAACTACGACACCTGGGACCACGCATCGGTGGACATCTCCCCGTTCACCGACGCTGTGATGGAGTCGATCTGGGCCGAGGGTCGCCCGCAATGATGTCCGCGCGCCCGGCCGGCCCGGTCAGCCCGGCCGGCCGGACGCGCTCCACCCCCCTCCTCCCGCGCCTGTCACCAGGAAGCGCGACCACCATCCACCGGTCCAGTCTGCGATCACTATCCGAGCGAGGTAGCGACGATGGATAGAGCCACCGTCTTGCGCGGGCACAGCAAGATCCTCGAGCGGGTGATCGAGATCCCCGCTGTGATCGTCGTTTTCATCATGATGTTCCACATCGCGGCCAACGCCTTACTGCGCTACTTCTTTCGGTCGCCGATCCCCAACACATTGGAGATCACCCAGTACTGGTACCTGCCGATCGTCGCGCTGCTCGGTTTCGTGGCAGCTCAGAACCGTGCACAGCACATCGCCACGGATCTGCTGTTCTCCAAGTTCCCGCGCCCGGCCCAGCGGGTCACTCTGGCCGTGGCATATGCCTTGTGTGCCCTGACCTGCGCGGGCTTCGCGTGGTTCGGGCTGGGTGAGGCCCTGCACGCCATGGACATCCGCAAGCCCGCGGGCATCAGCACGGTACCGGCCTGGCCCGTGTACTTCCTCGTCCCGGTCGCCTTCGCCACGATGACCGTCCAACTCGCATTGGCGTCGGTCGGCGCCTGGCTGGGAGTCCATCCCGATGACGTGGTGGTCGACACCGACGACATCGGGCTGATGAACGAGGTGGAGGAACTCACCCACCGCGAGGCCAGCCCGTCCACAACCGGTTCGACCACACCGAAGTCCTCGGGTACGGGAGGGGTGCGCTGATGGCCACGGCACCGACCAGCGAGCAGACGGTCGACGACGCCGAGTCCCCAGGCGGATCCATCCGCGGATGGATCGTCTTCGCGATCTCCATCGGAATCGCCGTGGTCAGCGCCGTGGTGATGCTGCTGCCCCTGCAGCCCTACGCCATCGGACTGCTGGCGTGCGCGCTGATGCTGGTGCTCATCTTCATCCGGGTACCGGTCGCCTTCGCAATGATCCTGCCTTCCTTGCTGGGCATGTACGCGATGCGCGGGCCCCGGCTGGTGGAGAGCACGCTGACCACGCTGCCCTACCAGCAGGTGGCCAGCTGGACGCTCAGCGTGGTCCCGATGTTCATCTTGATGGGCCTGTTGCTGTGGAAGGCCGGGCTCACCGACAGCCTGTACACCGCGGGCCGGCAGTGGCTCGGCTGGCTGCCCGGCGGGCTGGCAGTCGGCACCAACATGGCCGGTTCGGGGCTGGCCGCGGTGAGTGGTTCCACCGTCGGCACGACGTACGCGCTTGCCCGGATCGGCATTCCGGAGATGCTCAAGGCCGGATACGACAAGCGGCTGGCCATCGGTTCGGTCATCGTGGCCGGTCTGCCCGGACAGCTGATTCCCCCGAGCATCATGCTGGTCATCTACGCGGGAATCGCCGAGGTGCCTATTGGGCCGCAGTTGCTGGCGGGCATCGGCCCGGGACTGCTCGTCTCGGCCCTGTTCACCGTGATGATCGTGACCTTCGCGATCCGCTGGGCCCGCCGCGGTGAGGCCCCACCGACCGAGCAGGTCAGCTGGCCTCAGCGGCTTCGCAGCCTGGCCGGGACGTGGCCGGTCTACCTCATCATGGCCACGATCATCGTCGGCATGTTCTCCGGTGTGTTCACCGCCACCGAGGCCGGCGCGTTCGCCGCAGTCCTTTCGCTCGGGGTGGCCTTCATCTGGAAGCGCAAGGGCGGGGCGTGGCGGGCGGTGGCCGACGCCGCCTCCTCGACGATCAGCAGTGTGGGCTCGATCTTCCTGCTGCTCATCGGCGTCGAGGCACTCTCGCGAATGTTCACCTTGACTGGCATCAGCACCGGCTTCGCATCGCTGGTGGAGTCGATGAACCTGGGACGGGTGGAGTTCCTGCTGATGATGACCGTCGTGTACATCATCCTCGGCACGTTCATGGAGCCGTTGCCGATGATGATGCTCACCGTCCCCATCCTGCTCCCGACGATGGGCGACCTGGGGATCTCCCCGCTGTGGTACGGAGTCTTCGCCGTATTCATGGGCGAGCTCGCCGTCCTGACTCCCCCGGTGGGGATCCTGGCTTTCATCATCTACTCCATCACCCGAGATCCCGAGGTGAACAACGGCGAGGTGATCGAGTTGCGTGATGTCTACAACGCCGTCTGGTGGTTCATGCCGATGGCCGTGGTGGTGACCCTCGTCCTGATCTTCTTCCCCGAGATCGCCACCTTCATACCCGATCACACAACCGCCCGCTGACCCCAGACCTTTTCCACGACAGAGACCCCTTCCACGACAGCGCCCCTCGCAGGCAGCTGCCGAGCACCATTCGACCGAGGAGAACGATGACAGCCCACGAAGCGGCCGCCACCCGACAGGGGTGCCCGATCTCTCACACCGAGTACGTCACGGACACCGAACTCTACGGTCACTACGCGATGATCGACGCCGAGCGGGAACAGGCTCGGTTCCTGTTCAACGACACCCGCCCACGCGGGTACTGGATGCTGCAACGGTACGAGGACGTGCTCGAGGGATTCCAACAGCACGACACCTGGACGACGGCGGTTCGCAGCGCACTCAACCCCGAGCCCGGGATCGCCCTGCTGCCGAACGATCTCAACGGTCAGGACCACGTCAAGCTGCGCCGGATCCTCAACCAGTTCTTCGCCCCAGCCGCGATGAAGCGTATGCAGCCTTTGGCCGAACAGCACTGCATCTCGCTCATCGAGGAGCTCAAGCCCCGCGGACACTGCGATTTCGTCTCCGACTTCGCGATCCGCTACCCCACCGACCTGTTCCTGGACTCGCTCGGATTGCCGATGAGCGACGGCAGCTTCTTCCTCGGGTGGTCCGAGACGCTGTTCAACGGCTTCTTCGGGATCAACCCCGAGGCGGCCGCCGCAGCCCGCGTGAAGATCCTCGACTACTTCGGTGCGGCGCTGGAGGAGCGAAGGGCCAATCCGCGAGATCCTCAGACGGACATGGTCACTCGCCTGGTGCAGGCCACCATCGACGACGTCCCGCTCACTGACGACCAGATCCGCACCATCTGCATGACGCTCATGCTGGCCGGTCTTGACACCACCCGTAGCGCGCTGGGCTATATCTTCACGCACCTGGCCACGCACGAGCATGACCGTCAGCTCCTGGTGGACGATCCCGACCTGGCGCCCAAGGCGGTGGAGGAGTTCGTCCGGCTGTATCCGCTGGTCTTCCAGGCGGGTCGTGAGGTCCAGCGGGACACCGACTTCCACGGCGTCGAACTCGCCAAGGGCGACGTGGTGTGGCTGGGCATCGCCTCGGCCAACCGGGACCCGCGCAAGTACCCCGACCCGCAGGCCTTCCAGATCGGACGCAAGGGCGTCAACCAGCATCTGGGCTTCGGGGCCGGACCACATCGCTGCCTCGGCATGCATCTGGCCCGCCTGGAATTGGCCATCGTGGTCCGCGAATGGCACGCCCGAATCCCCGAATACCGCATCAGTGAGGGCACCGTGCTCACCGAGCGTGGAGGCCAGCTCACCATGCCGACACTCCCGCTCGAATGGACCCCCTGACAGAGAGCCATCGGCAGCACCGATCACCACCGCCGCGGTGCTGACCGGTCGTCCCGGCCATGGCTGCCGGCGCGGGCGCTCGCGGCGACCAAGCTCTCATCACCTGACCGTGTCGAATCAACACCCGGCAATCGAGAACCGAAAGAGGCCAGATCCCATGCAGATCACGATCAAGGCAGACAGATGCCAGGGTCACGGACGCTGCTACTCGGTGGCGCCGACCCTGCTCAGCGACGCCGACGACGGGTCGGTGGCGCAGAAGGGGCAGACCTGGACGGTCCCCGACGGGCTGCAGGCCGAAGCCGAGGAAGCCGCTGACGCGTGCCCAGAGACCGCGATCGTCCTGGAGTCGGACGTCTGATGCTGGCCGGCTTGCGGGTGCTGGACCTCAGCGACGAGCGGGGCCTGTTGTGCGGGCGGTTGCTCGCCGACCTGGGTGCCGACGTCGTCTTCGCCGAGGACGGCACCCCGAGTCCGGCGCGCCTCGCCCAGCCGATGGTCGACGGGCTGTCGATGACCTGGGAATCCTTCGGGGCCAACCGTCGTGGGGCCCAGATGAGGCTGGACGGCACCGACCCGCAGTTCCTCGATCTGCTCGCCGTCGCAGACGTGGTGGTGCTGTCCCGCGAACGGCAGTGGCACGTCGAACGACACCTGGACCCGGCCGAACTCCTGCGGCGATTCCCGCACCTGGTGTGCACGGTGATCAGCGGATTCGGCTGGAGCGGACCGAAGGCGGACTACCACGAGAGCGACCTGGTGCTGTGGGCCGCGGGAGGCCCGCTCGACCCGCACCGGGACGGAGATCGCCCTCCGCTTCGGATCAGCGTCCCCCAGGCGTACCTGCACGCAGCAGCGGACGCCGCCGCAGGCACCCTCGTCGCCGTGCTGGAGCGTCAACGCAGCGGCCTGGGACAGATCGTCGAGGCGAGTGCCCAGACCAGCCTGGGAGTGGCGACCCTGGCCCGGATTCTTGCCGATGCCGTCGGCGATGCCAATCCCGAATGGCACCAACAGGTTCGCCCGGCCGACCAGTCCGGTAGCGGCGCGGCGACTCCGGCATGGATGAAGAAGTGGCCGTGCCGCGACGGCACGATCGAGCTTCACCTGTCGATGGGCCCGGCTGCCGGGCGCTTCACCAACAACCTGTTCGCCTGGATGGCCGATGAGGGCGCGGTGGACGGCGAGATCGCCCGCTGGGACTGGCGCGTCATGCCCGAGCGGATCGCATCCGGCGAGATCACCCTGGAAGACCTCGATCGCGCCCGGGCCGCCGTGCGCGCACATCTGGCGACGATGACCAAGCGCGAGGTGGTCGAGGCCGCGCTGAAGCACCGGCTCCTGTGCATGGCGATCTTCGACATCTCCGATGTGCGGGACAGCCCACAGCTGCGATCCCGGGACTTCTGGGCCGAGGTGGACGTGAAGGGTCGTACCGTGGCGATCCCCGGGCGAGTCGCCACCATCGCCCAGGACCAGCCCCAGGTTCGTCGCCACGCCCCCAGCCCGGGTGAGCACACCGACGAAGTCCTGACGCAGTGGTCCGGGCCGCGCCCCTGGGCCACCGGCCAGGCCCCCGATCACACTGACGTCCGCACGGGATCGAGCCCGGCGCCGCGGGCCGCGGCCCTGGCAGACCTGAAAGTGCTCGATCTCAGCTGGGTGGTGGCCGGACCGCTGATCGGGCGGGCCCTGGCGGACTACGGCGCGGACGTGATCCGGGTCGAGTCCAGTACCAGGATCGAGACCGCCAGGCTCATGCAGCCCTTCTACGCAGGCGAGTCCGGACCGGAGAACTCAGCCCTGTTCGGCAACTGCAATGCCGGCAAACGCGGTGTCACCGTGGACCTGTCATCGCCGCAGGGCCGCGAGGTGATCGCCGAACTGGTGGCCTGGGCCGACGTCGTGGTGGAGTCCTTCTCGGCCGGCCAGATGCACCGCTGGGGCCTCGGCTACGAGCAGCTTCGGGCCCTCAAACCCGATCTCATCATGGTGAGTTCGTCGATCGCCGGGCAGTTCGGCCCGTGGGCGAAGCTGGCCGGCTTCGGCAACGTCGGGTCCTCGGTGAGCGGCCTGCAGAATCTCGTCGGCTGGGTGGACGGGGTACCCCTGGGGCCGTTCGGGCCCTACACCGATTACCTCGGGCCACGCACCGGAGTGATCTGCCTGCTGGCCGCGCTGCTGCGCCGCGAACGCACCGGGCAGGGGTGCTGGATCGATGTCTCGCAAGTCGAGGCCGGGGTGTACTTCCTCTCACCCCAACTGGCCCACTTCGGCTGGGACGCGACCATCGCCACCCGGATGGGCAACGACGACCTGGAGTACTTTCCGCACGCGGTGCTGCCCGCCCGGGCCGACGGGGATCGAGAGTGTTTCGTCGCCGTGGCCGTGACCAACGGCGATCAGTGGCGGGCCCTGGCGGACCTGCTCGGCCTGCCTCCGCAATGGTCGCTCGCCGAGCGCCGAGGCCACGCCGACGTCATCACAGATGCTCTCGCACAATGGATCTGCCAGCGGGACGGAGCCGATGCGGAACGGATACTGCAGCAGGCCGGGATCCCCGCGCACCGCTCCATCAGCAGCGCTGACGCACTCACCGACCCCCAACTCCTTCATGCCGGGCACTTCGTCCGGTTGGCTCATCGGCTGCACGGCACCGCCGTGGTCGAGGCGCCGCGGTGTCGCCTTTCCGCCACTCCAGGCCGGGTGCGTCGGCCGGCACCGACCCTCGGCCAGCACAACCAAGAGGTTCTGGCCGAGGTGCTCGGCTACGACTCTGCGCGGATCGACCAGCTCATCCAGTCAGGAGTGATGACGTGACCGAGACCGATACCCGGCGACCGGAATGGATGCAGGAGTGGGACCCAGTCATCGCGGCGATCGGACGCGACTTCGCCGAGGGTGACGTCACGTGGGGGGCAGACCCGGTGGAGCCCGGAGCGATTCGCCGCTACCTGGAACCGCTGGAGTTCGACTGCCCCCTGCACACCGATCCGCAGGCAGCCGCCGCTGCCGGCTTGGCCTCGGTCTCCATGCCCTATACCGGGGTGATCTCCTGGACGATCCCGGTGGCCTGGAATCCGGGCGAGGTTCTCTTCGACAGCGCCGAACGTGACGCCCAGCCGGTGATCACCCGGATCAACAGTCCGGAGCTGGGAATCGGTCCACGTACCACCGGCTTCTTCGGCACCGATATCGACGTGGACTTCGAGCGGCCGGTGTTGATCGGCGAACGGATCGGGCGACGAGGCAGACGGCTCGTGTCATGTGTGCCGAAGGAGACCGGCGTCGGCCGGGGCGCCTTTCTTACCTGGGAGTCCGACGTGATCACCACCGAGGGCGAGGTGGTGGCCCGGATCCGGGTCGGCACCTACGCCTACGTGCCCGCCACGGACTACGAAGCGGGTCCGGCCGAACCATCGCAGGCCGCTTCGGATGCCCAGCAGGCCCGCAACGGAGGTGAGACAGCTTGAGCATCAACACCATCCGGTACGCAGAGGATGTCACGGTCGGAGAACGGTTGCCGCAGGTCGATCTGCCGCTCACGGTGTACCGACTCGTCATGGCCGCCGGCGCCAACCGAGACTTCAACTCGATCCACCACAACACCGAATACGCTCGCAGCACCGGCGCTCCGGAGATGTACGCCAACACGTCCCTGCTGATGAGCTCCTGGGAGCGCTGCGTGCGCGACTGGGCCGGGCCGACCGCACAGTTCGACTCGATCCGAGGGTTTCGGATGAAGGCATTCAACACTGTGGGAACGACCCTGAGCGTGCACGGCGAGGTCACCTCCTGCGAGCTGGGTCAGGACGATGCCCGGGTCTCAATCCGAGTCTGGTGTGAGTCGGCAGGCCGGGTCAGCGTCGGCCCGGGCACCGTCAGTCTCCGCCTTCCGCGCCGCGAACAGGCAGGCCCGGGATGAGCCGGCACGGAACAGCAATCGCGGGGCTGGGGATGACCGCGATGGGAAAGATCTACGGCCGCAGCGCGACAGACTTCGCGGTGGAGGCGATTCAGCTGGCTGTCCAGGACGCCGGGCTGACCCTGAGCGACGTGGACGGGCTGCTGGTGAATCCAGGAGTCAAGAACGACACCGATCTGCGGCTGCAATCGACCCTGCAATTGCGCCACACCCGGATGCTGGCCGGCGTGCAGGGCTTCGGCTCATCCGCCGCACAGATGGTGTCCTACGCCAGCCTGGCCATTGAGGCGGGAATGGCCAGCACCGTGGTCTGCGTCTACGCCGACGCCCCGCTCACCCAGGGCACCTCGGCCGGAGCCTCCTACTCGGGGCAGCCCCGGCCGATGGTGGGTGTGCAGGCGCTCGGCCCCGCCGCCGGTCTCAAAGCCGCCCCCGAGCGCTACGCGGTGGCGGCCCGCCGGCACATGCAGACGTATGGCACCACCACCGAGCAACTGGGCGCCGTGGCCGTCGCGGCCCGGGCCTGGGCGACGATGAACCCGGCGGCGCAGATGCGCGACCCCATCACGCTCGAGGACCACGCGGCATCCCGGATGATCGCGGATCCCCTGCGGTTGTTGGATTGCTGTCTGGTGAGCAATGGCGCGATCGCGATCGTCGTCACCTCGGCCGAGGCCGCGGCGGCGCTGCGCCAGCCGCCTGTGCACGTGTGGGGGTGGGGCCAGTCGCACCCCGGCTACCCGAACCATCGTGACAGCGAGTTCGGGCTGGTCACCGGCGCGGCGCGCTCCGGCGCCGACGCACTCGCGATGGCCGGAGTGGGTGTCCAGGAGGTGGATCTGCGCCAGATCTACGACTGCTTCACGTACACCACGATCGTGACCCTCGAGGATTACGGCTTCTGCGCCAAGGGGGAAGGCGGGGCACTGGCTGCCAGTGGTGCCCTGGCCCCGGGCGGCGCCT
Organism: Actinomycetales bacterium; assembly: GCA_047974565.1. Classification (GTDB taxonomy): domain Bacteria; phylum Actinomycetota; class Actinomycetes; order Actinomycetales; family CAWJMD01; genus JBDIAG01. The sequence continues at coordinate 22,526 of JBKECN010000047.1, forward strand.
TGCCCACCAACACCGGTGGTGGCGAACTCTCGGGGTACTACATGTGGGGCATGACCCCGCTGTCCGAGGCCGTCATCCAGGCACGCGGGCAGGCCGGTCAGCGACAGGTCGACCGTCGCGACGTGGTGATGGTCAGCGGCAACGGCGGCGTACTCGACTTTCACGGGACCCTGATCCTCAGCCCGCACGAGCGCGGCGCTCGACCGGCCACGGGAGGTCGCTGATGCTGAAACCCGTCATCCGAGACGACTTCTCGGCGGAGTTCTTCGACGCCGCAGCCCAGGGCAGCCTGCTGCTGCGGTGGTCCCCCAGTAGTGGGCTCTGGTCCGAGCCCGCGGCAGTGGTGTGCGCGCACACTCAGGCGGCCGACCTGGAATGGAAACCGGCCAGCGGTCGAGGTCACATCGTCTCCTGGACCGCAAAGGCCAACCGATCTGACCCCGAGAACCCGACGGTGATCGCCATGGTGGAGACCGACGAGGGGCCCTGGCTGCCGCTGTGGATGCCAGATCTGGCCCCCGCCGACGTGCGTCCACTGGCCCGGGTACGCATCGACTTCGTCCAACCGACGGACACCAGCGAGTTTCTCCCCGTGGCCCGGCTGGAGACCTCTCAAGCCGCCGATTGAACCGCTACGGAACAGCCGTATGCGACGCCCTTCCCCCACCATCGCAAGCACGGAGACGAGATGACGATCGCGACAAGACATCAGACCCAGGTATCGGCAGGTTCACGAAAGGGACTGCTCCGCCGCGGGATCGGGCTGCTGGCCGGTTGCCTCATCCTGATAGCCGGCTGTGCGGATCAAAGCCCCCGGGACGCACAGTCCGCCGGTGAGGGAATCGAATATGGAGCCGACAAGCAGGCCTATATCGATGCCCTGGCTGACATGGAGCCGGTGACCCTGACCCTGCAGAGCAGCGCACCCAAGGGTGCGGCGACCGGGCGCCGCTTCGAGGAGTACGCAGCCGCCGTCCAGGACTGGTCTGGCGGCAAGATCACCTTCGACATCGCCTTCGCGAACGCGATCGCCCCACCTGCGGAGGTGGACGACGCGCTGGCGGACGGTCGGATCGACGTGGGCTCGGTGCTCCCGATGCTCGACCCGGCCGAGTTCCCCGCCAACGGCGCCTTGTGGGAGGCGGCCGTGCTCGGGCGCCAGACCCCGGTGGACGGGATGCTCCAGTGGCACGGGGCCGTGTTGCAGGCTGCGGCCGGGCAGGACGAGTTCTACACCGAGTTCGAGGACCGAGGTATCACCCTGCTGCTTCCCGTCTACCACTCGGGCTCCTTCGGGTACATGTGTCGGCAGGCTCGCACCGACCTGCCGGACCTGGCCGGCGCGACCATCGCCACCCAGAGCCTCGGGCAGGCCGCCGAGGCCAGAGCGCTGGGCATGAACCCGGTGACGATCACTTATGCGGAGATGTTCGAGAGTCTGCAACGCGGTGTCGTCGACTGCACCGCAAGCACTTTCACGGTAGCGGTACTCGGCGGGTTCATCCCCGAGGCATCCCATGTCGTCATTGACCCCGAGGTGGGCTGGGCGATCGCGGGAGGTGCGATCGCCGTGAACAAGCAGACCTGGGACGGGCTGCCATTGGCCGCCCAGCAACTCATGTACGACCGCCTCGACGTGCTGCTGCGGGTCAATTTCGAGTCGACTTGGGACAACGTGCAAGCGGGCCTGGATGAGGTGAGCAAGGCCGGTGGGTCTGTCTCGGCACCGTCCCCTGAGGTGCGGGACGCCCTCGAGGCAGCCAACAATGACATCCTGAAGTCGGTGGCCGACAACCCCGCGCTCAGCGACGGGGCCGGCTTCGTGGACGAACTACGCACCGATACCCAGGCCTGGCAGGACACGGTGGCCGAGTTGGATCTCGGGCAGGACGTCAGCTACCAGACCTTCCCCGAGTGGTACACCCAGACGGGTGGCAAGCCCGACCTCGACAGCTACTTCGACACGTTGTGGTCTGAGGCGATGGCTGACCGACGACCGCAGTGATCTCCAGCCGGGGCGAGGGGCCCGTCCACCTGAAGGTGGGCGGGCCTCGCCATGGGCGGGGCGCCGACTCAGGGAACGAGCACGGTTCTGGCTCCGTGCGGATCGTCCAGATCCTGTAGGGCGGCGGTGACGCCGGACAGCGGCACCCGCTCGCTCACCAGCGCGTCAAGCTCGAGGCGACCTTGCAGGTAGAGCTCGCAGTAGAGCGGGATGTCGAGCCGGGGACGGGTAGAACCCATTTTGGTTCCCTGCAGGCGCTTTTCGAGCAGCAACTCCACCGCGGGGATGCTCACTCGCAGGTCCGGCCTGGCCACGCCGACGACGGTCGCCACCCCCATGGTGTCGAGCATCGCGAAGGCCTGCTCGATGGTGGCGGCCACCCCCACGACTTCGATCGCGTGGTCCACGCCATGACCGCCGGTGAGTTCGCGCACAGCTTCCACCGGGCCGTGTGAGCCTGCCTCGACGAAGTCGGTGGCCCCGAAAGTCATTGCCAGCTCACGCTTGCGCGGGCTCCGGTCTATCGCGATGATGCGTCCGGCGCCGGCCAGCCGGGCTCCCTGGATGGCGTTGAGGCCCACACCGCCACAACCGATGACGGCCACACTCTGACCGGACCGCACCCGGGCGGCATGCCGCACCGCTCCCACCCCCGTCATCACCGAGCACCCCAGCAGGCAGGCCCGATCCGCCGGAATGCCGGGTGGGACCTTGACCAGCGTCCGCTCGTGTACGAGCACACTCTCGGCGAAGCCACCCAGGCCGACGAAGGGTTCGACGTGTTGGCCCGACTGACTCAGCCGTGGAGGTTGACCCGAGCCACGTCCACGGCCCTTGTGTTCGCAGTGCTGTAGGGCCCCGCGTTGGCACCAGCGGCAGACGCCGCAGAAGGCACTCGCATTGGCCACGACCACGTCACCTGGCTGCACATACTCGACGGCACTTCCGGTTCGCTCGACAATGCCAGCCACCTCGTGGCCCAGCACCAGCGGCAGCGGAAGCGGGTTGGCGCCCAATTGCATGGAGCGGTCCGTGTGGCAGACCCCCGAGGCGGTGACCCGGACCAGCACCTCGTCGGGTGCTGGCGCGTCGAGGTCGACATCCTCGATACGTGGGTCGGAGCCGAAGGAGTGCAGGACGGCAGCGCGCATGAGGCCTCCAGAAGCGATGTGGGTGCGGATCTATCGGTCCGTCGGGCTGGGCTCGACGAAGCCTGCGTATCCGTCGGCGGCCACCTTGGCGCAGATCTCTCGGTACCTGCCGACGCCGCCGATGTACGGCATGAAGACCCGGGGCTTACCCGGAACGTTGGCTCCCAGGTACCACGAGTTGGCCTGCGGATAGAGCGTCTTGGCCGCTACCTCGTTGACATGGGAGACCCACTCGTCCTGCTTGTGCTGATCCGCCTCGCTGCGGCGCAGACCGTTCTCGTCGAGCCACTGGAGATGATCGGTGATCCACTCCACGTGCTGCTCGATCGAGATGAGCATGTTGCTCAGCACCGAGGGGCTTCCCGGCCCGGCCACGAACCACAGGTTCGGGAAGCCGTTCGTACCCAGCCCCAGGTAGGTCAGCGGCCCCGCAGCCCAGGCCTCCCGCAGTGTCCTGCCGTCCACTCCGGTGATGTCGATCTTGTTCAGCGCGCCGGTCAGCGCATCGAAACCCGTTGCGAGCACGAGTAGGTCGAGGTCGTAGGTCCGGTTCTCGGTCCGGACGCCCTGCGCGGTGACCTCCTGGATCGGATCGCTACGCGTGTCGACCAGCGTCACATGATCCTTGTTGAAGGCCTCGTAGTAGCCGATCTCGAGTACCAAGCGCTTGGCACCGAAGGGATAGTCCTTCGGGCACAGGAGTTCCGCCGTCTGCGGGTCGTGGACCAGCTCACGGATCCGGCTCCGTACGAAGTCCGCGGCGAGTTGGTTTGCGGTCAGATCGGAGTTGAGGTCCTTGTAGGCGGCCAGGATGTCCGGGCCACCGCGTTCCCAGTAGTCCTGGAAGGTCTGCTCGAGTGCGTCGGGATCGATGTCGAGCGCGGACTCCTCGCCGAGATGACGGTGCGTACCTCCCGGGTGGTTGCGGGCCCGTTCTCGGTACTCGGAGAAGTGGGTCTTGAGTTCGCGCGCGTAGGTCTGGTCCAGAGGCTGGTTCCGCGCCGGGATCGCATAGTGCGGTGTGCGCTGGAATACGTGCAGGCTGCGAGCCGACTTCGCGATCTGTGGGATGACCTGGATTCCCGAGGATCCGGTGCCGATCACGCCGACTCGTCGTCCGGTGAAGTCGACGGGCTGATGCGGCCAGTTTCCGGTGTGGTGTACCTCGCCGCCGAAGGAGCCGAGGCCGGGGATCTGCGGGAGTTGAGCCACAGACAACTGACCGGTCGCCATGATGACGTGACCGGCCTTGATGACATCCCCGTGGTCGGTGCGGGCGGTCCACGTGGAGGTCTGCTCGTCGAAACTCAGGGAGTCCACTCGGGTACCCAAGGTGACGCCGGAACGCAGATCGTACTTGTCGGCGACAAAACTGATGTAGCGAAGGATTTCCGGCTGGGCTGGGTACCGTTCGCTCCAGTTCCACTCCTGCACCACTTCCGGCGACCACGAGTAGCAGTAGTCGACGCTCTCGATGTCGCAGCGGGCGCCGGGGTACCGGTTCCAATGCCAGACTCCGCCGATGTCCTCGGCGGCCTCGATGACATGTACTCGGCGTCCCTGCTCCCGCAGCCGCTGCAGCGAGTAGAGGCCGGAGAAGCCCGCCCCCACCACCAGGACGTCCACTACCGCGGGCGGATCGATCCGTGATGCCATCCTTGGCCACCCTTCTAAATTAATGATCATCATCATAACGGTAAGGGTGCGGCCCGTCCACGGCTGGGTCGGCTGGGGTGCCTCGTGCGATTCCAGACCCCTCGCGAAACCGATGCCGGCGGAGTGTGCTGCTCGCCGGACGAGCACGGCGTGACTCGATCGGCAGTGCCACCCTGAGTCGAGGACTAGCCTGGACTTACGCTTGCCCTTGCAAGCTGGTCCCGTTCGAGACTCTCTACCCTGCCAGTCGCTACGCGAGGCGTTTAGCGACCTGGTCGAGCACCGGTAGGACCACCTCGGCGACCTCGTCCATGCCGTAGCGCGATACCAAGAGGCCGACGATCTCGCGAGGCGATTCGTCGGTCCGCCGGGCTGACATCCGGCAGATGGCGCGCGCGGCGCGCTCAGGACAGACGTCGGCAGTGTTGACAGCGAACTCCTTCGCGGTGAGGACCTGGATGCTTGCCGGCACACGGTCGGCTGGGAAGTGCTTTAGGTTTTCGGTCACGATCCCGCCCGCACCACCCACCACGGCGGCCGCGACGACGTGCTCGTCGTCAACGTCAGGCAGCCCGTATGAGCCTTCCAGTGTCTCCCAACCGGCTACCAGCGCGTCGTCGAAATGCTCACGCAGGTTGCCCAGCAGCTTGTCGGCCGCGACCTGGCCGCAACCGCGTCCGTGCCGCGGTCGACGAGCTTGCGCTGTTCGTGGCGGTGGAGCTCCTCGAGAATCGCCTCGCTCCAGAGCGGGCGGTACAGACCCTCAATGGCCATCGACATGAGGAAGTCGCGCTGACAGCTCGCCAAAGCACGCAGGTGTCGAGGATGGCGGCGAACACGCCGCCATCCTCTCAGTCCTGATGGTCCAAAGCGCTCTACTTTGCCGCGCGTACCCGTCGTTCGGCAGCGACCTCGGCGCGAATCCGCCGGAACCGCTCCTCGGCCGTCTCCGGGTCCTCGGGATCCTCGGCATAGTCCCCGGAGGTCTCCAGCAACGCCCGATACTGCGCATCACGGCGGCGCTCGCGATAGGCAAGCAGATCGTGAAGCTTCACCATCCGACGCCGAGTGCCTGCCGTCTCCGCAGGCAGTTCGCCGGCCTCTATCAGCTTCACCACCGTGGGCCGACTAACCCCGATGAGGTCGGCCGCCTGCTGAGTCGTCAGGAGCTGGCTCTGAGGCGCCACCGTCACGGCCTTCCCGGCCTTCATCGCCTCCAGGACCTGCAGCAAGACCCGATGCGCCGAAGCGGGCATCTCCACCTGGTCGTGCTCACCGGCTCCGGCGAGGAAGTAGCGAGGTTCTGGCCGGGCACCTGCGCGATCCTCATGCGCTCTGAGGAAGCTCAGCACCGAAGTCATCTGCTCGGTCTGCTCCGGGAGGTACGTCTGCTGCTCAAGTGCCTGTGATGTCACTGTCACCAGCTCCTTCTCTACGAAAAAAACCTACGTGCTTTCGTTTCATTCGTAACTAAACTACGGATGCGATCCGTACCCACGACCCCGGTTCGGGGAGAACGTCATAAGCGGGCGTGCCTAGGGAACACGCCCTAGCACCTGACTCAGTTCCGCACGGCTGGTGACGCCCAACTTGCGGTAGCCACGGTAGAGGTGGTTCTCGACGGTCCGAGGGGACAGGTGCAACCGGGTGGCGATCTGCCGAGCTGACAGGCCGCAACCAGCCAGGTTCACGATCTGCCGCTCTCGCCTGGTGAGAAGGCCGGTGCCAGTGGCTGCCTGCTCCCACGCGGGAGGCAACGGATGGTTGAGTCGGTCCCGGAAGGCGAAGGTGATGACCGACGCGCGGCGCCGCAGCCGTGGTGCGTCGGCGAGGTTCAGCACCCGCGCGGCAGTCTCGGCCGCAAGTCGGCACATGCCCATCGCGTGCAGGTCCTCTGCGGGTTCGATCAGGTCCGTGGCGGCACCGCTGCACAGGGCCCAGCCCAGTTGGCCGAAGGTGTCCGCGAGCGCGTCCCCGACGGCGTCCGCGGCCTGTTGAAGGCGCTGAGCCCCCACGCGGGTGGGGTGCGCGCGTTGCGCCGCGACCCATGCCTGCAGCCTCAACGCGGGGTCGCCGGCCTGATCGGCGCGCAACGCCACTTCCTCGGCAAGGTGCGCCGCTGAGTCCCGTTCGCCCAGCGCCAGCAGACCCTCAACCCGACGAAGGTGGCAGCGAGCGGCCTGCTCGGCCCAGGGTCCCCCACGATCGGCGTTCTCGGCGTCGTCGAGCAGCAGCCGTAGGGTTGCCCCCGGCTCGGGCAGGTGAGCACGCGCCGCCAAGAGGGCAACCCGCGCGGCGAGCCTCGGTATGCCTCCGGGCGTCGTGCAGGCGATCGCGAGCCGACTGGCCAGGACGGCGCCGGAGATGTCGCCGGTGGCGAGATGGACGTCGGCCAGCACCACCGCCGCCTCGGCGTAGCCGTCGGTGTCGTGACCGACGGTGGCGGCCGCGACCGCCTCGCGCGCGTGGTCGTGAGCCGGGACCACCTGGCCTCGTGCCAGGTGCAGCTGTGCCCGGCTGGTCAGCAGCCGAACGTCCTGGGATGCCGTTCGCAGTGCCCGCGCCGGGACTTGGGAGGTCGCCAGCGGGCGCGGATCGAGGTCCTCGCGCGGAGCCCTCGGGGCGCGGCGGTCGGCTGACGAAGTCGACCCGGGCGGGATCGTTGCCCCACGTGGCCCCGTAGCCTCCCGGTTCGTGTCGGTTCCGGGTAGCCCCACCGAGGCGAGCGCCGGATCGAAGGGGACATCCGTCCAGCTGAGGGCGCCGGTGCCATCCGAGACAGCACGTGTTCCCTGCCCTCGCCGGGCCATCAGCCGGGTCGGCGGCGCCAGTTCGCCTTCCAGCACACCCCATCCGGCACGAACTCGAAGCGCGCCCTCGGCGATGGCGCCGGTGACGATCTGCTCCAGAGCGAGCGGGTTGCCCTGGCTCGCGCAGGCCAGCTGTTGCGCGGCCAGCGGGTGCAGCGGCGATCCGAGTCGCGCAGATGCGAAGTCGCAGATCGTCTCGGTATCCCAGGGCGGTAGCGGCACCAACTCACACCGACGAAAGGTCCGCAGGTGGGCCAGGACCGCCATCACTTCGGCAGGGTCGACGGTCGCCAAGGCACGACATGCCCCGAGATTGAGCAGGTGCGCCAGTCGGCGCAACTGGGGGGCCGGGGCGCCATCCAGGTCGTCGATGTACCGGGTGTGCCCGAGGTCCGCACCGACCGCCGGCGGTTCGACCAGGTCAACGCCGAGCAGGACCGGGCATGTGTGCTCGTCGTCCATGGCAGCCAGCTCGTGCAACAGGTGCGATTTCCCGGATCCGGGCCCACCCACCAGGAGAGTGAGGCCGATCTCGTGTGAACTGAGCGCCAATCGCACCCGGCGAAGCAAGCCGTTCAGCGGCACGCTGTGGTTCGCGGTCATACCTGGATGAGCAGGGATCGTGTGCCGCGATACCACGAATCCTGACTGGGGACCGAGGGATGCGCCGCGATACCCGGTCGCGTCATCGCACGCTCATCCGACGAGACCTGCCACTCGGCCTGTCTGATGTCACCCAGGTCATTCTCGCTGATGTCACCCGGTCATTCTCGTGAGATCAACCAGTTGAGTAATGCGGCTCCGGCTGGAGCCGAAGTTGAGTAGCGCTTACTCAAGACGGTCATGCGGGGGTGACCCGATGGTGGTTCCACGCCGAGGCACGGCGCCCGGCAACACATCACACCCAGGAGAGACCATGAGTCTGACCGACATCGAAGCCAGCATTCCGTCCCAGCCAACCACGGATTCCATGGACACGATCAGGGTTGTCAATGACAAACAGCCCGCCGGCACCCGTCACGATCAGCCGCTGGTGGTGGTGCCCGCCGGCCTGATCGCCGACCTGGTGGGAAGCATCGCCCCGACGGTGGGAAAGCTCATCGGTGGCCACTTCGGATACGAGAAGCTGGGAGAGACCGCCGGACAGGTCGCTGAACCACTCATCAAGCTCGCGCCTTTCCAGGTGGTCGTGCCCGGTGTCGCCGGTGCCGACGGTCAGGTCAGCCCGCAGGACGGCGAGCCGCTGGTGGTCGTTCCGGCCGGCTTCTTCGGCGGCGTACTCGGCGGGATCGCCGGGAACGTGCTGGGCGGCACCGTGGGCGGTTGGCTCGGCAACAAGGATCTCGGGGCGACGGCCGGCAAGGCCGGAGGCACGGCTCTGGGCGCCTTGCTGCCCTTCCAGGTCGTTCCCCCGCAGTACACCCCGCAATCCGTGGGGCCGGATGGCGGCTCCGCCGATGAAGAGCCCATGGTCGTCGTGCCTGCCGGCTTCTTCGGCAACCTCTTGTCCGGTGCGACGAACTGCTTCGGTGGCATGGCGTCCGGCACTACCGCCGGCGACATCGCCAAGACCGCGTCACCGTTGCTCAAGCTGCTGCCCTTCCAGACGGTGGCCCCGGAGTTCGCTCCCCAGTCCGCCGGCCCCGGCGGCCAGGACGAGGAGATGGTGCTGGTCCCGGCGGGCTTCTTCGGCAACATGCTCTCCAACCTGGCCGAATCCGTTGGCGGCCAGGTGGGTTCGATGTTCGGAGACCGCAAGACCGGCTCCGATATCGGCAAGGCAGCCGCCCCCTTCATCGGCATGCTGCCGTTCTCGGCTGTGCCGCCGCAGTTGGTGCCGCAGTCGGCCGGGCCGAGCGCCGCAGGTGAGCAGATGATGTTCGTCCCGGCGGGGCTGTTCGGCGGTCTGCTCAAGTCCTGGGGCGGCGCGCTGGGCAGCGTGGTCGGACAGGCCACCGGCAACGACACGATCGGGGCGATCGCCGGAAAGGCTGCGACGACCCTTGGCTCGGTGTTGCCCTTCTCGGTGGTCCCGGCCCAGGC
>JBKECN010000064.1:0-41756 GCA_047974565.1 Actinomycetales bacterium
TCAGGCCGGTGCCCAGCCCGACGAGCGGCACCACCGCCCAGGCGGCGGGCCCGGGCCAGAGTCGCTCGGCGTAGTGCGCTGCGGTCGAGGAGCCGGTCATCGACGTGGACATGCCCGCCCCGGTGCCGTGGCCGCCCGCGGGCGGCTTCGGCCGGTCAGGCGGCACACTCCTTACAGATCGGGGCACCCTGCTCGCTGGCGAGCTGGCTGCGGTGGTGAACGAGGAAGCAGGACGTGCAGGTGAACTCGTCCGCCTGACGCGGGAGCACCCGTACCGATAGTTCCTCGTTGGACAGGTCGGCCCCGGGCAGTTCGAAGCCCTCGGCCGCCTCGGCCTCGTCCTCGTCCACCTTGCCGGAGTTCTTGTCGGCCCGGCGGGCCTTGAGTTCCTCGATCGAGTCATCGCTGATCTCGTCGTCGGTCTTTCGTGGTGCGTCGTAGTCGGTGGCCATCGGGCCCGACCTCCTTACAGTGTCGTGCTCGTGATCGCGGGCCGGTGTGCCGGTGTCGGCGCCGGGATCGACGTTCGGTATGTGTGCATTTTCAGGGGCTCGGGGATGCGTCATTCGTCCTCGGGTGCGCAGCCATTCGAGCCCGGCAGTGCCGTAACGCCGAACCGGCTCGAAATGTGCCCGAACCCTTCCCCCGACGATGACGCGGGGCAAATTGTGCGTGTCCAACCGAGAAATGTCCACCCGTACTCGCCCGTGTCCACCTGGTTGCTGCCGACGACGGGTTCCGGGAGTCCACTCGATCGGGCTCAGGCCGGCACCGGGAGAGCCCGCCCCAGTGATTGCCGTTTCACGTAACTGATTGCAGCACTGTGACATTGGTGAGCCGTCGGCGAGTTCGCGTGACATTGGGTGATGAGGGAGCACCCGTCCGGGCCTGACAAAACGCGTCGTTTGCCAGTAGGTTGGAGGTCTGCGTCACACCCCATCCGGGTGGGCTGCGGACACGTCCGAGTTCTGGTTGATCCATACCCGGGAGGTGCGCACAGTGGGCGCTTTCGAGCAAGAGATCCGTGAAGCGGCAGAAGGTCTGGTCGACCTGTGGCGGCAGGCCCGCCTCGATGACGACGACTTCGCCGCCGACTGCCGGCTCACCGAGTTGCAGTCACTCGTGCAGGTGGCCTCGGACAACGGGGTGGACCTGTCCTTCGCCGAGCCTCAACTGGAGTTGGCGCTCAGGTAGCACCGTCGTCGGGCTCAGGTGGCACTGCTTCGGTAACCCAGTCGTCGCCTAGGTAGCACAGTCGTCGTTGTAGGCGCCCAGCCCGTCGAGCAGGCCCAGCAGTTGTGGGTGCAGCCGGGGGCCGGCCGCAACCAGCAGCGCATGGCCGGGCAGCAGGCCGTGTGGACCGGTCACCAGGACGCCCGACTCGGTGGCCACCAGGCCCGAGGCCGCGTGATCCCAGGGGTTCAGGCCACGCTCGTAGTAGGCGTCCACCCGTCCGTCCGCGACCAGGCACAGGTCGAGGGCGGCGCAGCCCAGGCGCCGGATGTCGCGCACCCGGGGCAGCAGGCCGGTCAGCACCTGCGCCTGCTTGCGGCGGCGGGCGGCGAGATAGCCGAAACCGGTGGCCACCAAGGCGTGTGCCAGATCCACGTCGTTCGGGCCGGGCAGTGCCCTGCGGTCCGCGAATGCCCCTGCCCCGGCCATCGCGTGGTAGCGCACGTCCCCGAGCGGGTCATACACACATCCGGCCATCGGGGTCCAGGTCTGCGGGTCGGGTTCCCCGTCCACCACGGCCACACTCACCGCATAGGTACCCACCCCGTACAGGTAGTTGACGGTGGCGTCGATCGGGTCGATCACCCAGGTCAGGCCACTGTCACCGGGTAGCAGGCCACCCTCCTCGCCCAGCACCCCGTCATGCGGACGGGCGGCCATCACCTGCTCGATGATCAGCCGCTCGGCGGCGGTGTCCATGTGGGTGACCACGTCTACCGCACTCGTCTTCGTGGCGGCCACCGCCAGGTCGTCGGGGCGCCGATCGCGGATGAACTGCCCGGCTGCCACGGCGACCCGCACCGCGAGATCGGCCAACTCACGCCCACCCGGCCGGGTCATGCCACCCCTCCGGGCGCCACGCAGAAGGCCGGCGGCCGGCGCGTCCCGCCTGCCGATCGCCCGCCGTCAGCTGCTGTGGCCCGGATCATCGATGCCACCGTAGTAGCCGGGAGCCTCGGACCGCAGTCACCGCGCGAAGGGCAGACCAAGGGCAAACGAGGGCAGACCAAGAGCAGCAGCCGCAGCGCGAACGGCATGCCGACCTCGTCACCTGTCGCGAGGTTGGCATACCCACGGGCGCTGGCATGCCCACGGGCGCCGGTGGGCCCACTTCGACGGTGGACCTCACCGGGGGTCCACCGGTCGGTGGACCCCCGATCCACCGACCGGGCGTTTCCCTTCCGGCCGCGCGAGACCACGCTGGAGTCATGCAATCAACCACCGCAATCCACGTCCGAGGACTCGTCAAGTCGTACCGCGACCACCGGGCCGTCGACGGCCTCGACCTCGACATCCACACCGGTGAGGTCTTCGCCCTGCTCGGCCCCAACGGTGCCGGTAAGACGACGACCGTGGAGATCCTCGAAGGTTTCCGTGATCGGGACTCCGGCGAGGTGAGCGTGCTGGGCGCCGACCCCCAGGGCGCCCGCCTGGCCTGGCGAGACCGGATCGGCATCGTCCTGCAGACCTCGGGCGGTCTGGACCTGTTGACTCCCCGCGAGGTGCTGACCAGTACCGCGACGTGCTACGCCCAGCCCCGGGATGTCGATGAGGTGCTCACCGCGGTCGGGCTGGCCGAGAAGGCCGACTCGCGGGTGGTGGGCCTGTCCGGTGGCCAGCGTCGGCGCCTGGACGTGGGCCTGGGCATCATCGGCCGGCCCGACCTGCTCTTCCTCGACGAGCCCACCACCGGTTTCGACCCGCAGGCCCGCCGCGAGTTCTGGGGATTGATCCGCAGCCTGGCCACCGACGGGACGACCATCGTGCTGACCACCCACTACCTGGACGAGGCCGAACACCTCGCCGACCGGGTCGGCGTCATCGCCGCGGGTCGACTGCTCGCCCTGGACACCCCCGACGCCCTCGGCGGCCGGCACCGGCAGGAGGCCACCGTGAGCTGGGAACAGGACGGTGAGCGACACAGCATCCACACCGTCGATCCCACCGCCGAAGTGATGGCCCTGTCCGCTCGCCTGGGAGGCGAGATTCCCGAGCTCACCGTGACCCGGCCCTCCCTGGAGGACACCTACCTCGCGCTGATCGCCCCGCACGTCGACGGTTCCCACACCCCACCCACCCCGACTCTGAACCGGACTCCAGCATGAGAACCAACCAGCCCACACCCATCGCCTCCGCCGGGGGCTCCACCGAGGCCACCCCCACCAAGCGCCTGACCACGACCACCAGCCGAACCTGGTCGGCACCGAGAAGAAAGCCCCACCCCACGATGAACACCCTGACGATCGGCCTGGACCGCACCCGCATGGAATTGAAGGTCTACTCGCGGGAGAAGGAGGCGGTCTTCTTCTCCTTCCTGTTCCCCATCCTGCTGCTGACCCTCTTCTCGGTGATCTTCTCCGGCCAGTTCGCCGACGGCCCCAGCACGATGACCGCCGCCTGGTTCTTCCTGCCGGGCATGATCGCCGCCGGCGTCCTGCTGACCAGCTTCCAGACGATGGCCCTGTCGGTAGCCACCGAACGCGACGACGGCACGCTCAAGCGGTTGCGCGCCACCCCGATGCCACCTGCGGCCTACTTCCTGGGCAAGGTGGGCCTGGTCGGTGTCACCTCGCTGGCGCAGTTGATCTTGCTGCTGGCCGTCGCGCGATTCCTGTTCGACGTGCCGATGCCGGACACCGCCGGCCGCTGGGCGCTGTTCGCCGCCGTCTTCGGGCTCGGCGTCTTCTCCGGCACGGTGTTGGGCATCGCGTACTCCTCGCTGTCCTCCTCTCGGGCGATCGGTGCGGTGGTGATCGGCCCGATGCTGGTGCTGCAGTTCATCTCCGGGGTGTACATCGGTTGGGACTCGGTGCCGGACTGGTTGCGCCAGATCGCCGCGCTCTTCCCCCTGAAGTGGATCGCCCAGGGCATGCGCGCGGTCTTCCTGCCGGATTCGATGGCGTCCCTGGAGATGGCCGGCACGTGGGAGCCCACGCGCACGCTGCTGGTGCTGCTGGCATGGGGCGTCGCCGGGCTGGTCCTGTGCCTGACCACCTTCCGCTGGTTCAAGCGCGGCACCGTCTGAGCGAGCAGACCCGCACCGATTCATGACCCGATTCATGACCCGATTCACGACCGAGGCGATGATGTCAGGGTGGACGAGATGACGGCCGAACCGGGCGTGCACTCCTCCCGCGCCGAACTCGACGCGATGTGGCGGCGTCAGGAGCCCTTCTGGCACGCGGTCTTCGTCGTCGTGTGGGGGGCGGCCGTGGTCGTCACCGCCATCGAGCCGGCGGGCCGGTTCGGCAGGTGGCCCGACTTCATCCTGCTGACGGTGATCGGTGTCGCCTACCTGGTGTACGGGCGCCGCGGGATCCGTCAGGAACAACGGGCCGGAACCATCTACCAGCTGATCGCCTGGACGGCGCTGCTGGCGATCCAGTGGGCCGACCCCGGCACGCAGTCGTGGATGCTGTTCTTCGTCCTGTACCCACAGCTGTGGGCGATGTTGCGCACCCGGATCGCGGTGCCGGCGACCTTCGTCACCATCGCGGCCTTCGCCGTACTGCGATGGGCCCAGAGCCCGCACACCGCCATCGCGCTGAATGCCATCGACGGGTCGGCGGTGATCTCGCTCGGGGTCTCCCTCGCCCTCGGCCTGTTCATCCGACGGATCACCCACGAGGCCGAGAGCCGGGCTAGCACGATCGACGAACTGCGCGACACGCAGGCCCGGCTGGCCGCGGCCGAACGTGACCGAGGCGTGCACGAGGAGCGTGAACGGATCTCGCGGGAGATCCACGACACGTTGGCCCAAGGGTTCACCTCCGTGGTCACCCTGGCCCGGGCCGCGGACGCCGCCCTGGCCCGCGGCGACGGCGGGGCAGCCCGCGAACGGCTGGCCCTCATCGAGCGCACCGCCGCGGACAACCTGGCCGAGGCCAGGCTGATCGTGGCCGAACTCACCCCCGGACATCTGCAGTCCAGGACCCTGGTTCAGGCGCTGGAACGGCTCGGTGCGGCGGTGAGCCAGGAGAACGGCCTGCACGCCCGGGTGCGGATCGTGGGCGAGCCGGCCCCCCTGGGAGGTGCCAGCGAGGTGGTCATCCTGCGGACCGCCCAGGAGGCCCTGTCGAACGTGCGGCGCCACGCCAAGGCCAGCGTCGCCGAGGTGACCCTGGAGTTCCGCGCGGACGAGGCGGTGCTCACCGTGACCGACGACGGCCAGGGTTTCGACCCTGCGGTCGACCGGGACGGCTTCGGCCTGGACGGCGTGCGGGCCCGGGCCGCCCAGGTGGCCGGCACGGTGAGCCTGACGAGCTCCGCCGCGGCCGGCACCACGCTACGGCTGGAGGTTCCGCGATGACTGGAGGTACCGCGATGACTGGAGGTTCCGCGACGATCCGGTTGCTCGTGGTCGACGATCACCCCGTGGTGCGGGCGGGCATGGTCGCGGTGCTCGGTGAGGAGCCGGATCTGGAGGTGGTCGGCGAGGCCGGCAATGGTGCGCTGGCACTCGCCCTGGTGCCGACCCTCACCCCCGACGTGGTGCTGATGGACCTGCGGATGCCGGTGATGGACGGCGCCGAGGCGACCCGCCGGATCGTCGAGCAGCCCGGCGCCCCCCAGGTGCTGGTGCTCACCACCTATGACACCGACGCGGACATCGTGCGCGCGGTCGAGGCGGGCGCCCGGGGCTACCTGCTCAAGGACGCCCCCACCCCGGTGCTCACCGACGCGATCCGCCGGGCCGCTCGCGGCGAGACCGTGCTGGCACCGCCGGTGGCGGCGCGGCTGGCCGACCGGCTGCGCGCCCCGGCGGGACCGGAGCTTACCTCTCGTGAGGTCGAGGTGCTGGCCCTGGTGGCCCGTGGCCTGTCCAACGCCGACATCGGTCAGTCGCTGTTCATCGGCGAGGCCACCGTGAAGACCCATCTGATCCGGGCCTTCGCCAAACTTGGCGTCGCGGACCGGACGGCTGCGGTGATCGCCGCCCACCGCCGGGGTCTGATCGACCTCGATCCCTGAACGGGCCGGATGCCCAGCGGCGGCATGCCAAGGTCGTCACCTGTCGCGACTTTGGCATACCTGCAGGGGCTGGGCGCGTCCGTCAGGTGGCCATGGCCAGCACCGGCGGCAGGAGAAAGAGCATGCCCAGCGACCAGGTCAGGTGCGTGATGATCGGCGCTAGCACTCCCCCGGTGACCCGACGCTGCAGGCCGACCACCAGGCCGAGGCAGGCTGCGGCGAAGGTGAGCAGCACGATGCCTCCGGTGGCGGTGACCAGCGCGTAGAGCACGGTGGACACGGCCACCGCGTGACGACGCCCCACCCCGGCGTACAAGGCGCCCCGGAAGTACACCTCCTCGGCGACGGCGTTCACCGCGGTGATCACCGCGACCAGGGCCAGCGAGCCCTGATCGGCGTGCGCGAGCAGACCCTCCACCGGGTTTCGCAGCACCGGGATCTGGGCCACCACGAGCGCGCCGGACAGGAAGACCGCCAGCAGCAGGACGCCGAGGGCGAGCGGCTGGACCAGCGGCCGCGCCGTACTGCCCACCCTGGTATGTGCCCGGCCCAGGTGCAGCGGCCCCGAAGCGAAGGCACCGAACAGCCACACCGCAGCCAGGGTGAGGGTGCCGACGTAGAACAGCGGGTCACCCGGCTCGATCCGCAGCGACCAGGCCAGCACCCCCGCACCGATCAGCAGTGTCGTCACCGCCACGATCCGACGACGTCGAAACGCCCGGTCGCTCTCGGTGTGGTCCCGCTCGACCGGCACGATCAAGGCCGCCCGGACGAAGTCGCGAACTTCGCGGAACGGGTTCGTCACCATCGGCGCCGGTCACCGGCCCAGGCGGGGTCCGCGGCGGTCAACCGGGCCGGGTGAGCCCGCCCCGGCTCCGGGAGCGGCTCGTGCCCGCCCTGCAACGCGGCGGCCACCGCATCGTCGTACCGGGTGATCCCGTCCGGCGGCTCACCCACCAGGTCGACCAGGTCATGCTCGGTGCACACCACCTCGTGGATCAGGCTGCCCACCAGCGGTTTGGCGATTCCGGTCGGCACCGGCGTCACCAACCCGACCCAGTGACTGGCCAGTTTGGGGGTGAGCACGGGCAGGGTGAGCACCAGGGGCCGGCGCCGTCCGGCGATGCGTGCGTACCGGCTGATCATCTCCCGATAGGTGATGATCTCCTCGCCCCCGATATCGAAACAGCGGTTGAGGCCGGGGGGCAGGTCGGCCGCGGCTGCCAGATAGTGCAGCACGTCGGCGATCGCGATCGGCTGGATCCGGTTGTCCAGCCAGGCGGGGGCGACCATCGCCGGGAGCCGGTTGGTCAGGTGCCGCAACATCTCGAAGGACGCCGAGCCCGAGCCGACGATCACCGCTGCCTGCAGGACGGCCGTGGGCACCCCGGAGGCGGTGAGGATCTCCCCCACCTCGACCCGGCTGGCCAGGTGAGCGCTCAGTTCGGTGGCGGGCAGGTCGGTGGCCGGGTGCAGGCCCGACAGGTACACGATCCGGGTGAGGCCGGCCCGGCGAGCGCTGGCACTCAGGCCCGATGCCAGTTCGCGATCTCGGGCTGCGAAGTCTGCGCCGCCGTCCATCGAGTGCAGCAGGTAATAGAGGACGTCGACCTCGGCGCAGGCTGTGGCGCGGGCCCGGGACGAGGTGGCATCGCCCTCGACGACCTCGACCCGGTCGCGCCAGGATCGTTCGGCGATCCGGTCGGCCGAACGAGTCAGCACCCGCACCGACCACCCTCGGTCGAGCAGGTGAGGTACCAGACGTGAGCCGATGTAGCCGGTGGCACCGGTGACCAGGGCCGTGCGGGTGGCGTCCACGGCGTCATCATCACCGATCGCCGCTCACCGTCCGGTCGGCATCGGGCTTCACCTTGGACGAGCGTCAGCTTCCGCCGGACCCTGGCGCTGGCACCGTCCAGTTGATCAGGGCCAGTGATCGGCGCCCATCCCGGCCCCGCCGCCGCTGCGCGCTGGGCAGCGGCTCAGCCCACGGCAGTGTGGGAGCCGTCCAGCCGCTCGAGGGCAGGGATATCGTCCACACCCGCCGCTGCCGGCCGGGTGGGGTCACGCAGATTGGGGCAGCAGTCCGCCGGGCAGCGGCGCGGCGGGGCCACGATGAGGTCGGCGAGCGCCGCGACGAACGCGGGGTGGGTGCCCACGGTGGCTGCGCGCTCGAAGACCAGCCCCGCTCGGTCGGCCACCTCGGCGGCCTCGGTGTCCAGGTCGTGGACGACCTCCATGTGATCGCTGATGAAGCCGATCGGCACCACCAGGACCCCGTCGGGCGGGGCCTCGTCGGGGCCTTCGCCGGTGCGTGCCAGCTGGTCGATCCGATCCCCCACGTCCGGTTCCAACCATGGCTGGGCGGGCGGTCCGGACCGCGAGCAGTAGACCAGTTCCCAGCCGCGCACCTGCGGCCAGCCGGTCACGGCCGGCCGGTCCTGGACCGCTTCGAGGCCCTGGGCTCCCGCGTCGCCGCCGACCGCGGCCATCACTCGCCGGGCGACCTCCAGATGTTCGTCGACATAGCGGTGCCCGGGCCGGCCGCTGGTGTCGTTCATCGCCTGGGGAATCGAGTGGGTGACGAAGAGCACCTGGACGCGATGCACGCCCCGCTCGGCCAGCGCGCCCAAACCCGCGCGGGTGGCATCGATCTGAGCCTCGATGAAACCTTCTGTGCGGCAAAGACTCTCGACCATGGTGAGATCGGGGCTGGTGAGATCCTCGGGAAGCGATGCGCGAGCGCGGGCCAGATCCTCCCGGTACTGCCGGCACCCCGAGTAGCTCGGGTAGGCGCTGGTGGGAATCACCCGGACGGACCGGGCGCCGTCCTGCACGAGTTCGGCGAGGGCGTCGGCGACATACGGAGCGCTGTTGCGGTTACCCCAGCCGACTGGCAGGTCGACCTGTCGACGGTTCAACTCGGCCTGAATCTGCCCCAGCAGCGTCCGGTTGGCGTCGTTGATCGGGCTGCGGCCACCGCGCGCCAGATAGTGCTCGGCCACCTCCTCGAGCCGCTCACGCGGCACCCCGCGCCCGCCGGTGACCCGTTCGAGGAAGGGCATCACCTCCTCGGGAGCCTCGGGTCCGCCGAAGGACAGCAACAGCACGGCGTCGGGCGCATCACTCATACCCACATCCTCTCCCGTCCCCCCGCCCGGCACCGCTTGGCCGGCGGTGTGACACTCGACATCGTCAGGTCCGGGTCGGCGAGTCAGGATCGAGGGCACCCGCGCGCACCGCGTCACCGGCTCCGGCCCCTGCCTCCTGCCTGCTGCCTCCTGCCTGCTGCACCCGAGGGTCAGGTTGGGTACGCGCACCGCGTCGCCGGCTCCCGGCCAGACAGTCCGCCCAGCCATACACGCCAGCCATACACGCCGGTCGCCACGCCGCAGCGTCCCCGGCCTGGCGGGCAGTCTGGCCTACAGTGAAGCCGAGGCCGGGCTTGTGATATCCGGCAGCAGATCCCGGCACGGAAGGAACTCGGATGCGGGACGTCACGCTCGTCGAGGTGGATCCCGGTGGTGAGCACCTGATTCTGCAGGACGCCGACGGCAGCAGGGTCCGGCTACGGATCGACGACGAGTTGCGCTCGGCGGTGCGCCGGGACATCGGTTGGCTGCAGCGCTTGCAGTCCGGCGATGCCTCTCCGCTACGGCCCCGGGACATTCAGGCCAGGATCCGCGCCGGCATGACCGCGGCGGAATTGGCGCGGGCCTGCGGGATGCCACTGGAACACATCCAGCGCTACGAAGGCCCGGTGCTGGCCGAACGCGAGCATGTCGTCACGAGGGCGCAGAAACTGGCTGTGGCCCGCTCGGCCACCGGCGACACCACCTTGAGCGAGGCCATCGACGAGGGCCTGAAGGCTCGCGGGGTGGAGGCGGCCCCGCTGTGGGACTCCTGGCGCGAGGATGCCGGCACGTGGATCGTCCAGGTCAGTTTCGAAGCGGGCGGGCGGCCCCGAGCCGCGCAATGGCGCTGCGACCTCAGCGCCGCAAGCCTCACCGCCCTGGACGACGAGTCACGCTGGCTGACCCGCGAGCCGGAGCCGGCGGATCAACCGAACCCGCATGAACGGGTCTTCGACGTCGAGGCGGACGGTGGCGTCCGGGAAGTGACCACCGACCGTCCCCACGTCCACGAGGACGCCGGCGTCCGCACCCTGGACGACCCGCAGGCCCGCACCCTCGACCTGCTCGACGCTTTGCGAGGCCGACGGGGCCGTCGTCAGCCGGTGGACTCCGACGACGACCAGCCCGACCTCGTCGATGCCCTGCTCGATGCCGAGGGTTCGCTGGCCGAGGACGCGCCCGACCTGGGCGATCCGCCTCCCGCCCATCCCCCCGCCTCCCGTCCTGCGGACGCGGTGGACGCGGCGATCCTGCCGCTGCCGGAGAAGGAGCGCGGCGCAGACACCGATGCCCTCCCCGCCGAGTCGCCGACCCGATCGACCCGCCGTCGCGGTGAGCGCGCCTCTCGCCGGGCCAGCGTCCCCAGCTGGGACGACATCATGTTCGGGGTCAAGAAGGACTGAGCCCGTCCGGTCGTCCCCGCCGGAAGCAGGCGGGTGAGCTCGATGGAACTCGGATCCTCACCCGAGGCTCACCCGCGAATAACCCTGGCCGGCTGGCGCCGAGCATCTCGCGGTGGCCGCGCAGGCCCCCCACCGAACCGACACCGACGTTCAGACCACCGCGACGAGCAACGGGATGGCCGTCTCGGCGGGCGTCCGGGAGCCGTGCATGCCCACGAGTTGACGCAGCTGGCGGCGTTGGCTGCGCGAGTCGTGCACGCAGGTGGGTGCGGTCATGGTGACGCACACGTCGCCGATCCGGTCGACCACTCGCGGCTCGACCGGCCCGAACCAGCCCCGTTCGAGCACCTCGGCCTTCAGTAGCACGTCGGCCTGATCGCCGAGTACGTCCCGCCAGCGGGCCGCCACCTCGGCTGCCGTACCCGGCTCGGTGTGCAGCATCGGCGCGCGGGGCTCTCCGGCGAAGACCCGCACTCCGTCCCGCAGCGTGCGGGCCACCGGGGTGTCGTCGGCCAGGTCGATACGGTTCTCGAAGGGGACGTCCACCATCCCGTGATCGGCGGTCACCACCACGAGGGTGCCTGCGGGAAGCCGCCGCATCAGGGTGCGCACCGCCAGGTCGACCGCCTCGACCTCACGTAGCCAGGCGCGCGAGGCCACCCCCAGTTCGTGTCCGACCCGGTCGACGTCACCCCAGTACAGGTAGACCAGGCTGCGGGTGTTGCGGCGAACCTGCTCCACCGCAGCGTCCACCCGGGCCGACAACGGGCCCGCAGAGATGAAGGTGGGCCCGCGCAGTGCCGCCACGGTCAGGCCGGACCCCTCGAAGTACCCGGGGCCGATGTGCGCGGCGGGCACGCCGGCAGCCACCACCTGCTCGAAGACCGTCCGGTGCGGCTGCCACGCGCGGGGGTCGGGGCCCTCGTCCCAGGACAACTCGTTGAAGGCACGCCCCCTGGCCGGGTCGTACACCTCGTAGCCCACCAGGCCGTGCGCGCCGGGCGGCAGCCCGGTGCCGAATGACCCCATCGAGGTGGCCGTGGTGGAGGGGAATCCCGAGTGCAGCACAGCGTCGTGACGCATCGAGTTCAGGTGTGCGGCGTGCGACCCCACGGCGGCCAGCAAGTGCTCACCCAGGCCGTCGACGAGGACGACGACCACCCGGTCGGCGCGGGGCAACTCGATCGCGGATCGGCCATCCCCGTCTGGCAGGGGCACACCCAACGCGGCCGCGGCCGCGGGCAGCACATCACTGAGGGTCGCGGTCATCGGCGGGCTCAGCGCCCGGTGGTGGCGGCCGACAGCGCGGTGGCGAAGGCCAGCGCGTCGTCCACCGCGTCCGCCCCTTCGGCGGCCGCCGCGATCCGCAGCACGATGTCGTCCGCGGTGGAGGCGCCGGTGAAGCCGTGATCGGCCTCACAGTGCGGGTCGGCGCAACTGGCCGGCTCCAGATCGAGCCGGTTCACCGCACCCCACCCGATGGTGATGCTCAGCTCTTGCGGAAGCGAAGAGGGTTGGAAACGTTCGGGATTGGCGTAGACGTGGTGCAGGATCACCGAGCGCACCCGCTGCAGGGGCACCGCCTCGGAGGAGATCGCCGCATAGGTGGCGGTGGTGGCCGGGTCGCGGTGGTCGTCCGCGTGCGCCACCAGAAGGCGGGTCGGGGTGAGCACCAGAACGGTCACGTGGCGGCGCACCTCATCGGTGTCGAACGTGGTCTCCTGGTGCACCATGTGGGAGACCGCGTCCTCGCCGGCCAGCGAGGTGGCGACGGTGGCGGAGACCAGGGCCGGGTAATAACCGGCTCGATCGATGGCTGAGGCCAGGCTGGCAGGGACGGGGCATACCGGGGCGCGACGACGACTCATGGCCTCCACTCGTTTCTTGTCCGCGTTATTGTCGCAGGCGCACGCACCCTCGCCGAACCAAGCGGCTCGGCCTGTGGATGAACACCTCTGGTGGTCTGCCCGCCCGCGCGGCAGGCCCGCCGACGTGCGGCGATCACAACCGGCGGACCTGACCGGTGTCCACCCGGAACGGCGGCGGCGCGAGCCGCACTCGCGCCCACAGGGGGAAGACCCCGCGGCGGGTCACCAGGATGGGACGGAGTTCGAACTGGGCCACCTCTGGCAGGTCCTCGGCCAGGGTCGCCACTCTGGCGACCAGATCCTCCAGCGCCGGCACGTCCAGCACGTCGGTCCCGCCGTGCCCGAAGAGCTTTGGCGAGGCTTTGACCTCACGGATGATGTCCCGCACGTCGCCTGAGGTCAGCGGCGGGATCCGGTAGGCGATGTCCTCGAGCAGTTCGCTGGCATCCCCGGAGAAGCCGAAGGAGACGATCGGGCCGAAGAGCGGGTCCTCCGCGGTGCGCAGGTCCACCGGTACCCCGCTGGGCACCATCTTCTGCACGATGAATCCGTCGGCGACGGCCGGCTCGGTGAGGGCGAGCATCATCTCCAGCTCGTCGAGGAGTTCGTCCTCGTCGTCGATACCGAGCACGGCGCCGGTGATGTCCGGTCGTTCCCGCAGCACTTGGTCGGCGTACTTCAGGGCCACCGGATAGCCGATCTCAGCGGCCGCAGCGGCGACCGCCGCCGGGGTCAGCACCCGCTTGCTCTGCGGGATCGCGATGCCGTAGCAGCCCAGCAACTCCTGGGTCAGGTCCGGGCTGAGCAGCACCGAGTGATCGTCGTCCAGGGCTACCTCGGGGGTGATCGCCACCTCCTGCAGGCCTGCGTCGGCCAGGGCCCGCTCGACCAGCTCGCGGGCCCGCTCGGGCTGGCAATCGTCGGGCTCGACCGGGCTACCGTGCTCGCGGTGCCGCCAGGCGGCATAGCGGGTGACGGAAGCGAGCGTCCGGATCGCGTCCTCGGGGGTGGTGTACACCGGGATGGGACCCAGGTCGGCCTTGTCCGTGGTGACGTAGTCGTGAGCGACCAGACACGCCATCGTGGTCAAGCCGACCTCCAAAGCGGTCTCCCGCAGGGCGCTGAGCACCCCGGAGTGGAAACCCCACAGGGTCGGGACGAGAGCGAGCACGATCGCGTCCGCATGATCCCGTTCGCTGGCCTTGCGGATCGCCTGGCGGACGTCGTCCGGATCGACCGGGTCGGGTAGCAGGACGCGGCTGACGAGCCTGAGCCCCGAACTCTCGGCCGCCTCCACCGTGAGGGACTCCAGCACCTGGGAGTTCGTCACCAGCGCCACCCGATCACCGGTGGGCAGCGGCTGGGTCATCAGCGCGTGCACGATCCGGACCTGGTCGTGCACGTTCTCAGCCCGGATCACCCCGGCCTGGTCGAGCATGGCGGTGAACGCCGCTCGCGGTACTCGGGAGATCCGTCCGGTGGTGGAGTGCGAGGCGATTCCGGTGGTCCACGACCGGATCATCACGATCGGCTTGCTGGCGGCCACCGCGCGGGCGATCCGGAAGAACTTTCGCGGATTCCCGCTGGACTCGGTGTACAGGGCGATGACCGTGGTCTGGTCGTCCTCGGCCCAGAACTGCAGCAGGTCGTTGCCGGAGATGTCCGCACGGTCCCCCGCCGAGACGAAGGAGGACACGCCCAGGCCGCGCCCGACCGCCTCAGACAGCAGCACCAGGCCGAGGCCGGCCGACTGACTGAACAGCGACAGCCCACCGGTGTTGACCGTCAACGGCAACAGGGAGGCGTTGAGCCGCACCTGCGGGGAGGTGTTCACCAGGCCCAGCGAGGCCGGGCCGAGCACTCGGGCACCGGCCGCTCGAGCGGTGGACACCAGTTGATGCTCCAGGTGCGCTCCCAGGTGCCCGCGGAAGCCGTCGGTGATGATGACCAGCCCGCGCACCCCCACCTCGACGCATTCCTGGACGATCTCGGGCAAGGTGGTTCGGCTCACGGTGATGACCGCGACGTCCGGCGCCTCGGCGATATCGCCCACCCGACGCACCACCGGCACCCCGCACACCGTGCTCGCGCTGGGGTGCACCACGTCCAGTCGGCCGGTGAATCCGCCGTCGATGATGTTGGCCACCACGACCCGGCCCAGCGACTCGGGCTGGTCGCTGGCGCCGATCACCGCGACCGATCGGGCCTGCAGGAGGGTGCGCAGGCTGTTCGCCTCGGCACTGCGCTCCCGCGAAGCGACCACGGCCATCGACTCGGTGGTGGGCTCGATGCCGAACTCCAGGGAGATCACACCGTCGTCATAGTGGTGCGTGACCTCGTACCCGGCGTCGGCGAAGACCCCCACCATCTTGTGGTTCTCCGGCAGCACCTCGGCGACGAAGCGACGCACGCCGCGCTCCAGGGCGGCCGCGGCCAGATGCTCCAGAAGCACCGAGCCCAGGCCGCGGCCCTGTTCGGAGTCGGCGATGTTGAAGGCGACCTCGGCCTCGCCGGGGTCGATCACGTCGTACCGCCCGACCCCGACGATGCGTTCGCCGATGATGGCCACCAGCGCGACCCGGCGCACGTAGTCGAGTTGGGTGAATCGATCTAGATCGCGTTCGGACAGCCGTGGCAGGGGTGCGAAGAACCGCAGGTAGCGAGAACGTTCGGACTGGCCCATGTGGAACGTCTGCAGGGCGTGTCGATCGGAAGGGATGATCGGGCGGACGTGACAGGTACCTCCGTCGCGCAGCACCACGTCGGCGGCCCACTGGTGCGGATAGTCCGCGGGCAGGTCGTCAGGGTCCGGGCGGGCCGAGGCCGGGGGCGGACTGTCGGCGTGGTCTGCCTCCGGGCCGGCCAGGGCCCCGCCATCGGCGGCATCCGCGGGGGTGGGGGCGGCGCTCGCGTCGGCTGACATACCAATCAGACTACCCACGCGGACTGGGCGGCGGCTGGGCCTGCGCCACACTGTGCCCCGGGCCACGCCGCCGGGTGCCGCCACGATCCTCAGCAGGCGCCGAACCGTCCCCGATGCAGCACGGACTCGACCGGGCGGTGGCCGCGCCGCAGGGATGGCGAGCGCAGATCGGCGGCGGGATGGCCGAAAGAGACCACGCCCACCGGCGTCCGGTTGGCCGGCACCCCGAACGCGTCCAGGACCGCCTGGTGGCGGGTGGCCGGCACGCCGAAGAAGCACGCCCCCAGACCTCGATCCACCGCGGCGAGCAGCATCAGCATGGCGGCCATCGCGGTGTCGGTGTGCCAGTAGGGCACCGGCCAGTCGGTCTCGTCCCGCTCGGTCCAGCCTTTGTCGGGCTCGGCGTACCGGTCCAGGTAGGCGTCCCGGTCGGACAGACAGATCACCAGGGCCGGGGCGGTGCGCATCCCCCGCAGCCAGGTGTCCGGGGTTGCCGCTGGATCGGAGCAGGTACTCCAGAAGAGGTCGCGATCGGCGGCCCTGGTGAGCACCAGGAAGTCCCAGCCCTGGCTGAAACCGGCCGAGGGTGCCCGTAGGCCGGCCCGCAGCACCTCGTCCAGGACCTTCTCGTCCACGGCCCGGTCCTGATAGGCGCGAACCATCCGGCGGCGGCGCAGCACCTCGTCGAAATCCATCCGCCCATTCTCCCGAGCGTCATCCGCGCCCCTGGCTCGGCCCCGCTCGGTGTGCCGATGCCGGCTCGGTGGGCGCGCTGGGCGAGAATCGGCGGGTGCCCACGCCACCCTCTCCCCCGGACGAGACCGCCGAGAACATCGTCGACATCGACGTGGCCGCCGAGATGGAGACCTCCTTCCTGGAGTACGCCTACTCGGTGATCTACTCCCGGGCCTTGCCCGACGCCCGGGACGGCCTCAAACCGGTGCAGCGCCGGATCCTGTATTCGATGGCCGAGATGGGGCTACGCCCCGACCGGGGCCATGTGAAGTCCTCGCGGGTGGTCGGGGACGTGATGGGGCGCTACCACCCGCACGGGGATTCGGCGATCTACGACGCCCTGGTGCGGATGGCCCAGCCCTTCGCGCTGCGGCTGCCGCTGGTCGATGGGCATGGCAACTTCGGCTCTTTGGACGCGGGCCCGGCCGCGGCTCGGTACACCGAAGCCCGGCTGGCCCCGGCGGCGATCGCGATGACCGCCGGCCTGGACGAGGACGTCGTCGATCTGGTCCCGAACTACGACAACACCCTGCAGCAGCCGTCGGTGCTGCCCGCGGCGCTGCCCAACCTGCTGGTCAACGGCGCGGCGGGGATCGCGGTGGGGATGGCAACGAACATCCCCCCGCACAACCTGGTCGAGGTGATCGCCGCGGCCCGGCACCTGATCGCCCACCCGGGCGCGGGACTGGACACGCTGATGCGCTACGTCCCCGGGCCGGACCTGCCCGGAGGCGGCAAGATCGTCGGGCTTGCCGGGATTCGCGACGCCTATGCCACCGGCCGCGGCACCTTCCGCACCCGAGCCACCACCCGGGTGGAGAACATCACCGCTCGCCGCAAGGGCATCATCGTCACCGAACTGCCCTACATGGTGGGCCCGGAGAAGGTGATCGAGAAGATCAAGGACGCGGTCAACGCCAAGAAGTTGCAGGGCATCACGAATGTCATCGACCTGTCCGACCGGCACCACGGCCTGCGGCTGGTGATCGAGATCAAGACCGGCTTCAACCCCGACGCGGTGCTGGAGCACCTGTACCGGCTCACCCCGATGGAGGACTCCTTCGGGATCAACATGGTCTCCCTGGTCGAGGGCCAGCCCCGCACCCTGGGCCTCAAGGAGTTGCTCGAGGTCTTCATCGGGCACCGGCTCGAGGTGATCCGTCGGCGCAGCGAGTACCGGTTGGCCCGGCGCCGTGAGCGACTGCACCTGGTGGAGGGCCTGCTCATCGCGATCCTGGACATCGACGAGGTGATTCAGCTGATCCGCGGCAGCGACGACGCCGAGACCGCCCGCACCCGGTTGATCGAGGTCTTCGAGCTCAGCCAGCCACAGGCCGAGTACATCCTGGAGTTGCGGCTGCGGCGGCTGACGAAGTTCTCCCGGATCGAGCTGGAGTCCGAGCGGGACAGCCTGCAGGCGGAGATCGCGGCGCTGGTCGAACTGCTGGACAGCCAGGAGTTGCAGCGGAAGACGGTCTCGGACGAACTCGCCGAGGTGGCAAAGACGTACGGCACCCCGCGCCGGACCGTCCTGCTGGAGGGCCCGGCGAAGGTTCCGACCACGGCCGCCGCGCCGCTAGAGGTGAGCGACGATCCCTGCTGGGTGCTGCTCAGCGCCACCGGGCTGCTGGCCCGCACCGGCCCGGGCTGGGACACCGACGTCGATCCCCGAGTCCCCCGCAACGGCGCGGGTGAACGGGCCGCGCATGACGTGCTCGCGGGAGTGGCTGCGGCCAGCGCCCGCGGGCAGGTGGGCGCGATCACCGACCGTGGCCGGATGGTCCGGCTCGAGGTGGTGGACATCCCGGCGCTGCCCCCCACGAGTGGGGCGCTCTCGCTGGCCGGCGGCGCGCCCTTGGCCGAGTACGTCCAGTTGGAACCGGGCGAGGCGGTGGTCGGCGTGTCGTCGCTGGGGGTCAGCACCCAGCCCGCGGACGGCGACTCGGTCTTCCTGGCTACCCGCGACGGAGTGGTCAAGCGCGTGGTGCCGGACTACCCGGCCAATCGCGACTCCTGGGAGGTGATCTCACTCAAGGACGGGGACGCGGTGGTGGCAGCGGTCGACCTGCCCGCGGATCGGGCCGAGGCGACCGACCTGGTGCTGGTCGCCAGCAACGCCCAGTTGTTGCACTTCCCGGCTGCGGCCGTCCGTCCGCAAGGCCGGTCCGCGGGCGGCATGGCCGGGATCAAACTCACGGCGGGAGCCGACGTGCGATGGGCCGGTCTCATCTCCGGCCAGGACCCCGACCCCGAACACCAGCCGGTGGTGGTGACGATCTCCGGGTCGTCCTCGGCGCTGCCGGGTACCGACCCCGGCGCCGCGAAAGTGACGCCCTTCGCCGAGTACCCAGGTAAGGGACGGGCCACCGGCGGGGTGCGTTGTCACCGGTTCCTCAAGGGTGAGGACGTGCTGCTGCAAGCCTGGGTCGGGCCGGCCCCGGCGAGAGCCACCACGTCGGCGGGTGCCCCGGTGCCGCTGCCGCAGGAGTTCGGCCGCAGAGATGGCTCGGGGGTGGCCCTGCCTGCCCCGGTGTCGGCGATCGGCTGATCGGGCCGCAGCACGCACATGGGTCGTTGGCCTGGGAGCGCTACGGGCGGGCCGGGAATGCAGCCAGACGGCCGATCCCAGAGGCGATCCGCAGCAATAGTCTGCTGCGGGCCGTTGGTTAGTGGGTGTACATCCGCTTGGTGCTGCCGTCCGCGGTGGACACGCTCAGCACGTACAGGCTGGTTCCGTCGAAGCTGTACTGCTTGACGTCCTTGGTCTGGGGCACCGCGGGGGCGGGGGTCAGCGGCGGCTCGAGCGGAATCGAGCCGTTGGCCACGGTGAGACCGGCCTTGCGGCCGCAGGTGGGCCACGCGCCGGGGCCCTGCACGAGCAGCACCCGCTGGGCGACCCGGATCTGGTTCTCCCGGCTGGTCTGGTGGGCGTATGCGGCGAACTCGCCGCCGCCATAGGCACGCCAGGTGGATGAGGAGAACTGCAGGCCGCCGTAGTAGCCGTTGCCGGTGTTGATCGACCAGTTACCGCCGGACTCGCATTGTGCGACGGCGTCCCACACGGTGGTCTGAGCCTGGGCCGGGGCAGCCGCGACGACCGCGGAGCCGGCCAGCGCGACACCGGCAGCAGCCGAGAGTGCGCGCAGGCGGGCGGGGGTGGAGGCAGTGCGCGGGCGCGCGGAGGCGTTCGAGCCGATCACAGGTGACGGGTCCTCTCCTGACGACGCCTACGAAGTGAGCTGTCGGGTTTGGGCGGTCAGGTGCCCAGCAGGGACGGCGTCCGCTGCTTCACCCCGTGGCCGGGTCACGGCCGGTGGTTCCTCCGTCGTCGTCCGCGCCCGAGACCTTCTCGGCAGGCACCTGACCGACGACGTTCGGCGAGTCAGGCAGCGCACGTGCTGGGTATCCAGTTGTCGACATCTCCGTGGATGAGATGCTCCACGGTCCTTACCCGCCGGCTACGATCCGATTAGGGCGAATTGCAACTGGTGCGCGATTGCGATTAGCCAACGGCTTGGTAACGAACCGATGACAAACTATGGCCCCGACCGTGACCCTGGCAAGTCTCTCGGTCGAAACCGCATCGTGTTCCGCGCCACACAGCCGCCTGGACGGAAGCTGCGCCGGCCCTGGGACACCCCCGCCGATCGACTCCGTCCACGCACGAACAGGGACGCATTAGCGCCCGAACCGGGCATGGTTGAAGCAGTGGGCTGCCCAGATCTCGCGCCTCGTCAGCGCTCACTCACATGGCGCACTCGAAACTCGGTCGCCCGACCCGGATGCAGGGGTGGACGCGTGGGCTGGAGGCGCAGGGGTGGATGTCGACCAGCCGACTCACTCGGCGATGTCGACCAGCCGACTCATTCGGCGATGTCGACCAGCCGGACGAGGATCTTCGTCCAGGCGCCGAGGTAGATCTGATCGCCGGAGGCGAGTTCACGGCGTTGCGACACCGGCAGCGGCTGGTCGGGCAGAGGCTGGCCTGCCCCGGCGACAAAGGTGCCATTGGACGATCCCACGTCGACAACGCACCAGCGGTCGGTCCCGGCCTCGCGGATCAACTCGGCGTGCCGTCGCGACACCCCGGGGTCGTCGGAGCAGTCGAGTTCGGGATCGATGTGCTGTCGGTGGGAGCGCCGTCCGATCAGCATGGACGTGCCGCCCAGTTCGACAACAGTCGGTGGAGTGGCCGCCGGTAGTTGGTACGTGGTCTGCTGGCCCTGATACCACAGCGGGTCGACCCAGACCTCTGCCACCCAGCGGGGAGTCACCGCGCCCGGGTGCCCCGACGGACCGGCCAGCAGCGTGGTCTCATCGGTGGTTCCGCCGGGATCGTGCTGTCCAGCCGCGACTGATGGCTGTACCAAGGTGGCCGCCTGACTCCCCCGTCCGGGCGGGCCGGCGATGGCCACGCCGCAGATGTCGCAGGTGACCTCGCTCTGGCTCAGGTGACCGGCGGGGCAGACGGCGCTCATCGGTCTCTCCGGCGCACCGGCTGAGTGCTCGTGTCAGGGAACTCTTCGTCCATCGGCCTCATCTTGCCAACATTGCGCCCGAGCCGCTCCGTCGCATCCGGGTCAATGTCTGATTCATCCGACTTATCAGCGGGCGATTCCGCAAAATGGTCGACTGGGGCTTGGGGGACGACCTCGTCGAGGTCCATCGCCGACCCGCCGGGTCCATCGAGCGCTCCCTCGGGACCGGAGCTGACAGGACCGGAGTCGGCTGTGTCCGTCCAGACCACCTCCACTCGGCTGACCGCCACCTCCGCGCCGGCGTCCAGCACTCGGATCGTGCCGGCCAGCTGCCGCGAGCCCGGGTCCCGCACCGGCAACCGGGCGATCAGGGCGATCTCGGCGGAGCCTGCGGTTCCGGCCACCGTGAGCTCGTGGGTGATCGGGTCGTGCGACTGCTGCCCGATGGTGTCTGGCGGGGCGGCCGCCGGATCCTGGTGGGTCTGCTCGAGGATGGCGCCCGCGGGCATCCAGACCCGCACCTTGACGGGCGTGTGGGGGACCTCGCTCAGGCGGATGACGACGCTCACCCGGCCCGTGAGCACGTCCACCTGCGAGTCGTAGGTGGTTGTCATCGTGGTCATCTGCACCCTCCCGGCGAAGCGTCATCGGTCCGTCACCGGGCAGCCGCCGCCACTTCGGGCCGGCAGCAGCACGGTGGCTGCGTCGATCATTCTGCCCGCGACGATCTCCGCCCTGGCGGTTTCGTCCGCCCTGACCCGGGACTCCAGCGCGCCAGCACCACCGAGATGTTGTCGCGACCACCGGCGCGGTTGGCCGCCCCGACCAACGCCTGGGCGAGTCGAGCAGCCCGAGGCGCCGCGCCGACCTGCACCGCGGGGACGGTCAGGGCTGCCAGTTCTTCCAAGGCGTCGTGCAACTGGGTGCGCAGTTCAGCGGGGTCGGAGAAGTAGTTCCACAGCCCGTCGCTGCACACGCATACCCAGCCGGGTTCGCTGAGCAGCAGCGCGCGCACATGCGGGTGCGGGTTGGGTGCGTCGGCTCCGAGCCAGGCGGTGATGACATGCGCTCCCGGGCTCTGTTCGGCCTGCTCGGCCGGCATCCCGGCAGCCATCATCTCGGCCGCCAGCGAATCGTCGGTTCCGAGCATGGTCGCGGGACTGGCCACTCGGTCGGGCAGCCAGTAGACCCGGGAGTCCCCGATGGTGGCGGTGACCAGCCATCCGTCGGCCCGGTCCGGGGCGGACGCGTCCGGTCCGGGCCCGGTGGCATCGACCGGAGCCATCACGGCCACCGCGAGGGTGCTGCTGGCCGCAGAGTTGTCCACGCCGGGCGCGCTGTCGCCGGTGACCCGGCTGGTGTCGGTCGCCGCTGCGGCAGCGGCCAGAACCGCCACGGTCACCGCCTGGGTGAGCTGTTGGCGGCTCGCGGGGCCCTCGGCGACCAGCCGGGTGATCGTCCCGGCGACCGCCTCACACGCGGCCTGCGCGGTCGCACCCGAGCCGGGTGCCGCGCCCACCCCGTCGGCCACCGCCAGGGCAGCGGAGCGCTCGCCCAAGCGCACCACCGACACCGCATCGCGGTTGTGGCTGCGTCGCCGGCCGATGTCGCAGGAGCCACCCAGCCACTGGGTGACGTCGAGCGTCTCGTGGGAGAGCTCGCCATGACCGGGCTCGCCCGACGCGGCGTCACTGTCGCCGAGCGAGTGCAAAGAAACCCCACAGGCCTCGCAGAAGCGATCATCGGCCAGCGCTCGTTCACCGCAGACCGGGCAGTGCCGCCCACCCTGCGCCGAGGGCGGCGACCCAGCCGAGGACGGGATCACAGCCGGCTCCAGGGCCGCACCCGGTTCGCCTCGTCGACGAGCCGCACCCGCTCGTCCGGATCGGCGCTGAGCCGGGCGCGGTGGCGCAGCGCGTACTCCAGCCCGGAGCGCATGCCCGGCTCGGTGTACCCGAATCCGCCGATCAGCAGGCTCGGGTCGGACAGTGTGTCTGGTTCGGCGTCGGCGCCCAGCCGGGTGCTGGCGCAGCAGAGCTCCAGCCCTGCCCGCATCGCCGCCACCTGCAGGTCGGCGAAGGCCAGTTCCCCCATCTCCGCCGACTCCGCCTGGCCCAGGCCCGCGGCGATGTCGTACGGGGTGCGACCCGCCCGCACCAGCAGCGCGGCGCCGGCGCGCACGGCCACCAGGTGGGCGCTGGAGGCTGGTGAGACCAGTTCCAGGGCGGCCATCGCCGCGCTCAGATCCCCGGTGCTCTCGCGCAATCGGTACAGGCCGAAGGCGGCGGGTGGCACGTAGCCGGCGTCCATCCCGACACATTCCAGATAGGCCTGCTCGGCCAGTTGGGGACGCCCGGCAAGCTCGCAGGCGTATCCCAGGGCGAGCCGGGCGGCCGCCTCGCCGGGCACTTCGTCCAGGACGGTGTTGAAGGCCTCGGCCGCCTCCTCCACCTGACCGGCGACGAGTTCCAGCACGCCCGTCCACCACGCCACCCGCCAGTTCCACGGGTCGTCGGCGAGCAGGTCCACGAGTTCGCCGAGGGCCTGGTCGAGTTCGTGCAGCATGATCAGCAGCCGGGCGCGTTCCAGCCGCGCCTGGCCGTCATCGCCGAGCAGGCTGAGCTGGCGCAGCCGGCGCCACAGCGACTCGGTGTCCATGGTCGCGTAGTCCAGGCTCGGATCGCTCAGGGCGCTGCGCGGCACGGGCAGGTCCCGCCACGACCCCTCGGCGCTCACGTACCGGGCTGGGCGGAAGTAGGCCGACGGCACGCTCGCAGTCGCCGGACCGAAGACCACACCCGGTGCCCCGGGCCGCCGGCTCACCGCCCGGAGCACTCCCAGGGCCTGCTCGCGCATCTCCTGGGCGCTGGTGAACCGATCGGCGGGTTCGGCTGCGCAGGCCTTGCGCAGCAGCCGGTGCAGGGGGTCGCATTCGGCCAGCACCTGCGACTCGGCCTCGGTGGGCAGCCGGTCCAGGAAGCGCCCGGCCAAGCCCGTGCCGGTCACGCACACCGCCAGCAGCGTCCGCCCGACGGTGTACAGGTCGGCCGCCACCGACGGACCCGATTCGGCCACCTCAGGCGCTTGGAAGCCCACCGTTCCGAAGACCGCCGAGTCCGTGTCGTCCACCCGGCGGACCGCGCCGAGATCGATCAGCCGCATCTCCCGGCCCACGTGCAGGATGTTGTCCGGCTTGAGGTCGCAGTAGAGCAGGCCCAACTCGTGCAGGTGGCCCAGCGCGTCCAGCACCTCCACACCGAAGGCGAGCGCCTGATCCACCGGCAGCGGGATGAAGCCACCGCCGCGAGCCGGGCGGGTGCGCTCGCGCAGCGACACGCCGCCGACGTACTCCATCACCGTGTACACCGCCCCGGCGTGCGCGACGACATTGAAGATCTTGACGATGGCCGGGTGCGAGACCTGGGCCAGGAAGCGCTGCTCGGCAGCAGCCGAGAGCATCGCGTCGGCGGACTCGTGGTTGATCAACCCCTTGAGCACCACCCAGCGGTCGGAGACCTTGCGGTCGACGGCCAGGTAGATCCACCCCAGTCCTCCGTGCGCCAGCGCCCCCATCACTTCGTACTGCCCGGCCACCACCTCCCCGGCCTGGAGTTGGGGCCGGAAGGTGAACGGGGAGCCGCACTGGGCGCAGTAGCCGGTGTCCCGTCCGGGGCGGGCGAAGCGGGCCCGGCCCACCGGGGCTGCGCAACGCCCGCAGGCCCTGCGTGACTCGGGCACCCGCGGATCGGTGAGCACCATGGTTCGCGGGTCCACCGAGGGCGCTGCCGGGACGTCAGTGATGCCGCTGCCAAGACGGGATCGATCCGCTTCGACCGGCTGGCCCGGCGCGGCCGGCCCGTGGGCCTGACCAGCACCGGCGGCCCGTGATCCGATCGGAAGGCGTCCCAGCGCCTCCCGCGACTCGGCCGGCCGGTCCGGTTCGCTTCCAGCACCCGGGTGAACAGCACGAGCCGACTGAACATCACCAGCCGAGTTACCAGCATCAGCCGAGTGACCAGCGCCAGCCCCAGCGCTTGGCTCCGGGCCGCCGGGCCCGCCGGACCTGTCCGCTGCAAGCGTCCCCACCCACCCGGTTGTCCGCTCGTATCCAGCCGACCCCGGCGATCCAGCCGACCCCAGCGATCCGGCCGAGTCTGCTGCATCTGCCGGACCAGCAGCAAGGTGCCGATCGGCCAGGGCCTCCCCCGTCGGTCCGGCAGCATCGGCCGCATCGGCTGGGTCGTGCCGATCGGCCCGGCTCGGCGGGTGTGGCTCGTCGGGCGCGCGCGACAGGGCCGAGTTGTGACCGGTGGATGGTGACATCCCGCAGCGCTCGCAGTAGCCGTCGACAATCCTCGCGCCACAGCCCGGCTGCGGGCACCGATCCTGCGAGGCAACGGTTTTCGTCGCCTCAGAACTCTCCCGACCGGCGGTCACGGCTCACCGTACCGAGGTCGGGGCGCCGTGGCCCGGCCCAGGGAGGGCTCCAGCCACCGATCGTAGGAGTCCTGCCAGCCCCCGTCGGCCTCCCAGTCCAGCAGTGCCCGGTTGACGTACTGGGTGAAGTAGGTCTCGCCGTGCGCCAGCCCGAGCGCGTAGGGCTCGTCGGCGATGGAGCCGGCGGTGGTGATGGCCGCGTACGGGTCCTGGGCGACGAGCCCCGCCAGCACCGGTTCGTCGCCGGTGATGGCATCGACCTTGCCCTGCTGGAAAAGCACCAGGCACGCGGTGTGGCTGTCGGCCCCGACCGGGATAACCCCGGCGAACCGGGTGAGCCGCTGGTAGCTGGAGGTGCCCACCGGCGCGCAGACCCGGTGCCCGGACAGGTCGCCGAGCGACTGGCTGGGCGGGTCAGCACCCGGGCTGGTGCGCACCAGCACCTTCTGCTCCGCCGCCAGGTACTCGATGGAGAAGTTCACCTGCTCCCAGCGGGCGCAGGTCATCGTCATGTTCCGGGCCACCACGTCGATACCCCCGGTGTCCAACAGCGGGGCA
Source organism: Actinomycetales bacterium (assembly GCA_047974565.1). Classification (GTDB taxonomy): domain Bacteria; phylum Actinomycetota; class Actinomycetes; order Actinomycetales; family CAWJMD01; genus JBDIAG01. The sequence goes on from JBKECN010000064.1 coordinate 25,741, forward strand.
CGGTCACTGGCGCTGATCACCCGATAGCTGATCCGCTCCGGATCGCCGAACATGGCCTGGGCCAGCGCCCTGGCGACGTCGATGTCGAAACCCTCCAGTTGGCCGGTGATGGGGTTACGGGCGCCCAGCAGCTGGGTGTCGTCGCTGACTCCGACGACGAGGAAGCCGCGACGCAGGATCGCCGCGGTGGTGGGGTCTTCGACAGCTTCGGGAGCCGGGATCGAGGTCAACGGCCGGTAGCTCATCGTCGGGTCCGAGCACGAGCTGTTGTCCGGCGGTGCCGCGCTCGAGGGGGTGCGCGACGTGGTCGGCGACTGACTCGGCAGGACTGTCGCCACCGGCGGGGGCGCGCAGCCGACCAGCGTCACCAACGCGGCCAGCAGGCAAGCGAGCAGCCGCGCGGGGCGGGCCCGGACGCGCGATCGGCCGGCACTATCCACCGGCCGCCGGACCCGGCCGGGATGCCGAGGCGGGAGGTGAGCCTGCCGCCCGCTCACAGGTACTCCCGGATCCGGGCCTGCACACCCCGCAGTAGTTGCCACGCGGCGACCAGCCCGGCCACCGGCTGGACGAAGGCCAGGGCCATCAGGCGACGGCCCCCGGTCAGTTCGGACAGGGCCGCGTCCGCGGCCTCCCCGGCGGCTTCGTCCACTGCCGCAGCCAGTGGCTCGAACTTGCTGCGGTCCGGGTCGACCGCGAGCGCGACGGCCGCGTCATAGTCTCCCGAGGCCGCCTCGAGCCGGATGATCTCGGTGTGCACGCCCTGGTATGCCTGGGCCTGCTGCAGGGCCACCTGTTCGGAATCGAGAATGGTGTGCAGCCGGGCGTAGGTCTGATCCCACTCGCGCTCGTCACCGGTGGAGCTGCGCGCGATCAGGGCCAGGCTCTCGCTGGCCCGCAGCTCGTAGACCAGCGTGCGCGCTTGCGCCAGCCGCGATGCCGAGGCATAGGCCCCATCGCGAAAGGTGCTCAGTTCCAAGGCCACTCCCGCCTGCACCGCGATTCCGGCGACGCCCGATGCGGCCAGCAGGACCAGAGCCAAGCCCACGCCGGGATTGACGTAGCGGTGGGTGCGGCGAGCCAGCCACACGGAGAAGATCACGAGCAGCACGAGCACCGGCACCAGGGTGGCGGTCAGCGCCCACACCTGACGTTGCGGCCAGGAGATCTCGCCGCCACCGTGCACCCCCAGGCGTTGCTCGTTGGCGTCGATCACCGCCCCCACCAGCGGCAGGGCCTGGACGCGAAGGTGGTCGCTGGCGAGTTGCTGGTACCGCTTGCCGACGGTCAGGCCCTGTCGGTTGTCGGCCCGGGCGTGCTCGACGAGCTCGGCGTAGACGACGATCTGCTCACTCAGCCGGGCCAGCGCCTCACCGTCGGCCGGCTGGCCGGCGGCGGCCCGGCTGGACAGCGTCGACGCCGAACCCAGCGCCTGAGAGAACGTCTCCCGCTGCTCCGGCGACTCGGCCCCGGCGACCAGGAAGGCGGTGGCGGCGGTGGCGTCCGTGCGCAGCAGATCCCCGGCGATGGTCTGGGCGCGCACCACCTGCTCGGTGTCGGTCTGGGCGCGGCTCAATGCCGTGGCGGAGTTGTAGGCGGTCAGTCCCCCGACTCCGCCGGCCAGTGCGCACAGCAGGGCCAGCACCCCGGAGAGGCCCGCTAGCAGGCGCGGAGTCCCCCGCACCCGGGCAGCGGCGACGGTGCCGAGCGTCGCGACCCGCGGCCGCGACGCCGGCTCGGCTGCTGTCGGCGCCTGCACGTGGGCGTGAGCCCTCCCGCTCTCGAAATCAGGGGTGTCTCAGCGCACGTCCACGAGATCGACGACGAAGATCAGCGTCTCACCGGGCTTGATGACCCCGCCCGCGCCTCGGTCGCCGTACCCCAGGTGCGGTGGGATGACGAGCTTGCGTCGCCCGCCCACGCGCATCCCCTGCACACCCTGGTCCCAGCCGGAGATGACCCGGCCGGCACCGAGCGGGAAGTCCAGCGGCTGGCCGCGGTTCCAGGAGGCGTCGAACTCCTCACCCGTGGAGAAGGCGACCCCTACGTAGTGGCAGGAGACCGTTTGTCCGGCGTCGGCCTGCGGGCCGTCGCCGACGATCTCGTCGGTGATCTGCAGCTCGGTGGGCGGCTCGCCGCCGGGGAAGTCGATCTCGGGCTTGGTGCGGTCCTGCACGGTCATGTCCTCCTGTGGGCGTCGCCGGTGAGTTGCCGCTGCGGCAGCTCGGCCTGTCCTCAGCAACCTACCCTCTGAGTCAGTTGGCAGGTCGCTCATCACGCGTGCGCACGGCAGCACCTCGCTGGCCCACGCAACGGCCGCACGGCATCGACGACCATCGCGTGGTGACCGTTCCGTGCAACGATCCTGGCAACTGATAGTTTCTGTACGGACACGCGGCGCCCTGACACCTGTGTAGGTCGCGGGTGATCGTCCGGGGGCGTGACCAGCACTCACATCGCACGTCGCTGACTCACTGAAGGATCCCTTCGGGACCGAGATGCAGAACCGCACCGGTTATCGCGCACCCGCATGCGCCCGAGTGTGTTCATTGACATACCTGGGCTCGGATACTCGCCGCTCGTGACGTCGGCGTGCCTGTTCATCCAGTAGACGTCGCTGACTCTCGGCGATTGCACGATCTAGGGCTGATCGCCGCTGAGCATGCTTCACCTTCTCCTCTAGGTCCAAGGTTCTCTCAGCTGATTCCATCCTCTTCTGGAGGACGATAAGCTTGAGCCGATCGGCTTGGGCCTCTTGCTCTTCAAGAGCTCTCGTCTTGAGGCCGGCAAGGCGCGCCGCGGAATCTTGACGCTGAGCTCTGGCCTGGTCGTAGGGCCCTCGACCAGACATCAACTTGACGAGCACAGGCAAGCATTCAATTGTGATAAAGAGAATTCTTATAGCCCATTGCGCGCTAAGTATAAGTGGATCGTCTCGTGACAATGATCCCAATGCCGCAAATCTTTCTATTAGCCCCATCTTGGCGTCTGGGGGCACATACTCATCCTTGATCTTCTGATCTATTGCCTTGGTAAGATCCTCCTGGTAGCTTGCAGATTCCTCCCCCACCTCGCCGGACTTAGCCGCGAGCTGGGCACGCAGTCCCTCAAGTTGACTCTGACGAGCATCCAGGTTCGCACTGCGGGCGAACGCGTCGGCGCTTTCCCGATTACGCATGCAGTTTGGGCCTTCACCGGGCCTGCCAGACAAGCCCTCACCGGGAGTCCCGTTGCATTCAGCACGGGCGACTTCCTCGAGTTGTTGAAGCGCCGCACGATCCCGGGCCAGCTCTGCCGATTGCTGATCAACCTGCTTCTGAAGGTTCTGCACTTCAGCCACCTGAGCCGACGGAGCATTTACGTTAATGATGTAATTCTCACAACCCTCAGGAGTATCGACGCCAACACTACCTGGATTGCACGCCCTATACATGCTCTCGTTGATCCTGTTCTGATCAATCCGAACATCGCGAATCTCTTGCTCAATTCCTGCACTAAAGAGCCTGAGGACGAGCGGCTCGGCAATAATGAAGGCGAAGATCACCGCGATGGCGAGACGTGGCAATATAAAGCGCATATTGGACTGCCAAGTGCTTCTGGACATGCTCGCCATAAGCCAGCGGTCAAGATTAAGGATAAATGCTCCCCAGACTACAGCAACGAATGTGGCAACATACCACGCCTCCTGGAGCGCATTAGCAACGGCAAACCACATAGATGTGGCCGCGATGCAGGCAGTGCCGAGAACGATGCCCCCCATGGCCGTATATCGTGTCCGTTCGGTGGGGAAGTCATCGATGAGGCGGTCGTTGGCTCCAGCAATGCTACGAAGCTGGGATCCAAAGGTACGTTCACGTGGCCGCAGTTCTTGTTCGCGGTCTCTAACTTCGGCCTCTGCCAGGAGCCTGTGTATTTCCTCTATCTCGCGCTCATGCAGGCTCGCACCATCCGAATCAGCGCTTCTATCTGATCCGGATCCCGTACCATCTGGCAGTTCAACAGTATCCTGCAGTTCATCACCCGCATGTCGGCGCTCTTCTTGACCATCTATTTCCGCAGTGCTTTGCCGGGAGGTCTTCATGCCTTATTGCTCCCTCTGCTGTCAAGGAAGGCCCAAATATAGAAGTATCCCCTAGTGCGTCTCATCGGGGTGGATCCTCGCCGCACGCAAGATCAGCATCATCGATCAGGTCGATGTAGTCTTCACCCCAGCCCTCTGACCGTGACTTACCCGGATTATTGAGGCCTGTCCTCTCCGCCTCACTGGTCTCCGTGGAAGCCACCGGCGCACTCGAGGCTCGGGCACTCGAATCTAGTCCCCGTGCCGGCTGGCCCTCAGGGAGAACACCCATCTCCTGCTCTAGGAAGCTCAGGACTCGATCCGGGTCTACTAGCTTGAATGCGCCTGCTTCGCGAAGCGCGTCAAGATAGCGGAACTTCTGCTCGACTTTCCACTCTTCCTGCTCCTTGGCGCGCTCCCGGAACCAATGCCGTTCCTCAGCCTCGCGGGCGCGCTCATACGCAAGGTCATCCCGACGATCCTGGTAATCCCGGTCGGCGCGTATCCTCCTGTCGATGTCACGGTCACGCTCTCGCGCACGCTCCTGTTCGTGTCGCTCTCGCCGTGCTGCGACGGCGCCCACTTCCTCGGCCAGGGTGGATTCGTAGGCATCCTCAATAGCGTCCGCTCCCATTTCGCGGATTGTCCTATTGAATTCGATCTGGCGCGTGCTGGTCCAATGACGTTCTTCTGCGCTGACTCGCTGAAGTCGCGCCCGCCGCCGCTCCTCAGCTTCACGCCGATTCACCTCGAGATACTCCGACGAAGTTTTGACATGCCAAGAAGCAAGTTCTGCTCGAATCCCGGGAATAGTTATTGGGTCAAGATCCTGAAGCGAGCGCAGACCTGCACCCATGTCTCGGCGAAGGTCGTGAACTTCATCCGGATCAAATTCAGTACCCATGGTATAAATGAGGTGATGCGATTCGAGGTAGTTCTGGAGCCGAGTCCCCAGATCACGAACCCCCGAACGGACCACCTCGGCAGCCGAGGTAACTGAACATGCGAAGCCAACCGTGAGGATGAAGTTTTCCGACTCGAGCCGAGACGGAATTTCTAGATGAACCGTCACCACATGGCGCTGTGTTATGTCTACCAGACTTACAGAGCTGGCATGTGCAATGAATGATTCTCGGCCCGTATAGTGTCTTCCGGTTTCAACCATGTACTCGCCACCGGCACAGATGACGAGCGCTTCATGCGGCCCTGCCACCGGTATGCTCGCCGGATCACGCCTGTCTCCCAAAAGCCGACGGCGCTCAGGCGCGGCGAGGGTTACGGTGCTTTTGATTGGATAGGTCGAGTTCTCAGTGAGTCGATCCGCGTCGCCTCTTTGCACTTCGTGATCCATGATTTTTATTCTCCGCTTCTCTATCCGAGTGATCCAGCTGGGGCCGTGCCAGTGCGTTCGGCGAGAACCAACATCTTGAGAAACTCCGAGGCGGCGTTGCCGAAGTCTACTCCGCCCCACCGGATTCTTCTAAGAATGTCACTACGTAATTGTTCGGATCGCGACCCACTGAAGTATGAAGTCAAATTATGGGCAACGGTTGACCTCACGACTTCGCCGTGGGGTACTTCTCGCGTTGCTTGAATTATAGCGATCAGAGCGTCAATGGCATCGGCTCGCGTTGCGAGAGAATTAAGACATTCCGCCAGGCAGCGGATGTATAGATGACCTATCTCGTTCTCCCGAGCAATCAAGATGGCGATGCAGTTCTTGCCGTCCACATCCGCAACCCGCCCAAGTCTGGTGATTAGGCGCAACGCTCTTAAGAGGCTCTCAGGGTCGCGCTCACGATGGAAATCCAGCAGTTTGCAAAGGAATCTAAATAGTGGCTTCGCGTCGACGTCAGAGGCATCAGTAAATGTCCCGAGCAGTAATCCGATTGCCTCTTCTCCGGGCTCATGAATCCCCGTTCTCACTCCGTGATTCCAAAGGAGATTCAACGCCCTGAAGGGATAGGAGAGGCCAATGCCCAAGCCCAGGGCGGTCAACGCCACACCCTGCCGCCATTCGTTTCCAGAGGCGGCCCACTCGGATGCGTAACCCAGCCCTATCGAGCGAGGCTCTAGCCAGCCAAGAATAACCGCGCCACAGATTCTACGGGTATCTCGACATGACGCCCATCGCTTCAAGTACCCCGTGACAACCTCGTCAGGTGCAACTTCACACAGAAGCAGAAGAGAGCGGATGAGTGCGCGAAACTCGCTGTTCGAAGGAAGGTCTTCGGCACCCCAAGTTCTGACCTCGGCGTCGATCCAGATCCGAACACTTCCCCAAACCTCATGGCCATAGGACTGCCACAGTTCTCGAAGCACCCGTTTCTGGTGAACACTTGCATCTTGCAAGCGTGTGGCGAGAAAACCAACCTGCTCGAAGGATGCGAGTTCTCCCCTGGAGTCAGTTCCGCGCTCCACCTGGACGAAGGCGAGTTGACGCAGGCGGGCACGCGTTTGCGGAACACGCGGCTCCTCCGTGGTGGCCTGGATGCCCAGTGTACGCTGAAGGGCCTTGGAGAGTCGGCGCTCGAGCATTTCGAAACGCGATAGCGATACTCCGCCGAATAGTGCTGCAGTGAGCATCATCGATATGTCGTGGTAACTGGTATGCTCGTCCAGATAGGTAGCTACCGCGGATGCAGTTTCGCGATGTTCCCGAAGCGTCTCAGCTGCTCGATCAGAATTCTCGGCGACGGCCAATGTAAGGTGTATGACGTCCTTGGGGGCTAGTGCTTCGCAGGTTTGGTAGAGCTCAGCCAGGACGTCTGATGGTAGCTCAACCCCCTTGGCCGCTGCCCCGATGAGCCGGGCCGGGGCGGGCGGGGTCCACAGAAGAACGGGGAGTTCATCTGCGTGGGCTTCGCTGCGCACGCTTGTGACGACCATGTAGGAGTTGACTTGTCGCAACCGCTCCGCCAGCCGTTGGACGTGGTGGATACGTTCGGCTCGTGGCGTGTCGTCCCAAACCATGTCCTGGATGAGGTAACCCGTGGTTCCGCGATAATCGAATTCGGCCAGTTCTGTCCACCTGTGAGCCGGGTTGAGCCCAACGATGCGATTCCGCGTTGCCGCTTCTGACAGGAGATTGATGGCTGTCGCCCTCTTTCCGCTGGACTCGGGAGCCGTGAGGATGAGGACTCGGCGGTCAATGAGGGTGCGAAGGGACTGCTCGTATACCTCGTTCTTAACGTATAACCGCGAAGCCTCGTTAATCGCGACCTCGGAGATGGTGCCCGTAGAACTATCCGCTCTGCCTATTCCAAAGGTTGAGCCTTGAGCATAGACAGGCCCCGAGAATCGGTAGGTGATCCACGGTTCTCCCGCCTGTTCATCGTTGACAGATTGAGTCTCCGCGTCGAACTCCCCGGTGCTCTGGTCGGGTTCTTGAACTTCACTATCGGAGCGTGCTCCGCCCTCAACTTGCGACACCTCAGATTGACCGGTGGAGCCCGATGCTGCCTCGTGATCGTGATCGGTTGGGCGCTGTTGGTGGTCGCGCCGGGCCATACGAACGTTGGTGCCGCTGGGTATACGAGAGCCCGGGCGGCTGGTTGAGCGGTTACGGAATGACCGCGGTGTAGAGGTCCTGGCCGGCTCCGAGTCAGGTGTGGCTTCAGCCGACGAAGGCGCCGTCGTGGTCTGCGAGGGATCAGGGGCGTCCGACATGATACGTGGCTCCCCCTGGGCCGAAGGTGGCGTTGGGCGCGACAACTTTGCCGTGGAAGGTGTAGTTGAGTCCGCTGCACTTTGCAGTGTCGGTTCCAACCAGTCGCTGGAGCGCCTGCGTCAGTTCCTGCACTTCCTCAAGCTCCGCGAGCTTGGCTTGCCCCAAGAGCGCGGTCAACGCTGCCTCAAATTCCTCGGGATGGGATTCATGGAGAGCCACGGTGGTTGTGAGGGTAGCTTGGTCGCTTGATGGGGCTCCTCGACCAATGGCTTCCTTCAAGCGCTCATAGGCGTCCCGTATCGCTGCGGTTGCTACCTCCGTGAGCCCCGCTGTCGCGCCTGCTGACAGCGCCGCCGCAGCAGCAGCGAGCGTACTTGTGATGACGACTGGTTCCACGAGTGGAGCCCCTTCCCGCACGTGTGTCGAAGGCCGTCGCAAGACCGTGGTGGCGAGCGAACCCTCGAAAGAGCGCAACTCCGACATTCCTGATACATATGCAATGAAAGTTTTGGGGCGTCTCGGTCGTTGTGCAGGATCCGATCGGCCGTAACGAGAGGTGCCAAGGGAGGGCTTCTTCAGGCGGCCCTGCACGAGAACGTCCTCGACTGACCGTCCTTGGCAGCCCGCTAGGAACTCCGGACCGCACTCACGAACTGGATCGAGTGATCTGTCAGCAACCTGGCCGGCAGGCTTCGCCGTGGAGGTCGTGCGGTGGCCATGCGCAGGCCCACCATCAACGCCCTGCCACCTGGGACCGCCCTGCTCCCCCCTCGAAGGCCAGCCTGTGGGTCGACGCCGAAGGCGTGCTCACGCGTCGATCCGCTCCAGATCCAGGTGCGCGGCGCCGTCGACGATGAAGTCCTTGCGCGGGGCCACTTCGTTGCCCATCAGCAGTTCGAAGACCCGTTCCGAGGCCGCGGCGTCGCCGACGGTGACCCGGCGCAGGGTCCGGGCGGCCGGGTCCATGGTGGTCTCGGCCAACTGGTGGGCGTCCATCTCCCCCAGACCCTTGTACCGCTGGATCGGCTCTTTGTAGCGCCGGTTCGACCGGTTGAGCCGGCGCAGCAGGGTGTGTAGTTCGTTCTCGGAGTAGGTGTAGACGACCTCGTTCTTGGCTCGTCCGCTGCCGATCACCTCGACCCGGTGCAGGGGTGGGACCGCGGCGAAGACCCGGCCAGCCTCCACCAGCGGGCGCATGTACCGGAACAGCAGAGTGAGCAGCAGGGTTCGGATGTGGGCGCCGTCCACATCGGCGTCCGTCATCAGGATGATCCGTCCGTACCGGGCCGCGTCGAGGTCGAAGGTGCGCCCGGACCCGGCACCGATCACCTGGATGATGGAGGCGCACTCGGCGTTGCCGAGCATCTCCGCCACCCCGGCCTTCTGGACGTTGAGGATCTTGCCGCGGATCGGCAGCAGCGCCTGGAACTCGGAGTTGCGGGCGTCCCGGGCGGTGCCGAGCGCGGAGTCCCCCTCGACGATGAACAGTTCCGAGCGGTCCACGTCATGAGTGCGGCAGTCCTTGAGTTTGTCCGGCAGGGAACTGGATTCCAGCGCGGACTTGCGGCGTTGGGTCTCCTTGTGCAAGCGGGCGGAGACCCGCGCCTTCATCTCGGCGACGACCTTTTCCAGCACCAGGCGGGCCTGCTGCTTCTCGGCCTTCTTCGTGGCCGTGAGCGCCTCGCTCAACTGGCTCTCCACGACCCGCGAGACGATGCCCCGCACCGCGGAGGTGCCCAGCACCTCCTTGGTTTGGCCCTCGAACTGAGGCTCGGCCAGTCGGACGGTGAGCACCGCGGTCAGCCCGGCCATCACATCGTCTTTGTCGACCTTGTCGTTGCCGGATTTGAGGCTGCGGGAATTGGCCTCGATGACCTTGCGGAAGGTCTTCAGCAGGGCCGCCTCGAAGCCGGCCAGGTGGGTGCCGCCCTTGGGGGTGGCGATGATGTTGACGAAGCTGCGCACCGTGGTGTCGTAGCCGTTGCCCCAGCGCAGGGCCACGTCGACGGTGCATTCGCGCTCCACCTCGGTGGGTTCGAGGTGTCCGAGGGCGTCGAGCACGGGCACGGTCTCGGTGAAGTTGCCGGTGCCGTGCAGGCGCCACACGTCGCAGATGGGGGTGTCGGTGGTGAGGTGCTCGACGAACTCGGCGATGCCTCCCTCGTGGTGGAACACCTCTTCCACCGGTCCGTTCTCGCCGGGGCTACCGGGAACGCCCCGTTCATCGCGCACGACGAGCCGCAGGCCGGGCACCAGGAACGCCGTCTGCCGGATTCGAGTGATCAGTTCGTCGTAGCCGAAGGTGGCGTCCTTGGTGAAGATCTGCCGATCGGCCCAGTACCGGATCCGGGTGCCGGTCACGCCACGCTTGGCTCGCCCGATCACCCGCAGCTCGGACTGGTCGGTGAACGCGGTGAACGGCGAGTCCGGGCCGCGTCCGTTCGTGTCGTCGAAGATGCCTGGTTCGCCACGCCGAAAACTCATCGCGTACGTCTTGCCCGCCCGGTCCACCTCGACGTCGAGCCGGGACGACAGGGCATTGACGACGCTGGCGCCGACCCCGTGCAGACCACCCGAAGCGGCGTAAGACCCGCCGCCGAACTTGCCGCCGGCGTGCAGTTTGGTGAACACCACTTCGACCCCGGACAGCCCGGTCTTGGGCTCGGCGTCGACCGGGATGCCCCGGCCGTCGTCGCCGACGAGCACCGAGGAGTCGGGGAAGAGTGTGACGTCGATGGTGTGGGCGTGGGCGTCCAGGGCCTCGTCGACGGAGTTGTCGATGATCTCCCAGAGGCAGTGCATGAGCCCGCGGCTGTCAGTGGAGCCGATGTACATGCCGGGCCGTTTGCGCACGGCCTCCAGCCCCTCGAGCACCGACAGGTGCCGCGCGGTGTACTCCGACTTCGTCTTGTGCCGCGTCGTCGAGTTCCCTTGTGCCACCGCAGCAGGGTATGCCGAGTGCGGCGGGTCAGCGCACCTCGCCACTCCGTGGCACGGGCGCCCAGCCCTTGGCGTCCACGGTCTGGAAGGGTGAGAGCACCCGGGCCAGCAGCGGCAGATCGGAGACGATCAGGATGAGGTTGCGCAGCGCCACCCGAGCCCGGGTGGCCGGAACGAACCACGCCGCGGTACGCCGTCCGCCGTCCTGGGTGGACTCCACCGCGGGTCGTACCCGGGCCTCGAAAGCGGCCAAGGCGGGTTCGATGTCCGCGGGGTCGGTCACGCCACGCAGGGCCTCCCCGACGGCCACACCCCCGGCCAGGGCCAGGGAGGCGCCCTGCCCGGCCACCAGGGACACCGCATAGGCGGCGTCCCCGATCAGCAGCACCCGACCCCGGCGCCAGGACGGCATCCGTACCTGGGCGACGAGGTCGTAGTACACCTCGCCCACCGGCTCGGCGGCCAGTACCGACGGCATGAATCCCCCGAGATCTGCGTACCGGCGTCGTATCTCGTCGAGCGGATCGACCGGGATATCGGCCGAGTCCTCCAGGAAGGCCAGGAACGCGGCGACCTGAGTCTCGCCCACCTCGTACACCCCGACCAGCCGTCCCGGAACGCTCATCATGAGGAACCGCCCGCCGAGGTGCGCGCGCAGGTCGTCGTCGGCGTCGACGAACCAGGCCGCGGTGTGCAGGCCGAGTGGCCGAAGGTACTCGCGGTGTGGGCCGAAGACGAGTTCGCGTACGCCTGAGCCGATTCCGTCGGCGCCGATGAGCAGATCGGCCGACACCACCAGCGCCTCGTGGTCCGAGCCGGTCACCTCGAGCGTGACGTCGACGCGGTCGTGGTGATCCTGGACGTGTGTGACGGTGGTGCCGAAATGCACCCGGACGGCGTCGGGCAGGGCCGCGGCCAGGATTCGTTCCACATCGCCGCGCAGCAGGGGAAAGAGCTTGCCATCCATGGCCTCACGGATCCGGGAGTAGTGGATCCGGGCCCGGACCCGGCCGCGCCCGTCGGTCCAGTCCACCGTGTCGGTGTCCGCGGCCCGCTCGCGCAGTGCCTCCAGGATGCCGATCCGTTCGGCGGCGTCGTATCCGGGGCCGAAGAAGTCGATCATGTAGCCGCCGTCGCGCAGGCTGGGTGCGCGCTCCACCAGCGTCACCTGCCAGCCGCTGCGGTGCAGGGAGATGGCGGCGGCGAGTCCGGCGATCCCGGCTCCGCAGATGACCGCGTGCATGGTGCCAAGTCAAGCAGCAGGGTGCACGGCCGAGAACGGGATCCGGGCATCGAGATCATCACGATCGCGGGGGCCCGGCGGTGGTGGCCGCGACCCGACCGTGGTGACTGCCCCGACGGTGGTGGCCGTGATCAGGCGTGCAGCCGCCACACCCCGATACCCCAGGCTGTGGCGGCCAGCAGCGCCGCCGCCACGTCCATGAGCATCACCAGCCCCACCGCGAGCAGGGCCGCCTTGGTGGACGCCCACGTCGCGGACCAGTCCCGCTCATTGCGGTCGTATTCCAGCAGGGTGAGGGTGAGGACGAAGCCGATCGGCAGGCCGAGCAGTGGGATGACGAAGAATCCGATGACTCCGGCCAGGCCGGCGATCGCCAGGGTGCGTCGTGGTACTCCCGAGGCGGTCACCCGCTTGCCGGCCACCAGGTATTTGATCAGTTCCATCGATCCCAGCAGGACCAGGACGATGGCCAGCACCGCCCATCCCGTGCTCGAACTCACCACGATCGCCCACACCAGGACGGCGATGGCGATCGTCAGAGTGCCGGGCAGCACCGGGACGACGGTGCCGAGCACTCCGATGCCGATCGCGATGCCGCACAGCACCGTGACCAAATCGGTGGTGCTCACCGAACCTGCTGCGACGGGGTGATGCGCGTCCTGGACGACGAGCGCGCCGACCGGGGGTCAGTCCTGATCGTGGAGCCGTCCCGACTCGTCGGTGATCTCGGCGTCCATGGCGCGCAACCGGGAGTCGTACTCGCGGCCGTGGTGTGCGCAGAAGAGAAGTTCGAGCCCGGAGGACAGTACGACCCGGACATAGGCCTGGGCTCCGCAGCGGTCGCAGCGGTCGGCGGCGGTCAGGGTCTCGTTGGCAAGTGCGGCAGACACGTCGTCCTCCTTCAAGGTGCGAAGCTCTGGTCGGGCGACCCGGGAACTCCCCGGGCCACGGGCGGGCTGGTGCTACTGATGCAACCATGACACCACAGCCGATGCTTCCCGGCAGGTCGGCACTGACGTGTTCGCCATGCGCGAAGTTCCTTCACCCGCGGATGTTCCCAACGGGTGTGGCCAGGCTCACGCTGGGTCCCGATGACACCCGCGCGGCCGCCGACTGCGAGTCGGCGGCCGCGCGAACGGGTGGGGTCAGTGCACCGCGGCGTGGATCTTGTCGTTGACCCCGGACATGCCGTGGTCGTTGGCGACGTGCTCGGCGGCCCGTCCGACGATGCCTTCGGCGTCCAGGCCGCGGAAGACCTTGTCGCAGCCGTCAACGAGGTCAGCACAGTTGAAGTACTTCATGGTGTTCTCCTCTTCGGGATCGGGTTACAGGTGGGCTCACGCACCTACCGGAACCACGTGGGGCGGATGTTTGGCCGGTCCCGGATGGACCGCTCGCCGTGAGGGACTTATCGGGGACGCCGACTACACACCTGTAGCCGAGGCTCCTGATTTGGGCTAGGCAGTGACTTTTCATGAACACGGTGTGTCACCTTCGCCGACTCATGCTCGGACCTGAGCGCGCGTGCGGGTGAGACAGGCAACGATCGGGGCACCACGACACCGGCCCGGCCGAGCGCCTCGGCGACGGCCGGGTCACTTCGCAGCGTCGTTCTGGCCATCCTCACCCGGCTGCGGGCCCAAAGTTGCGCTCTGTGGCGTCGGCATCGACCCGGTGGGGCCAGCACCGAACCGGGGTCGGGCCGGCATCGAACCGGGATCGGGCCGGGATCGACCGGGATCGGGCCGGCATCGAGGGGGATGGGGGCCGGCACCGACCTGCGAGGCCGGCCGGGCTCACCCCAGCTGTTCGTCCACGAAACACCAGCGCCAGCCCTCGCCGGGTTCGAAGCTGCGCATCACCGGGTGCTTGGCGGCGTGGTAGTGCTGGGAGGCGTGCTGGCCCACGGACGAGTCGCAACACCCGACGTAGCCGCACTCCATGCACAGGCGCAGGTGCACCCAGGTCAGGCCTTCCACCAGGCAGCCCTCACAGCCCTCGACGCTGCCCGGGGTGGGAGAGTGCCGGGCTGCTTGCAGGTGCCCGCAGAGATCGGGTCGGCGGGCGTTGAGCTCACCACTGCGCGCGGGCAGGTTGCGGTCCAGGCTGGCCGAGACCAGTGACTCCTCACCATCGAGTTGGACGAGCACCCGCTGGATCACCTCATGCGGGCAGCCGCCGGTGTCGCGCACCCGCAACACCTCTTCCCGCTCGGCGGCCAGCTGATGCACGAGCAGTTCCCCGTAGCGTTGGCTCGGGGTCTTCTCGGTGGGATCGCCGAGCAACTCCCAGGCGGAGTTGGCGCGAGCCAGCGAGCGCTGCACGAGCGCGTCGATGATGGGCTTGTCGCCCTCCTGCGGGGGCTCTTGCAGCAACCGCTCAGTCCCGGCTCCGATCGCCCGCTGCAGGAGTTCGGCCTCGGCGAGCACGTCCTCGGCCGGGTCGGCTCCGGTCAGCCCCAGCCGCCGTACCAGCCAGGGCAGGGTCGACCCCTGGATCAGCAAGGTGCCGGCGGTGACCACGAGCGCGAACAACACCAGCACATTGCGGTGGGGGGTGCTCATCGGCAGGGTGAGGGCCGCAGCCAGGGTGACCACGCCACGCATCCCCGCCCAGGACAGCACCATCGAGTACTGCCAGGGTGGGTTCGGATCTCGGCGGGCGACCGCCGGAATCAGCCGGCTGATCCGGGTGATCGGGAAGACCCAGATGATCCGCAGGGCGATGACGGCCACCAGGATCGCCACGCAGCCCCCGACGATGCGGGACATCGGCAGCGACGACCCGGTGACCCCGATGATGATGCCCCACAGTTGCAGGCCGATGAGCAGGAAGACGACCTCTTCGAGGACGAACTGGACGGTGCGCCAGATGGTTCGTTCGAACATCCTGGACTGGGCGGTCTGCACCACGGGGGCTGCGTGGCCCAGGACGAGGCCCACCACGACGACCGCGAGCACCCCCGAGGCGCCGAACCCGCCGATATAGAACTCTTCGGCGATGATGTAGGTCGCGAACGGGGTGATGAGCGAGATGGCGGTGTCGGTGACCGGGTTGACCACCCGGCGACGCACCCGCTTGAGGACGACGGCGATCACCAGCCCGAGTACCAGCCCACCACCGGCGGAGACGACGAAGCCCATCGCCACCTGGGAGGCCGTGACGGTGGCGGCGATGGCGGCCACCGAGGTGCGCAGCGCGACCAGTGCGGTGGCGTCGTTGACCAGGCTCTCGCCCTCCAGGATCGTGGTCAGCCGCCTGGGCATTCCCACCCGTTTGGCCACCGCGGTGGCCGCGACCGCGTCGGGCGGGGCCACCACGGCGCCGATCGCGAAGGCTGCGGCCAGCGGGAGCCCGGGAACGATCCAGGCCATCAGCAGGCCCACTCCCACGGTGGTGAAGATGACCAGGCCGACCGAGAGCAGGGCGATCGGTCGGATGTTGCTGCGGAAGTCGAGCAGGGACGTCTGCAGGGCGGCGGCGTACAGCAGGGGCGGCAGGATGCCGACCAGCACCAGCTCTTCGTTCAACTCGACATGCACGAAGGGCGAGGCCACTGCTCCGAGGACGACCAGCAGTAACGGTGCCGGCACGCCCAGCCTGCGAGACAGCGCCCCGCCGACCAGGACCACGGAGACCAGCCCGACCGCGATGATTGCCAATTCCACGGGGGTGATCCTGACACGATCCGCCGACAACGCGGTGAGCCCGGCCCCGGGTGAGCGACCGGATGGCAGCGGCGCCGGTCGCCAGGACCGGCCGGTGCCGCGAGTACACGGGTTCCGCTGCAGCGGGCAGACTCGCCCGCCTACTGGCCTGGCTGCCGCGCCCTTCTCCTGAACCGGGAGTCTTGCCGATTCCCTGCAGCGGCAGCCTCACCCGTCTTCCCGCCCGGCGGACTCCCCTGCCCTGGAAAGCGCCGGACAAGGCGGGGTTGTCCCGAAGGGCCCAGGCCCGGACTGTCGGTTGTCGGTGGCGGCGACTAGGGTGTGTCTCGTAATGCAAGCCCGTCGCGAGCAGGCTCTGGCGGAGTGTGCGGCAAGGCGGACGAGCGAGGGCGTGGCAGAGCCACGTCGAGTCGAGGACAACGCCGCCGGACGCCC
>JBKECN010000085.1:0-96063 GCA_047974565.1 Actinomycetales bacterium
CGGGCGTCCGGCGGCGTTGTCCTCGACTCGACGTGGCTCTGCCACGCCCTCGCTCGTCCGCCTTGCCGCACACTCCGTCAGAGCCTGCTCGCGACGGGCTTGCATTACGAGACACACCCTAGAGCCTGAGTTGTGCACCGAAGGTGCGCCACTGGCCGGCGCAGACTGAGCCGCGGTCAGGCCAAACCCCAATTATCCGCTCAAACCGGTTGTACCGGCTCCCAGATGGTTCCCAGGTTGACGACCCTCGCGGGGTGTGATGGGTTGTCGCCGGTGAACTCCAAGGCCCACCGTTCTTCACTGCTGGCGTGCGCGACGCTCATGGCTGCCCTGGTCGTCGGATGCACCTCCGGCACCAGCGGCGAGAGCGCCGCCGACCCCACGGTCAGCCTGGCCGCCGCCGACGCGGGCCCGCTCGCCATTCCCTCCGGGTCCTCCGCCCAGGTGAGTGCCGCAGTCAGCGCTGCCCTGTTCGAGTCCTCACCCGCGGTGATCGTGGTCGACAGTGACACTGCTGCGGACGTGGTCGAAACCGCCACCGACCTCGGCCTGCCGGTGCTTGCTGTCAGCCCCTCCCCGGACGCCGATTCCGGCGATGGCGCATCGCAGCCAACGAGCGCCACGGCCTCGAGCACGAGCAGCTCGGGGGAGCCCACCGGCACCGAGACCAACAGTGGCACCGAGACCAACGCCGGCACCCAGACCAACACCAACTCCGGGTCCAGCTCAGCAACCGGCACCGAGGACAGCTCGGACGCCGAGCAGACGGTCACCCAGATCCTCGCGGACGAGATCGAGCGACTGGGAGCCACCCACGCCTTGGTCTTGGGAGACCAGGCCCGAGAGGCCACCGCCGACCTCGACCTCGAAGTCGTCACCGATGCCGGCGACCTGCCCGATATCGACAAGGCGAGCCCGCGACCCACCACCGCCGTGCTGACTGCCGGCCCGGAGGTCTCCCAACTCGACGAGACCGCTCTGGACGCTGCGGCAGCCAGCGCGGGCGCGGCCGGCGCGACGTTCATCCAGACCACCAGTGGAGACCCACGCGGTGACACCTCCGCCATCGACACCCTGAGCAGCGTGCACCCGAACCGGGTGATCGGCGTGGGTGACGGGTTGGGCAGCGAGGACGAGTTCGTCCAGCGCGTGGCGGTGGCGTCCACCGGGGTTCAGCTGCCCGGTGGCGGGCAGTTGGTCACCCCCGGCAAGGTCTACGTGGCGATGTATGGCCATCCCGGCTCCAGCGCACTGGGAGTGCTCGGCGAGCAGGGCCTGGACGAGAGCGTGGATCGCGCCAGGTCGCTGGCCGCGCCGTATCGCGACCTGACCTCGTCCACGGTGATCCCGACCTTCGAGATCATCACCACGGTCGCTCTCGGCAGCGCCACCGAGGAAGGCGACTACACCCGCGAGGTGGAGCCCGAGTTCATCCAGCCCTGGATCGAACGCGCTCAGGCCGAGGGCATGTACGTGATCCTGGACCTACAGCCGGGCCGGGACGACCTGCTCGACCACGCCCAGCACTACGAGTCGCTGCTGAGCTACCCCAACGTCGGTCTCGCCATCGACCCGGAATGGAAACTCGGACCGAACGAGCGTCCACTGCAGCAGATCGGCTCGGTCGACGCGGAGGAGATCAACCGGGTCGGGGACTACCTGGCCACCCTCACTCGGGAGAAGGATCTGCCGGAGAAGTTGTTCGTCCTGCACCAGTTCCGACTGGACATGATCACGAACCGGGCCGAGGTGAACACCAGCCACGACGAGTTGCAGGTGCTCATCCACGTCGACGGTCAAGGCGCCCAGGGCGACAAGACCAAGACCTGGAACGCCCTGCAGGTGAACCAGCCAGCGAACGTGGTGTGGGGTTGGAAGAACTTCTACGACGAGGACCGCCCGATGCTCAACCCCGAGCGGACCATGCAGGTCGAGCCCACCCCGGTGATGATCAGCTATCAATGACCACGTGTGAGGGCGCACCCGTCATCGTCATCGCTCCCGACTCGTTCAAGGAGAGCCTGACCGCGTCTCAGGTCTGCCAGGCGATCGAGGCCGGACTGCGGCACAGTTATCCGCACGCCAGGTTCGTGCACGTACCCATGGCGGACGGTGGCGAGGGAACGGTCCGCTCGCTGGTCGACGCCACCGGCGGGCAGCTTCTGCAGGCAAAGGTGACCGGGCCTTTGGGTGAGCCCGTCCAGGCCGACTACGGGGTGCTCGGGGACGGGGTGACCGGGGTCATCGAGATGGCGGCCGCATCCGGTCTGGAACTGGTCCCGGCGCACCGGCGGGACATCGGGTCGGCCACCTCCCGCGGTACCGGCGAGTTGATCCGGGCCTGCCTCGACCACGGGGTCCGGCGGATCGTGCTGGGCCTGGGCGGCAGCGCCACCAACGACGCCGGAGCCGGCATGGCCCAGGCCTTGGGCGCTCGCCTGCTGGACGCCCAGGGGGCCGAAGTGCCACCCGGCGGCGCTGCCCTGAGCCGGCTCGCGGGCATCGACGTGTCGCGGCTGGACCCACGGCTGGCCGAGGTGGACCTCGACGTGGCCTGTGATGTGACGAACCCGCTGTGCGGACCGGACGGGGCCAGCGAGGTCTACGGTCCCCAGAAAGGCGCCACGCCCGAGCAGGTGCACGAACTCGACAGGGCGCTGGGCGTCTTCGCCAACGTGGTGGAACGCGACCTCGACCGCCAGGTCGCCAGCGTTCCAGGGGCCGGAGCGGCCGGCGGATTGGGCGCCGGTCTGTTGGCCTTCACCCAGGCCCGGCTACGCCCCGGGGTGGAGATTGTCATCGCCCACACCGGCCTGGCCCAGGCCATCGCGCGGGCAGACCTCGTGGTCACCGGGGAGGGCCGGATGGACGGCCAGACCCGTTACGGCAAAACCCCCTTCGGGGTGGCCTCGGTGGCCAGAGCCGCAGGCGTGCCGGTGATCGCCGTGGCCGGTTCCATCGGCGACGGCGTCGACGAACTGGATGCCTACTTCGACGCCGTGCTGCCATGCCTCGGCCGCGTGGCACCCCTGGCCGAGGTGCTCGCCGAGGGCGCGGAGAACATCGAACGCACCGCACGCCAGGTCGGCCGGCTGATCACCCTGAGGATGCCCGCACAGCAGGCCGGCCCGGCATAAGGCCACGACGGTGCAGCGCGGGTCTAGTCCGGTCTAGTCCGGTCTGGTCCCGGCCGGGCAAGGCCGTCGACCGCGAGCCGACCGGTCCTCGCCGGCGCACGGACCGCCCGTGCTCTGGCCCGCCTCCGACGCGTCGCAACGGCTCGCCCTCTGTTCCCCAACGCAGGCTCGGCAAGCGACTCGGACCTTCCCGATACCCCGGACGATCGAGCCGCACCCCATCGCCTATCGTTCGTACATCTCGGCGATGCCGCAACGACGCAGCGGAGGGACACGCTCATGATGCCGACCGATACCCCGATGACCCCGTTGGCCTTCCTGGAGAGGTCCGCCCTGGTGTGGCCCGAACAGATCGCCGCCGTCGACGGTGACCGCCGGATGACCTACGCCGAGGCGGCCGATCACGTCACCCGGCTCGCCCACGGCCTCACCGGGCTCGGGCTGGAACCCGGCGACCGGGTGGCCTATCTGGCGCCGAACTCCATGGAAGTGCTCTGGTCACACTTCGCGGTCCCGCTGGCGGGGGGAGTGCTGGTCACCATCAACACCCGGCTCGCCGCCGAGGAGGTGCGCTACATCCTCGAGCACTCCGGCGCGAAGGTGGTCATGGTGGCACCCGAACTCTGGGAGCAACTGGCCTCGATCAAGGACCGGACTCCGGTGCAGGCGGTCGTCATGCTGCCGGACGCCGACGGCACGAGCGCACCGGTCGAGGGCACCATCGACTACACCGGCCTGATTGCCTCCGGCTCCGCCGAGCCGATCCCCTGGGAGGTGGACGACGAGGACGCGACGATCTCGATCAACTACACCTCAGGTACCACCGGGCGCCCGAAGGGGGTCATGTACACCCATCGCGGTGCCTACCTGAACTCTCTCAACCAGGTTATCCACCAAGGGTTCTCACGCTCGAGTGTGTACCTGTGGACACTGCCGATGTTCCACTGCAACGGCTGGTGCACCGCCTGGGCGGTGACCGCTATGGCGGGCACCCACGTGTGCCTGCGGGCCGTCCGCGGGCCCGACATCTGGCGGTTGGTCGGCCAGGAGGGCGTCACCCACCTGTGCGGGGCACCGACGGTGCTGTCGATCATGGCCGCAGACCAGGGCGCGCACCGGCTCGACCCTCCGGTCACCGTCACGACGGCGGGTGCCGCCCCGTCCCCGACGATCATCGAGAAGTTCAATGCCCTCAACGCCAGTCTGCGGCACGTCTACGGGCTCACCGAGACCTACGGTCCGTACACGGTGTGCGAGATGCGTCCAGAGTGGGCCGAGCTCGACCCGGCAGCGCTCGCGGTCCAGATGGCCAGGCAGGGAGTCTCGATGGTCGCCGCGGACCGGGTCCGGGTGATCGACACCATGCACCCCGACGCCGACGAACTCGTTGACGTGCCCAGCGACGGTGCCACCATGGGCGAGATCGTGATGCGTGGCAACATCACCATGAAGGGCTACTTCAACGACCCGGAGGCCACCGACGAGGCCTTCCGCGGCGGCTGGTTCCACTCCGGCGACTTGGGTGTGATTCACCCGCACGGCTACGTCCAACTCTTGGACCGCGCCAAGGACGTCATCGTCTCCGGTGGAGAGAACATCTCCACCGTCGAGGTCGAGCAGGCGATCCTGCGCCACGAAGGGGTCACCGATGTCGCCGTCATCGGCGTGCCCGATCCGCGGTGGGGAGAGGTGCCCAAGGCCTTCGTCGTCCTCGCCGCGGGCGAGCAGGCCACACCGGAGGAGATCATCGCCCACGTCAAGACCCGGATCGCCAAGTACAAGGCGCCCAAACACGTGGAGATCGTCGCCGAACTGCCCAAGACCGCCACCGGGAAGATCCGCAAACACGAACTGCGGGACAAGGAATGGGCCGGCCGGGACAGCAAGATCCAAGGCTGAGCACGGGGCTGCCAGGCTTGGCTTCGCGTACGCCGAAGCCGTCGCCGATGGTCGATCCGGGGTGGCGCCCAGGCTCGGGTGCGCTGTAGGCCGCGCGGCGCCGACCACCTCGGCGGGTGAGCGAGGTCAGCAGGCTGAGGCCTCATCCTGGCGGTGCCGCCGATCCCCGGCTTGGGCGGCGGCGGCCAGATCGGCGGCCCGGGCCGCGCGCAGCTGCCGGATGCCGTCCCGATAGCGGGCGAGGGCCGACTCCAAGGCGGCATCGAAGTCTCGTTGCTCCCGCAGGGTGGCCTGCGGATACGTCAGTGCCCGATGAGCGTGGTCCTGCACCGCGAGGTGGAGTTCATTCGTGAGATCGCGAATCATCCCCGGTGATGGCCTGCGCGCGTTCCCGGACGGCTCGGACATGTCGTCACCCTAGGGCACGCCGAGCGGGAACGGCGTGCTCGGCCCGGGCCCGAGAGGATCTCCGCAGCCTGTCCCAGGAGTGCTGCCCGGCACCGTCCACGGCTGATCAGGGCCGGCAACAATACCGACGGATATCTCGCGGAATCGGGAAACTGCTTGATAGATAGCGTTATTCATCGAAGATTGAGAGGCTGGGCAGCCTTGCCTCACGAGGGCGCTGAAGGCGGTGCAGATGCGGTGTGAATGACACGAAACAACTCACGACTGCGTGTGCCGGGCACCACCGTCGGGCACCGGCTCTCGCGGCCACAGTCCGGCCAGTTCGGCTACCCGCAGTCCGGTGTGCAGTTCCCGGCGGACCAGCCCGTCGGCCAGATCCCCCGGGACCAGTTGCCTGATCCGATCCAGCCGGTAGTACAAGGTCGAGCGATGGATGGTCAGTGCCCGGGCCGCGGCCTGGGCGTCTCCGCCGGTGGACAGGTACGCAGCCAGCGTCGGCACGAGTACCTGCGCCGAGCGAGCCGTGAGGATGGCAGCCACCCCGGGCGGTAGGTCGTCCAGGCCGATCCGGTCCAACGGGAGTTGGACCAGGAGTCGGTCGATGCCCAGGTCCTCCCAGCGCAGCACCACGGTGTCCCGCTCAGGCGTCGTGGACTGCACGCGCATCGCGTGCCGGGCTCGCTCGAAGGACCTCCACACCTCGTCCATCGTGGACACCACCGGGCCGATGCCGGCGATGGTTCCGTCCAGTCCGGGCCCGGTCAGGATCGCATCCAGACGCGCCACCACCACCGGCCGGGGGAACACCAGGATGCCCACGCCGTCCTCGACGGTGGCTCCCAGCGCGCTCGCGGTCGAGGTTCTGGACACATAATCGACGGTGGCCCGGACCGCCAACGCCGTCCGCTCGCTGTGATCACCGGGTCGGGCGGACCCCACGGCCACGGCGCAGTACCGGTTCGCCCGGCCCAGCAGCTGCTCATCCAGCAGGGCCGTGGCCGCCACCGACCGCCGCTGCGGATCCGGCCCGACCAGCGCCGTGAGCAACTGCTGGGCCCGAAGCCGGTCCTGATCGGCGTAGAAGCCGCGCAACGACACCAGCGGCCCGAGCCGGGTCGACTGCTCGATCAGCACTCCCAGCCGGTCCGGCGTCAGATCGTCCCCGGCACTGTCGAGCACGACCAGGACCGACCCCACCACTTGGCGGGGGTCCTCCAGCGCTACCTGCAGCACCGGCCCCAGACCTTCCAGCCGACGACGGCACAGCCCGTCCCGGAACCGGGCCGAAGGCCAGGAGTCGCTGTGCGCCATCACCTCCGACAGACGTCGCCGGTCCCGGGGCGTCTCGTGGATGGAATAGGCGATCACCGCTCCGGTGGCATCCAGGACGATGAGGCGTCGGTCGACGGCGACCGCCAGGTCCTGAATCGAATCGGACAGATCGACGGAGCGCTGCACGTCCTGCAGGATATCGCTGCGCGATACGACCCACGATCTCCCAGGATCCATCGGTCTGCCCGAGCGTGAACGCGGCTACGTTGCGACACCGTGTCGGATTCCGGTCTGTGAAGTTCGGCCGTCCTGCGCGATGACCCGGGCCTGCCGTGCCTCTTAGCGTGGAGCCTGTTCAGCCGGTCGCAGCCCACAGCGGGTGACGCCCGGCGAGCTCACATCGTGGAGCAGGCGGCAGACCGCCACGTCCGCAGCACAGTGAGCCGATCCGTCAACAAGGAGGTTGTCATGTCGAGTGGAAAGCGGATTGCCATCGTCGGAGGTGGCATCGGGGGTCTCACCCTGGCTATCGCCCTGGCCGAGCAGGGCGCCCAGGTGCAGATCTTCGAGCAGGCCGAGGAACTGCGTGAAGTGGGCGCCGCAGTGGCCCTGTCGGCCAACGCGACACGGTTCTACGAGGGCCGGTTCGGCTTGCGGCCCAAGTTCGACGAGGTCGCTTTCGAGGTGCAGGCCCTGATCTACCGGGACGGTCGGGACGGCCGCACGATCGCCGAGCATCGCTTCGACTACCGCGAGCGCTACGGTCACCCCTATCTCGGGATTCACCGAGCCGACCTGCAGGTGATCCTCTCCCAGACCGTCGGCTTGGAGAACATCACGCTCAACAGTCGCCTGGTGGAGATCGACGACTCCGGTACCGAGGCAGTGCTGCACTTCGCGGACGGCGCCACGGCCGCCGCAGATCTGGTCATCGGGGCAGACGGGGCCCGCTCCACCGTGCGACGGCTGATGCTCGGCTACGACGACGCCCTCTACTCCGGTGCCAGTGCCTTCCGCGGCATCGTCGAGCCGGAGCAGATGCCGTCCATGCCGGATCCCGATGCGATCCAGTTCTGGGTGGGCCCGGGACGGCACTGCCTCCATTACCCGATCGGTTCCGGCGCCCACAACTTCTTCCTCGTCGAGCGCCACCCGGCGCCCTGGCCACACAAGTCGTGGATCGCACCAACCAACGACGACGAGAAGCTTGCCGGCTTCAAGGACTGGCACCCGGCGATCATCGAGATGGTCAGCGCAGTCAGTTGTACCGAGCGTTGGGGCCTGTTCCACCGGCCACCCTTGGGGCGCTGGAGCAAGGGCCGGCTGACCCTGATCGGCGACGCCGCGCACGCGCTGGTCCCGCACCACGGACAGGGCGCCAACCAGTCGATCGAGGACGCCATGGTGCTGGCCGACCAGTTGCGTGCGACCGATGATTGGGACGCAGCCCGCGCTGAGTACGAGCGGCTGCGCCGGGGCCGCACTCGCAAGGTCCAGTACGCCTCGATCACCACCGCCGACGTGCTGCACCTGCCGGACGGTCCACGCGCCGAGGAACGCAACGCCCGGCTCAGCGCTCCGGACGCCTGGGATCGTCACCTTGACTGGGTGCACTCATTCAAGGCCGATCAGCAGGAGCCTGACGAATCCGACGGCGGCACCTGGCTGTAACCTGGGTCTTGGCCGCGGTGGCGCACTGCGGCCGGTGCCCGGGGTCGGCGACCGAACATCGCGCTGGGTGAGCATGGGCTCGCCCGTTTGGATCACGCGGGCGCCTGATGCTCAGTACCGTCGAAGG
This sequence comes from Actinomycetales bacterium, assembly GCA_047974565.1. Lineage (GTDB taxonomy): Bacteria > Actinomycetota > Actinomycetes > Actinomycetales > CAWJMD01 > JBDIAG01. The sequence goes on from JBKECN010000085.1 coordinate 8,515, forward strand.
GTGAACGATGTTCGTCATCCACGGTGATGTCTGACGGGGTGCACGGGGCGGCGTCGGTGCTCGGTTCCCTGGTGACCGTGGCAGCGATCACCGGCTTGGTGCTCGTCGCGGTCATCGCCTGGACCCGTCGTCGGCAGTCACCCGTGGCGTGGTGGCTGCTCATCATCATGGTGGGCGCGGTCTGGTGGTGCGTGGCGCAACTCGCGGCCCAGACGCTCGACGACCCGCGGGCCTTGGCCGTCGCCTATGGCCTGCGTCCGCTGGGAGCGGTGGTGGCGGCCAGCGGCTACTTCCTCACCGTACGCGCGTTGGCTGACTCCAGGTATCAACCCAAGGGCCATACCTGGCTCGGGTTGGCCCTGGCACCCGCGCTGTACCTGCTGGTCCTGGCGATTCCGGTCACCCGGGACGATGCGCTGGGTCGGCTCGTCCAGGCGGACGGTCAGTGGTGGTGGCATCCACCGCTGTTGTTCTGGGCGCTGGTCTCCTACTCGCTGTTGCTGGCCCTGTGGGCTGCGGGTTCGCAGGCCCAGGCGATGCGGTATGCCACGCCGCTGCATCGGGCGCAACTGGGTAGCAATCTGGTCGGCGCGCTCCTGCCGTTGGCCGGGGGAGTGATCTCGATGGTGGAGTGCGCCAGCTTCGGCGGGCAGTGGCCCAGCACCACCACCGAGTGGATGACGGTGGGCTTTCTCGGCACGGCCCTGGTGGACATTCGTTCGCTGGCCAAGCACCAGTTGCTCACCGTGGTGCCGATCGCCCCCGGCCTGGTGCTGGACGAACTCACCGACGGAGTGATCGTGCTGGACGAGCAGGGCCGGGTCACCGACGTGAACCCCGCCGCCGAACTGCTCCTGGGACCGGGAATGGTCATTTCGCTGGGCCAGGTGCTCGACGACGCCCTGGCTGGTTTCGGGTCTGCGGTGGTCGCGCCGCACCAGACGTATCTGACCACCTCCGGGCGGGAGATCCGGTTCCAATGGCACAGGGTCAACCGTGGTTCTGAGGCATTGGGCAGCGTCGTCGTGCTCTCCGACGTGACCGAGTTCCAACGCTCGCGGCGGGCACTCATCGCCGCCAACGAAGTGCTGCGCGAGCAACTGGTGACCATCGAGAGTCTGCGGGCCGAGCTGGCCGAGCTGGCCCAGCATGACAGCCTCACCGGCCTGTTGAACCGGCGGCATCTGGACGACCTGATGACCGACCTGGGCCGGGGGAGCCGGGCTTTCGGCCTCATGCTCATCGACCTGGACCACTTCAAGGTCGTCAACGACACCTGGGGTCACCTGGTGGGTGATGAGGCCCTGGCCGGAGTGGCCGAGGCCCTGCGGACCGCGCTCACCGAGGCGGACACGCTGGTGCGATTCGGCGGCGAGGAGTTCGTCGTCATCATGGTGGACCGCAGTACCGACCAGGCCCGGGAGCTGGCGGAACGGGTGCGGGCGAGGCTGCAGTCGGCGTCCATCTCCACCCGGGCGGGGGCCATTCGGCTCACCGTCTCCATCGGGGTCGCCCGCCGCCCCGACCATGGACTGACACCGATGGACATCATCCGCGCCGCGGACGCCGCCATGTACCGCGCCAAGGCCGGTGGGCGGAACCGGGTGGAGGTCGCCTCGCCGTCGGTGATCGTGACCGACGGGGGCGACGCCGTGGTCTCCGGCCGACCTGGTCATGACGTGGCCGGAAGCGCCTGAGACCTTCGGCCGCGGCTCAACGACCGGTGACCCGCGCCGGATTCGACGGCCGCGGGGGTGAACCCGATTCAGTGCGCGCCGGGGTTCGCCGATACCCACCTTCGTGCGGCGCCGAGATCTCGAACAGACCCCTGTGACCCGTTCCGGATGCAGGATCGGACGAACCGCTCGTGGTGTCATCACCGGCACTCTCATGGTGTCGCTGTGCGCCGGGCTGGGCACGCCCGCCCAGGCCACGCCATCCACGCCGCCGTCGTCCGGCACGGCCAGCACAGCGCCTTCGTCCGGGTCGGCGGGATCCGGAGTGAGTGCGGCGGACGTGCAGGCCGCCAACGCGGAGTCGGCCCGGCTGAACGTTGAACTCGCCGAGCAGAACCGGCTTCTTGAGGAGGCCACCGCCGAAGTGGCCGCGATCGACATCGATGTGGCGGCCAGCCAGGAAAGCGAGCGGGTCGCCCGCGCGGCTCAAGAAGCCGCATCAGCCGAGGTGACCCGCCAGCTGGCCACCGCCGCCGAGGCCCGACAGCGGGCCGAGCAGAGCCAGCTTGTGCTCGGCCGGTGGGCAGCCAGCGCCTACATCCAGGGGCCTGGCGTCCCACAGGGGATTCTCGTCATGCTCGGCTCTAACAGCACGGACGAACTCGCCGCCGGACTCGCCACCCAGCGGATGGTCGGCAGGCAACTGGACGCGGACGCCACCGCCTATGAACAGGCCCGACAACAGGCTGCGCATGCCTCTGCGGCAGCGCAGCAGACCGCCGCGACCGCCGCCGCCACCCTGGCTGCGGCCACCCGGGCACGAGAAGAGGCCGAACAGCGCCGCGCAGACGCCAGCGCGCGGATCTCGGAGCGGACGATCCTGCGCGATGCCGTTGCGGCGCAGGCCGAACAAGCCGGGGTGCGGGCCCGCCAGGTGGCCGGCGACTATGCGGTCGCGCAGGCCGCCGAGGCTGCTGCCGCACAGGCAGCCGCGGCCGCAGCGGCGCAGGCGTCCGCGTCCGCCGGGGGCGGGGGCTCGGCGATCGTGATCACCGGAGATCCCCAGGCGCAGGAGGTGTTGCGGATCGCCGCCGGCTTGACCGGGATCGAGTACCGGTGGGGTGGCACCACCCCGGCAGGCTTCGACTGCTCCGGCTTCACCGGCTATGTCTTCGCCCAGGTGGGGGTTCGGCTGCCCCGCACCGCACGCGAGCAGCAGGCTGCCGCCACGGTGGTCAGCGACCCCCGCCCCGGCGATCTGGTGTTCTTCGGACGCCCGGCCACGCACGTGGGCATCTATGCCGGCAACGGCATGATGTACGACTCCCCGCACAGCGGTGCGGTGAGTGCGCTGCGGCCGGTGCATCGTGGCGTCAGCAACTACGGCCGCGTCCTGCCCGTGCGGTACTGAGTCCGCACCCATTCACGGGCCTCGGCTTCACGGGTCTCGGCTTCACCGGTCTCGGCTTCACAGGTCTCGGCGCAGGTGTCGCGTCGGTGTCCGGTTGACTGCGGCGTCCGTGGCGGGCGGATCCGTGCCTTACGCACCCGGGCCCTCGCCGACCTCAGCCCGAGGCCCGGGAACCAGCCTCGCTTTGGCCGCCCGCCTGTTGGCTCGGTGTCGCCTCGGCCCCATCCGGATCGGTCTCGGCCCCCGGGTCGGCGTGGGCACCATCGGTGGGGAGTAGTCGGAAGACGATCACCGTGCGGTCCCGCCCCTCGGCGTCCGCCCGATGCTCCGCCTGCCAGGGCTGTTCCGGGTCGAGAGCGAACGCGCCGCGGTACCAGAAGCGACGTCCGCCCGGCCGCCAGGGCTCGTCGTTCTCCTCCAGAAGCCTTACCACGTGGCCGTTCTCGGCGTGTTTGAGCAGCGCGGTGTTGGCAGCGTTCCATTGCTGGTTGCCGCGTCGGCCGTCGCCGACCACGAGGTAAGCCGCGCCGTCCCGGCGAAAGTCCAGGCCGGTGCGGGCATCGCCTGCGGCGAACGGGCTGATGAACAGAAACAGGCTGCGGGCGCGCACCGACGCCTCGATGAGCGCGTTGCGAGAGATGCCGAAACGTTTGAAGGTGTCGCGCGGGTGGAGTTCGCCCGGCTCAAGGGTCCACTCGACGCCGACGATTGTGGCGCGCGGGGTGCCCGATGGTTGGCTGCGCTTGGCTGGCGAGCGTTTCGCGGTGGTCGAGGACCTGCTCGAGGATCGGGTGGCCCGCGCGGTCGGCGCCGGCGCGCTCAGGCCGGAGACCCGAAAGCCCAACTGCTCCAGACAGCGCACCGCCGCGACCTCGGGGAGGTCCTCGACCGCGAGCGCGGAACCGGTGAGTTTCTCGTGTGCCCGGTTCAGCACCGCGCGCGCCGGGTAGCGGCGGCCGATGTACTCGATCGTGAGCTCGCCTACGAGCCCTGCGCCATATCCCTGCATGAACTCCAGATGCCCGAGGTCTTCATAGTCGTCGATTGCGTCCAGCACGGCGTCTCGGCTGGTGATGTCTCCCAGAGCCACGGTCAGGCAGCCTAGCGTGTACCCGGCGTGACGTCCGCCCCGTACCGGGCTGACATCGTCGGGGAGGCGTGGAAGGTGTTGCAGTCAGGTGGGACTGGGACAAACGGGACTGGGACAAACGGGACTGGGACAAAGAAGGAGCCGGGGTGTGGAACTCGCAACCCACACCCCGGCTCCGCCGGCCATGGCAGGGCTGGCCGGGATCCGACCCCTTACGGGGCCGGTCGCTAGAGGTTCGAACTCAGACCTGAACGTCCTTCTCCAGGTTGGTCAGCTGGCGACGGGCCATGGCCAGGTTGGCCTTGGACTTGTCCAGAGCCATGTACAGGAAGAGGCCCTGGCCGTTGCGGGCGGTGATCAGGCGCAGCAGGTGGTACTGGGAGTTCAGGGTGATGAGGACATCCTCGATCTTCTCGTCGAGGCCGAGGGCGCTCATGGTGCGCAGCTTGGCCTTCACCACGTCGGCGTTGCCAGCCGCGGCGATGTCGAGGTCAAGGCCGCCGCCGCCGGCCTGGCCGAGGCTCATGCCGGTCTCGTAGTCGACGAGAGCGACGCCGATGGCGCCGTCGATCTGCATGGCTTCCTTGAGGATGACGTCCACGTTGCTCATGTGTGGTCCTTCCGATGGGTCGAGAGTTACTGTGATGTGATGGCTCGGGTGTGGTCTACGGGCCACTGCCGCCCCGCGCTTGTATGCAAGTAGAGCATATTCAAATATCTGCATGTCAGCAGTACCGGGGATTCCTCACTCTAACGGACGTGACGGTCACCCTCAGTGCCATCGGTCGTAATTGGCGCCTCGGTCGGAGTAGTCCTCGATACGGCCGAAGCTGAGTTCAGCGGTCAACAATGGCCGACTCGGTCACTCGGTCGGGTGAACTCGAAGTTGGTTCCGGCAGTAGCCATGCCCTTCTCGAGACGGGCGCCGGGTGATGGGTGTATGGCCGCTCGTCCCCGGAGGTTGGAGGGGCAGCGTCCGACTCCGTGATGGAGCCGGTTCTGGCTCGTTCCCGGTGGGTGGGTGGCAGTTCTCAGGCCCTGGCGAGGGGTCGTCCGGCTCGCTGCGTCGATCCGTCCCGGCAGGCCAGTACCGTGTGGCGGTGGGCATCATCGGTGAGGCGATCGAGACGAAGAAGGTCGGCGGCGAGCTGAGCCCGCAGACGATAGACGCGGTGGTGGCCGGGTACACCGGCGGCGAGGTGCCGGACTATCAGATGGCAGCCCTGCTGATGGCCATTCGCCTGCGCGGGATGACCTTCGCCGAGACGGTTGCCCTGACCCGGGCGATGGCGGATTCCGGAGCGCGCTATTCCTTTCCCGACTGCGTGGACAAGCACTCCACCGGAGGCGTCGGCGACAAGCTCACCATGACGGCCTTGCCCCTGGTGGCGGCCTGCGGGGTGCCGGTGGCCAAACTCTCCGGGCGTGGTCTGGGGATCACCGGCGGGACCATCGACAAACTCGAGTCGATCCCGGGTTGGTCGGGCGACCTGAGCGAGCCCGCCTTTCGTGCCCAGGTGGCCAGGGTCGGGCTGGTCGTGGCATCGGCCGGAGAGGTCGCTCCCGCCGACAAGGCGATCTACGCGTTGCGCGATGCCACCGGGACGGTCGACTCATTGCCCCTGATCGGCAGCAGCATCGTCTCGAAGAAGGTGGCCACCGGGGCAGGGCACCTGTTGTACGACGTCAAGGCCGGCTCCGGCGCCTTCATGAAGGACGCCGCGGCCGCCCGTGAACTCGCCGATCTGCTGGTGCGGTTGAGCGCGGCGTTGGGGGTGAGCGCCGCAGCGGTGATCACCGACATGGGCACGCCGTTGGGCGCTGCGGTGGGCAACGCACTCGAGGTGCGTGAGTCGGTGGCCTTCCTCACCGGTGCGCCGGTCCCGCAGGACCTGGCGGAGGTGGCCAGGTACGAGGCGGCCCAATTGCTCCGCCTGCACGGGGCTGGCGACGACGCCGACGAACAGGTCCTGCAGGCGTGGCGGTCCGGCGCCGGATACGAGGCGTTCGCGGCCTTCGTCCACGCACAGGGCGGACAGGTGGCGGCCCTGTCGAACCTGTCGGTGTCGTCCACCGTCACCGAGGTCACCGCACCGCAGGCGGGTCAGGTGCAGGGAATCGATGCCTTGGCGGTCGCCCGCGCCAGCCTGGTGCTCGGCGCCGGCCGCCAGCGCAAGGAGGATGCCATCGATCCCGGGGCCGGCGTCCTGCTCAGGGTCCGGGTCGGCGATCGGGTGGAGCGCGCAGATCCGGTCGCCACCCTGTACGGGGTTCGCGAGGTGGACGCCGCCCGGGAGCTGGTGCTCGGCGGACTCCGTCTGGGCGAGCAGCCGGCGAGCCCGGTGCCACACCTGATCGACACCGTGGGCATCGACACGGTGGGCCCGGCTCGGGACTGATCCCGGGCGGTGGTCAAGACCGAGCCTGCGGACCTGGTGCTGCGGCGCTGATCAGCCCGCCGCGCGGGCCTGCAGCACCGGCGCCACTGCACGGGCCAGCTTGGACGCCGACGCCGCCGGGCCGGCACCGGCCGCCCGCAACTCGGTCTCGATGCGGTCCAGGAGTGACTCCTCACCCTCGGCGAGTTCGACCTCCCACTCGCGCCAGGTGTTCTCGAAACGCTGACCACTCACCGGGTCTATCCCGGTGGCCCGCACCACGTCGTCGCAGAGCAGGGCCATCCCGGCGCCGGAGTCGGGCCGGATCTCATACTCGGTTCGGGTGGTGGACAGGATGGCGACCGGGCGCAACGGCTGGTCTCCCACCAAGGAGCCGATCTCGGTGCCGAACTCGACCGGGACCTGGGCTCCCAGGTCGTCGGTGCCGATCTCGGTGAGAGGAGCGTGCACCTCTCGGCGGGCAGCCCCGCCGCCCGGCAACTTGAGGTGCCAGCCCGCGTCGGTTCCGCCGGTGCGCCGCCTCAGCGTGATCCGGTTCGCGGTCAGGCTCAACTCGGGGGTGTCCAGATAGGTGGCGTCGAGGTCATGCACCACCGGCGGCCCACCTCGCAGACCGGCCGAGGCCAGGTCGGGCAGGGGGGTGTCGGCGTCCACGCTGAACTTGCGCTCAATCTCCGTGCTGGAGGTGACCATGGCCAACATGTAGCACACGCCCTCAGGTGCGAGGACCTGGGCGGCGTCGAATCAGCGATTGGCGTTCTTCAGGCTCCCGGCGGTGTCCCCCTTCGGATCGAAGACCCCGCACGACACCTCCCGATCGCCCGTGGCCCAGGTCTGCTCGGTCGGGGTGAGGAAGCGGAAGGACAGGGCCGAGTCGTCGACGGACCGGCCGACGAAGGGCTCGAAGCGGGTCGCGCAGCCCCCGTCCGCCAGGCCCTGCACCTCTATGTCGCCGGGGTACGACCCCTGCGGAAGGTCGAAGACAGCGAAGATCTCCACGTAGTGCGGCTGATCGCAACTGACTCGGGTCAGCGTGGTGACGGTATCGGCCTGCCCGGGGTCGACGAGGCAGTCGCCCACCTTGATCGCGTAGGCATCGATCTGTTCGCTCCCGCCGCCTGTTGTCGTTCCCGGTGCGGGTTGGGTGGCGCTCCCCCCTGACGCCTCAGCTGGTGGGGTCTGCGCGGTTCCCACCCCGGGGTCCGTCCCCTCGGCCGTACTCTGCGGCCCCTCGGTCGCCGTGGGATCGGTGCCGGCATCAGGTGTCTGGTCGGCGTCGGCGGTGGGTTCGGCGGTGTCCGTGGTCGAGGTACCGGCCAACGTGGGGGAGTCGTCCTGGCGGCTGAACGCCAGGTAACCCAGCACGACGGCGAGCACGAGCGCCAGCACGCTCGCGGTGACGATGACCGGCAGATTGCGTCCGCTGCCAGGTTCGTCCTCCAGGTCGCCGCTCTCGGCCTGGGGGGTGCCAGGAGCGCTTGGGTCCAGGTGATAGGCGGGGCCGGTGTGCGCAGGGTCAGCGGGGTCGAAAGGCGCGGGCTGGTCCGGCCACCCGGCCTGCGGCCCGGCAAGGGCTGCCTGGTCAGGGCCGGCGTCCTGGCTGCTGGGCGGGACCGCCGGCTCGGGGGCGAACGGGGTGTCCTGCGGATCTGCACGGTCCGGCGAGGGTGGATTCGGCTCGTGCTCGCTCATTCGGTCTCCCCGGCGGGTCGCGGATGTTCTCCTCGCTGTGACGACCGCGCCGGCCATCGGTTCCACGGTAACCCGGGGACCAGGTCTGAGCCGACCAACCCCCGGGTGCGAATTCATACCCGACGCGGGGCCTGGGACGGGAAACATGGGGTAGCGCAATCACGGACTCTGACGCTGATATCAACCGATTATGCGGGTATTCTCGGACGGTGACTCCGACGTTCAGGATCAAGCAGGTAGCCGAGCTGATGGGCGTCAGCGACGACACTGTGCGCCGGTGGGCCGATACCGGTCGGCTGGAGGTCACCCACGACGAGGCGGGTCGCCAAGTGGTGGCCGGTGAGGTACTGGCCCGGTTCGCGCAGGGACTCGCGACCAGCGAGGCTCCCACCGGTCCGATCGTCGCCCAGAGTGCCCGCAACCACTTGCGAGGGCTGGTCACCCGGGTACTGCGCGACACGGTGATGGCTCAGGTGGAGATGCAGGCGGGCCCCTACCGGGTGGTCTCGTTGATGAGTCGCGAGGCGGCCGACGAACTCGGTCTCATGCCCGGGGTGCTGGCCGTGGCGAGCGTCAAGGCCACCAACGTCGTCATCGAGATCCCGCAAAGATGAGCCGCCTGCTCGGCCGGTCCCGTCCGGGGCTCCTGGTCATCCCCCTCGTGCTGTCGGTGCTGGTTGCCGGCTGCGGTGCCGGTCAGGCGTCGGGAGAGGGTTCCCTCCCGGGGTCGTCCGCTGCGCCCGGATCATCGGCCTCCGAACGGACGCTGACAGTCCTCGCGGCGGCCTCGCTGACCGAGCCGTTCACCGTCCTGGCAGACAGGTTCGAGGCCGCCCATCCCGGGGTCGAGGTCACCGTCAGTTTCGGCTCCTCGGCGGCGCTGGCCACCCAGGCGGTCAACGGCGTGCCCGCGGATGTCTTCGCGAGTGCCTCAATGACCACCATGGACACGGTCATCGACGCCGGCGCGGCGCGGGTGCCGGAGGAGGCCGCGGCAGATCCGACCGCGATGGTCTTCGCCGTCAACGCCCTCGAGATCGCCGTCCCGCCCGACAACCCGGCAGCGGTCAGGTCGGTGTCCGACCTCGATCGACCCGGTGTGAGGCTGGCGTTGTGCCAGCCGGAGGCGCCATGCGGTGCCGCAGCCGAGGTGGTCGCCCGCCGCAATGGCCTGGACTGGCACCCCGTCACCCTGGAGTCCGACGTCAAGGCGACCCTGGCGAAGGTGATCCTCGGCGAGGTCGACGCCGCCCTGGTGTACCGCACGGACGTGCGCGCCGCTGGTGACGCGGTGCTCGGCGTCGAGATCCCGCCCGAGTCCAATGCCACGACCGACTACCCGGTTCTCACCCTGGCCGACAGCCAGAACCCCTCTCTGGCAGCAGACTTCGTCACCTACGTACATTCCGCCGAGGCCGCGGACGTGCTGGCCGAGGCGGGGTTCGCCCCGGCCCCGCGATCAGCGGCGACGGCCGCAACCGGCTCGTGAGCCTGCACCCCCACCGCCGGGGCCCCCAGGACGGCCGGTCCCGCACGCCAAGAGGTGCCCGGGTGCCTGCGGCCCTGGCGGTACCCGCACTCGTGGGGATCGGGTTCCTGGTGCTTCCCCTCGTGGCGATGGTGGTGATGGCGCCTTGGCGCGAACTACCGGCACTACTGGGGCAGCCACGCGTGCTGGACGCCTTGCGTCTGTCGCTGACCACCGCCACCGCGGCCACCATTGTGGCGTTGCTGTGCGGTGTTCCGTTGGCGTGGATGCTTGCTCGGCTCCCGGGCCGGCGGATCGGTCTGTTGCGGGCTCTGGTGACTCTGCCTTTGGTGCTGCCTCCGGTGGTGGGCGGTGTGGCCCTGCTCTTGGCCTACGGCCGGGTGGGTCTGGTGGGACGGTGGCTGTATGCCGCGACCGGCTGGCAGATCCCGTTCTCGACCGTCGCGGTGATCTTCGCCCAGACCTTCGTGGCGATGCCCTTTCTGGTGATCACCGTCGAGGGGGCGCTGCGGTCTGCCGGAACCGACCTCGATGAGGCCGCCGCCACCCTGGGCGCGGGTCGAGTGTCGACGTTCTGGCAGGTGACCCTGCCGGTGCTGGCGCCCAATGTCGCCGCCGGTGCGGTGCTGTGCTGGGCGCGGGCGCTCGGGGAGTTCGGTGCCACCGTCACGTTCGCCGGGAACCTGCCCGGGGTCACCCAGACGATGCCGAGCGCGGTGTACCGGGCCTTCGAGACCGACCCGCCCGCCGCTGTGGCGCTGAGCCTGGTTCTGCTGGCCGTCTCGGTCAGCGTGCTCGTGCTGCTGAGGGGACGCTGGATCTCGGGCGGCGCCTGGTGACCCACCCACCATCGGGGCCCGGTGGCCGGTTGCTGGTCGAGGGGACGGTGCGCCGCGGTTCCTTCAGCTTGGAGGTTCAGCTCGACTTTGCCCCCGGGTCCGTCGTGGCAGTACTCGGGCCGAACGGCGCCGGCAAGACCACCTTGCTGCGGGCCATCGCCGGCCTGTTGCCGCTCACCAGCGGACGGATCGAGTACGCCGACGACGTCTGGGACGACCCCTCGGCCGGGGTCTTCGTCGACCCGGTGCACCGCCGAACTCCTATCGTCTTCCAGGACTTTCGACTCTTCCCGCACCTGAATGCGCGCGACAACGTGGCCTTCGGGGCCCGGCACGGGGCACCGCATCCGTCCGGCTGGCAGGACCTGCTGAGACGGCGGAGCCGGGCTCGCCGGGACGCGGCTCTGCTGCTGGACCGGCTGGGGTTGCGGCAGGTCGCCGGCCTGCGTCCCGGACAACTCTCCTCCGGCCAGGCTCAGCGGGTCGCGGTGGCCCGGGCGATGGCGAGCCGGCCGAACGTGCTGCTGCTGGACGAGCCGCTGTCCGCCCTGGACGCGCGCACCCGGGTGGAGGTGCGAAGCGAACTGCGCCGGACGCTGGACGAGCACCGCGGGCCCGCCGTGATCGTCACGCATGACCCGATGGAGGCGCTCACCCTGGCCGAGGAACTGGTGGTGATCGAGGGTGGCCGGGTCGTCCAGCAGGGTGCACCGGCCACGGTCGCCAGCCGCCCGGCCACCGAGTATGTCGCCCGGCTGATGGGGCTCAATCTCTTTCCCGGGATCGCGCGTGAGGCCGGCTGGGTCGAGTTGCCTGGCGGTGCCATGATGCTCGCCCGCGGGATGGGCGACCTCGAGGTGAAAACCGATACGCCCCGGCCGGGAGCCGACACCCTCGTCGCGGTGCGTCCCAACTCGATCAGCGTCCATACCCATCCCCCGGATGCGGGGTCGGCCCGCAACCGGTGGTCCGGGACGGTGCGCGGTGTCGAGCTCTTCGCCGACCGGGCGCGACTCGACGTGGCCGGGGCACCGGATGCGCTGGTGGACATCACCGCGGCGGCATTCGCCGAGTTGCACCCGGACGTCGGAACGCGAGTGTGGCTCACGGTCAAGGCGACAGAGGTCACCGCGTATCCCGCCTGACGGCGGGGTGACGACATCGGCTGGGCCCGCCCCGGACTGCCGGGCCGGTGCATCGCGGATCACCGCAGCACCGGTCCCGGACGTCACTGAGCGCGATCAGGGCGTGAGCATGACCTTGAGTGCCGACCGCTCGTCCATCGCCTGGTACCCCTTGGGGCTGTCGTCGATGCTCATGGTGCGGTCGAAAACCAGCCCGGGCTGGAGTTCACCGGCCAGCACGTCAGTGACCGCGTCCTGCAGGTAGGCCCGCACGGGCGCCGGGCCGCCGGCCAGCCGGGCGTTCTTGGCGAACAGCGAACCGAAGCCCACCGGCGCCTGCTCGTACTGGGGAACTCCCACCCGCGAGATGATCCCGCCGGGCCGGACCACTCCGTAGGCCTGCTCGTAGGCAGGCATGTGGCCCACCGCTTCGAGCACGGCGTGCGATCCCAGGCCTGCGGTGAGCTCAAGAACCCTGGCCACACCCTCCTCGCCACGCTCGGCGACCACGTCGGTGGCGCCCCACTGGCGACCCAGGTCGGTGCGGGACTGGTGGCGCCCCATCAGGATGATCTGCTCGGCGCCCATGCGTTTGGCGGCCAGCACCGCTGACAGGCCGACCGCCCCGTCACCGATCACGGTGACGACCTGACCCGGGCTCACCTGGGCCATGTGCGCGGCGTGATAGCCGGTGAGGTACACGTCGGACAAGGCCAGCAAGGAGGCGAGCAGGCTCTCGTCGGCGGAGGTCGGGTCCACGTCTGGCACCTTCACCAGGGTGCCGTCGGCCTGCGGCACCCGGGCCAGCTCGGCCTGCAGGCCGCTACTGCCGGGGCCGAAGAAGCCACCGTGCTGGCAAGCGGTCTGGAAGCCGTCGCGGCAATAGGGGCAGGTGTTGTCGGAGAAGGCGAAGGGCACGACGACGAAGTCGCCCTCGCGGACACCGGTCACGTCCGATCCGGCTTGCTCCACGACGCCGATGAGTTCATGGCCCATCGGTGCGCCGGAGGGCATCTCGGGCATCGAGTGATAGGGGTGCAGGTCCGATCCGCAGATGCAGGCCCGGACCGTGCGCACGACGGCGTCGGTGGATTCGATGACAGTGGGGTCGTCCACGGTCTCGACGCGGACGTCGCCGGCGCCGTACATGAGGGTGGCGCGCATAGTTTGTCTCCTCGAGTGGATGAGTGTGGTTCTGGGGCTCGGTGTTTCGGATGGTTCGACGCTGCACTAACTCGGTGGGTCGACGTGTGGCACGCCGACTGGTCGACATCTCTGGCGACCCACCGGCCCGGCATCCGCACCGCGCGTAGCTCACGGGTCGTGCGGGCACAGCGAAACCGTGTCAGTACATCGCATGTGGCGGCGATGTGCCAGGTTCCGTCAGTACCTCCCACGTCAGTACCACGCTGGCCCCGATCAGCCGGTGGCGACAGGGCACCCCGGGGCGACAGGCGGTGGGTGCTGGGACAGGATGGACCTCGGATCGCGACGGTCGACGCAGGCGCAGCCGCGCCAAGCAGGCATCACCTGGCCGCGTGACACCCCAGTCCCCGGGGCGACATCAAGGAGGCGGCGATGACTGGACCAGGGGCCGATGCGAGTTCGCCGGAAACGGCACCCGAGCGCGTTGACCCGCCTGAGCAATGGCGTGACTTCCGTCGAGCCCGGCATGCCGAACTGGCCGAGCCTTTCGGATGGCTGTGCCTGACCGGCTTCCACTGGCTGCCGCAGGATCCTTCGCCGCTGCCGGGTCTGCCGGGACGCTGGAGCGCCGACGCGGCGAGGGCACGCGTCGAGGCCGAGGCGGGCGAACTGCTCATGCTCGACGGGACGGAACTGGACGGGCGCAGCGAGCAGTCTGTCGCCCCGACCGCCCGGGCTCCGTGGCTGGAGTACGAGGGAGCCCGCATCGAGGTGCTCAATCGCGGTGGCCGCTATGCGATCCGGATCCGGGTGGCGAGCACGCCTCAACGCGAGGCGTTCACCAGCGTGCCCACGTTCGCCTGGGACGAGAACTGGGTAATTGAAGCGGACTTCCATCCGTATGACCCGGAGCGGATCATCGACGTGGCCACCATCCGTGCAGATCTGCGACAGCAACTCACCGCGGTCGGCGAGGTGCACTTCAGCCTGGGTGGGCAGGTGCAACGACTCGCTGCGACTCGGATCAAGGACGGCATGAGTATCGAGTTCCATGACCCGACCAACGGGGAAGCCACCCCCGCCTGGCGGCAACTGAAGTTCGACGACCCGGTGGACGGTCGGGTCTGCCTGGACTTCAACCGAACCATCGACATGTGGTTCGCCTTCACCGGCTACGCCACGTGCCCGGCGCCTCTGGACGGCCAGGCCATCACCGTGCCGGTGACCGCCGGGGAGATGCTTGCCTAGGGCGTGTGCGCGCCACTGGTGGGCAGCGAGGCTCAGATGTCCGCGAGTGCGTCCGCCATCCCCTGCGCACCGGTCTGCGCCCACCCGCCATCGACGGGCAGCACCGCACCGCTGATATAGGAGCCGTACTCCGAGGCGAGGAACAGGCAGGCATTGCCGATGTCCTGTGGGGTACCCAGTCTGCGCAGCGGGACCGAGTTCATGAAGCGGTCCATCGCCTCGGGGGTGGGGCCGAGCCGTCGCATCCCCTCGGTGCCCTCGATCGGGCCCGGTACCACCGAGTTGACGCGGATTCCGGCCGGACCCCACTCCAGGGCCAGGCACCGGGTGATCATGTCCACGCCCGCCTTGGCCGAGCAGACATGGGCCTGGGCGTTCATCGGCACGAATGCCTGGGGCGCGGAGATGTTGATGACGCTGGCCCCGGGCTTTCTCAGATACGGGTAGGCCCCTTGCACCACGTGGAAGCTGCCCAGCAGATCGATCTCGATCACGGAGCGAAAGGCGTTGGCCGACATGCCGATCGCGGTGGCCGGGAAGTTGCCGGCCGCACCGGAGACGAGCACGTCGAAGTCGCCGTACTCCTCGTGCACCGATCCGAGGCCGTCCTTGATCGCCGACGCCTCACGTACGTCTGCGGCGAAGCCCATCGCCTGCCCGCCGTAGCCGCGCAAGGCTTCAACGGTCTGGTCCACTTTCTCCTGCGACCTGCTCGCCACGGCCACCCGGGCGCCGTGCGCCGCGAACAGTTCGGCAATACCGCGGTTGATGCCGCTGGTGCCGCCGACGACCACGACGGTCGTGTCCGAGTAGTCGAAGGGGTCGCTCATGGCCATCTCCCATAGGTCGTGGGTTCGTCCTGGTTGGCTGGTCGCGGATTCGTCCTCGTTGGCGGGGTCGTGCCCTAACGGTGGGCGGGGCAGTCGGGAGCGTGCTCTGCGAGTCGGTGCGAGCCGAGGTGATGGTCGCGGATTCTCACTCGAACTGGGAGAAGTCCGGTTTGCGCTTGTCGAAGAAGGCCTTGGCCGCCTCGGCGAACTCCGGCGACGTCAGGGCAGCCGCGAAACCGTCGATCTCCTCTTGGATCACTCGGGCCAATAGGTCGTGCTGGTTCACCCGCATCAGCCGCTTGGACTCGCGAACGGCCCGAGCAGGCTGAGCGGCCAGTTGCTCGGCGGCCTTCCTGGCGGTGGACAGCAGGTCTTCGTCGCTGGTCACCGAGTTGACCAGCCCGCTCGCGTGGGCCTCCTGAGCGGGCACCCGCCTACCCAGCAGGAGCATCTCCGAGGCCCGGGCATGCCCCATCCGTTGCGGCAGCAAGATGCTCGACCCGTACTCCGGGGTAAGCCCAAGGTTGACGAAAGGTGTCTGGAACCAGGCGCTTTCACCGGCGTAGACGAGATCACAGTGCAGCAGCATGGTGGTGCCGATCCCCACGGCCGGCCCGTGCACGGCGGCGACAACCGGAGTCTGGCACTCGAAGAGCGCGTGCATGAAGCGCGTCGTCGGGTGGGACTCGTCCAGGGTCGGGTTGCCCAGGAAGTCCGCGAGGTCAGTGCCCGCGGTGAAGATGCCCTCCGCCCCGGAGATCAGGATCACCCGCACCGCTCGGTCCAGATCGGCCTCGACGATGGTGTCAGCCATCGTCGCGTACATCGCCCGGGTGAGCGCGTTCTTGTGAGTCGGACGATTGATGACCAGGTGCACGATGCCCCCGGTCCGTTCGACGAGGATGTCGGGGCTGTCAGCGGTGCTCATCGGCGGGCTCCCTGGCGTGGCGGTGCACTCCTGCTCGACTCGGCAGGTGGGCTGCTGAGGCCGCAGGTGTGCGTCGAACCCGACCCATCATGCCCTGTCGCGCTGTGTCGTGGACAGTGCCTGCCGACCGGTCGCCGGGAGGCTTCGTTTGACCGAGCGTGGTGGTGTGGCGTTTCGGGACGGACTGCCCGCCGCCCGCTGCTCGTTCGGGTCGGTTACCCCTGATTACCCCTGATTACCCTTGATGCTCCTGGTGACGTCGGGTCGCTCACCCGATCACCG
The DNA here is from genome assembly GCA_047974565.1 of Actinomycetales bacterium. Taxonomy (GTDB): domain Bacteria; phylum Actinomycetota; class Actinomycetes; order Actinomycetales; family CAWJMD01; genus JBDIAG01. Next base: position 24,669 of record JBKECN010000085.1, read on the forward strand.
GCCTCGATCACTCGTCGAGACAGTGTCGGCGCGAGATCCCGCCGGGGAACCCGTCGACGCAAGACGATGCAGGGGATATGCCAGGTATAGCCTGAATTCGGCGGAGTTCGTCCGCCAGCCAACCATCCAGCCGCAGCCGATGGGTCCGGCTGGGTCGACTCGAAGGGGATGGCAGTTCATGAGCGAATCCAGGTACATGGCGATCATGGTCTTCCCGGATAACGCGGTCACGTACCAGGCCTACTCGACCATTCGCAACGGGCTGTTCTCCACGAGCCTGCCTGCGGTGGCGGTCATTGAGCGCCGTCTCGACGGCAGACTGGAGATCCCCGAAGAGGATGATTCGTCCTCCGGCGTGGGTACGGCCACCGGCTCGCTGATCGGCATGCTCGTCGGCGTCCTCGGCGGTCCCCTGGGCTTGCTGTTGGGCATGGGAATGGGCGCCATGGGCGGCCTCATCGTCGATGTCACCCGAGAGGACGACGCCGAGGATGCGATCACCTTCATGGGGCGGTTGGTCCCGCCCGGGCGCAACGCACTGATCGCTGAGACTCGCGAGAGCGACCCCGACCCGCTCGACACCGCGGTCGCTGGCCTGGGTGGCACCATCACTCGCCGTCCCTACGACGAGGTGCTGGCGGAGTTGGAGGCCCAGGAGGACGCCGTCGAGGAGGCGGCCCGAGCGGCGCGCAAGGTGATGCGCGAGCAGAAGCACGCCGAGCACAAGGCCGATCGCGAGCAGCGGCTCGCCGACCTGAGGGCACGGTTCTCCCGGACGTAGTCGGTCGGTCGCGGGTGTGACGTTCGGTGGCGCCCCCGGCGCACCGGGCAGATAGGGACGCTCCGGGGCCGTTGAGTGCTCCTGCCTGCCTTCGTCCAGCGGGATGGCGATCTACGCACTCGGCCACTGCCAGGTGAGCGACGTAGAGTCTGCTGCTCCACCGAGGGCGAGGAGGCCCGCATGCAGACCAGCCACTTCTCCGGAGCAGACGGCACTCAGGTCGGGTATCACGTGGTCGGGCAGGGCCCGCCGCTGGTCATCGTGCACGGCAGCATCACCGAGGCGGCCGACTGGTTCGCGGTCGCCGGTGAATTGGCCGAGCAGTTCACCTGCCACGTCCTGGATAGACGGGGTCGAGGTGCCAGCGGAGACGACGAGCGGTACGCCCTGGCCACCGAGGCCTCCGACATCGCCACGCTGCTGGAGATCGCCGGACCCGGCTCCATGCTGCTCGGGCATTCCTACGGCGCGATCTGCACCCTGGAGGCGGTCCGGCTGTCGGCGGTGCCGAGCGCTCTGCTGCTCTACGAGCCGCCCCTGCCGATCGAATCCCCCACGGCTGGAGAGCATCTCGCGCCCTACGCGCAAGCCATCGCGGACGGCGACGCGGACGCCGCGATGCTCATCGCCTGTGAGCACTTCCTGCGAGTGAGCCCGGAAGAGACCGCGATGATGCAGGGATCTCCGCTGTGGCCGCACCTGTGCGAGCTGGCCCCCACGTGGACCCGTGAGTTGCGCGAGATCGACCTGACGAAGGACCGGCTGGGAGCCTACGCCGACCTGTCTGTGCCGACCCTGCTGTTGGTCGGGGAGCAGAGCCCGAGCCATCTCGTCGGCGCCTCGCACTGGCTCGATGAGCGGATGCCGGACAGTCGTCTGGTCGTGCTTCCCGGCCAGGGGCACCTGGCCAACATCCTCGCCCCGGCCCTGCTGGCGGACGCCATCCGGGACTTCGCTGCAACTCCCCGGTGACACGGCGGTGAGGGGCATCGCTTGCGACCCGGTCGAGCGGCCTCCTCACTGAGCGGCAAAGTGGCCCGACCTGACCGCTGCGACCCGTTGGGGGTGCGGCCTGCCTGCCCCGTGCCCGCAGCGGGTCGCAGGCGATCGACGATTCACAGGTCCTGTGGAGGGTTTTGCCAGGCAGGCCCCGCATGCTCGACGTCGTTCGGCCGCGGGCATCTCACCAGACCCCCGTGGCCGGCCTTTGCAGGTGGGGTGGTTGTTGCCCCCGACGATCACCCCACCTCGCAGCCACTGGCGCCGGGCCCCTCGACGGCCATGCTTACCCTTCGAGACCGCGTTGAGGTCGAATGGTCTACCGATCCTTGGTCGCTAGCGGCGGCTCGAGGCGGTGACGTCGAGAGTGCAGGACTCGCACGATCAGCAGGTCACTTTCGGTGGTCTTCTGATAGAAGACCCCATAGGGAAACCGCCGCAGTCGGGCTCTGCGCAGTCCATCGAACCCGTCAACCGGCGGCGCTCCGTTCGGGAACATGACGATCCGCTCGATCGCCGCGTCAACGTCGTCCACGAATCGTGTGCTGAGTTGTGGGTCAATAGTGGAGTAGTAGTCACACGCCTCTTCGACATCGCGAACGGCGTGCAGCGTGAGGACAACACTCACCGGCGATCAGGCATCGTCTTGCGAACACCGGCCCACTCGCGCAGCGACTCCGGGTCTGCCTGGGCTGCATCCAGCGCTGCAACCAGAGCCGCGCGTTCGTCGTCGGTCGGTCGGTAGATGTGTTCACCGAAGTACGTTCGCAAGGCCTCCTGGATGACCTCCGAGCGACTGCGGTGCTCGATGGATCGGGCACGTTCCACCAGCGTGTACAACTCCTCAGGGAGCGTCACGGCCACCTTTCGCACCGCCATCATCGCCTCCTTAGTATGACAGGATCATACCATCGGGCCTTGAACTGGCTGGCAACAGCAGCGGCAGTGTAGGTTCTCGCGCGATCCATCCATCAGTCGCGCACCGCTGTTACGTGCGGGTTCTGAGGTCGTGCCGGTAACCCGGGCGAGGCATTCCCAGGTGCGGGGTGCAGCAGTCCCGTTGTCTCATCATCCTTGTCTGCATCTTCGATGGCGCTGCGCAGATCCCCTCGGCGTCCAGGTTCGGAGCGCCGCGAACGCATCGCCACTTCGCTGCTGGCGTGGTCTCGGGTAGAGTGGATGTCGACCCCCCCTTGCGAGGGTCGGGGAAGTGAGCCTCGGGATTTCCTGCCGGACGACAGGGCCCGGGGCTCGCGCTATTGCTGGGGCCGGTCAGATATTAATCAGGGTGAGTCGAGGCTGGAGGGCTGCCCGGTGGCCCGGGTCGCCGGTCCGGGCACTGGTGACGGCGCCGCAGACAGCGTCGGGGATCCAGAGCATGGGTTCTAGGCGGCCGACGACGTGGGTGAGCCGGATCGCGGTGGATAAGTAGCGCTGGCCGCGAAGTGCGTTGAGCATCTGGATGTCTCGCCGGTCGTCTGCCGGGCCGCGGGACTCGAGCGCGATGTCGGTGACGGCCTTGGCCTCCAGTTCGTAGAGGAGCCGCTCAAGGCACTTTCGTCGGCGCCGCTCGGGTCGGTCGTCGACGCGGCCGGCGCGTACCACGACAAGATGCTCGAGTTTGTACCCGGCTATGGCTTGGGCGATGGTCGAGCGGCGCTTGGTGTTCTCATCTCGCCAGTGCAGTTTGACCTGTCCCGGCATGCGCAGGCGGCTGATCTGCTCCCGGATCACCGGCTCATCCTCAGAGCAGCCGATGGCGGCCGCCAGCACATAGGTGCCGGGATCCTGGGCCCGGTCTGATCCGGACTCGTCGACCCAGGCGCGCAGAGTGGGTTCGGCGGTCATCGGCGGGTCTTTGCGTGCCTGGCCGCGTCCTTGTCGACCGAGGCAGCATCGAACGGGGCCCGGACGGTGTAGACGTTCCTGGAGGAGACCCCGCTGGGGCTGAGGGGATCGGTGTAGCTCTCTTTGCCGATGTGGACCAGCCCTTGCGCCTCGAGCTCGCGCAGGCCCCGTTCGGCGGTGTCGGGCGACCAGCCGTACCAGCTGGGCATGTGTTCGGTGGGAAGAGTGAAGCCTGGCTTCTCGTGCAGGGCAACCATGAGCATGGCGATCGCCGGCAGCGTCAGGGTCTGTGCCCAGCCGTCGGTCCAGAACTGGTGGTTGAGACGGATGAACCGGTCGGCTTGCGTCGCTCCCGTTGGTCGGGTGTAGGGCTGGCCGGTCCCGTCGGCGCTGAGCAAGGTGACGGTGACCTTGCGTTCCCGGCCGGTGCGGCGGCGCTCGATCAGGTGCCTCTCGACGAGCCGGGAGAGGATCTTGGTGGCCGCCGAGGTCGCGGAAGTGCCGGCGGCGGTCGCCACGGTGTCTAGCACGCGGGCCCAGACCTTCAGGTGCAGGGTGCTGCTCCAACCGTCGTCGTGATCCCCGCTGCTGATGATGGTGTGCAGCATCAGTAGGGCGAGCAGTCCCCGCTTGTCGCCGCGGCGCACGAAGTCGGCCAGTGGAGCGCGTCGATCTGGCTTGGCCTTGGGATCGGGGTTCTGGATGAAGGCCTTGGGGATGGGCGCGAACGAGCGCCCGGAGCGTTCGATGAGGTACGCCCGGGTGGCTGCGGCAGTGGCCGGAGGTGCTGGGCTGCCGCGGTCGGAGTCGCTTTGCTGCTGGGTCATGCTCCAGTGATAGCGCCCTCCTAGCCGCCAGATCAAGTCATTTCACTCGGCTTCAACTACCGCGTGAGCGGGTGCCTGTAACGACCCGTGACATCGATGCCAGCACTGCCAGCACCAGTGGGAGACCAAGTGTCAAGACTAGGGTCACCTGCCGATGGGCCAGCCGACCTGGGGTTCTCAGGTTCGTGCCAGCGATGGATTCTCATCGACTTGTCAGTTGGCTAGGCCGTACCTAAGAGCTGTTGGGGCGGCGGGGCGGATTGCTCTCATCCACTGCCCAGTGCTCTTACCATTTGTTCCGCGTCGTGGATGACGGCGTTCATGAGTGTTGTCACTGCTGCGACAACGGGCGCCGAACCGCCCTGCTTGACGCATTCGATCACCCAGTCCCGGAATCGCTCTGTAGCTCCTGTGCGCGCCTCTGGATCCTGGACCTCACTCGTGGCTTCCTGTAGTCGCTGCGCAGCTTCTTCGGGAGAAGTGATGAGTCCAAGGGAGGTGAGCATCTCGAGGAGCCCTTCCATGCTTTGCACCACTTGGTCTGCTGTTTGGTCCACCGTCATGTTCTGCGTGGTGCGGTCACCCGTGGCAACCTGCATGTTGGTTGCATTGAAATGATAGTTGCGTGTTGCTGCCTCGCTGGATTTGCGGCGCTCGTACTCGCTGAGGGTTATGGTGTCCGCCTCGGTATGGTCGAAAGTTCCTCCGAAAGGGCTCTGCATGACAGTCACCTTGGTGACCACCAGTACTTGTGTCTTTCCGTTGGGCAAGGTGCGCGTGAGGTGGTCCCCACCTTCGACGTCTGCGTCGACCGGGAGCAGCGCCTTGCCGTCATAGACCACTGCCTTGACGGTGTGGCCTCGAGCAACGTGGAGCTCGACGTTGAAGTTCATCATCTTCCCAGCCTCATATCGTACCTGATGTGGGCGTAGTCATCATGACGTGTGATCCGGGACGAGTCGCGGATTATCGATGTCACCTGGAGACGGTAGTTCCCGTCCTCGTGGACGTGCAGTGTTCCTTTGCTGTGGCGGCCATCAGGGGCGGCTTGAAAGACCCCGGTCACGGTGGCCATTTCTTGTTTGTGGGCCATCCCTCAACTCCCCGTCATGGATCGCAGCGTTTCCAGCAATTGGGGAAGGTTGGTGTAGAGGATATTGCCGGCAACACCTGCGGCGGCCGCGCCTGCGAACGTTTGTAAGGTGCGGGCTGCTGTGCGCAGGCGTGCTGGTCGGGGCGCAGGATCACGAGCTTCGTCCTCGATGAGGTCGAGGGCATCTGTTATGGCCTCTCGCACTTCTGTTGTGATTGTGGGGTCGGACTCCAGGGCCTGTCGGACGGGAGTGGTGAATGTCAGGAGCATCTCGCCGACCGTTGTGGAGTTGGTGATGCTCTGGTGGGCTCCGGCGGAGCTGATGGCTAGGTTGCCGCTGTTGGTGATGTTCCCGTAAGTCGTGGTCGACACCTGTGGGGGTTGGCCACGGTGGTGGTCGTCATGCCACTCCTCGATGCGGCCGCCGGACTCTTCGGCGCATCGTTTCCCGAGGCGGGTGACCGCCCAGCCCTGCGCGTCGTAGTCCCCATCGCGTTCTACGAGTTTGAGTTCTGCGAGACCGGTGAGCGCGTCTCGAATCTCTTGGAATGTCCAGGGCTGCCCGTCGAGCGCATTGTCGGCCAGTTTGGGGATTTCTGCTTCACGGATAAGGCCCGGCTCGTCGAAGAGCCCGCGCTGGTCGGCGCGCTCGTAGAGCGTCGCGAGCACAGCTGCGAGGCAGGTTCGTCGCCGGAGCCCCGAGAAGGCATGATCTAGGCGATCTGCGATTGCTGGCTCATCTGGGATGACGACCGTGGTGCCACCCAAGTTCGGAAAGAGTTCGACGACGCCGAAGTGATCAAGTCGTTGAACGACGCGAGTTACGACGCTGATGGACAGGCCGAGGGCCTCGGCCAATCGGGCGGAGTCGAACGAGGAGGGAGCAGACGGTGCTCTTCGAGGACGGTCAGTATGGATGAGCTTGAGCATGCGGTATTCAGCGATTTGGTCAGCCAGGGTGGGGCTGTTCATCGGGCTCCTTGTTTGTGCCTGAGGGCGAAGTTGATGCCGCCCCAGACTCCGTGTGTTTCGTGGTTGGTTTCGGCGTAGTCTCGGCAGGCTTGTCGGTATGGGCAGGGGGTTGCGCGGCCGACCAAGATGGAGCCGTTGCAGTGCCGCGCGGCGTTGTCGGCATCCCTCTTGCTGATGAACAACTCGTAGTGCTCGGTGCACGGCAGCTTCGGTGCCTCGAAGAAGATGCGTGGGACTGGCCAGGTCCAGGTGGGCGGTGCCGAGGTAGGGGGTGTTGCCTTGTGTTGCTGCAGAGAACGTCGCTGCTTGTGCGACCGGGCCGGTGGCCTCTTCGTCGGCGGCGCTGACTGTTCAGCCGGTGCGGGAACTGTGGGCGGGGTGTAGGAGGGGTCGCAGCGCTGAAGCCGGCGGGTGACGAAGGTGGGCGGCTGGTAGTGCCGCGGGTGGTCGTGGGCCAGGGGCAGATAGAGCAGCGCCATCGTGGTCGTGTGTTGTTCGGCCAAGACCGGGGCGCCCGCGACGGGGATGGCGCGGATGACGTCGGGCATCCAGGGGTACGGCTTGTTCGACGTGATGTCGGTTCGGTCGTGGGCATCGAGCAGTGCGCGTAGCAGGATGTGCCCGTCCCGATCGGCGACGTACAGCGGGTGCGGTTCCGGGGCGTCGGGGCCCGTGCTTTCGGGCGCATGCACCGCGCGGGCGGGGTGCCAGGTGAGTGGTCCGGTGACGGGGAGGGTTCGGGCTGCGGTGATGTAGGCGTGGGCCGGGGCGAAGAGTCTCTGGTTGTCGTGGTCGGCGTTGTGGGCGGCTTGACGATAGGCGGCGTGTTCTGGGCTGGCTGAGGTCAGGGTCAGGGGTTGCGGTGCGAACTGGATGTGGCCACCGGTGAACAATTCCCAAAAGCGTCGGAGGAGGACGGGTCCCGGTGTGATGGTGGGGTATCGGCGAGCTGCCGCGGTAAGCGCGTCGCTGAGCAGGGTGGTGTCCTCGCCGAGGATCCGTCGGGTGCGGTAGTCGACCGGCGGCGGGTCGCGTTGCAGGCGTGTGACGAGGTGATCCAGGAGCCGGTGGAGGCGGGGCCACTGCGGGTGAGCCCAGAGGGTCTTCAGCCGGGTGGGTAGGTCGGTGGGCAGGCCGAGGTCGAGGCAGAGCAGCCGCCACGGTTTGAGGCTGCCGATCTTGGCCATGACCAGCGCGAGCAGCGCTTGGGTGGTGGGGTTGTCCAGGTCGAGGCTGGGCATGTCGGCTCGCAGTGAGCCGGGGATGGTGCCTGGCCCGGGATGGGCGGGGATCCAGGTCGTGCTGGTATCGATGCGTGGTGAGCCGGGCAGGCAGAGGTATTCGGCCTGGGCGGGCGAGACGGGGCCGGTGGGAAAGCTGGGGACCGGACGGGCGGTGCGTAGCGCGAGCTGGTGGGCGGTGGTGATCGTGCGGCGGTGCCGACGGATCTGGATGGCCGCCAGGAGGGGGTTGTGCGCCCGGATTCGGATCGCGGACGGGGGCGCGAACGGGGCGTGCCGGTCGGTCGTTGGGAGAAGTCCGTGCTCATCCAACACTGCGGCCGCTGCTGCCAGGGTGGGTGCGGTGAGGACCTGCGCGGCGATGGCCAGGGCGGCGGCGACCTCGGGGGCCGGCGCCTTGGTGGTCTGCAGCCGGTAGTGGCTGGGGCAGAGCGTGGTCTCGAGGTGGGTGTCGATGAGTGCGGCCATGGCGTGAAAGCCGATCTGGTGAGTGACCTCGAGGCCGGCGAGTTCGCGGCGGCGGTGCGGGGAGGAGGCGAGGTCGTGCAGGAGGCGTTGCCCGGTCAGGGCGGCGGGTTCGACACGGAGCGTGGCGGTGGTGCGTAGGTCATGACCGCACCAGGGGTGCACCGTGCGGCCGTCGCTGTCGGGTGATGGTTGGCGTGAGGGGCAGGTCCAGATCGGGCCGGTGCCGGTCAGCCAGACCGGGGACGCGAACGGCCGTCGCCCGCAGCCGGGACAGGTCGTGGCCAGTGCGACACCGTGGCGTAGGCAGACGACGGCCAGGGCGGCCTCCCATGAGGAGGACCAGTAAGAGTCGGGCCCGGTCAAGCAGTGCGGGCAGTAGCGCGAGCCCACCGGCGGGGTGATCGTCAAGCCGTGGAAGGTGTCGGCGTAGCGGCGGGTGGCGTCGTGAACCGGGTCCGGGCGGCCGAGGTGTTGCCGGTCTTGGCTGGACAAGCCGAGGCGGTGGGCATGGCTGGGGTAGTTCAGCAGCCGGGCGCGGGCTGTGCGGGTGGACGCGATCCGGCGTCGGCTGCCAGCGAACCGTAGGAGTTCGGCGGGCGGGCTCTGGTAGCGGTGACCGGCGCGGCGGAGCCAGGAGGCTGCGGATTCGCCCTTGTGGGTCGGGATCCGCAGGGGAGCGGTGTCGAGGTCGTAGGCACCGGGAACGGACCGCAGCCGGGCCCGCGCGGGGGCGGGTGTGCCCGTTCTAGAGGCTGCCGGTGTGGGCTGCATTGTCGATGCTCGCTGTCTGCAGTAGATCGCCGGTGATGGTCTCAATCCCGGTGCTGATCGCCAGGTAGCAGGTTTCGGTCGAGGAGATTGGTGAGCGAGGCGATATGGCCTTGAGTGGGGTGAACAGCAGTCGCACGTGCTGGGTGAGCATCCCGGGCTCGCCGTGCCGGAGTTTCAGGTGGCCTTCCAGGGCGGTGATCAGGTCGACCCAGGCGCGGAAGCCGGCGTCGCTGGAGATGTGGAAGGGCGCGACTTCGCAACGGGTGGCCCGGCGGGAGATCTGAGCGTAGGCGGCGTCCCGGCCGTGCCGACCCTCGTCGAAGAGTCGCTTCTCCCGGAGTTGGACGCCGACGAACATGAAGGTGGCGGCCATCTCATTGGCCAGGCCTTTGAGGTGGTTCGACACGTCCATGCCGTTGCGGTGCCGAAAGTCGACGAAGTGCAGGTCATCGATGACGACCAGCTGGGTGTGACAGGAGTTGACGCAGTCCACGGCCACCGTGCCCAGCTGGCTGGAGGTCGTGCGCTGGGCCGCGGGATGCGCGTAGAACCGCAGGATGGCCTGGTTGAGACCCTTCAACGTCACCCCACCGGATAGGGAGATGAACGCCACCGGTAGCCGCTGGTGCCCTTCCTCGGTGAGTGGGCCATACCGGCGGTGCACGCGTCGATGCAGGTCACTGGCGTAGCGGGTGGCGATCGTGGTCTTGCCCAGGCCGGGCGCGGCATCGATGACGACCGAGCCGCGGAGCCGGTCAGCGTCACGGCGGTTGGAGGCCATCACCTGGTCGATCACCGAGAATGCGGTGGCCACCTGCGTGGTCCGCACGGTCGGCAGGTTCGCGTTCCAGACCATCCGGGCCTCGTCGTAGTCCTCTCGCTCCGTGGCGGTCAACCGAGCCGCCTCGGTCGGGGTCAGGAGTTCCAGGTTCGCGCGGGGCGCGCTGTGGGCGAACGCATTCCACTCTTGCTTGGTGGACAGCTGGAACCGGGCGGGCCCGTTGTCCCGTAACCAGGCCGCCCAGGGGTTCACTCGTCGAACACCTCGAAACCACCCGCGGGGTGCTCGGCGTAGTACCGGGCGAAGACATCCAGATCATCACCGACCGGCTCGGCCGTGCGGCGTTCCAGCCGGGCCAGCAGATCGACAACCCCCGGCGTGGAGGCCAGCTCCCGACCAGATGCCTGGCGCGAGGGATCTGCCGAGTCGGCGTCAGTCGGCGCGTCGGGGTGGGGCAGATCGGCGGCCCGTTGCGCGGCCAACCGCCTGGCCAGGTTCTGGTCACGCCGCGATATCACCTCGTCCCTCGACCAGGTCGTAAGCAGGTCGGCGATCGCATGGTCGGGGTCGACGTGGCGGTTCCGGTCCAGGCTGATCCGGCGGGTGTATTCGGCGGCGTCCTGGCTGAACGGTGCCCGCAGGCCGGATGCATGTTCCCATTCCAGCCGGTGCCACGTCTGGGTGTCGGGAGCCTGAAACCAGACCCAACGGATGTCATCGGCATCGACCATGAACGGCCACTTGCCAGGATGTGCCCCGCCGAAGGTCGAGCGCACGCCCCGCCAGGGGTTCAGAGCCGAGCCGTCGTAGCGGCGGCCGCGGATCTCCACCCCGTAGTGCTGGATCGTCCGCCACGCCACATCAAGAAACTCGACCGCGGTATCGCGGCCGGCGGGAAGCCGGATCTGCCCGGCCATCGCAACACCGCGGGCGAGCATGTCGGCCGGTGACAGCTCGACGTGCGGCAGGTGCGGATCACACAACGCGGCGTGCGGAGTCCGGTGATAGATCCCAACCCACTCCCGCAGTACCTGGGCCAACTCGTCGACATACAAGAACGCCTGAGCCTCGACGTCCAGGCCGCGGGCAGCGACATCGGGGCCTTTGTAGGCGGGCAGGTGCTCCAGCAGGGACTGCCGCAGCGTGCGGAAGAACCGCTCCACCGTCGGCTTGTCCGTGGGCTTGTACGGGATCGCCGGCTGCACGTTGATCCCCAACCGGTCACAGACCCCCAACACATGCTGGGACAGGTAGATCCGGCCGTGATCGACCACGATCGTGTCCGGCACCCCAACCGCTGGGCCAGCCGCGCCGTCGCCCCACTGCTGCGGGGCCAACGTCTGATGCAGCACCGACGCGGCATCGGCCGCCTTGGCCGCGATCGGCCGCAGCGTCAAACCGGTGATGCACCGGGAGAACAGATCCATCGCGACCGTCAGCTCGACGTTCACCCACCGCAGCGTCACCGGCTCCATCGCGAACACGTCCAACCGAGTCGTGTCCAACACCAGATACTCACCAGGGCGCGAGGCCCGCAACCGGCCCAAAGGCCCACCCGGCCGCGCCGCCACCGACCGCCGCTGCTTAGCCACCCCGAACGTGTAGTTGCCCTTGTCCAACTCCCGAACCCGCCGGTATGCGGAGGCCTGACTCGGTACGGCCCCATCCGGATTGGCCTGCAGGAAAAGCGCGTTGGTCTCGGCGATGACCTTCTTCAGCGTCGGGTTCGACAGATCTCGATAGGAGGCGAGCGTTGCGCGGCACGCCGTATCCCAGGCCGGGTCGATCGATGCGCGGGTCTGCTGTAGCAGGCGATGGTGGACTAAGCCGGCCACACCCTGCTCCTGGTACCGAGCGACCAGGCGATAAACGTTCCGGGTATTCACCCCGAGTCGGGTGGACGCCGCCTGGTACCGCTGGTGGATCGGCTCATCCCCGGGTGGCTCGTCCAGCAACTCTCGGATAATCGCGGCTCGGCGCTCGGCCTCGGCGCGCTGCTTTGTGGTCAGTCCTGCGAGCAGCACCGCATTCGGATCCCGTGCCGCAGCGTCGTCGTCGGATGGGTCTTGGCCAGCGCGATCTAACAGGTCGATCGTCCGCACCCGTCGCAGTTGGCCTGCGGCAGTTAGCACCACGGTCCCACGATCAAGTTCGCTGACAGTCCACCGCTGGCCCTCGAACCACAACGTTGCCCCGACCTCGACCGACAGCACTCCGCTCATGCCGACACCGCCCACAGTGGCGATGTCGACGACAGTGGCCGGTCGAGCGTCGTGCACCACTCGTTCTGCCACAGCAGGGTAAGTACAGCCAACCGCACTGCGGGCAGGGGTGCGGGGACGCTGGACTCGACATCGCCCAGCGGCCGCCCAGCGGGATCTTGCTCAGCGGTCTGGGCAAGAACGTCTGCGTCGACAAGCCGGGCCCGGCGACCTGCCGCAAGGAAGCGGATATTGGCCAATCGGACTGAGTCCGCGCCGGTGAAGACCTCGTATCGCCAGCCCTTCTCGCGGCACAGGCGTCCCGTCCACGCGAACACCTCAGCTACCTTTGGCCGGCTAAGAAACGCGGCCGGCTTCACGTCGACCACCACATAATCACGCCTGCCTGCGTCGTCGCGGACCTGCAGCAGCAAGTCGGGGATGTGTCGGCGGTACTCGACCCCGTCCCTGCCTGAGATCTCGAACGGCTGGCATGCGATCCCGATGACGGCTGGGTCGAAGTCGGCCAGCCACAACCGGTCCAACTCCAGCAGGCTCTCGTACATGATGGTCTTGCCCAGCGTGGTTGACCAGAAAAAGCCCGGATAGTGCGACTGTCCTCGATGCCATCCCGGCGCCCGCACCGGAGCCCCACTAATCAATAAGCGTCCGTCCGCTCGACCCCACGGTGCGGAGGCCAGGTCCGCACCGACTGACTTGCGGTACCTGACCCTGCAACGCAACGCCTCCGGGGCCACATCGCCAGCGTCCTCCGTGTCACGTTGTTGAGAAAGTTGACACGCCGTTGTCATTACGGGGAGAAATTGTCACATCAGTTGAGAACCCACACGCAGATCCACGAAGAAACTCGCTCGCACCGGGAACAGCACCCCCTCCTCGAAGGTTGAGTTAGGTAGACTCAACTTTGTCAACAGGAGGCTTTGCATATGGAACTGAAACTCACCACCAAGAGCCAGGAGGCGCTCGCGTCCGCGGTCCAGGCTGCCACCACCAACGGCAACCCGCACGTGGAGCCGGTGCACATCCTGGCCGCGCTCGCCGCTCAGCCGGGCGGCGTCCCGGCCGGTCTGCTGGAAGCGGTCGGCGCTGCCCCGGCCACCGTCATTACCCGCGCCAAGGCGGCGATCTCCGCCATCCCCAGCGTCAGCGGCAGCACCGTGGCCGCCCCGCAGCTCTCGCGAGCCGCGCAGGGCATCCTCGTCGCGGCTCAGGAAGAGATGAGCGCCCTGGGCGACTCATTCGTCTCCACCGAGCACCTGCTGCTCGCGCTCGCCGCCGATCAGGGGCCGGCTGGCGACATCCTGCGCTCGCTGGGTGCCACCCCGGACGCGCTCCGCGCGGCCTTGCCCCAGATCCGCGGGTCGGCCAAGGTCGACTCCGCCGACCCCGAAGGCACCTACGCAGCCCTGGAGAAGTACTCGGTCGACCTCACCGCCCAAGCCCGGGACGGCAAACTCGACCCGGTCATCGGGCGGGACTCCGAGATCCGCCGGGTCATCCAGGTGCTCTCGCGTCGTACCAAGAACAATCCGGTGCTCATCGGCGAGCCCGGAGTCGGTAAGACCGCCGTGGTCGAGGGTTTGGCCCAGCGCATCGTCGCCGGGGACGTGCCCGAGTCGCTGCGGGACAAGCGCCTGGTGTCCCTGGACCTGTCGGCGATGGTGGCCGGCGCCAAGTACCGGGGCGAGTTCGAGGAGCGGCTCAAGGCCGTCCTCGCCGAGATCCAGGACTCCGACGGGGAGATCATCACCTTCATCGACGAACTCCACACCGTCGTGGGCGCGGGCGCCGGCGGCGACTCGTCCATGGACGCCGGCAACATGCTCAAGCCGATGTTGGCCCGGGGCCAGCTTCGGATGGTGGGCGCCACCACCCTGGACGAGTACCGCGAGCGGATCGAGAAGGACCCGGCGCTGGAGCGCCGGTTCCAGCAGGTCTTCGTCGGGGAGCCCTCGGTGGCCGACACGATCGCCATCCTGCGCGGCCTCAAGGAGCGCTACGAGGCCCACCACAAGGTGACCATCACCGACGGTGCCCTGGTGGCCGCGGCCAGCCTGTCGGACCGGTACATCACCGGCCGACAACTGCCGGACAAGGCGATCGACCTGGTGGATGAGGCCGCGTCCCGGTTGCGGATGGAACTCGACTCCTCCCCCGTGGAGCTCGATGAGCTGCAGCGTCAGGTCGACCGGATGACGATGGAGGAGTTGGCCTTGGAGAAGGCCGACGACGACGCGTCCATCGAGCGGCTGGCTGACCTGCGCGAGCAACTGGCGAACAAGCGTGAGGAACTGGCCGGCCTCAAGGCTCGCTGGGAGGCGGAGAAGTCCGGCCTCAACGCGGTCGGTGACCTGCGTCAGCAACTGGACGAGTTGCGGGTCCAGGCGGAGCGGATGCAGCGCGAGGGTGACCTCGCCGGCGCCTCTGCCCTGCTGTACGGGCAGATCCCACAGATCCAGGCGCAGATCGATCAGGCGGCACTCGCCGAAGAGGCCTCCGTCGGAGTGGATCCGCTGGTGGCCGACCGGGTCACCCCGGACGAGGTCGCCGACGTGGTCGCGGCCTGGACCGGAATCCCCGCCGGCCGGCTGCTGGAGGGCGAGTCCGCCAAGCTCCTGCACATGGAAGAGCGGCTGGGCGAGCGGCTGATCGGCCAGGCCGAGGCTGTCGAGGCGGTCTCGGACGCGGTCCGCCGGGCACGGGCCGGAATCTCCGACCCGGACCGACCGGTCGGCTCCTTCCTGTTCCTCGGGCCGACGGGCGTGGGCAAGACCGAGCTGGCCAAGTCGCTGGCCGACTTCCTGTTCGACGACGAACGCGCCATCGTCCGGATCGACATGAGCGAGTACGGCGAGAAGCACTCCGTCTCAAGGCTTGTCGGTGCTCCTCCCGGCTACGTCGGATACGACGAGGGCGGTCAGCTCACCGAGGCGGTGCGCCGGCGTCCCTATTCGGTGGTACTGCTGGACGAGGTGGAGAAGGCTCACCCCGACGTCTTCGACATCCTGCTGCAGGTGCTCGACGACGGACGCCTCACCGACGGCCAGGGCCGGACGGTCGACTTCCGCAATGTCATCCTGATCCTCACCTCGAACCTGGGCTCGTACGCTCTGGTCGACCCGACAATGTCACCCGACGCGCGACGCGAAGCCGTGATGGCCGCGGTACGTGCGGCTTTCAAGCCCGAGTTCCTCAACCGGTTGGATGACATCGTCGTCTTCGAAGCCCTCAGTCAGGAGCAGCTCGCCGAGATCGTGGGCATCGCGGTGCAACGGCTCGCGGAGCGGCTGGCCGAGCGCCGGCTCACCCTCGAGGTCACCGACGAGGCCCGGGACTGGCTGGCTCACGAGGGATACGACCCGGCCTACGGTGCCCGCCCACTGCGCAGACTGGTGCAGACCCAGATCGGCGACCAGCTCGCCAAGGCCCTGCTGGCGGGCGAGATCCGGGACGGCGACACCGTCCTGGTGGACAGTGGCGACTCGGGTCTGAACGTCTCGGCCGCAGCGCGTCTGGTCAAGGACTGACCACCCCGGCAGCACCGTCGATCCACCCGGTGGGATCCACGTGCGGCCCGGACGGCAACCCGCCGCCCGGGCCGTGCGGGGACTCACCGGGTGCTCCTGTCTCTACCCAGCGACGAGGCATCCGGATACCGTCTGACCATGTCGAGCCATCGGTACGCCACGGCCCGCCCTCAGGACGTCGGCGTCGACCCGGCCGGCCTGGCGAGCCTGGTGACCGCCGCCGAACGGGCTGGTCTGGATCTGCACAGTCTCCTCGTGCTGCGGTACGGGCGGGTGTGCGCAGAGACGTACTGGCATCCCTACGGGCCGGACCGGATCCAGTTGCTGTACTCGTTGTCGAAAACCTTCACGTCATCGGCGGTGGGCATCGCTATCGCCGAAGGCCGTTTCGACCTGGACGATCTCGTCGTTGACCTGCTCCCCGGGCGCGACCGGTACGGCCTCGGCGCGGGGATGGACCGGGTCCGGGTGCGGCACCTGCTCTCAATGGCAAGCGGGCATGCAGACGACACCATCGGCGCCATGCTCAGCCGGTCGGACGCGGTGGCTGCGGTGCTTGCCGAGCCGCTGGCGGCCGAGCCAGGGGCGTTGTTCACGTACAACCAGGGCTGCACCTATCTGCTCAGCGCGGTCATTGCCGAGCACACCGGCAGCCAACTGCACGACTACCTGCGGCCCCGGCTCTTCGACCCGCTCGGCATCGGGGAGATCACCTGGCGTCAGACCGGCGGCCTGGACCAGGGCTTCTCCGGCCTGCACGCCCGCACCCGGGACATCGCCGCCCTGGGCCAGCTGTACCTGGATCACGGCCGGGTCGGGGACACGCAGGTGCTCCCGGCGGAGTGGGTGCGCGACGCCACACGCTCGCACGTCGACAACGCAGGACGCCAGGAACACCCGGACTGGCAACAGGGATACGGCTTCCAGTTGTGGCGTTGCCGACCGGACTGTTTCCGCGGCGACGGCGCCTTCGGCCAGTTCATGATCGTCGTACCCTGGGCAGATCTTGTCATCGCGACAACCGCTCAGACCGAGCAGATGCAGGAACTGGCCGATCTCTTCTGGACGCACCTGCTGCCCGCAGTCGACGCCACCGCGAATCGGCAGGATCATCAGCCAGCAGCGCCCGATCCCGGCCCCGCGCGCGCCTGGTCACCCGAGGACCTCGCCGTCCCGCCGCCACCACCGGCCACCATCACCCCGCCCGCCGGTACCCAATCCTTCGTCGTCGACGGCGACGAGCCGTACCTGCCCGTGAGCCGGATCGACACCCGGGCCGGTGGGGCTGCCACGACGGTCACGGTGACCCTGCGCACCGGCGAACACCTGGACCTGGACGTGGGACCCGCGTGGACCGGTGCCGGCTGGCATCGGCTGGCCGAAGCACACCGTCCGAGCCGGACGCTGACCAACGTCCAGGTGGCCGGCGGATGGTCGGCACCGACCCGCTTCGACTTCGACGTGATCTTCATCAACGCCCCGCACCGACTCTCCGTGCACTGCGACAGCGGACGCGCCCGGCTCCGCTGGTGGACGGTGCCCCTGTGAGGGCCGATCCGGGATGCCCACCAGGGCACTCGCAGCGGGGTGCCCCGTTCAGTTGACCTTCGGCAGGCCCGCAGCCGCTCCTGCCTGCGCGAACCACGTCGCCAGATCGTCCACCTGGTAATGGGCGTTGAGCCCACTCGGATTGGGGAGCACGAACAGCCGACTACCGGCAAGTGGGTGTGGCTGCTCACCGAGTTGGGCTCTCGGCTCGCCGAAGGCAGTGCGGTAGGCGGTGACGCCCACCACGGCCACCACGCTCGGTGCCCGCTGGGCGACCAGGGCGGTGAGCCGTCCGGCGCCGTCCCGGAGTTCCTGCCTGGCCAACTCGGCAGCCGTGGCGGTGGCCCGGGAGACGAGGTTCGTGATGCCGATGCCTGCGTCCAGCAGAATGCTGCGATCGGCGTCACTCAGTCCGGCGGAGGCGTCGATGACCCGCTCGACCAGCCCGGCCGCGTGCAGGGCCGGGTAGAACCGGTTGCCGGGCCGGGCGAAGTGCGCACCGGTCGCAGCCGTCCACAACCCGGGGTTGATCCCGACGAAGAGCAGCCGGAGGGTTGTGCCGGCCGGAGGCAGCAGGTCGGGGACGGTGGCGCCAGCGAAGCCTGCGAGTTCAGCTCTGCTGGGGCGTCGCCGGACGGGGGCCGGGCTCACCGGTGCTCGCGGTCAGCCCGACTTGCGCCGGAACATTCGCTGGCCGCCCGATCCTGCGACCTCAGATCCGTGCACCGAACCGGTGTTCTGGCGGCCCGCGGCGCTGGCGTGCTGCTGCTGGGCCTTGCGGTCGAGGGCCGCCCGCATCTTTGCCTTCTGGTCGGCGAGCGCCTGCTCGCCGGATTCGTCGTCGGTCGAGCTGGATGCTCCCGCCGTGTCAGGCCCGGACATCTGCCACCTCCGTGGTCTCGAGTGATCCCGCAGCCCCCAGGCTCTCGCACCGCGAGGGCGCAGACAACCGACATTCGGTCGACCCCTAGGGTGGGCCCAACGACGACGTGCGGCAAGGAGTAGGGAACATGGCTGAACTCAAGATCGGGTACAAGGCGTCCGCGGAGCAGTTCGACCCGGCCGCGCTGGCCGGCTACGCGGTCCTCGCCGAGGAACTGGGCCTGGACTCGGTGACCATCTCCGATCACTTCCAGCCGTGGCGCCTACAGGGCGGTCACGCGCCCAACTCCCTGGTCTGGATGTCCTGGGTCGCGGCCCGTACCGAACGGGTGCTGCTGGGCACCTCGGTGCTCACCCCCACGTTCCGGTACAACCCCGCGGTCATCGCCCAGATGTTCGCCACGATGGCCTGCCTGGCCCCCGGACGGATCATGCTCGGTGTCGGTACCGGGGAGGCCCTGAACGAGGTGGCGGTGGGTGCGGTCGAAGACGGCACCTGGCCGGAGTTCAAGGAGCGCTTCGCCCGGCTTCGCGAGTCGGTGCGGCTGATGCGTCAACTCTGGACCCAGGACCGCGTCGACTTCGAGGGCGACTACTTCCACACCAAGGACGCCGCGATCTACGACCGCCCGGACTCACCCGTGCTGGTCTACATCGCCGCCGGTGGGCCGATGGTCGCCCGGTACGCCGGCCGCGTCGGCGACGGCTTCATCTGCACCTCGGGCAAGGGCCGAGAACTGTACGCGGACAAGCTGATTCCCGCTGTGCGCGAGGGCCTGGAGAAGGCCGGGCGCTCGGACGACATCGACCGGATGATCGAGATCAAGATCTCCTACGACCGGGACGCCGAACAGGCTTTGGCCAACACCCGGTTCTGGGCGCCGCTGAGCCTGACCGCGGAACAGAAGCACTCGCTGCACTCACCCGCCGAGATGGAGAAGGCCGCGGACGAACTGCCGATCGAGCAGGTGGCCAAGCGGTGGATCGTCACCTCGGACCCGGCCGAGGCCGTCGCCCGCGTCAAGGAGTACACCGACCTGGGCTTCAACCACTTGGTCTTCCACGGCCCCGGGCATGACCAGGAGCGTTTTCTGCGCAGTTTCACCGAGGACGTGGTTCCCGGGCTGCGTGACCTCACCCCCGCCGAGTAGCGCGGGTCTGGGCGGGAGGTCCCGGACGGGTCATCGTCGGGCGGCTCATCGTCGGGCGGCCAGGAACTCCGCGATGCGTCCGATCGCCTCGCTGAGTACGTCGACGTCGGGCAGGGTGACCAGCCGGAAGTGATCGGGCTCGAACCAGTTGAAGCCGGTGCCGTGGGTTACCAGGATCCGCTTGGCCCGAAGCAGGTCGATGACGAACTCCTCATCGTCCTCGATCGGGTACACCTGCGGGTCGAGGTGGGGGAAGCAGTACAGCGCCCCCATCGGTTCCACGCAGCTCACCCCGGGAATCTCGTTGAGCAGCCTCCAGGCGAGTTTGGACTGCTCGTAGAAGCGCCCGCCGGGAACGATGAGTTCGTTGATCGACTGGTACCCGCCCAGGGCGGTCTGGATGGCGTGCTGGGCGGGCACGTTGGAGCACATCCGCATGTTCGACAGCAGCGTCAGGCCTTCGAGGAAGTCGGTGGCCATGTGCTTGGGCCCGGAGATCATCACCCAGCCGGCCCGGTAGCCGCACACCCGGTAGGCCTTGGAGAGCCCGGAGAAGGTCAGGCAGAGCACATCGTCGTCGCAGAAGGTGGCGGCGTGGTGGTGTACGGCGTCGTCGAAGAGGATCTTCTCGTAGATCTCGTCGGACATCAGGACGAGCTGGTGACGGCGTGCGATGTCGACCAGCGCCTCGACGGTCTGGCGGCTGTACACCGCACCGGTCGGGTTGTTGGGGTTGATGATGACCAGGGCTTGGGTGTTCTCGGTGATCTTGGACTCGATATCGGCCAGATCCGGGTTCCAGTCGTTGCTTTCGTCGCAGCGGTAGTGCACGGGAGTGCCGCCGGACAAGGCCACCGCGCCGGTCCACAGCGGGTAGTCCGGTGCCGGGACGAGTACCTCGTTGCCGTCATCGATGAAGGCTTGCAGCACCATCGTGATCAGCTCGGACACGCCGTTCCCGATGAAGACGTCGTCGACCAGGGTGTCGGTGAGCCCCTTGGACTGGTAGTACTGCGCGACCGCGGTGCGGGCGGAGTAGATGCCCCTGGAGTCGACGTAGCCCTGGGCCTCGGGCAGGTGATGGATCATGTCCGCGACGATCGCCTCCGGCGCCTCGAAACCGAACGGCGCGGTATTGCCGATGTTCAGCTTGAGGATCTTGTGGCCCTCTGCCTCCAGCCGTTGGGCCTCGACGAGGATGGGGCCGCGCACGTCGTAGCGGACCGGCTGGAGCTTCTTCGACTGAACGATGGGGCGCATGCGCCCATCCTGGCAGCGCAGGGCCCGCAAAGCGCACCGATATCCGCGCAACACACGGGTGGGAGCTGTGAGGTTCTGGTGTACGTCACTGCCAGCCGCGTTGCTCCGCCCGGCGGGGGGCGGGTCGGTTCCGCCTCCACACCGTCTGCCGGTTACAGGTCAAGCACGAGTTTGGCTGTGCAGGAACGAGACACGCAGATCATCAGGCAATCACCGGCATCACGCTCGGTCTCTTCCAGGACCGAGTCGCGGTGGTCGGGCACCCCCTCCAGGACGGTCGTCTCGCAGGTGCCGCAGGTGCCTTCGCCGCAGGACGACACGGTGGGGATGCCGGCCTCGTGCACCGCGTCGAGGATGGACGTCTCCGGCGTCACGGTGATGGTGCGGCCGCTGGCGCGCAGTTCGACCTCGAAGGCGTCCGAGCGCACCGGCTCGGTGAGTGGCTTGGCAGCGAAGCGCTCGGTGTGCAGGCTGCCGCGTGGCCAGTTCGAGCAGGCCTCCTCCACCGCATCCAGCAGCGGACCGGGACCACAGCAGTACACCCGCGTGTCCGGATCGGGATCGGCGAGGATGGCCCCCAGGTCGAGCAGGCCGACCTCGTCCTGCGGGGCGATGGTCACCCGCCCGGGGTAGCCGGCGAGCTCGTCGAGGAAGGCCATGGACGCCCGGCTCCGTCCACCGTAGGTGAGGTGCCAGTCGGCACCGGCGGCGTGCACCTGGCGGATCATCGGCAGGAGCGGGGTGATGCCGATCCCGCCCGCGACGAAGACGTACCGGGCGGCCTCCTCGAGCCGGAAGTGGTTGCGAGGGCCGACGACCCGCACCACGTCGCCCTCGGCGAGGCGATCGTGGATGTACTCGGAGGTGCCTCGGCCCGCGGGCTCGCGCAGGATGCCCAGCCGGTAGGTACCCAGGTCGCCCGGGTCACCGCTGAGTGAGTACTGCCGGGTCTGCACCCCGCTGTCGCTGCCCACCACCAGATCGACGTGGGCGCCCGGCTGCCAGGCCGGGAAGATCCCACCCGAGGTGGGCCGAAGACTCAGCGAGCACACCCCGTCGCTGACCTGCCGCTTGGCGTGCACCACTGCCTCGGTCATCGTCTCCCCGGTGAGCCGAGACACTGCCTCGCCGGAATCTCCACGCTGCGCGGCCGGAGTGAAACTCAGCGGCAGATGCCACCACACGTGCATGTTGGGGGTGCTGCGATAGACCTCGGCCGGGCCGTCGAGTTCGTAGCGGCCCAGCACGGGCAGCGCTTCCTCCAGGGCCACCTGGGTCTCCAGCAGGGCCAGTGGCCGGCCCAGACACCCGTGCAGGCCTTCGCCGAAACCCATGTGCCGGAAGCGTCCTCGAGTGACCAGGTAACGGTCCGCGTCGTGGAACTGACGCTCGTCGCGGTTTGCTGCGCCGTAGACCAGAACCACCCGTCCCCCCTTGGGAATGGTGGTGCCGTGGATCCTCACGTCCCGGGCGGCGGTTCGCCCGACAAGTTGCAGGGGTGCGTTCCAGCGCACCGCTTCGTCGACCGCTGAGCCGATGAGCGCAGGGTCGGCGAACACCAGTTCGCGCTGCTCGGGATTCTCAGCGAGCAGCTTGAAGGTCGTGCCGATCAATCCGGCGGTGGACTCAACCCCGCCGAGGAAGAGGACCATCATCAGACCCAGGACCTCCGATGCCGCGGTGACATGCTCCTGGGTGAAGGGCACTCCGTTGATCCGCGCCTGCACCAGGTGCGAGACGACGTCGTTGCGGGGCCTGCGGCGTCGGTCGTTGAGCAGGTCGGTGAAGTAGTCGCGGATTCCGTCGGTCGCTGCGCTGGCCACGGGGGTGAGCCGCTGGTCGCCCGGCTTGCGGTCCTTGAGCTGGTGCACCCAGGTGTCGAGTTGGGCTCTGGTCTGCGGATCCTCCTGACGGGTGGGCAGGCCGAGCACCGCGAAGAAGACGTCATTGGGCGTGGGCCAGGCCAGTTCCTGCGCCAGGTCGACGCGCCCGCGGTCCCGCCACGGCGCGATGTGCTCGCGGATGACGGCCCGGATGGCGTCCTCCCGCTCGGCGATGCGGCGGGGCAGGAAGAAGGGCTGGATGATCTGACGCACCTCGTCGTGGCGCGGGTTGTCCAGGTCGGGCAGGAAGCCGGGGCCGGACTGGTCCTTGGCGGTGTCGTCGATGTCGATGCCCTCGAACGACAGGAAGGTCTGCGGATCGAGGGCGGCGGCGCGCACGTCCTCGAACCGGGACAGCGCCCACCAGCCCCACCGAGGGCTGCGGTAGACCGGCGCATGCTCGCGCAGCCAGTCGTACACCGGGAAGGGGTTCGCCTTGAACTCCTCGGTGAACGGGTCGTACTCCAACTCCGGCGTGGTCGCGACCATCGGGACCTCCCATGAACGCCTGTCAAGATTCTGAATATGTCAGGACGACTGACTTAAAACGCTTTAAGGAGCATGCGGCAGGCAGGGGCAGATGTCAACGCCCGGGAGCCTGCCCAAGCACGCGCAGCAGCGTTTAGCGGGTCGGCCTGCCGGGACGCCGGTCAGCGCCAGGGACGCAACGACGGGCAGCTGGGGCCAGGGATGGTGACGGCGGTCGGTGGACGGGTCGAGCCGGCTGTGGCGTGTCCAAGGGGATGTCGATGGGAGAATGCCCGGCGTGGCCAGGGTCAGGATCGCCGACGTCGCCAAGCGGGCGGGTGTCTCTCCGGCGACGGTCTCCCTGGTTCTGCACGACCGTCCGGGGCCCAGCGCGGCCACCCGGATGGCTGTCCGAGAGGCGGTGACCGAACTAGGGTACCGACCGGATCGGTCGGCACGTTCGTTGGCGCGCAAGGATTCTCATTTGCTCGGCGTGGTCCTCGACGTAACCCATCCCTTTCACGGCGTCATGGTCGACGCACTGGACACCGCTGCCGAACAGGTCGGTTTCGATATGGTGTTGTCGTCCATCACGGCGCGCCGCAACGGCCGCTCGGCGCTGGAGACCCTCGTCGACTCCCGATGTTCGGGAGTGGTGCTGCTCGGTTGGGACGCGGATTCCCTCGGTCCGGACATGCTGAGCGACCCCGTGCCGGTGGTCGTCATCGGGCGCACTGGTGCCGGGCCGGCGGTGGGGATCATGGCCGATGACCTGATCGGCCTGCGCTTGGGCGTGACCCACCTGGCCCAGCTTGGGCACGAGCGGATCGCCCACGTGGACGGTGGGCGCGGGGCGGTGAGCACCTCCCGGCGAGCGGGCTACCGGGCCGCGATGCGTGCTCGCGGCTGGTGGGCCAGCCGGCTGGTGATCCCTGGCGGCGATACCGAGTCTGCTGGAATGAAAGCAGGGGAGCGGATCGCGTCGATGCCCCGGAACGAACGCCCCACCGGAATCGTCGCCTTCAACGACCGGTGTGCGCTGGGCGTGCGCGATGCGCTGCTGCGACAAGGGATCGACGTGCCCGGGGATCTGTCCGTGGTGGGCTATGACGATTCGCCGCTGGCCCAGCTGGCCACGGTGGACCTGACCTCGGTGAGCCAGGACCCACCCGCTCTGGCCCGTGCCTGCATCGACACGATCCGCGCGGGGCTGGCCGGTCGGCCGGTGCGGGACGAAGTGGTCGAGCCCTACCTGGTGGTTCGCGGCTCGACCGGACCCGTACCGACGACCTGACCCGTGCCGGCATCCTGAACTCTGGCGACGGCCTGACCAGTGTCGACAGCGTGGCCCGCACGGGTCCGGCTCCGACCCGGCTGCCAGCGCAGGTCTCCGAAGACCGGGAAGGCCATCGCCTCGGGGTGCCGCAGTTCTTCCAGGACCAGCACGACGCCGAGCCGGCCCCGAAACAGGCTGAGGGGTTGGTCATCCGGGTTCTGCTCGGCCTCGTGCCAGGCCATCGACGCCAGGCGACGGGCACGGTCCAGCCAGTGCTCGGAACCGGTCACGCGGTACAGGCCGGCCACCGACGCGGCCCGCCCGGCCAGGCCGCAACACACATGCGGATGCCGGGCGGGGTGCTGGACGGCATGGTGGGCCGCGGCCACTGCCGCGTCAAGCAGATCGTCCCGCCCGAGGTGGGTGTGCAGGCACACCAGCGCCTGGATCCAGCCGGCCGACCCGTTGCACCAGGACGGCGGGGTGCCCAGGGGTGCCCGGGCGGCGGTCATCGCGGCCACCGACAGATCGTCGGCGATCCGGGTCAGCCGGTCGTGGACCGGCGGCGGCACCGCGGAGCCCAGTGCCTGCGAGGTACGCAGGTACGCCTCGGCGATCCCCGGCCACCCGTGGGCGTAACTCGCGGGCTGGGTGCGGGTCAGCCCCGGCGAGCTCGCCCCGGTGAGCACGGCGTCCAAGCGGGTCAGCAACTCGGTTCCGGCCTGGTGGAGCTCGGCCGGATCCATCGTTCGAGTCGAGCGGACCGCATCGAGCAGGCCGGCGAGCATCACCGCGGCTCCCGAGCTGCCGAGGGTGAGATCGACTGCGTCCGGGGAGGGGATTCGCGCGTGTCGGTGCAAGGACCCGACAGCGTGCCGAAGACCGGTCAGATCACCGCGGGCGTGCTGGATGAAGGCCTGCACGGCATCGACTCCCGCGGCCCTGTGCAGCATCGACGCCGGCCCGATCACGGCGCGGGCATCCTCGGGTGGGAAGGCGTCCTGGTCGTCCCGTCGGGAGTTCGCGCGGGCACACCACAGGTCGGCTTCGTCGAGCAGGTCGGCTCGCCCCCGCAATTGGGCGACCCGGAGCAGGAACCAGGCAACTCCCGCGGCGCCGCGATCCACCGGGACACCGAGCGCGCAGGCCGCCTCGCCGCCGGGCCGCCCGGTGAGCTCTTCCAGGAGCCGGTCGGTGGTAGAGCCGGCCAGGCGATCGTAGGTGTCGGTTGCCGCTCGGCCCGCCGGCGGTCGGGCCGCTGTGAGGGCCTGGGCGAAGGCCGTGGTGGTGCAGTAGCGCTCGGCCCGATCCTTGGCCAGGGCGCGGCGCAGCACGTCCTCGACCGATCGCCAGGTCTCGAAACCGAGGCGGACGAAGGGTTCTGGCGGATCGTTGACTACCTGTCGGTAGGCGGCGTCGAGTTCTGGACCGAATGACAGGTACGGTCTGCCGGTGTAGAGCAGGACCAGCAGGGCGGCCAGGGCGTACCGCTCGGTGACCGGGCAGGCCGGCGCCAGTTCACGGCCGCGGATCAGCGCCTGGGCGGACTCGGAGTCCAGGTACTGCGCGAAGCCGACCCGTAGGCCGTGGCTGTACGGTTCGGGCCTGCCGGGCTGCACCGACAGGCCGAAGTCGATCAGCTTCACCTCGTCGTTCGGGCCGACGAGGACGTTGCGCGGATGCAGATCCCCGTGGACGATGCCCTCGTCGTGCAGGTGTGCCACGAGGTCAGCGGCGCGGCAGGCGATGTGGTGCAGACGCTGCCGCCAGCCCGGTTGTTGCGCCTGCCGGATCTGGGTTCCGTGCTCGTCCAGCGGTGCTCCGGGGAACCACTCGACCACGGCGTACCGCCTGCCGTCGTGGTGGCCCTCGTCGATCAGGGCCGGCGCCCATCTGCCGGCGATGCGCCGCAGGGCATCCACCTCGCGCTCCATCGCCTCGTGGGCTTGCGGCGGTGCATCGGGTTGGACGATCTTGACCGCCACCTCCATCCCGTCCGCCGTCCGCGCCCGGTACACCTCGGAGTCGGTGGTGACTTGCAGGAGGGCGAGAATGTCCAGCCCGAGCACCTGCTGCCCGGGCGCCCAGGACGCCCGAACCTCATCCGCGTCCTCGCTGCCCGCGGGTACCAGCAGCCGGGCCGAGGTCAGCACCTGCAGCGTGGCGAAAGCCTCCTCAAGGACCCGGAGCGGGTCACCGCCATTGGAGCAGCACCACGAGACCACCGCTGCGGGAATCGTCGTCGGCTCGCGGAACTGGGCCAGCAGGTCGGCCGTCGCGGAGTCCACCCAGCGCGAAGGCGCTCGATACCCCGGACGGCTGAGGGTCACCCCACCGGCCGGCAGTGCTCGGCGAACCCGCTCGCTGAGCTCGTGGACCGGGACGACGACGACGTCCGTCGGCAGCACGAAAAGGTCGGTGACCGGGTCCAGTCGCGTCTCGTCGCGTTCGGTGGTGGTTGCGCTCACCCTCGCCTCGCCTTCGTGGTGGTGCTGGGCGGGTCGTCTCGCCAGCAGTGGGCCGGTGGCGTCCAGGTCGTCGGATCCACACCGTCCAGCCGGAGCCGCGCGTTGACGAAGTCTGTGGTCTGCGACTCGGTGCACTGCGCTGCATCGGCGTCGGTGAGCAATCGGGCCAGGCGTGCGGTGATCCAGGAGCGCCAACTCGTGAGCCGGTCCCAGCCCGCCAGCCGGGCGGTGCGTGGCGGGTCGATCCCCCAGGAGAACAGGGCGTCGTCGCGTCCGGGTACGTCGGCGGTGAAAGGCACGCCCTGGCTGCGACATCCGTCCAGGGCGCGGCGGAGCACCTCGACCGCGTCGAGCATGACCTCGGGATCGTCGAAGTAGGCGACCAGCCCGTCGGGACGCAACAATCCCTGGGCCCCGCGACCGGCCTTGAAGGCCCGGGCTCCGGCGCGGGCCACCCCCTCGACCCAGGGTCGAAATGCCGAAAGTCGATCTGCCGGATGGACGCTGGTGTAGAGCTTGCAGGTGGGTGCCTTCAGATCCGCGTCCGGGTGATGCCATTGCACCCACGCCTGCGTGGTGCTGCCGGCATGCTCGACAAGCCAGCCTCGCCGCAGAGCCTCACCGATCTGGCGGTCCAGGTGATCGGCGGTCTGAGCCCAGCCGGGCGTTGCGGGCATCGAGTTGCAGGCGTACAGCCAGTGCGCAAGCCGCATCGGGTCCGGCGCCGTGCTCGCGAGCCGATGCGCCCGGCCGAGCGCGGCCAGGGAAAGCGCGCCCAGCCGTGAGGGGGACACCGTCGATCCGGCCCCTCTGGCGAGGAATTCCGGCGGACCGGGTGGGTACCTGCGTGGGCCCGCCTGCCGACTCCGGTGCCGAGCCAGTCGCACGTCGACTGATGGCACCGGCTCGGCCAGGTCGCCCATCTGCTGGAGGGCTCGCGGCCCGGTGACGGGCCCGTCGGGAAGGTCGAGGACGAGCACGCCGTCCAGGACCAGCGCGGCCAAGGTCGGGCAGGAGTCCGGTTCCGAAGGCATTGCACCGGTGAGCAACTCGGCCGTGGCCCGGTCGACGAGCTTGGCACTGGCTCGGGCCTGGTTGTTGTCGGGAACCAGCAGGGCGGCACCGGGCTCGGGATCCAGGCCGACGAAGAGGTGTGCCTCGGTGACGGTTTCCGCGTTGACCAGTCGGTAGGCCGGAGCCAGCCGGACCGGATGGCGTCCCAGGGTCAGGGGTGAGTGGGTGAGCGACATGGCTCTCCTCCCGGGCGCGGCCAGGGGACTCGGGGTCTCACCCCGGCCGCGCCATGCGGAGGTGCTCAGAGCGTCTCGAGGGCGGTCGCCAGATGCTCGGCGACGATCTTGCGGTTATCCCCGGTCGGCTCGAAAGCCGCTGCCAGCCGGTCGATCTCCTTGACGATCTGGCTGACCCGATCCCGGATCAGGGTCAGGTCACTGAACTGCAGCACGTCTGCCCGGGAGATGACCGGGGTGATCGGTGTCGGGATGGTCTCGTACGAACTCCCGCCGCAGTTCGGGTCCGGGTAGAAGTCACCGCGGCCGGCCGAGGCGGTGGCCAGTACTTCGATTCCCACCTCGGTGGCCAGCTTCTCGATGACCTGCGCTGCCTGACCGGGCTCGAGTTGCTTGGCAGCCTCGCCGGCCAGGACGGCCACCCGCTCGATGAGATCGCTGCGCTTGATGGTGTGCATCACCGGGCTGAGTTGACCGCAGGTCAGCACCGTCGGCTGATCCTGGACACAGAGACCGGCACCGTCGACTTTGGCCCGCAAGCGCTCGTCCACGACGTTGACCATGAGGTCTCGAACCTGGAAGTTCGCCATGTTTCCTCCCTGAAGTGGGCGCCCGAGGAGTGGGGGTCGCGGGCGCACAATGCCCGTCCGGAGGCTTCCGATGCCGCTGGATCGTCCACTGCATGCTGAGAAGAGCAATGGTGGGCCGCTGCGATACAGCCTCGAGCCGAACTTTTGTCGAGGCTGCGGACGGCGTGGCGGCTCGGTCAGCGCGGGTCGCGAACCCAGTTCGAGACCGGGCCCGGCGGGGTTACCGGGACGGGTGCGGGCGCCAAGCCCCCGGGTCGGTTGCCTCCCGCAGGGCGTGGTGCGCCTGGACTACGTCGGGGTTGGGTTCTCCGGTGAAGGTGGTGGCCGAGAACGCCTGCCACGCAGGCGGATCGGGCTTGCCGCTGAGCACCCAGGCGGCTTGCCGGGCGGCCCCCAGAGCGACGTAGTCGGCCGGGTCGGGCACGTCCACCGGGGTTGCGAAGATGGTGGGCGCCAGTTCTCGCACCGCCCTGGAGTTGGCGCCTCCACCGATGAGCAGGACGCGAGTGGTGGTGACCCCGGTGGCCCGTTCGACGGCGTTCATGGCGTCGCGGACCGAGCAGAGCAGGCCGTGGACGAAAGCCCGGGCCACACTCTGACGGCTGGTGCCCGAGCGCAGCCCATGCAGCAGGCCGGTGGCCTCGGGCCGGTTCGGGGTTCGTTCGCCGTCCAGGTATGGCAACAGGACGAGTCCGTCGGCATCCGCCGGCGCGGCCAAGGCCAGTTCGTCCAGGCCGGCGTGGTCGACGCCGAGCAACGAGCAGGCCAAGTCGAGCACCCGGGCCCCGTTGAGGGTGCAGGCCAGCGGCAGGTATCGGCCGGTGGCGTCACAGAAACCCGACACTTCGCCGGTGCCGTCGTGTGCGGGGGCGTCGGCCACCGTGCAGGCCACCCCCGAGGTGCCCAGGGACACTGCCATTTCGCCGGGTGCCAGCCCGAGGCCGAAGGCGGCGGCCGCGTTGTCACCCATACCGGCGGCCACCACCGCTCCGGTGCGGGTGCGTCCCACCTCTTCGTCCGGGTCGGCCACTCGCGGCAGGGCCGGTTGGTGCCCGAGGAGGTCCGCGGCAAGGCCGGGCAGCAGACGTCGCTCACGGGGGCAGTAGTAGCCGGTGCCGGACGCATCGGAGTGATCGGTGGTGAACTCGCGCCGCCGGCCCAGGTGCCAGGTGAGCAGGTCATGGGGGAGCAGAACGGTGGCGGTGCGCTCGGCGTCGTCGGGTTCGTGCGCGCGCAGCCAGGCGAGCTTGGTGGCGGTCAGTGCGGCAACCGGCACGCTGCCGATCAGGTCTGCCGCGGCCTGGGCTCCCCCCAGGCGGGCGGTCAGGTCGATGGCCTCCGGGGCCGAGGAGGTGTCATTCCAGAGCATCGCCGGGCGCACGAAACTGGCGTCGTCGGCGAGAGTGACCATGCCGTGCTGATGGCCGGCCACGGCCACGGCGTGGGCCTGCAGCAACAGGTCGGCGGTTGCGGTGTCCAACGCATCGAGCCAGTCCTGCGGGTGCACCTGGGTGCCGGGTGGGTGGGGTTCGTTCTGCCGGTCCACCACCTCCCCGCTGTCGGCGTCGACCAGTAGTGCGGTGCATGACTGAGTAGACGAATCGATGCCGAGCACGAGCCGTGTCACGAGTAACTCCTAAGCAGAGGTCTTCGCAGCCTGTCACCATCGTGACCCTGCTGCGTCCCGGAGGCATGCCGATTCGTGTGATTGGTGGTGTGGGAGGGTTGCTGCCATGGCCGTGGAGGAGTTCGAATACGCGAACGCCTCGGTGGTGACCCCGCAGCTGTGGGTGGGCGGCGACCTGACCACCCATCACGAGAGTCAGGCCGAACGTCAGCTCGCCGAGATGGTCGATGCAGGTCTGACCCACATCCTCGACGCCCGGCTGGAATGGAACGACGCGGAGTTCGTGGCCGCCCGAGCCCCGGCGGTGCGCTACCTGCACCTCGGGGTGGACGACGCCGGGCAGCGGATGCCGGACGAATGGTTCGACCAGGGCACCCGGTTCGTCCTCGATGCGATGGCCGATCCCGACGCCCGGGTGCTGGTGCACTGCCACATGGGCATCAACCGGGGGCCGTCGATGGGGTTCGCGGTGCTGCTGGCCACCGGATGGTCTCCGGTGGCCGCCCACATCGCGATCCATCGGGTGCGGCCCATCGCGTGGATCGACTATTGGGCAGACGCCACCAGGTGGTGGGCCCGGCGCGCAGGCACGCCGGAGCGAGAGTTGCGCAATCAACTGGAGCAGGCTCAGCAGTGGCGGGATCGTTTGGGGATCGGGTGGCGGGCCACTTATCGCGGCATCCGGTAGGCATCCGCGGGTGGCGTCGCTGTTCCTAGAGATGCCGGACGAAGGCCAGAAGGCGCAGTGGCGCGCTGCTCGCCGATCATGTCTCGACTAAGAGACTCATCAACCAGAGCTTCCATCGATCGGCCGGCATCCGATCGCGCGCGCCCTGCAACGCCCGCCGGACGCTTGTCGCCGAAGGTTCTCGTGGTGAATGAGATCTTGATCGGACTCGCTGGCGCGATTCTCCAAGTCCACGTTGCCGAGTCTGGCTCTTCGGATCAAGGATGGCCCGAGCCGTCCTCGTGGTCACGTCCCTGCGCGTTGTCCAGCAACCTGCTAAGAGCGCCTGATCACAGGCAAGTGAGGCAGTCCCTGCGCTCTATGGAGGTGTTGCTCGCTCCGGGAGTGACCTCCCAACCCAGCTCTCCGAGAACTCGAGCCGCCTCTGCTGGGCAATCTCGAGCAGCCGCAGCCACTTGCTGGCGACGCCATCTGGCTCGACCCCGCTGCAGAGACTCCTGCCAACCCTGTGCACAGTCGACGCCGAACTCGATCTGAGGGAACTCGAGCACATCCTCTAGGCACGGGCGGAAGCGATGCCCGCCGAGAGGAAAGTGCAGCTCAGACATCGTTGGAGTTTTGTCGATGCTCTTCATCGCTTGAGCCCTAGGCTTGCTCTGCCCGTGCGCGGCAGCCAAGGCCATGACGTGACTGAACTTGTCACGGTGTGCGTGCACATGGAGGTGAGCGACAGGGAGCTTGCTGTTCTCTCGCTCATACACGAACCTGAACAGCGGATCCCCTTGAGGGTTTGGCGGACGGGTGTACCGCGATCTTGGACGAGTCGACGGCCAGATACTTCCCTGCACCATCCCAGGTGCACTGGTAGACAATCGCGAGCGACAAAAGGGCATTGCCGCCAATCTCCAACGTGATGCCGGCCGCACGTTCGTCATGTACGGAGACCTTGTCCCCGCCAGTGAGGATCTCAGCGGCAAACGTGCGCGTGATCGTGAAGCGAACTCACCTAGCCAGCAACCACTCCAGCATGTGGATCCGTCGGAGCGCGCGGTACTCGTCTGCTGTCAAGGCATCGACTGCTGCCAACCGTTCGATATGGGCAAGGTGGGCGCCACCGAACTGCTCAAGAAGTCGCCCGTACTCCTCGCGGGCCTGATCTTCTGCACGTTCCTGCACGGTTCCCGTGATGACCTCCCTGATCCGACCCAAGCACGGTAGCGGTGAGGTCGGACAACGATGGCTTGATGCCAGGAGACTCGCACGCTTGGGCCAAGAAGTGCCTGAGATGGGGCATCGATGACGCGTCGGCCTACAGCCGCATCAAGCGTGCTCCTTCGTCGCGTGGAGGAGCCGCCCTGAACCGGGAACTCGAGAGACAGAACTTCCGCAGGCCAGAGCTCCTGCGAAGGACGGAACAAGGTGGCCAGAAGCGGGGTCGAACCGCTGACCTTCCGATTTTCAGTCGGACGCTCTACCAACTGAGCTATCTGGCCCTACCTGGACGACACATCGCCCAAGAGCGACCCTGACGGGACTCGAACCCGCGACCTCCGCCGTGACAGGGCGGCGCGCTAACCGACTGCGCTACAGGGCCTTGATGGTGCAAGACCGTACCCCCAACCGGATTCGAACCGGCGCTGCCGCCTTGAAAGGGCGGTGTCCTAGGCCGCTAGACGATGGGGGCCCTACTCGACCTCACCGCCCGTCGACCTTCGGCGCGATCCGTCGAGGACTCATAGAGCATAGGGGGTGTGATGCCCAATCACCAAAGCGGTTACCCGGGCGGACCAGGTCGAGCGTCCCGGGGCTGATCGGCGGTGCTCCCGGCGGCCTGGAAACCGCTCGGATCGCCCCTGACAGACGTGCTGTGAGCAGGCTCACCACGCCTGCGCGAAGGGTGCACATCCAGTGGGAGTCGCCGTGCCCCGGCGCGCACCCGATGGCGCACGATGGGTGGATGAGCAGATTCGCCCAGGGCTTGGCCGCCCTCCGCCGCCGCTCGGCCCGTCCCCGGCTGAGCCTGGCCCTGCAGGGTGGCGGTGCGCACGGGGCGTTCACCTGGGGCGTGGTGGATCGCCTGCTCGACAGCTTCTCGATCTCCGCCGTCACGGGCACCAGCGCCGGGGCGGTCAACGCGGTCTGCCTGGCCTCGGGCCTGGCGCGGGGCGGCCCGGACGAGGCTCGCCGCACCCTTGAGGCGGTGTGGACCGCTGTCGCCGACACCGCGGGCGTGCGCTGGCTGGTGCACGGCCCGGATGACAATCCGTCGCTGACGCCCCTGGCCCGGGCCGCCATGCAACTCACCCGGACGATGTCACCGTCGCAGTTGAACCCACTCGACCATGATCCGCTCCGGGACGTCCTGGCCAGGCACGTCGATTTCGAGGTCCTGCGGGGGCAGCAGGCCCCGATGGTGACCCTGGCGGCCACGAATGCCCGCACCGGCCGGCTGCGGCTGTTCTCCAACGACGAGCTGAGCGTGGAGACGGTGCTGGCCTCGGCCTGCCTGCCGTCGGTGCACAAGGCCGTCGAGATCGACGGTCAGCCCTATTGGGACGGCGGCTTCAGCGCCAACCCACCGCTACTCCCGTTGCTCGACGGGCCGGCTGACGACGCACTCGCCGTACTGATCTGCCCGATCGACCACCGGTCCACGCCACGGCGAGCCGTCGAGATCCGCGACCGGCAGGCGGAATTCGCCTTCACCACGGCGTTCCTGCGCGAATCGGAGCTGCTGGCCGCGGCGACGGCCCGGGCGCGGGCGTCGAGTCCGCTGCGGCGCGGTGACCTGGAACGTCGGTTGGCTCGGATGCGCTGGCATCTGCTCGACGCGGACCACGCGCTGGCGTCGGTGAGCTCGCAGACCCGGATGATCCCGCATCGGCCCTTCCTGGAATCACTGCGGCTCAAGGGGGTGGCGGCTGCGGACCTATGGATACAGACACACGCAAACCAGGTAGGCCGAGCCTCCACGGCTGATCTGGCCGCGTTGGGCCCGGCGTAGCTGTCGAAACCACACACTGCAGTGGCGCGCGGATGCGGTGCTCAACCCCGACAATCTGGACAGGGGCGCCCGCACGGACCTGCGTGCCGCGGTGGGCCTGCGAAAAGGCTCCCACGGACGCCCAAGCTTGGAGTCAGCCCCAGCCCAGTTCGTCCAGCCGATCGTCGTCGATGCCGAAGTGGTGGGCGATCTCGTGGACAACGGTGACGGCGACCTCCTCCACGACCTCGGCCTCGCTCTCGCAGACCCTCAGCATCGGGTTGCGGAAGATCCGGATCCGGTCCGGCAGGCTCCCGGCTGCCCACCACGAGTCCCGCTCGGTCAACGGCACACCCTCATAGAGCCCGAGTAGGTCCGGATCGTCCTGCGGCGCATCGTCCTCGACCAGGAAGACGACATTGTCCAGGTGTCGCATCAACTCCGCCGGGACGAGGTCGAGGGCGTCGCCGACGGCGTTCTCGAAGTCCTGCCTCGACATCTCCACCACCGGCACATCTTGCCTCACCACGGATTCCGACCGCGGCTCGCACCGTCTGCTCGCGGCAGCGCGACGTACAGGCAGAGCACGACAATCCGCGGCCTTGCGGCCCAGCGAGTTGGGTCTGGGCATGACAGCCGGGCCGGATCTGAAGCTGGGCCGGACACGAAAGCCGGGCCCGGAGACGACCACGGCGGGGCATCGGTGTGATGCCCCGCCGCGGTATGACGCTTCGGGTGGCCCTGACGGGCCGAGTGCTGCCTGGCGCTGCGTCAGGCCTTCTTGGCCGCGGTCTTGCGGGCGGCGGCCTTGCGGGGGGTGGCCTTCTTCGCTGGAGCCGACGCCTTCGACGGGGTGGCCGCCTTGGCGGTGGCCTTGGTGGCCGTAGCGGTCGCGTCGACGGCGCTCTCGGCCGCCTCGGTCGCGACGGTCTTCACCTCGTTCACAGCGGACTTGGCGTCGTTGGTGACGGCGGCGATGTTCTGCTCGGTGGTGGCCATGCTGGAGTCGGCGAACTCGGCGGCGGCGGTGAGGTTGCGCTCGGTCGCCTCGCTCAGGGTGCTCTGCAGGCTCTCGGCCTGGCTGCGCATGGTGTCGGCGACCGACGAACTGGCCGAGGCAAGGCTCTTGGCGAACTGGCGCTGAGCGGCAAGGAACTGCTCGGCGAAGTCGAAGACCTGGTCGATGACCTCGCCCGGGTCGACCGAGGACACCGGGAAGGAGGTCTGCGGCGTCGCGGTGAAGAACTGCTGGGCGGCCTTGGCCCAGTTGTCAGCGGCCGAGTTCATCGCGTCCAGGTACTGCTCCTGCGGGTTGCTCATGTCGAGTTCACTCCTTTGTCGTGACATCAATACCTGATGTTCGTTCGGTGGTAGAGGCGGGCGGCGTATGATTGAAATACTACGCAGCCGTGCTTAGCGCGTCAAGCACTTCGGCCCGGCGGGCGCATCACGCCCGGTCCCCCTCACGAGCCGACTCGTCGATGCCGCTGCTTGCACTGCATCAGCCTCGCACTTTCCAGGCTCTGATGCGACTGGCCCGGACGCCCGCGCACATATCGGCAACTGGCCTCGGCAACGGCCTTGACGAATGCCTTCACAGCCGCGTCCCAGGCCTGGACTGGCCAAAAGCGTTGTCTAAAAAGCGAGTAACGTCGCGTCCTGCGCCGCGTGGGATTGTTGGGGCTGGTGACGCCGGAGACGCAGGCGCGGTCTGGATTCCCTTGTCGGGCGGCAAATGTGACGCATTTAGCATCCCGGCCGCCAGGCCAATCTCGGCTAGGGGCGCAGGAGTGCGTCCGAACCGCCACCGCCGATGCTCGTGCCCACCCCGTCGACATCGCGGCGGGCTTGGTCGCCTCGGGTGGACCCGACCGGCGAACCCACCTCGACGCCGACTCGCTCCGCCTGTGGCGTGGTCGCCGCGGCTACCGGGACGGCATCGGACAGGCCGGTCGCCTCAGCCGGCTGCCCGGCCCCGGCCAGAGCCTCACCGGCGGTGGTGAAGGGTTCGGTCAAGCCGCTGAGTTCGTCGAAGAGGGAGGCCTGCTCCAGCATGTCTCGTCCTCCACCCAGGGGTGGCCCCACCGGGTACACGCCGCTGAAGCAGGCGGTGCACAGCGTGGACCGGTGCTGCTGGGTGGCCTCGATCATGCCGTCCTCGCTGATGTAGCCGAGTGAGTCGGCTCCGATCGAGGCGCACACGTCCTGCTCCTCCAAGCCGGCGGCGATGAGCTCGGCCCGGGTGGCGAAGTCGATGCCGTAGAAGCACGGCCAACGCACCGGCGGGGACGAGATCCGCACGTGCACCTCCCGCGCGCCGGCCTCCCGTAACATCCGCACCAACGCCCGCTGGGTGTTGCCGCGCACGATCGAGTCGTCCACCACGACAAGCCGCTTGCCGTTGATCACCTCGCGCAGCGGATTGAGCTTGAGCCGGATGCCGAGCTGGCGGATGGTCTGAGATGGCTGGATGAACGTGCGCCCCACGTAGGCGTTCTTGACCAGCCCCTGCCCGTACGGGATTCCGGAGGCGTCCGCGAAGCCGATCGCGGCCGGCGTCCCGGATTCTGGGGTCGGGATGACCAGATCGGCCTCGGCTGGGTGTTCGCGGGCCAGCACCCGGCCCATCTCCACCCGGGAGGCATGCACTCCACGTCCGGCGATGGTGGTGTCCGGTCGGGCCAGGTAGACGTACTCGAAGACGCACCCCTTCGGCTCGGCAGGCGCGAAACGACTTGTCCGCAAGCCATTCTCATCGATGCAGATGAGCTCGCCGGGTTCGATCTCACGGACGTGGGCGGCGCCGACGATGTCCAGCGCAGCTGTCTCGGAGGCGACTACCCATCCCGACTCCAGTCGACCCAAGACCAATGGACGGATGCCGTGCCGGTCCCGTGCGGCGTACAGCGTCTGCTCGTCCATGAAGACGAGGCTGAAGGCGCCCTTGAGCCACGGCAGGATCTCCAGCGCGGTGCTTTCCAGCGACCGCTCCGCACTGCCGGCCAGCAGGGCCGTCACCAGGGACGTATCCGTGGTGCTGCCCTTGGCCAACTCGCCGCGAGCGGCCAGCCCGTGCACCTGCTCGACCAGGTCACGCAGCTCGTCGGAGTTGGTGAGGTTTCCGTTGTGGCCCAGCGCGACAGCGCCATGGGCGGTGTTTCCGAGGGTGGGCTGGGCGTTGACCCAGCTGCTGCTGCCGGTGGTGGAGTATCGGGTGTGACCGATCGCCAGATGGCCCTTGAGTGGGGCCAGGGATCGCTCGTCGAAGACCTGGCTGACTAGGCCCATCTCCTTGTACACGAGCAGTTGCCTGCCATTGGAGACCGCGATCCCGGCCGACTCCTGGCCCCGGTGCTGTAGCGCATACAGCCCGTAGTAGGTGAGCTTTGCGACGTCCTCCCCGGGGGCCCACACACCGAACACCCCGCAGGCGTCCTGAGGGCCTTTCTCGCCGGGAAGCAGGTCGTGGGAGAGACGACCGTCACCACGTGGCATGAGCGCCATCCTGCCATCCTCGGTGGCACCCGCGTGCCACGCTGTGATCTGCGCCATTACCGACCGGTACGCCGACCCGCCACGGCGGGCGCCTGCTGTCCATCACCGGCTTGCTCGGCGCCGCGGATCCGCTCATGACACGGGACCTCATGACACGGGACTAGGACCGTCGATCCAGAACGATCGCGACGAGGCCGCCGACCAGAGCGCCGATCAGGCCCAGCATGCAGGCCGTGTATCCGAAGACCGACCCCAGGGAGTAACTGCCGCCGTCCGGGCTGAACAGGGTGGCGATCAGCGCGACGAGCACTCCGAGAATCACCCCGGCTCCGATGAACGCCCGGTAGCGGGGTGCCCGTCGGCGCCGCCGGACGAGGAACTCCGCAGGTGCTTGATCCACACCAGCACTGTACCCGCGGGGACGCTGCGGGGTCCGCGATCCACGCAGTCAGGCCCCACGCAGTCAGCCCCCCACGCAGTCAGGCCCCAAGGCAGTCAGCTCAGGACGACGGGACGAGGGGCAGCACGGGGGCCAGGTCGGCGCGTTGTCCGCTGGCCCGCACCAGGGACTCAGCTTCCGCCTGACTCCAGGACAGTCGACCGGTGGCCAGCCGGAGCCAGGTCTGGGGGTCCGTCTCGACCACTGCCGGGGGCGTGCCCCGGGTGTGACGTGGACCGGGCAGACACTGGACCGCGCCAAAGGGCGGCACCCGCACCTCCACGGTGCGCCCGGGCACCCGCTCGGCGAGCAGACCCAGGGTGTGCCGCACCGCGGCGGCCAGCTCACCCCGGGTGAGTGCGTCCGGTTCGCGCTGCCACGCCAGGACGGCGGTGGCCCCGGCCGGGTCCGGGGCCGGACGTCTGGCGGCCACCTCAGAGCAGCCGCCGGTCGGCGGCCCACTTGGTCAATTCATGTCGGGAAGACAACTGGAGTTTGCGCAGCACCGATGACACGTGCGTCTCCACCGTCTTGACCGAGATGAAGAGTTCCTTGGCCACTTCCTTGTAGGCATAGCCGCGGGCGATCAACCGCATCACCTCACGCTCGCGCGCCGAGAGCCGGTCCAGTTCCTCATCGATCGGGGTGTCGTTGGCGGCCGAGCCGAAGGCGTCCAGGACGAACCCGGCGAGCCGGGGACTGAAGACGGCATCCCCGTCGGCCACCCGGCGGATCGCGGCGGCCAGGTCGGTACCGGAGATCGACTTGGTGACGTACCCGCGGGCCCCGGACCGGATCACGGCGATCACGTCCTCGGCAGCGTCGGACACCGACAGTGCTAGGAACCGCACGGGGGAGCTGTCCTCGCGGGTCAGGCCCCCGCACATCCGCAGCACCTCCGCCCCGCCGCCGCCGTCTCCACCGGGCAGGTGCACGTCCAGCAGCACCACGGCCGGCAGGTGCTGGCGGATCGCGGCGATCGCCTCGTCGACGGTGGCTGCCTCGGCCACCACATCCAGCCGGGGGTCGACCTGGGCGAGTTCGGCCCGCACTCCGGTGCGGAAGAGCCGGTGATCGTCTACCAGGAGCACCTGCAGCCAGGGGCCGCCAAGGGGGCTCATGTGTTCTCCTCTCGAGGGGTGTCCATGGGGAGCCGGAGCGATACCTCGGTTCCGCCGCCTGGGGCCTTGCGCACCGAGGCGCGTCCTCCGGCGCGAGTCATGCGACCGATCACCGACTCCCGCACGCCGAGCCGGTCCTCGGGGACCGCGTCCAGGTCGAAGCCTGCTCCCCGGTCTCGGACGAAGGCCTCGACCCCATCGTCGGCGGCCTCGACATAGACGGAGACTCCGACCCGGCCGTGCCGAACGGCGTTGAGCAGTGCCTCGCGCAGGGCCTGGATGAGGCTGGATACGCCGGCGCTGATCGTCGTGTCGCCGACCGTCACCACCTCGACCGGCACGGTGTGCTCGTCCTCGACCTCGGCGCAGATCCGGCGGACCGCCACCGCGAGCGAGGCGTCCTCCTGCTCGGGCGGGGTGGGCGCCCCGTACAGGTACTCACGCAGTTGCCGCTCCTGGGAGCGGGCTAGCATCGCCACCGCGTCCGGGTCCTGGCTGCGTCGCTGGATCAGGGCCAAGGTCTGCAGCACCGAGTCGTGCAGGTGGGCGGCGATCTCGGCCCGCTCCTCCTGCCGGACCCGCTCCCCGCGCTCGGCCTCCAGGTTGGCCAGCAGGGCCCGGGCGTAGGGGGCCAGGACGACGCCGACCCCGAGCAGGACGGCCACTGCGGCCACAGCCATGGTGACCAGAGCCCCCGGGTCGAGACTGGGGGTGACCAGCAGGACCACGCCGGTGACCACCAGCAGCAGACCGGCGGCGATCCGCAGGATCGAACTCCAGCTCCCCAGGGACCGGCGGCTCAGGCCCCGCTCGCGCTCGGTGCGGTCGAGCTGACCGAGACCGATGGCGGCTCCGACGAGCACCACTCCCACCGGGGCGGCGACCTGCAGGCTCACCTGGTCGCTGAAGGACCCGGCGAGCAGGATGCCCGAGCCGGCCAGCAGGGCGACGCCCAGCACCAGCAGGCGCAGGTTCTCCGTCCATCCGTCAGGTCCCAGGCTGCGTGGCAGGTCCACCTGACCGGCCAGTACCCGCCGGGCCCGTTCCACCTGTGCCGGCTTGCCGCGCCAGCGTGCCAAGCGCAATTCGTCGCGGCTGCGTTGGGCCGCGTCATCCTGTGGCACCAGGGCCCACAGCAGCACGTAGACCAAGGGGCCGATGCCCTGGAAGACGGTGAGCAGGATGAAGCCGATCCGGATCGCCGCCGGTGGCATGCACAGTTGATCCGCGAGCCCGGCGCACACTCCGGCGATCATCCGTCGGTCGCTGGGCCGCCGGAACGCCCGTGGCCGACTGGGCTGCTCCTTGGTGATCGGCGCGCTCAGTCCGTTCGGCGTGCCGGGACCGTTCGGCCCGCCAGGTCCGGGGTGTGGATGGCCTCGATCAGCACCCCCGGCGGCCATCGACGACGACCCTGCCGGGCCGACTCCCTGAGTGGGCGAGGAGTTCCGCGGGCCGCACCGGCCCGCAGCCGGGGGTGCCGGGCCCCGGCGGGCACGCTCAGCCGACGACCGGGCGCCGCCCACGGGGGCGGGAGGGGTCGGCTGGCTCACCACCCCATTCTCGCTCACCCGCCCGGGGTGCGGGGTCGGGGCACGACCGACTCGGCCCTGGTGAACGCCGGCCCCGAACCGTCCGGGATCAGGGGTGTCCCTGATGGCAGCCACCCGCGAGCCCCTGTCAAGGTGGTCGGTGTGAGCGATCACCGTCCCCCCGCCGCTCTGCCCGGTGGGGCACGCGTGGACGACCTGTTTGCCAGGTTGCGCGCGTCCGGAGTGGTGCGACCCGGTGGAACTCGCGCGGCCGGGGTGTGCACCGGCATCGCGAATCGGGTCGGGGTCGACCCGCTGCTGTTGCAGGTGATCTTCGTGATCACCACGATCTTCGGCGCGCCGGCGCTCATCGTCTATGCCGCCGGCTGGCTCATCCTGCCCGATCCGGCCGGGCGCATCGAGCTCGAGGTGATGCTGCGCTCACGCCGGGTCACGGCTGCGGGCGGTTGGGCTCTGGTCACCGCTGCGGTGGGTGCGCTGCTGATAGCGCTGGGCGGTGTGAGCCCCAGCGCCTTCGGGGTGGTGACCGCTGGGATCGTGCTGGTGGCCTTGTTGGTGTGGTGGTGGACTCGTACCCCCGTCGGGCAGCCTCCGGGCGACCCGTTCGCCGTCACCGCAGAGGCACCCGCAGCGGTCCCACGTGAGTTTCCGCGTGGCGCGGATGCCGATTCGGCGGATGCGAGGCGAACACCGGGCGCCCCGGGAGGACAACCCGGCGGTCACGCTGGCGAACCCGCTGTCGGGACGGGTGGCCGCGTGTGCCTGAGCAAGACCCAGCCAGGCCCTGCGGCGTCGCGCGAGGCTCTCCCGCCCCAGCCGGTCCGAGAGCCTGTGATCTCTCCTTCCGACACCCCCGCGGTGTCAACGCCGACGAACTCCCTACCCTCGCCCGCTGGTTGGCCCGCAGGCCGGGTGGACGCGGTCGGGGCGTTGCCGGTGAGCTCCTCTGGAGTGAGATCCCCTGTGGTGGGGGAGATCCGGCGTCGTCCACCCCCACGGTGGCTGGTCCTGCTGGGCTGGATGGTGTATTTCGGCATCGTGGCGACGGTGGCGGCCCTCGGCTCGGCCGATCAGGTTGGCTGGACCCTGCCGCCGCCCGCGCTCGCGGTGCTGGCCAGCGCCTGCGGGCTGATCGGGGTGGGCCTGATCACGGTCCTGGTAGGTCTGGCAGGACGACGCACCGGAGGTCTGCTGCCGTTGGCCGTGGTGGCTGGGCTGACCCTGGCTGGCTGTGTGGTCGTTCTGAGAACCTCGGGGTGGGCCGGTACCGACGGACTCGACGATCTCATTCGATCGGTCGTCGACGTGGACGTGAACCTCAATGGCTGAGCCGGCCGGCGCAAGCCCGGTACGTCCCGGCGGACCCAGCGGGGGGACCGTGGTCTGGGGCGGGGTCCTCATCGCCGCTGCCGTGCTCGTGTTGCTGCAGACGTTGTTTCAGGTCCGCGTGGACCCGGTGGTCGCCGTCGCCGGCGTGGGGGCCGGGGCCGGCTTGGCGCTCATCCTGTTCGCCGCCTTCACCGGGCAACGCTCCGGCTCGCGCGCGCGACGCCGTAAACGCGCCCGCCGTCGCTGATCTGACGGCAAGGGCCGTGGACGGCGATCACGGCCCGTTGCCCGCCGGGGCGATCGGCACCCCCCACGGCCTGGTCTCGCCGGTTGAGGACCTGCCGTCGCCGGGGAGGAGCAGCTGCTCTCCTCGCCCGTGGGGAAACCTCATCTCGGCGCGTGACGGGTGCCGAGAGCACCTTCTACTGTGTGGCGGGTGGCCGCGCATGTTCTCTTCGTCTGCTCGGGCAATATCGCCAGGTCAGCCTTCGCGGAGAGGTATGCGGCGCTGCGCGCCCAGCAGCTCGCCCGCCCGGGAATCGTCTTCTCCTCCGCCGGTTTCGACGCGGTGGAGGGGTATGCCATGGAGCCGCGGATGGCGGCCGAACTCGTCGCCCGTGGCGCCAGCCCGGCCGGCTTCCGGGCCCGTCAGGTGGAGCCCAAACTGATGTCGGGCGTCGATCTGGTGCTGACCATGACGGTGCGTCAGCGGCACCTGTTGGCCACCCGGTTCGTCTTCACCGCCGATCTCGTGCATCCGCTCGGCCACGCCGTCCGGCTGCTACCGCAGGTCGCTCCGGCGACGGTGACCAGCCTGGGTCATCAACTCACCGCCCTGGCCCCCGGCTACGACCGCCGGGACGACGTCCCTGATCCCATGCACGCCGGCCCGCAGGCCGCCCGAGCGGTCGCCGATCGGATCTGCGAGCTCGTCGACGCGCTCCTGGACGGCCTCACGTAGCGGCCAACGCCGAAACCGGCGAGGCCCGCAGGCCCCGCCGGTGACTCGGATCAGCCAGGTTGGTTCCAGCTGCCGGACGGCGTTCGGGTGATCAGTCGGCTCGGGTGATCAGT
This sequence comes from Actinomycetales bacterium, assembly GCA_047974565.1. Lineage (GTDB taxonomy): Bacteria > Actinomycetota > Actinomycetes > Actinomycetales > CAWJMD01 > JBDIAG01. Next base: position 67,284 of record JBKECN010000085.1, read on the forward strand.
CGGATGAACCGGCCTTCCGGCTGGGCGCCTGCCGATCTGAGCCGTGCGGTGCCTCACCCTGTTTCGACCCGGAGCCGGCAGTGGTGGACACGGTCTCGTGCTGGGCGGTGGCGGGGCCGGCCTGCGACTCGGGCTCGGTCCCGGTCGCGTCGGGGCCGTCGTCGTCCGACCCGGCTTCGACGGCAGCGTCCGGCTCGGGTGCCGGCCGCAGCAGGCTCAGTGTCACCGAGCCGGCCAGGACCACGACGATGACGGCCAGGCTGACCAGCGACGGGATCTCGGGGATGGCCGTCGAGATGGTCTTGTGCGCGGCCTGCAGGATCAGTTTGACCCCGATGAAGCCGAGGATGATCGCCAAGCCCTTGCTGAGGTAGTGGAACCGGTCGAGCATGCCGGCGAGCAGGAAGTACAGCGCTCGCAGACCGAGGATGGCGAAGGCGTTGGAGGAGTAGATGATGAACGTGTCGCTGGAGACCGCGAGCACGGCGGGCACCGAGTCGACGGCGAAGACCAGATCGGCGGCCTCGATGGCCACCACGACCGCCAGCAGCGGGGTGGCAACCCGGCGGCCTGCCTCCTTGACGAAGAACCGGGTGCCGGCGTACTCGTCGCGCATCGGCACGATCCGCCGCAGGGCGCGGACCGCGATGTTCTGACTGGGGTCGTACTCCTCCTCGTCGTCCTTCATGAGCTTCCATGCGCTCCACAGCAGGATGGCCGCGAAGACGAAGAGCACGGCGGTGAACTGCGAGACGATGGCCACACCGGCCGCGATGAAGATGGCCCGGAAGAACAGGGCACCGATGACCCCGTAGAAGAGCACCCGGTGCTGGTACTCCTTGGGCACCGCGAAGTAGCCGAAGATCAGGGCGAAGACGAAGAGATTGTCGACGGACAGACTCTTCTCCAGCAGCCAGGCCGTGGTGTACTCCACGGCCGCATTGGTACCGAGCACGTACCAGACCAGGCCGCCGAAGGCGAGGGCGAGGCCCACCCAGACGGCGCTCCAGATGGCCGCCTCACGAAATCCGATGACGTGGCTCTTGCGATGGGCGAGTAGGTCGATGGCCAGGGCCACCACGACGATGGCTGCGAAGGTCAGCCACAGCCAGAGGGGAACGTCAAGCACGGAGGTGTCCTCTTCTCGGGCCGTCGCGGCCCGGTGGGTCGGGAAGCCGGTCGCGGCACTGTGTGGGATGGGGTGCTGACCGGTTCGGGGGAAGGCGTCCTGTCCATGTTGGCGTGTTCCAGGGCTGCCGGGCACGTCGTCAGTAGGACGACTTGACCATCCTGATTCTGCCGAGTCTCGGCAATCTTGTATCGGCTGCTGCCCGGGTGGGTCACCGGTGCTGCGCCGGCCACCAGCTACTCGGTGGGCGGGGGCGGCCAGCCGAGCAATCCGGCCACCACCACGGCGGTGCTCAGGGTCAATCTCTCCCGCAGGTCGGTGGGGTCATGGCCGGTGAGTTCGGCCACTCGTTGCAGGCGGTACGTCACCGCCCGCACGGACAGGTGGAGTTGGCGGGCGGTGGCGGTGGCGTTGGCGCCGGTATCGAAGTACACCTGCACCGTCCGCAGCAGGTCCTCACCGCGATGGCGGGCGGTGAGTAGTCCGCTCAGCGTGGACTCGACCAGTTCCCAGGCGGCCTCCCGGTCTCGTAGCAGTACCCGGTAGACGGCCAGTTCGTCCCCGTGCACGACCTCCTGGTCGAGTCCCACCCGCCGGGCCAGGTCGAGGACGTCGACCGCTTCCAGATATCCGGTGCGCACGGCGGCCGGCCCGGCCCGGGCGGCCGAGACCGCCACCCGCCAGACCTGCTCCCCGTCGGGGTCGCGAGGTGCCCCCAGGACGTCGCGCAGGGCTTTGTCCACCGCGCCCACCACGCCGTCCGCTGCTGCCCGGTCGGGGGCGGCGGCGATCGTCAGAAGCCGGTCGTCCCACATCATCACCAGCGCCACGGCATCGGAGAAGCGCCCGCGCAGGGCGCGTTCGATCCGCGGAGGCAGACTGGCAGCGGCGTTCTGGCCGAAGCCGTCGCGGCGCTCGGCCGCCAGCACGACCATCGGCCCGGCCAGGTGTATCCCGAGCGTGCCGGCCCGGGTGGCGGCCTCTCGGGCCGCCGATCCGCCGGCTAGGAGGGCCTCGACGATCTGGTAGCGGGTGCTCTCCTCGAGGCGGACCATTCCGGCCACCGCCTCCTGATACCCCTCGATCATCGCCGCGACGGCGTCGTCCGCGGCTCGTAGCAGCCACAGGGCGGCCTCGCGGGGCTGATCCGGATCGCCGACGGCGGGGCCGTCGCGCCAGAGCCGCCAGGCGGAGGACAGATACAGGTCGACCACAGCGCGGGAGGCGGCCCCGACCCGGGCTGCGCGGCCACCGCAGTCGCGGCAGCCGGCGAGTTCGGCCGGATCGAGGCGGCGTCGGCCGGTGGCGCAAGCCAGTGCGTCGGTGAGGAACGACCCGAGCAGTGCGGACTCGGCGAAGGGCTCGCCGGTGAGGCCGGCGTCGTCCGCGGCTCGCTGCGCCACCTCCTCCAGCAGGCTCGACATATCCGCCGTCAAGCCGTCTGAATCTGTCGCGCTCATGGGCCCAGTATGGCGTTGACGCCCCTGGCTCGAGGAAGGCGTCCTTGCCGGGACTCTGCATAGTCCCGGGCGCGGAGGCCTCGATCGGTGACTGGCCGGACCGGCCCGGGTCACTGTTCGATGCGGGATGACCGGGTCAGGGGGCGACCGGGGCACGTCCGGCGTCGCGCAGGTCCTGGATCGGGGTCTGGCCGAGGTTGCCGAGCTGGCGAAGGTAGAGCTCGCGTCCGACTCCGGAGAGCAGCGCGTCGTGGATCGGCACCAGCACGCCCGCGCCCACGCCCCGGGCGAATTCCACGGTCTCCTTGAAGGCGCACCAGGGGGCGTTCACCGGGCAGGCCAGGACGTCGATCCCGTCGGGGGTGTACTCGTAGGCGTCGCCGGGATGCAGCAGCGTGGGCTCGCCGTCCGCGCTCAGTACCACCCCCACGTTGCCGACCCGCGGGATGTCGGCGTGGATCACCGCGTGTCGGCCACCGACCGGGCTGAGTCGGACCCCGTCGAGGTCGACGGCCTCACCCGGCACCATCGCCTCGGCGCGCGGATCGCCGATGATATCCAGCACGGCCGGCTCCACGAGCACCCGCGCGGCCGGATTGGCTGCCAGCAGCCCGGGTACAGCCGCCGGGTCGATGTGGTCGGGGTGCTGGTGGGTGACCAGGACCGCGTCCAGGTCCCGTTGGTCGTGCCAGGCGGAGCTGAACGCGCCCGGGTCGATGAGGATCCGGCGTCCGCCGGTCTCCACGAGCAGGCAGGAGTGGCCGAGGCTTGTTATGTGCATAGGGTCACGCTGGCACGGGCCTGGAGTTTCGTACAGACCCGCTGTGTGCTCGTACCAACCCACCCTCGTGCAGACCCGTCGTGTCCTGCGCCGGCCCGCCGGGACTTGGTCGCACGGATGCGTCCTACAAGGCAGCCCCGGCACCGCGCTGGGTGGGAACCGTGGGCCTGGCGGGCTGGGTCGGCAGCGAGCCGGTGTCGGTGAGCCGGGCCCGTTCGCGTCGGAAGGGGTCGAGTTCGGCGCACAACTCGGCCAGTTGCCGAATGCCCACCTGGACGGTGGCAGCCTCGGCGCACGCGTTGGCCAACTCCCACGCGGCCGCGGCACCGGCGGGGGTGTCCGCCGTCGCGCGCAGGGTTTCGGCCATGGCAGCGAGGTCGAGCCGAGGTTCGACCGGCAGCGCTCGGGACCACTCCAGGGCGGTGCCCTCGAGGTCGAAGCCGGGCCCATTGACCAGGGCGCTGAGGGCGGCGACGGTGGCCTGACGGTCGTGCTCGTGCGGCAGGCAGGCACCGAACAGCAGGGAGGTGGCGGTGGCCACCGAGATCCGCCCCGAGGCCTGGCCGAGCAGGCCCAGCGCGCCGAGATCCTCCACGGTGGGTCGCACGTCGCGATCGGACAGCGGACCGAGCAGATAGGCGGCGGCGACCTCGCGGTGGTGCGGCAGCGTGTACAGGGCGGCGAGCGCGAGCCCGTCATGGCTCCCGTCCGGGAGTACTCGCACGTCGAAGGCGTGCCGGGTCAGCGGCCCGTCCGTGGGCCGCTGCACGCTCGTGGTGGTGACCTGCGGCCGCTCGCCGGTGAGCCGGACGCGCACAGCGGGGCGAGAGGGCACGTGCTGGCGCAAGGCGTGTTCGATCGTGCGCGCCAACGGCGAGGCCACTCGGGAGAGCCTGGCGAAGACGTCGGCCTCGATCTGGGTTCCGTGTGCTCGCAGCAACGCCTGCTCGATGTCCAGCGGCCAGGCAGTTCGAGAGGACTCGGCGAAGGCGGCGACCCGCTCGGCGAGCGCCGCGGGGTCGATCGCCCCGGTGGGCTCGGTGGGCAGGCTGAGCAGCGCCGTGGCCGCCCCGGAGCGGACTCGCGACAGGATCTCCTTGGCGCGCAGCGTCATACAGCCTGCGGGGCCCTGAGGGGCGCGCCAGCCGATCTCCTGCACGGGATGATCGGCAGGCAGCAAGAGACCCACGAGCAGGGCCAGCGCCGGGCGCTCGCCCAGCCAGCGGCCCGGCTCGCCGGCCAAAGCGGCATCCGCGGCGGCCTCCAGCGTGGTGGTGATCCCCACCAGGGCGGTTCTGGCTGCGTCCAGGTCGTCCCCGACGAGCGCGGCCACGCCGTCCAGGACGTACTCGGCGAGCATTGGGTCCAGGTCGTGCAGGTATTCCTCACACAGCACGGCGAGGTGATCCAGGGTGCGGGCCGGGCCGGGAAGGGGTGCCCCGGCGGTCACTGCGGCCCTGCGTCGCGGGGCCCGGCGACGGCCCCGGGCGGGGGATGTCGCGGTGTCCGCGTCGGGGTGGGCTGCGTCCCGGGCATGGTGGTGCGGCGGGCCGTTACGGGCTGCGGGCCGGGGGCCGGAGGTGAACTCCTCGGCGTGCGTGGGTGCGTCCAGGCCGCGGCCGGCGGGCTCGTGGGCGGGCGTGCTGGGCAGCATCGCGCCGTACCGGTCGCGGGCACTGGCCGGCAGTGCCTGGAAGACCCTGACGGCCTCCTGCGGCAAGAGCGTCGAGGCCGCCCGGGCGATCGGTTCGCAGATCCCCTCGACCACATCGATGTCGGCCAGATCGAGGATGGCGATGACGGCGTCGACGCAGTGCCCGCGTACCGCCTCGCCGGCGGTGAAGCCCTCCCGCAGCGCCACCGCGAGCTGCCCGGCGACCTCTGGCTTGCGCTCGGCGACGCTGCGCATCCAGTCGATGTGCCGCACGATGGTGCCGGGCGTGCCGGACTCGAAGATGGTGCTGCTCATCCGGGTGAGCAACTGGATGGGCAGCGGGGTACTGGCGTCGCGTCGGTACAGCGCGTCGGCGACCGCGGCGACGACCTCCGGGCGAGGGTCGGCGAGCAGGCGCAGGTAGGCGTCGTCGCGGGCGAGCATCTCGTCGTTGGACGGGTCCAGCAGCTCGTGCAACTGCAGGAACCATCGCATCTGCTCTGGTTCCTCGGCGGGCCGGTGCTGCAGGACGAGGTCGATCAGGGTGCTGCGGTCGATCATCCCGGCTGCGGCCGCATCGGTGATGGCTTCGGCCCAGGGTCCGCTGGACAGCACCTGGCCGGCCCCCGGGGAGGCAAGCAGGCCGGGAATCACGGCGCACATGCTCGGATCGCCCGACAGCAGTGCCGACAGTGCGCCGTCACCGTGGGCCTCGGCGGCGGCGCCCAGGGCTGAACTCAGCGCGAACAGGTAGGTGTCGGTGGTGGGGCGGGCCAGCCGCCAGTCCTCACACAGGGTTTCGATGAGGACCAGACGGTGGTCGGTCATCCCCAGCACGTCCTCGGACAGGTGCCAGACCACGTCGGCGATCCAGGTGCCCAGCCGGTCGGACATGGCCAGGCTGAAGACTCGTTGGTCGATGCCGGTGACGGCGGGTTCGCCCAGTTCGGCGGCCGCGTCGGCGGCGTCCTCGGTGCACACGGCGCGCAGCAGGGCCAGGGAGCAGGCGACCGAGTCGGGGTAGTCGGGGAGCACCAGGGCTACCCGGTCCAGCACTGGATCGAAGGCGGAGTCCCGGTCTTCCAGGGGCACGCTCAAGGCGTAGCCGGCCGCCCGTGCTGCGTCGCCGTGCAGCAGGGCGTCCTCCAGGTACAGCTCGCGCTCGATCACGTCGTCCCCTGCTCGCCCAAAGCCTGTCTTGCGGCACATCGGCAGCCAGGCGCCCAGCCTTGAGGTTCACGGGCGTACCGGGGCAAGGGGTTTGTTTCCGGCTCGTCTGGTATGGGCGGCCACCCTGGGTAGCTATTTGGGGACGGCCGAGATGCTGGCCAGGAACGCTGTGCGGCTCAGGCCCACGCCTGGCCGGTCAGCCGGCGGTAGGCCTCCAGGTAGCGCTCGCGGGTGCGCTCGACGACGTGATCGGGCAGTGGCGGAGGAGGTGTCGAGCCGTGGCGGTCCCAGCCCGATTCGGGGCTGGTCAACCAGTCCCGGACGATCTGCTTGTCGAAACTGGGCTGACGCCGTCCCGGCTGCCAATGCTCCTTGGGCCAGTACCGCGAGGAGTCTGGGGTCAGGATCTCGTCGGCCAGGACCAGAGTGGACGGGTCGCTCGGATCGCTGCCGAACTCGAACTTGGTGTCGGCCAGGATGATCCCGGCCCGGTCGGTGATCTCGGCGGCCGCCGCGTAGACGGCCACGGTGAGCCGGCGAAGCCGGTCGGCCAGGTCGTCCCCCACGGACGCGCGTACCGCCTCGTAGGTGACGTTCTCGTCGTGCTCTCCCAGGGCCGCCTTGGTGGCCGGGGTGAAGATCGGCTCAGCCAACTTGGAGCCGTCCTCCAGCCCGGCCGGCAGAGCCACCCCGCACACCGAGCCGGTTGCGCGGTAGTCACTCAGACCCGAACCGGTGAGGTAGCCGCGAGCGACACACTCCACCGGGACCATGTCCAGACGGCGGCAGATCATCGCCCGCCCGGCAACGGCTTCGGGTACATCGAGGGACATCAGGTGGTTGGGCAACGGGTGATCGTCGGTGATCAGCCCGTCCAGCCGGTCGAACCACCACAGCGTCATCGCGGTGAGGATTCGACCCTTGTCCGGGATCGGCGTCGTAAGCACGTGGTCGTAGGCGCTGACCCGATCGCTGGCGACGACGAGTACCCGTTCGGGCTCATCGGATCGGGCGTACAGATCTCGCACCTTGCCGGAGTAGATGTGGGTCCACTCCGGCAGCTCGGCGACCTCGTGCATGCCTGGAGTCTGTCAGATCTCCCGTTGTGGCATGTCGTCACTGGCCTCGAAGGTGCTGTGCGCCAGCAGCGCCAAGGCTTCGGACTCGCGGTAGCGCCGGTGTCCGCCGAGGGTACGCACAGCCGTGATCTTGCCGGCTGATGCCCACCTTGCGACGGTCTTGGGGCTCACGCGAAACATCTCCGCCACCTCACCAGGGGTGAGGAGGCGCTCGTTCTCAGGGCCGCGCCTGTTCATGTCTTGCTCCGTTCTCAATCATCCTGCGGTTGTGCTGGTGAAACGGCCATGGGGCACCGGAATGACGCCCGGAGACCGAATCTTCGTTGCTGCCTCAATCGACCGACTCGAATGGCCCAATCCTCCACTCAGGGCCGCTCGACGCCGGTCGTGGGGCTGCATGCCGCCACAACCCTCGCCCAACTTCACCACCAACTTGCCACCTCATAGTGGCAGGTTCTCGACCGTGTCGCTCGAATTGCATTCGTTGACACTTGTGCTCGGGAAGGGTCATTCGGTGGTATCCCCGGCTGTCGCGAGGCATTCCACGCGGTTGTCGGGGGTGGTTGTCGGGCTCGGTCCGACGGGTCGCGGCACCGGCACCTGGGGTGAGTTGGAGGGCAGTGCACTCGGCACTGAGAACCGCCCGTTCACCACATGCACCGGTAACTCTCCGTTACGAGAATTGGCCTTCTGTCATCCGCGAGAGTACATCCTCAGGATTAATCCCCTGGTTGTACTTGGGCGGTGAAATCGGCCATTCTGGATGGTGGCACTGGGAATACCACCCCTTTGGCCCCCCCAACACGCCCATGTGGGCGTGTCGAACCCCGGTCCAGCCCCTCGACGCAGGTCCCCACCGGGCGTTTTCGGGTGCCAAGATTCGGGCATGGCACACCCACGAGCAGGCCAGCCCGCCCAGCCAGAAGACCTCGTCGACATCAGCGCGCTGCTGGATGCGTACGTCGATCTACACCCAGATCTGGACGATCCGGGCCAGCGGGTGGCGTTCGGTACTTCCGGGCACCGGGGCTCGAGTCTGAACTCCGCCTTCAACGAAGATCACATCGTCGCGATCACCGCCGCGATCTGCGAGTACCGCGCCGGGCAGGGGACCACCGGCCCGCTGCTGATGGGTCGGGACACCCATGCCCTGTCCGAACCGGCGTGGCGAACTGCGCTGGAGGTGCTGACCGCCTACGACGTCGATGTCCTGGTGGACACCGCCGACGGGTGGACGCCCACCCCGGCCGTCTCGCACGCCATCCTGCGCCTCAACGACGGCGGCACCAAGACCGGTGCCGGAGCCGCGGACGGCATCGTGATCACCCCCTCGCACAATCCGCCCCCCGACGGCGGGTTCAAGTACAACCCTCCGCACGGCGGGCCTGCCGACTCCGACGCCACCGGCTGGATCGCCGATCGGGCCAACCAGTTGCTGGCCGAGGGAGTGGCCAAGGTCAAGCGGATCGGCCTCAAGGCCGCCCGCGAGAAAGCCGGCCATTACGACTTTCTCGGCCACTACATCGACGACTTGGGGTCGGTTCTTGACATCGACGCCATCCGATCGGCGGGTGTGCGGATCGGCGCGGACCCGATGGGTGGAGCCTCGGTGGACTACTGGGGTGCGATCGGAGAGCGTCTCGGCCTCGACCTCACCGTGGTCAACCCGAAGGTGGACCCGCAGTTCGCGTTCATGACCCTGGACACCGACGGCAAGATCCGGATGGACTGCTCCTCGCCCAACGCGATGGCCTCACTGATCACCAACAAGGCCGCCTTCGACATCTCCACCGGCAACGACGCGGACGCAGACCGGCACGGCATCGTCACCCCGGACGCCGGCCTGATGAACCCCAACCACTTCCTCGCCGTGGCCATCCAGTACCTGTTCAGCCACCGCTCCGGTTGGGGGTCGCAGGTGGCCGTCGGCAAGACGCTGGTGTCCAGTTCGATGATCGACCGCGTGGTGGCCGACCTGGGCCGCAACCTTCTCGAGGTGCCGGTCGGCTTCAAGTACTTCGTCCCGGGCCTGCTGGACGGTTCGGTGGGCTTCGGCGGCGAGGAGTCCGCCGGGGCGTCCTTCCTGCGCAAGGACGGCACCGTGTGGACCACCGACAAGGACGGCATCATCCTGGGCCTGCTGGCCAGCGAGATCCAGGCGGTCACCGGCAAGAGCCCGAGCCAGCATCATGCCGACCTTGTCGAGCGCTTCGGTGCTTCGGCCTATGCCCGGGTGGATGCCCCCGCCAACCGTGAGGAGAAGGCAAAGCTGGCCAAGCTCTCGCCCTCGGACGTCACCGCCACCGAACTGGCCGGCGAGCCGATCACCGCGACGCTGACCAACGCCCCCGGCAATGACGCACCCATCGGCGGGCTGAAGGTCACCACCGAGTCCGCCTGGTTCGCCGCCCGGCCTTCGGGTACCGAGGACGTGTACAAGATCTACGCCGAGTCGTTCAAGGGCCCTGAGCACCTGAGCCAGGTGCAGGCGGCCGCCCGCGAGGTGGTCTCCGCTGCCCTGGGGTCCTGAGGGTCCGCGCGCCCCGCTCGGCCGCCCGGCGCGGGTGGGGCGCGCGGCAGCTCGTCGCGCATCCGGATGCCGGGAACCGCGTCGACGGCGTAGGCACCGGGTTCTCCTGGTGAGATTCCCGGTTTCCACCCGGGAGTCTGCTGCCCAGTGGAGTCGGTGATGGTGCATCCGGCCCGCTGGCGGCATCGTGAGGAGGTATGAACGCCGTGACAAAGACGCCACAATCCCTCGCCGGTGACCTGCTGCGGATGCAGCGCGAGTCGGACATGATGATGGCCACCGTGACCAGCCTGTCGGCTGAGGAGTTGGCCCGGCCGAGCAAGTGCGAGGGGTGGACCAGGGCCCACGTCGTGGCACACCTGGCTCGTAACGCCGACGCCATGGCGAACCTGGCCACCTGGGCGGCCACCGGGGTCGAGACCCCGGCCTATGCCTCGCGTGAGCAGCGGGAGGCCGATATCGAGACCACCGCGGGTCTGGCGCCCAAGGAGCTTTTCGCCGACCTGCAGGCGGCCAACGCCCGTCTGGTCACGGCGCTGGAGGCTCTCAAGGGTGGGGTCGCAGTGAGCACCGTCCGCAACCTCGCGGGCGAGGTCGATGCCCTCTCGCTGGCCTCTCGACGCACCACCGAACTGGTCATCCATCACGACGACCTGGACACCACCTGGGAGTGGCACGAGGCCGACCCGGAGGCGATTCTCGACGCGATCGAAGTGTGCATCGCACGGTTGCAGGCCAATCCCGAGAGCCCGGGGCTTCATGTGGTGGCCGGTGAAGGCGAAGAGTGGACGATCGGGGACGGCTCGTTCCGGGTCGAGGGGTACTACGACGAACTGCTGCCCTTCCTGGCCCGCGAGCAGGTGGAGGAAGGGCTGCAGTTCAGCGGGGAGCTACCCAAGCTTCCGTCGTGGTGAGCTGATCACGACCGCTGAGGCGAGCACGACGCCCGCGCCGGCCAGTTCCACCGGCTGCAGGCTCTCGCCGAGCACGAGGACGCCCAAGCCCACGGCCACCACCGGGATGAGGTACGTGACGGTGGTGGCCACGGTCGGGCTGGTGGCGCGCACCACATCGGCTTGGAAGGCCATCGCCAGCCCGGTGCCGAGCAGTCCGAGCGCCGCGATCGCCACCAGTGACAGCCATACCGGCCCGTCCGGGTGCGGGTGTGCTGACCAGGGGAGCTCAATCCCCTGGGACCGACCTGCAATCGCCCACCACAATCCGAGCAGGACGAGCAGTTGCACTGCCGCGCACAGCATTTGGCCGGTCGGCAGCGCGAATGGGCGCAGCGGGACGTCGCCGAGCCAACGCTTGACCAGGGTCCAGCCCAGGCCGTAGCTCGCGCCGCCGACGAGCGCCGCGCCGAACCCGAACAGGTCCGGAGCCTGCTCAACCTGCCACGGCTGCAGGATGAGCAGCACGCCGCCGAACCCGGTGAGCACGGCGGCGAGCCGGACCCGATCGAGCCGGACGTCGGGCAGCAGCATGAGCCCGAAGATGACGCTCGCCAACGGGGTGGAGGAGTTCGCGATACCGGCCAGGGCGGACGGGATCCGGGTCTCGGCGATCGCGAACAGGGTGAAGGGCAGCGTGCCCAGGAAGAAGCCGGTGACCGCCAGATACCACCACACCCGGGGGTCACGCGGGAGGCGGGACCCGGCCACCCGCATCAGTACCAGCAGTGCGCCAGTGCCGAAAAGCACGCGGACCGTGGAGATCTGAATCGGCTCGAAGGCTCGCAGGCCGACCATGATGAGCAGGAACGAGGAGCCCCAGATCAGGCCCAGGGCGGCGTACTTGACCTGCCACGGCAGCCGGGGGGCGGGAGCCGGGGCGTGCCCGGGGGAGGCGTCCGTGCGCGAGGCTGTCATCGGTGCCAGCCCTCGGCGAGGAGGGTTCGGACCGAGGCGGGGACCGGCATGGCCGGGTCCACCCAGTCGGCGGGCTCGGGCTCGTCCAGGACCGTGCGCACCGGCACCACGCCCTGCCAGGCAGGCTCGTCGCGGGCGTCGTCGCCGACCCCGCCAGAGCGGATCTTGACCGTCCACTCGCCTGTGACGATGGGCATCTTCATGGCCAGGGTGGCGGCCAGTTCGCGGGGTTCCATGTCACGGACCTCAGTGGTTCGGCCTGGAATGAGCCTGTCCGACAACGCATTCAGGGCCGACCACTTCTCGTCCGGGTCGGTGATCGGGGTGAGCGGGCCGTGCACCACGGCGCTGCGGTAGTTGGCCGAGGAGTGGAACGTGGATGCGGCGACCACCACGCCGTCCAGGCCGATGACGCACAGGGATGCCGGGGCCCCGGCAGCCACGTGGCGCAGCGCGCCGGCTCCGGTGGAGCCATGCAGGATGATGCTGTCCCCCTGGCGCGCGAAGAGCATCGGGACCACCCAGGGGCGTGCGTCCACGACGGTGGACAGGGTGCCGAACGGAATGCTGTCCAGGACTGCGTCGAGGGCGGCGCGCTCGGGGTGCGAGCGTTCGCGATGCCGACGGATCTGGCGTGCTGAGCCCGAGGGTGCGGGCGTGGTTGTCCCTTCCGCCGTGGCTGGTGACGCCGACGGATCGAGGAGCGGCTGCTGGGTCATGACATCAGCCTACGACCATTCCGGATGCCGACCTGGCGCCAGAATCGTCTTCCTGTGCAGACCAGTATTGTGGGGGGATGCCGCGCGTCGCCCGCCCCGTCGAGTTCGAGGTATCCCTGCCGCCGCGTTCGGATCTACCGCTGCGCCACCAAGTCGCCGACGCCCTCGTGGAGATCATCCGGGCCGGGCGGTTGCGCCCCGGGGATCCGCTCCCGTCGAGCCGGGCGCTGGCCGAGGCGGCGGGTGTGGCTCGCGCGGTGGTGGTCGATGCCTACGACGAGCTGCTGGCCGCGGGTTTCGTGGTGGCGCGCCCGGGTTCGGGCACCTTCGTCGCGCCGGGAGCGGACCGAGCAGCGCGGCTCGGGGCCGCCAGTCACGTCGAGCCGGTGCCCGGGGACCCTCGGGCGCCGGGCTTCGACGCGGACGAGGGCTTCGAGCCGGCCGTCGCTGCCTCCGGGACGGCAGTGGTGACCGGGCATTGCGACTCCCCTGACGTGGGCGTCACGCTCGGCCAGGTCATCCCGGAGCGAGCCGAACCTGCGGTGCGTTTCCTGTGCCGGGCCGGACGCCCGGATGTGGGCCTGATCAACACCCGCGAATGGCGACGCGCGTGGGCGTCTGCCACGGCGTCACCGCCTGTGCTGCCCAGCGACCCCGCGGGCCACGACGAACTGCGCAGCGCGCTGGCCGATCACCTCAGGCGCACCCGGGGCGTGGCCGTCCACCCCGACCAGGTCCTGATCCTGCCCGGTGTCGCGGCCGGGCTGGTCGCGGTGCTCGAGGGCAGCCTCGCGCACACCGCGGCCCGGCCCACCCTGGTCACCGAGGATCCGGGATATCAGGACGTCACCACCACCGCCCGGCACCTGGGATACCGGGTCAGGCCGCTGCCAGTTGACTCGGACGGCCTGTGCGTCGACCTGCTGCGCGGCGGCGACGATGGCGCGTATGTCACTCCGGCACATCAGTTTCCGCTAGGAGCTCGGATGTCGGTGGAGCGCCGTGCCGACTTGCTGGGCTGGGCCGGGCGCACCGGCGCGACGATCATCGAGGACGACTACGACGGGGAGTTCCGCTATGGAGTGGCCGCGTTGCCAGCCCTGCGCGCGCTGCCCGGCGCCGACGAGCACGTGAGCTACCTCGGGACCGCGTCGAAGATCCTCACCCCGGGCCTGCGGCTGGCCTGGTTGGTGCCGCCGGACCGGCTTCGGGGCAGGATTGCCATGGCTTGTCGCCGTCATGGGCTCCAGGTGGACGGCAGCGCCGCCTCGATGCTGGCCAGGGTCATCGACTCCGGGGACCTGGCCCGGCACCTGGCCCGGGCCGGTCGGGAGTACGCCGCCCGGTTCGAGGCACTGTCCCGGGCCTTCGCGCACCGGCTGCCCCAGGTCAGGCTGGTGGGAGTGGAAGCCGGGTTGCACCTGGTGCTTGACCTCGACGAAGCCGACGAGGCTCTCTCGCCGGACCTGGCTGTCTGTGCTGATCCGGGGGGTGGAGCAGATTCACTTGGGGGTGCAGCGGGCTCAGAGGGGGCTGTTGCGGGCGTTGGGGCTTTGCCGGGGGCGCAGGCCTCACCGGGTGACCTGCCGACTCGATCAGCGGGTGCCGCCGCCACCGTGGATGACACCGAACTGGTGGATCGGCTGCGCCGCCGCGGGCTGGCCACCGAACCCCTGTCCGCTTATTGCGCCGACGTGACCCGGACCGGTGTGGTGCTCGGATACGCCAACCTGCCGGTCACCTCGGCCCGGGACGTGGTTGACCTGATCGCCTCCGAACTCCTGTCGGCCAGGTGACGGCAACGGCCCGGGCGCATAGCTCAGTTAGGCTCGGGCCGTGTCTTACCCGATCGCATCCGTGCGCTCCCAGTTCCCAGCCCTGCGGGAGGGCGCGGCACACTTCGACGGCCCCGGCGGCACCCAGGTGCCGACCTGCGTGAGTGAGGCGGTGGCTGGCACGCTCACGGCGGCGATCGCCAACCGGGGCCTGGTGACGCCGGCGGCCCGCCGGGCCGAACAGGTGGTGACCGAATGCCGCGCGGCACTGGCCGATCTGCTCGGCGCGGACCCCTTAGGAGTCGTCTTCGGCCGCAGCGCAACGGATCTGGCCTTCATGACGGCTCGCACGCTGACCCGGCAATGGCGTCCTGGTGACGAGATCATCTGCAGTCGGCTCGACCACGACTCGAACATCCGGCCTTGGCTGCTGGCCGCCGAGGCCCGTGGCTTGGTGGTGCGGATGGCCGACTTCGATCCGGATACCGCTGACTTCGGCGTGGAGCATGTCACTGCCTTGCTGAGCGAGCGCACCCGGCTGGTGGCCTTCACCGCGGCCTCGAACCTCGTCGGCACCCGTCCCGACGTGGCAGTTTTGTCCGCGGCGGCGCACGCGGCGGGCGCACTCGTCTACCTCGACGCCGTTCACCACGTGCCACACCTGCGCACCGACCTGTCGGCCCTCGGCGTCGACTTCCTGGCCTGCTCGGCCTACAAGTTCCTCGGCCCGCACTGCGGGGTGTTGGCGGCCGATCCGGACCTGCTGGAAACCATGCATCCGGACAAGCTCCTGCCGTCCACGGACGCGGTTCCGGAGCGGTTCGAACTCGGCACCCTGCCCTACGAGCTGATGGCCGGAACCACTGCGGCGGTGGACTTCCTGGCGGGTCTGGCTCCCGGTGGGGCGACCGAGAGGCCAGCCAGACTCGACGCCTCGTTCGCGGCGCTCGCCCGGCACGAGGACGCCCTGGCGGTGCAGCTGAACGCAGGCCTGGCCGAGGTGGACGGGGTCCGGATGATCGGCTCGCCGGCTCGGCGCACTCCGACCGTTCTCTTCGAGATCGCCGGGCTGCCCAGCCAGCAGGTCGCCGAAGCACTGGCTCGCGAGGGGGTCAATGCCCCGGCCGGGTCGTTCTACGCGCTCGAGGCCTCACGCTGGCTGGGGCTGGGCGACGAGGGTGCGGTGCGGGCGGGCTTGGCGCCGTACTCCAGCGAACTGGACGTCCAGCGGCTCGTCGAGGCAGTGGCCAAGACCGCAGCCCAACGGTGAGGCTGAGCCTCGGGTGCAGAACGGGCCCAGTCTGGTGACCCTGCGGGTGTAGCCCGCCACGTCGGGCTATCCGTCAGTTGGGCTGAGGACCTGCGTGCCGGGTCGGCCGGAGGGCTGTGAAGTCGCTCAGCAGGGATAGACGGCGAACACCTCGGCGTATCGACCCTCGGGTAGGCCGACCTCGGCGGCGGTCTGGGCCATCCGGTCCCGGACGAAGGTCGCGATCTGGTCCTGATCGGGGTGCTGGGAGACGTGACAACGCAAGGCTGCCAGTTTGGCGTCGAGGTGATCGGTCACGTCGACGTGGTGATTGACCTCCTCGTGCAGCATGACCCAGATCTCGGACACCGACCACGGCGCCAACTGCTCGTATTCGAGGAGTTCGGGAAAGGCGAAAGGATTTCGGCTGGCGGGGAACACGGCTCGTACCGCCGCCTCACCGGCCGCCAAGTGGTCGGGGTGGCTGCCGGCGAGCCGGGCGTAGCTGCGGACCGAGGACTGAAAGACCATCCGCTGTGGCCGCACCTGGCGGATCACCCGCACGATGTCCCTGACCACCTCCGGGGTGGGTTCCAGAGCGCCGTCCTGGTAGCCCGCGAAGCGCACGTCCTCCACCCCCAGGCAGCGCGCTGCGGCGCGCTGCTCCCGGTGCCGGATGGCAGGCATCTCGGCCCGGTCGATCGTCTCGTCGTAACCCCCTGCCTGTCCGTCGGTGAGCACCAGGATCGTCACCTCAATGCCTGCGGCGGTCCACCCGGCGATCGACCCGGAGGCACCGAAGTCGTGATCGTCAGGGTGCGCCGAGACCACCAGCACACGCTCGACGTCGGCGTCCGGAAGTACCTGAGCCATGCGGAGTCCCTTTCACAGTCACAGTGGTTGTCGCGCACCAGGGTGTGGGCGCTCATTTGACGGGTGCGGCCGCTCGGGTATGCGTGCCGACTCTCGGCCGTGTGCCGATGCCTGGCGTCGAGACTACGCGGGCTTGGGGAGTGCCCTTTCGGTGTGCGCCTATGCGCGGCTGAACTCCCGTGTTCCCGTGGACGGGCTCCACGTCGTGATCAGCAACCGATCGCCCGCGACGCGGGTGTGGACGACTTCGGTGATGTCGACCCGGAAGGAGTGCGAGTCCGGGGCAGCCTCCTCGACCGCACGGCCGCTGATGCGCACGTCACCGGCCCAACTCGAGGCGTCGTCCTGGGCGGGATCGTCGGACAGGGCCAACAGACTCAGCCGCGGGTCCCGGCGCAGGTCCATCGCCTTGCGGGCTCCCGGCATGGAACCGAGGTAGAGCCATCCGTCCCGGATC
Organism: Actinomycetales bacterium; assembly: GCA_047974565.1. Lineage (GTDB taxonomy): Bacteria > Actinomycetota > Actinomycetes > Actinomycetales > CAWJMD01 > JBDIAG01. Next base: position 84,031 of record JBKECN010000085.1, read on the forward strand.
TCGACCTCGCTGCCGGACAGTCGAGGCGACCCGTCCGCCCGCAGCGTCGCGAGCGCATGATGCCGCCTTCGCGTGACGATGGGGGAGATGGCATCGCACAACCCCGGCGCCTCGCGGGCGAACTCATCCCAGGACGCCATGCCCCTCCCTCTCGCGAGATTCCCTGCGCTCTAACGTCATTCGCACCGCGGAAGTCAGACGTGGACTCTCGCCAGCTACGCCAACTCACAGGAGCCGACCGCGAATCCGGCCGGCCCGCACTGATGAGCCGACTCAGAACTCCGAGCGCATCGCGCCCAGCATCTCGGTGCGCCAATCGACGTAGTCGAGGCCCGGATCCACGGCCGCGATGGCGCTCGACTCGGAATCGCCGAGCGTCTTGCCGGTCATCGCCGCGGTCGCCACCTGCCGGGGCGTGGTGCCCGGCATCGCCACCTCCACGGTGAAGTTGGTGCTGCCCTTGTCGGCGATCATGGCGTGCTTGAGCACGTGCACCAGCGACAGCCGTGCCGCGCGGTCGTCCGGCGCGGCGGACTCGGTGTTGACATTCCCGGAGACGAGCACGACGTGGGCGTCGTCGGCGAGCGCGGGGAGCACCGCCTCGGATGCGCGGTAGCGCGCGAGCAGTCCCTCGACGAGGAAGTTGTGTACCCGGGTGGTCACCGTGGAGCCCTGGGGGACCACGCTGGTGGGAAGTTGCACATAGTGCTTGAGGCTTCCGTCGGGAGTGTCGGCCAGGGCGACCGTCAACTCCTGCGCGGTGCGCGCGACCACCGGGGTGCCCCCGGCGGCGCTGATCGCGTCCGCAACCTCGTCTATTGCTGCCGTGGATCCGGTGATGAGAACGCTCTGAGCCATCTATGCCTCCAGGTGATGCCGCGCGGTCCATCGGTCACCGCGGCGCCTGGCACCACAGTAGTCATCGTCCGGGTCGTACGGACGCCCGGCCCACCAGCTGTGTCGCGAACCGTGCACGCACAGCTCTGCCGGGGGTTCGGTGTGCGCACGATCTGCTCGGGGCGTCTTGGTAGGCATCGAGTTTCGATCTGAGTCTCAACCTGCACCTGGCGTTGTCGGCCACCATCGCGAGGGTGCGGCGGCCGGGGGCTCGGTTCGAGTCCTCGGCGATCGCCACAGTTGACGCGAGGAGACTATTCCTCGTTGGCCCGCTCCTCGATCCAGTCCACTGCAGCATCCGAGAGGAAGAAGCCGGATGGGCCGTGCTGCCCCACCCACCACCCATCCGAGGTGAGGATGCCTCCGGCAGTGGTGATCGCGGCCAGCACCGTCGGCGACACCGCCTCGCCGTTGTGCTCTATCAGCCACATGCGGCTCTGCTCGTCCAGCCGAGGCCACCACTCCGCCAGGTTCATGCGCTCATCGTGACCCGACAGTGCGTGAACCGACATCGATCGTCTCTGCGAGAATCAGACCTACGTCCCACATGGTGAGACGGATAGTCACAACTGGTGGACAGCCACCCCCCGAACCGGTCACCCTCGTAGGCGTAGGTCATGAGTGTCAGCGCGTAGCCCCGGCTTGCTGGCCGGCAACCCTCCTCCGCGGTGGGGTGCCCCGGGTGACGACCTGGTCGACGTCACACGGACGCCGGCAAGCGCGGACCCACGGGTCCCTGAATCAGGAAAGACCCATGACCCTCTCGATCCACCACGAGACTTCCCAGTTCCTGGCGTCCGCCACCTCTGATGCGGCCGTGCCTGCCGTCGTCGATCCGCTGCTCGCCGTCGAAGGGGCGAGCGTCCCGGTGCCACTGGCCGCGGGCCGGGGAACCTGTGGCTATGCGAACCTCGACTACGCCGCCTCGGCGCCCTCGCTGAGCCACGTCGAGCGTCGGCTGGCGGAGTTCCGGCCTTTCTACGCCTCGGTGCACCGCGGCGCCGGCTGGGCCTCGCAGGTCAGCACCGCGGCGTACGAGGGCGCTCGCACTCTCATCGCCCGGTTCCTGGGAGCTCGCGAGGAGGACGTGCTCGTCTTCACCCGCAACACCACCGACGCGCTGAACCTGCTCGCCAGTTCGGTCCCCGCCCACGCCGGCGACGTGATCGTCCTGGAGTTGGAACACCACGCGAATCTGCTTCCGTGGCAGCGGGGCCCGCACCGGGTACTGCCGGTGGCCGACACCCTGGCCGCGACGCTCGACCGGTTGGCGGACGCCCTGGCCGAAGCGCCGGCCGCGCTGGTCAGCATCACCGGAGCCAGCAATGTCACCGGAGAGGAGCTGCCGCTGGCCCGGATCGCCACCCTGGCCCACGCGCACGGCGCCCGCCTCGCCGTCGACGCCGCCCAACTCGCACCGCACCGGCGGATCGACCTGGCCGGCACCGGTATCGACTACCTCGCGCTGTCCGGACACAAGCTCTACTCCCCCTACGGCGCCGGAGTTCTGATCGGGCAGCGGGACTGGCTGGACGAGGCCACCCCCTACCTCGCCGGCGGGGGAGCGGTCCGCTCGGTGGCGACCACCTCGGTCACCTGGGCTGCGGCACCTGCTCGACACGAGGCGGGCACCCCGAACGTGCTCGGCGCGGTGGCCTTGGCCGCCGCCTGCGAGGCACTGGCGAGCCTGCCCGAAGGCGCGCTCGAAGTGCACGAGTCTGCCCTGCGTCATCGACTCGTCACCAGCCTGAGTGCCATCGACGGTGTGCACGTGGTGCGGATCTTCTCCGACAGCACCTCCTCGATCGGCGTGGTCACCTTCACCGTTGACGGCATCGACCCAGGGCTACTGGCCGCGGTGCTCTCCGCCGAGTACGGCATCGGAGTGCGGGACGGCAAGTTCTGCGCTCACCCGCTGCTGGCCCGACTCGGTCTGCCGGCCGGGGCGGTGCGCGCCAGCCTGGGCGTCGGCTCGTCCAGCGACGACGTGGATCGGCTCGTGCGAGCGGTGGCCTCAGTGGTCCAGGCCGGCCCGGAACTGGATTACCAGCTGGTCGACGGTCGGTACGCCCCGGTTGACGACACTCGCGAGATGCCCGCGGCGGCTGGCTGGCTGGTCGGCTGGGCCAAGGCCGGGGTGACGGGGGCATCGCCCTGCCAATCAGCCTGAGAATCAACTGGTTTCGCAGCCGAGTCTGATCGGCGTCTGGTTCTGGGCCGTCCGAGTGGCTAATGCTGGCTGGCCAGGTCTCCCGGAGTGAAGCCCGCGACGGCGCCGTCGATTGCTGGCAGAGCGCCGGCATCTGAGCCGGACGGGAAACTCGCGTCCAGGGTGTTGAGGCTGCCCGCGCCCACCCAGTTGACCAGCCGCCGGGTGGTCGAGCCGCTGGTGGCGGTGATGGTGCACCGGTTGCCGTCCACTTGGCGGTCGGCTCCCTCGCCGAGGGCCTCGGCCTGATCTGCGCAGACCCGCTCGAGGCCGTCGCCGAAGATGTTGTTCGAGCCGTACACCTGCATCGTCACCGACTCCGGCCCATCGAATGCGGCGCCCCGCCCATCGGGCAGTTCGGAGGTCTGCTGCCAGCCGCTCGGCAGAACCAGCTGATAGCCCCAGGTGTCGTTGCGATAGGTCACCGCCGGCTGCGCGGCGCTGTCGCTGGTGGCTGCCGGCTGGGATTCCTGGGAGCCCGTCGGCTGCGGGGCGGGGGTGCCGCCGACGGTGTCGTCCGGGGTCGACTCCGAGGTTGCCGCAGAGGGCTGGCTGGTGGTCGACTCCCCGGTCGGTGCCGTGCCGTCCACCGTCGTCGGGGAGGAGCAGGCGGTCAGCGTCACGAGGGTCGCCGTTGCAACCACGTAGGTCACGGACGTGTTGCGCACGTAGTCCACGGTAACCCGGCCCGCCGGCAGGCCCGGTCGGGCGGCGGCCGATGTGACGTTCCCCGCCACGCGGGGGTGGTTCGCTGCGCGGTCCACCTGGTCCTGCGTGATTGCCTGCCAGCGGGACGAGCCGATGCGTACGGGTGATCCGGTTTCCGCTCGGAGGCCCTCGGTGGTGGTGCGGCTTCGGCGATGTCAGGCCCACCGAGGCTGGATTGGTCGGGTGGCGACGTCCGACAGGTGAAAGCTGCTCGGGGGTGGTCTCGCGCACGGCTAGCCTTGCGCCCATGGCTGTGCGCATCGTGTACCAGGGCGAGCCTGGTGCCAATTCACACCTGATCTGCCGACAGGTGTATCCAGACTCCGAACCGGTCGCCGCCCCCACCTTCGAGCACTGCTTCGACCTGATGGCCGACGGCTCGGTGGACCTGGCGATGATCCCGATCGAGAACTCCCTGGCCGGGCGGGTGGCCGACATCCATCACCTGCTTCCGGAGTCCGGGCTGCACATCATCGCCGAGCACTTCCTGCCCATCCACTTCCAGCTCATGGCCTTGCCGGATGCCCGGATCGAGGACCTGACGACCGTGTGCAGCCACGTGCACGCACTCGGGCAGTGCCGGGCCCTGATCCGGGAGCTGGGCCTGAAGCCGCTCGACGTCGGCGATACCGCAGGTGCTGCCCGGCAGGTGGCCGAGGCGGGCGACCTCACCCGGGCAGCGCTCGCCCCGGCGGGGGCGGCGGAACTGTACGGCCTGCAGATTCTGCGGCGAGACGTGGAGGACGCCGCGCACAACACCACCCGCTTCGTCGTGCTGTCCCGCGAGCCCGTGCACGCGGCGGGCGGCCCGTCGATCACCACGTTCGTCTTCCGGGTGCGCAACATTCCCGCGTCGCTGTACAAGGGGCTGGGCGGGTTCGCCACCAACGGCGTGAACATGACGAAACTGGAGAGTTATCAGCTCGACGGCTCCTTCGTCTCCACCCAGTTCTACGCCGACGTCGAGGGGCACCCGCACGACCGTCCGCTGGCCCTGGCACTGGAGGAACTGGTCTTCTTCACCACGGATGTGCGGATTCTCGGGGTGTACCCGCGCCACCCGTATCGGGACGAGGTGGTCGCGGCGCTCGCGCCGGCCTGACCTGGCCGCCGACGTCGGAGCCGGGTTCGTGACGTTTCACGCCCTCGTGGGGCCGCCGCTGTTTGCGAGCGGCGCCTCGGTTTCGGCGATGGCTTTCACCAGTTATCGCGCCTTGTGTGATGGGTGTTCTGCTGGGTGGTTTCCGCGGTGGGTAGTCCCGATGTGGTTGCGGTCGCTGCCGGGTGTCAGGACCATGACCAGGTGGGGTTTGTCGTCCGCGCCGGTGGTGTGGTGGGTGAGGTGTCGTGGTGCGAATCACCGACTTCGTGCTGATCGAGCGACCCGTCGAGGTGGTGTTCGACTTTGCTGCGGATCAACGGAACGAGCCGTCCTATAACCCGGCGATGGTTCGCTGCGAGAAGGTGACGTCCGGTCCGATCGGTTCGGGGACCACGTTTCGTAGTGCCCTGCGGACTCGACGCGGCGAGGTGACGATGTCGAGCGAGGTGCTGTCGTATGACCGGCCCCATTCGGTGACCACGAGGACGGCGATGCCAGGTGCCGTGGTGACCGGCACCCTCGCCTTCGCCGCCGAATCCGCGACGACCACGAGGATGACCTGGGACTGGGAACTGCGTCCGTCGACGGCCTGGGCCCGGCTGCTCGCTCCGGTGCTGGGGCCGGTGGGGCGACGCTTTGAACGCCGAATCTGGCGTGGCCTGCGTGATCGGCTCGAATCCACGGCGTAGCCCGCGTGCCTGGCTGGGATGGTGGCTGCTGCGAGGCGCGACGTCCGGGCCCCGCTGATTCGCCTCCCTGGGGAGGTAGTGCCAGGTCGGCACCCCGGTGGGTCGCAATGCCCGGCCGACCTTCAACTCCAGCTGCCGTCGGCGGCGTTCACCGTCGGGGGCTGCGCGGAACGTTTGCGACGTGTAATCGACTGGTGGACAGCAGTTCCTGGTACAGACCGCCAGCCTCTTGTGTAGAAGACCGGCGTTCTGCTAACTTCACCTCATCAACAGACCACCAGTCTTTAAGGAGAGCTATGACCTACCAGGTCCCGGATCAGAGCGGCAAGCTCGCCATCGTCACGGGTGCGAACAGCGGTACCGGCAAGGAGGCCGCCAGGGGTTTGGCCGGCGCCGGTGCCCGGGTGATCCTCGCGGTGCGCACGGTGGCCAAGGGTGAGCAGGCCAAGCGGGACATCCTCGCCTCCCACCCGGGAGCGAGCGTGCAGGTGCGGCACCTGGACCTGGCCGACCTGTCCAGCATCAAGGAGTTCAGCGACACGCTGTTCGCCGAAGGGCAACCGGTGGACCTGCTGCTCAACAACGCCGGCGTGATGATGCTGCCCAAGCGCTACGAGACGGTGGACGGGCTGGAGATGCAGTTGGGCACGAACTTCTTCGGCCACTTCGCGCTGACCGTGCGGTTGCTGCCGCTGCTGTTGACGGCGGCCGCGCCACGGGTGGTGACGATGTCCAGTGGCAACCTGGCTGCGATCGACTTCGACGACCTCAACTGGGAACGCAGTTACAGCGCCAATGGCGCGTACGGACGGTCGAAGCTGGCCGACCTGCTGCTCAGCCAGGAGTTGGCGCGGGTCGCCACCTCTCGTGGCTGGAACCTGCTGTCGCTGGGCGCTCACCCGGGCAACTCCTCGACCAACATCTTCGAGAACGGAGCCCAGTTCGGGGACCGGCCGATCCTGGCCCTGCGGATCGCCTGGCGGATCACCCCCAGTCACTTACCCGCCGCCGGGGCTGCCCCGATGCTGTTTGCCGCCACGCGTCCCGATGTGGTCCAGGGGGGCTATTACGGTCCCCGCTTTGGCCTGGTGGGCCGGCCCGGGCCGGCTCGGATTCCCAAGCGCGGCCAGGACGTGCAGGCCGCCGCCCGCCTGTGGGCAGAGGCCGAAAGGCTCACCGGGGTGTCGCTCGCTGGGGTGGGTGTCTAGCGTCGCAGGTGCGCACCAGGGGCACCCTCGGCCGGCGACGAATAACACGGCGGACTGGCTTGACCGGGTTGGCGGTCTATCTCGCTCGCAACCATCTACGAGGCCCGCGACGCTCAGACCCTGGCCGCCCGAGCGTTGTGCCTGCGGTGGGCCCCGTGGGGCTCGAACCCACAACCTACGGATTAAAAGTCCGGAGCTCTGCCGATTGAGCTAGAGGCCCTACGACGGGAGGCTGGCCCGCCGCCCTGATCCTCGCACGTTCGCCCCGGTGCGGTCACCTCGGTTGTGACATGGAATCCTGGCACCCACTCCGTCGTCGGTCCGGCCGGGAGGCTTCGATGAAACTCGTCACTGCTGTCGTGCAGCCACATCGCTGGCCGAACGTCTTCGACTCCCTCAAGGAGGCGGGGGTCAACGGGCTGACTGTCTGCGAAGTGCAGGGCATGGGCCGGCAGCGCGGGCACAGCGAGGTGTACCGGGGTGCGGAGTACGAGACCGCCCTCAACCCCAAGCTCCGGGTGGAGATCGTCGCCGATGACGACGACGTTGAAACGGTGGTCAACGCGGTCATGGGGGCGGCAGCCACCGGGCGGATCGGTGACGGCAAGGTGTGGATCCAGCCGCTGGACTCGGTGGTCCGGGTGCGTACCGGTGAAGTGGGTTTCGACGCCATCTGAGGCACGCTGTGGGGATGAGTGACCGGCACAATGTCCCAGTTCGCGTGAGCGGAACCGCCGTTCTCGCCAGTTGAGCTGACGCTCGGCTTGGCTGGCGGTCAGCTGAGTTGACCATCGGCTGAACTGACGGGCTCGTGGGCTGGCGGACGACTCGGCAGACGCGGCCGGTGACCGAGTGGCGGCCTGGGCAGGTCACGCTGAGGGTGTGCCGCCCGGGTCCTCCCCGCGCGCCCGCAACTCGTACAGCCGCTCGGCGTAGGCCAGATCATCCACCCACAACCGCGATGCCGCGTGCCGCATCCCGCGCCGGACCAGCGGTGCCAGCGCCCGGACCGCGGCGAAGCCCGGCCGCTCCGAGGTCGCCATGCTCACCTCGGTCATCACCGTGACCGGGTGGCCTTCGGCGTCGATGCCCAGCGCAGTGGCGTGGGTCTCGACCACGCTCCCGGCACCTTCGCCATCGGTGATCGTCATGACGATCGTGCGTGCATCGGGACAGGCGAACTCGGCAACCACCGGTACCGCGAACCGGGGAGTCACCCGGTAGGCCACCTCCACCACGAGGAGCTCGTCGGTGCTCGCCGCGGCGTCGACAGTGAGGTGGGAGAAGGCATACGGGTGGAACCAGGCTCCGTGCCACGGGTCGAGCCGGTTGGCGATGATGTCCCGCGGTTCGCACCGGGCTCGGTGGCTGACGACCGCCGCGATGGACTCCTGACTAGGCGGCCGGACGGCCAGCGACGGAGCATCGGTGACCGCCTCGCCCTCCGCCGGGATGCGCACCCACGCCAGCACACCGTCGTCGTGCGCGGCCCACGGCTGCCAGCCCGGCCCGCCACCTGCCCGCAACGGCAGGCCGTGCCAGCGGCAGTACGCCACTCCGGCCCGCACCGGGCAGTCCTGGAGCAGCGCGCCCAGATGCGGGCAGGCGCCCGGGCCGGCCACCAGCGACCCCGCGTCGTCTCGCCACAGCACCACCTCGCGCCCGGCGATGCTGCGGGTCACGGTCCGCTGCGAACCGATGTCGGTGGAGGCTCCCACGACATGCCACCCGCCGGTGCCCTTGGCCTGCGCCAGGTGCAGGGCTCGCTCGATCCGACGGGCCGAGGCCTCCCGCCAGGTCGGGCCCGGCACCGGTTGAGGCAGCCAGGCAAGGGGTATCCGTCCACCCAGCAGTGACCTGCCCCCCGATCGGGATGCACTCGCCGACGGGCTGGGCATGGACGTGGAACGTAGAAGCGAGGTGTCAGCCATCAGGACCGAGTATCCCGCAGCCGTGCCGCGATGGGACTGCCCCTGCCCCGTGTACGAGGAAGCCGGTGAAACTTCCGTCGAATACGGTAGGTCCGCTCGCGGGGCGGGAGCACGGCTCGTGCGTGGGGACCCAAGCACGGCGTCTGCAGACGGACATGCGTTCCGTCGTTCGCGCCGGGCGCCTCGTGCTCATCGGGTCTGGCGGCGGCGCCGGTATGCATGTCCGTCTGCGACAGCTGGCGCGGCAGGTGCGGTGGTATCTCGATCAGGTGCCCAAGCGGTCGTGCGGATGGACATGCGTTCCGTCGTTCGCGCCGGGCGCCTCGTGCTCATCGGGTCTGGCGGCAGCGCCGGTGTGCAGGTCCGTCTGCGGGCCGGCGCCAACTGGTGGCACATCCACTGCAGACCCGAGTACCCACCAACCGCAGGCAGCTTCAGGCTCCAACGCTCACAGGTCGTTGCCTGCGTACGACTGGTTGAAACTCTTGTTGGTCAGGGGGAAGTCCGGCACGATCGTGTCCTTCAGCGCCACCGGCAGCGCGGGCCAGTTGAAGAACGACGGATCCACCACCTTGCAGCGCGTGACCACGCCTTCGCGGATCTCCACGCGGTGCACGAGGGTGCCTCGCCAGGCCTCCACGATGCCCAGCCCCCGGCCGGTGATGCCCAGCCCCGAGCCACCGCCGATCCGTCCCGCGTCCGTGCTCGGCGAGTGCCGGGATGCGGCGACCAGTTCACGGATCAGCCGAGCCGACTGCTGTACCTCATCGGCCCGCACGAGCAGTCGCGAGAGCACGTCGCCGGCGGTGTACCCGACCGGTTGCACCGGTCGGGCATGCGGGTGCAGGGGATGGTCGCGCCGGGCGTCGATCTCCAGGCCGCTGGCCTTGGCGACATAGCCGAGCACCCCGATCCGGCGGGCGTCCTCGATCGACAGCGGCGAGGTGCCGGTCAGCCGGTCGGTCACGGTGTGGTTGCTCAGCGCCAGTCCCACGATGCTCGCGGTCTGCTCGGCCACGTCGTCGACCAGGTCCACGTCGGGGAGGGCGCGCAGCACGCAGCCGCCCGGGTGGATGGCCCCACGCAGCAGCCGGTGCCCGGTGACCTCCCGGTTGTGACGCAGCAACCGCTCGCGCTGGGTCTGGGTCTGGGCGTGCACGATGCCGTAGCCCACGTCGTTGACGATGGCGCCGATATCCGCGACATGGTTGTGCAGCCGCTCCAGTTCGAGCAGTGCGTCCCGCAGCAGCGCCTCTTCGGTCGAGCATCCGATGCCCAGCGCCTGCTCGACCGCGGTGACATACGCCAGGGTGTGCCCCACTGCGGTGTCACCGCTGATGCGTTCGGCCAGTTCCACCCCGTCATCGGGGCGCCGGCCGTGGAAGAGCCTCTCCACCCCGCGATGCACGAACCACAGCCGCGCCTTCATCCGCAGGATGGTCTCCCCGACCACGGAGAACCGGAAGTGCCCGGGCTCGATCAGCCCGGCGTGCACCGGCCCGACCGGGATCTCGTAGACGCCGTCGCCGGTGACCTCCAAGAACGGGAACGAGCCCAGGTCCTCATCGAAGGCCGGTTCCGGAGCCGCCTCCAGGCGCATCGGGTGATAGCCGGTCGGCCAGTGTCCATGACGCACCAGCCGCCGGGGCAGCGGGTGCCCGATCGGTGGAACTCCGAACAGATCCCGGACCTCGCGTTCGAAGCGGCCGGCCGTGTAGGACACCTGCGCCAGCGACGTAATGCCGTCGCTGGTCAGCGGCACCGTGGTCTCGATCTCCGCTGGCGGCTCCCCGGGTGTGAGATAGGAGTGGACGATCCGGATGCCGTCGGGAGCGTGATGGTCGTGGTGGGCGGCCACCAGCGCGAGCCGGGCGCCGGTCCGCAGCATCGGCACGACCGCGTCGGCCAGATCCTCGGGGGCGACGACGGTCGCCGGGGGCAGTGGCGGTGGCGTGGTCATGGGGTGACTCCGAGCACGGCGGCGGCCGCGGTGAGGGTGGTGGTCAGCGGCCCGGCCAACAGCGGCAGCAAGGCCACAACGGCCAGGCCTGCGAGCACGACCGCGCGCTGGGCCGGGGTGGCCGGGTCCGGCCCGTAGGTCGGGACTGGTGGTTGCCCTCCTCCCGCGGGGGGTCCACCTGCACCGGGTGGCTGGGCACCCCCGCCGGGGAGTGCGGCTGGTTCGGGGCTCGGGTGCCCGGCGCCCGGCTGAGGGCCCGCCCGGTGAGTGGCCGGGCTGGGCGCGGTGGCCGGGACGAGGGTGCGCGACGGCTCCGCCGCATCGTGGCGGGTCAGCGTCATCGCCAGCACGTGTCGGCTGATGCCGGCGAAGACGATGAGCAGCAGCACCAGCGCGATGGTCGTCGGGTAGACCAGGCCGCGCTGGTATCCGGCGACGATGATGGCGACCTCGGTGAGGAACAGTGTGAACGGAGGAAAGCCCAGCAGGGCGGTGGTACCGGCCAGCCACGGACGGGCCAGGCTGGGCGCGCGTTCCAGCAGCGAATGCACGTCCTGGATCTCGTGGCTTGCGGTGGCCCGCAGGATCCGGCCGGCCACCACGAACAGGCCAGCCTTGGCCAGTCCGTGCCCGAGGATGTGCAGCAGCACAGCGGCGGTGGCCAGCGGGCCGCCGATGGCCGCGCCGAGAGCGAGGATGCCCATGTGTTCGATGCTCGAGTACGCCAGCAGCCGCTTGTAGTTGCGTTGGGTGAGCACCAGCGCGGCCGCGACCGCGAGCGACAGCAGCGCGGCGATCAGCAGCAGGGTGCGCATCAGGTCGACGCCGAGAGCGGCGTCGCTGATCGCCTTCAACCGCAGGATTCCGACGAAGGCCACCGACAGCAGCACCCCGGACATCAACCCGGAGACCTGGGCCGGGGCCTGGCTGTGGGCGTCCGGCAGCCAGCTGTGCATCGGTGCCAGACCTGCCTTGGTGGCTAGGCCGAGGACGGCCAGTGCCAGCGCGATCCGGGCGCTATCGGCCAGGTCGGTTCCGGTGCGTAGTGCGTGCCAGGACAGCGTGGCCGCCTCACCGGTGGCCGCGTAGAGCAGCACGATCCCCAGGAAGGCGATCGCCACCCCGACCGAGCCGAGTACGACGTACTTCCAGGCCGCTTCCAGCCCGTGACGTCCGCCGCCGTGGGCGACCAGGAAGGCGGTGGTGATGGTGGTCGCCTCGATCGCCACCCACAGCACTCCGAGGTTGTCGGCGAGCACCGCCAGGCTCATCGCGCCCAGGAAGAGGCACATGAGTGCGGAGAACCGTCCGTCGGGAGTCTCGGTGGTC